>JADHOM010000002.1 GCA_016778985.1 Alphaproteobacteria bacterium | reverse complement strand
CCAATAATCCTCAAGTCTCTGTGTCACTGACTGTGCGGCACGGACAGCACTAGCATATGATTTGGTCTTCAAGCTGAAGGACAATCTATCAGAAGCATAGTGCTTCTTCACATCATAGGGGACACGTCTAGTGTAATAGAAAACCCCATCTCTGTTGGACACATAACGAACATCAGAATTGTACATCAATCTGTACATCACCACACCTCGCAGACATTGCACAATGCCTACAAATCAATGTGTTAGCACATGATGTGAGGGGGTTTATGGAGCGGGTGATGAGATTCGAACTCACGACCCTTACCTTGGCAAGGTAATGCTCTACCCCTGAGCTACACCCGCATCCGAGAATTGCAATATAATGCAAGTCCTGCCTGACGCAAGCAAAAAATATCACTTATCGCTACAAATCCTGCGTCACATCATCAAGCCATGCCTGTAAATAGTTTGAGCCAAGACTTCATAACAGGTTACTTTGATATGTGATGCGTTTAGGCTTTGCAGGTTTTATACCATATCAAACAAATTGATGGAGAGGTCTGTGGAAATAATCACCTAGCCCAGATCATTCATAATGGCGGCAAAATGATCAGTGATATAATCTTGCGTCATTTCATCTAGCCACGCGTGAAATGGCAGTGATAAAATCTGCTGACATAATTCAGCGGTCACAGGCAAGCCATTTTGGGCCAGCGGATAGGCAGCATATGGCGCGTGTTCATGTATCCCCATTTTATAATAAACAACCGAAGGAATGCCTTTTTCCATAAGCCGCTTTTGCACCATATCTCTGTCGACATGTTGCGGCAGCAGGAAGCAATATTGCGCCCAGCTTGATGTCGTATCACTGGCTAGATATTGAGGCATAACGATATCTTTGAGCGCTGCACTATAGCGGTCAGCGCAAGATTGGCGGCGCGCCAGCTCATCGGGGAATATCTTCAATTTTTCCAGCAAAACGGCGGCTTGGATCGTATCCATTCGCGCCGTCATGCCAATCCGTTCATAATCATAACGGTTTTTCCCCATGCCGTGAACGCGCGCCGATTTAGCGATCTCGGCTAGGCCATCATCATTGGTAAATAAAGCCCCACCATCGCCATAGCATCCTAGTGGCTTTGCCGGGAAAAAGCTGGTGGCGGTGGCCTTTGCCATTTGCCCAACATGGCGATTTTGCTGAGTTGCGCCTAGCGACTGTGCCGCATCATCAAGCACCCATAATCCATGAGCATTGGCGAAATCCTGAATAGCGGGCATATTGGCAGGCTGACCAAATAGCCCCACAGGAATAATGCCGACAACATTAATCCCCACCGCATCAGCGCTCGCTTTCGCATCAGCCAGCCGTCTTGGATCAAGCGTAAAACTATGGCGATCAACATCACCAAAAACAGGTATAGCTCCCAAGCACGGCATCACCTCAGCACTGGCGGCAAAGCTAAAGCTGGGAACAATGACGCCGTCGCCGGGTTTTAGCCCTAATGCCATCAGACATAACAGCAACGCATCGGTTCCACTTGAGGTGCTGACAACATGTTTTGATCCCGTAAACTCGGCTAGTTTGTCCTCTAATTGTTCAATTTCTGGCCCCATAATATATTTGCCATGATCAAGAACAGCCTGAATAGCCTTATCAATATCAGATCGAATAGGCGCTTGTTGTGCCGCTAGATCAATAAATGGGATCATATTATCTTGTGAATAAGACATGAACTGGCCTTTCTTGGTGGTCTAATCATTGGGGGGCTAACTTTTCTTAAAACGGCTTAGATGTTGTGCGGTGCTGTTTTGCATACGCTCAAGCAGGCGCTGAACATAGAGAGCTTCGGTAATATCAGAAGGGGGCGGCGTGTTTGTTTCGATCATGGTCAGAAAGGCTCGCATTTCATCTTTTAACGGCTCAGATGCGGTGAGCGGGATAGGCTCAGCCTCGCCACGCTCCAGATCAGGGGCGCTATTGTGACGAATAATCCGCATCGGATAGCGCATTAATTTTGCCTCCCACGGTTTTGTATCATCAAAGACTAGCGCCGCCTCATCACCAATCACGGTGAGGTTATGGACTTTAACCGGGTTCATCCAATTGGCTTGGACACTGGCACTGACACCATTGGCAAATCCCATATCAGCAGTGACAATATCATCCACCCCTGGGGTAATATGACAGATCATTTGGCATGCGATATGCGTTGGCTCTGCCCCTCGCATCAAACGATGGATCATAGCTAAATCATGGGGACAGAGATCATAGAGTGCCGATTCTGTGGCGCGAACACGGCCAGGGGCTAAGCGGCTTGCGCGGATATGCGTAAGCGCGCCAATCTGCCCAGCCGCTACCGCCGCATCAAGCGCAATGAAAGCACTATGATAGCGCAACAGATGGCCTAGCATGACGTGCTTTCCGGCGGCGCTGGCGGCATCAGCAATTTCTGTCGCTTCCGCTAGTGATAAGGCGAGCGGTTTTTCAACATAGATATGCTTGCCAGCGGCTAAGGCTTTAATGGCAATATCATGATGACTAGGTGCCGGAGTAGCTATGGCGACGCCGTCAATATCAGGATCAGCAAGAATAGCATCTAGTGACAACACCGCAACAGCATAGGTATCCCCGCAGCTGGCGGCGATTTGCGTTGCTTGTTCATGTGAGTGGTCGCAAATCCCCTTTAAGGCACCAAGACTTGCCAAATTGCGGGCGATATGCCGACCCCATAAACCAGCCCCGATGAGCGCTACATTGCGGGTGATATGTGTATCCGTAGTCATATAGTTAAAGCCTAGAATAACGAGTTTTCATATCCATATGACCTATCGCTTAGGGCGTGGTCAATCGTTGCATTTTGTAATTATATGTGAATCCATAGCGTTAAGAGGCATCAGCATAAAAATGAAGGGGCGGATTAATAAGATGGATTGTGATCTCAATGCTAGACGGATAAGCCATTACCGCTTATAAAATGACAGCATTAGACAAGAGGTTTCAGTATCATGACATCATCTTTTTCTGGACAGAATCCGGCCACGCCTGATGATCTTTTCGCGCTGTTTGAGGCGCTGAATATATCGGTTATCCGGCATCAGCATCCGGCCTTGAGGACGGTTGAGGATTCGCGCCAACATCGCGGCGACATGAGTGGCGGTCATGCTAAAAATCTATACCTGCGTGACCGTAAAAAAAATAACTTTCTGGTTGTCGCTGAAGAAGATCAGCCGATAGACCTGAAAGCCTTGGCAAGTGCTATGGGCACAGACCGGTTATCATTCGGCAGCTCAGACCGTCTGATGGAATATCTAGGGGTAATTCCGGGGTCAGTGACGCCGTTTTCTGTTATTAACGATCCTGATCATAAGGTCACCGTCTATCTGGACAAAACATTAGCTGATATGGAAGCAGTTAACTTTCATCCCTTGATTAACGACCAGACAGTGACAATTGCCGGATCAGACCTGAGGCGATTTTTTGAATATACTGGCCATCAGGTCACTATATTACCACTTGCCGAAATAATGAATTAAATCAAAATAAAAAGTCGTGGCTCTCTTGTCATTTATGAAATTTAATTTATATTTTCTATAAGATACCGGCTACAATAAAATTTCTTGTCGGCAATTATATTGAAAGTTTGGAAGACAATGGTTTCATTGCATGACACAACAGTTCATTCTGGTGGCGGCTCAAGCGTTGACGTATCTACCGATAATTTTATGGCAGAGGTTGTTGAAGCATCACGTCAACAACCTGTAATTGTTGACTTTTGGGCGCCTTGGTGCGGCCCCTGCAAACAATTAATGCCGATCCTTGAAAAAGTTGTTAGTGAGGCTGGCGGCAAAGTAAAATTAGCTAAGGTTAATATTGATGAAAATCAGGCTATCGCCGCCCAGCTGCGGGTGCAATCTGTGCCGACGGTATATGTCTTTCACGATGGCCAGCCAATTGACGGGTTCGTTGGTGCTAAGCCAGAATCAGAGCTACGTGAGATGGTGCAACAATTAGCCGCACAAGCAGGTGGCGGTGAGAGCGTCGACAGCTATTTTGAACAAGCCGAAGCGGCGTTTGCTGAAAAAGACTATGGCGCTGCTATTGGCGCCTTCCAAGCGGTGCTTCATCTTGAAGAAAATAATGAAAAAGCCGTGGCAGGCTTGCTGCGTTGTCTGATCGGCTTAAATGATTTAGAGAACGCCAAAGAAATGCTTGATAATCTGCCAGATACACTGGCATCAAGCGATGCCGTTCAAGATGTTGCTAAAAGACTTGAGTTTGCCCTTAAAGCTTCAGAACGGGCTGGTGAATTATCTGTTCTGCAACAAGCTGTTGGAAATGACCCGGAGAATATGCAGAAACGATATGATCTTGCTATTGCTCAATTTGGCTCTGGCGCCTCAGAAGATGCCATATCAACGTTACTAGAGATGATAAAAAAAGATAGAGGCTGGAATGATGACGCGGCGCGTCTCCAGTTGCTTGAAATATTTGCCGCATTGGGTGCCACTGCACCCAAAGTTAAGGAGGGGCGTAAACAATTATCCTCGCTTCTGTTTTCGTGAAGACATTAAAAATAAACTAATACATCCATTTTATATGGAAGGATAAGTCATGAAACGAAACTCACTTGATCCAGAAATTGCGGATTTGCCAATTAACATCCCAATTTTTCCATTGGATGGAGCATTACTTTTGCCCACTGGCAGGTTGCCATTGAACATATTTGAGCCGCGTTATCTGAGCATGATATCAGACGCCTTATCAACGCCGCATCGGCTGATCGGAATGATACAAAGCAATTCAGGGGTAACGCAGGATGAAATGTCTCCCTTACTCTATTCGGTCGGTTGCGCTGGCCGTATTTCCAGTTTTGAAGAAACCACTGATGGTCGTTATCTGATCTCGCTTGATGGCATGATCCGCTTTAATATTGACGAAGAGATTGAGGGTAAATCCGGATATCGTCAATGTCGGGTCAGCTATGATGAATATGTGGATGATCTGCTTGTCAAGGATGTATACTTTGACCGCACCAGATTGATCAAGGTGTTGAAGCGATATTTCCAAATGAAGGGCTTCTCGGCGGATTGGAATTCGATCGAAGCCTGTGCTGATGAAAAACTGATCACGACATTATCGATGATCTGCCCGCTTGCAGTTGCTGAAAAACAGATGCTCCTTGAAGCTAAGGATGTGTCTTCGCGCGGTGATCTCATTTCGGCTATTCTGGAAATGGAATGTGAGATGACGGCATCAGATATGCAGAAAAAAGGCCATGTCAAACACTGATAAAGCAAGCAATTCAGGCGCGGGATCAAGAGAACTTGATCCGATCCTGCTCGAAGTTTTGGTCTGTCCAGTTTGTCATGGCCCCTTGAGCTATGATCGTGCGCGCCACGAATTGATCAGTAAGCAGGCGGGGCTAGCCTTTCCTATCCGCGAAGGGATTCCGGTAATGTTGGTCGATGAAGCGCGGCAGTTAGACCCTGATGAATGATGGCGGCGCTATGACTTCCGCCGCTTGGCCGACAGATATTGAACTATCGGCAGATAGAACTCAGCTCAAAGTGATTTTTGATGATGGCGTTAGTGCTATTCTAGCTGCCGAATTACTGCGGGTCGAATCGCCATCAGCAGAAGTCCAAGGTCATGCGGCTGAGCAAAAGCAAACACCAGCAGGTAAGAAACATATTCAGGTTTTAGGCGTTGAACCTGTTGGCCATTATGCGGTGCGGTTGGTATTTAGTGATGGCCATAATACAGGTCTTTTCTCATGGGATATTCTCTATCAATTTGCGACCACGCAAGATACTATGATGGCGGATTATTTGGCACGGCTAGATAGACTAGGATTAAGCCGCGAATAAAGCCTAAAAATACAGCTCGAAATTAAGTAAGATGATAATATTAACGGCCAAACAAGCGGCCACTGGCGACATGCAGAGCAAAGGATTTAATGCCTTGCAGATTAGCCAGTGCCATTCCCATTCCAGCTAATCGCCGCCGCCGCTTGCCAAATGAAAACAGCATATTAAGCCCATCTGTTGCCAGTGTCATCGTGGCGATTTCGGGTGTTCTGCTGAAGGCATAGCGATGTAGTAGTTGGCGTGAGCCAATATCCATACCGTCGCGCCGTGCCGCCATCAGCATCCGTGCCAATGCCTTAACATCAGCCAGTGCCAGATTATAGCCCTGACCAGCAAGCGGGTTGATCGCATGGGCGGCATCACCAATCAGAACTAAGCGTTGCGCCACGGGCCATAGAGCATGGGTTGGGATGACGGCAAAGGCTTGCCGCACGCCGATATCCGTAATCCGGCCAAAGGTGAGATCAGTTGCATCATCCAATGCTATGGCAAAACGCTCATCATTAACTTTCATCAACCGTTCGGCATCTTCATTTGTCATGCTCCAAACCAGTGATGCCATATGCATATCTGGCATCGGCATTAGGGCAATAGGCCCACCTGCCAAGAACTTCTGCCATGCAATATGGCGATGCGGTTCGGTCATAGTAACTGTGCTGACAATGGCGGATTGCCCTAAATTGCGGGTGATGACACGAATATCAGCAGCTTGGCGGAGTTTGCTATTACGTCCATCTGCGGCAATGATCAGGCTAGCCGGGATAAGCCTGTCATCCGCTGTCATTAGTGCCGCCGCCGCGTGGTGATAATCGGGGTGGCGCGACTGATAGCCAGTAATGTCAGTCTGGCAAACTGTAATGCGGTCATGGGTGGCCAGCATAGCTTCCATCATATCGCTGAGGACAGCATTGCCGATAACCCATGCTAGTGCCGCGCCTTGATTGGCTTGTGCGGAATTATCCCATGTCATGACAGGATCATGGGTGTTGTCGCGATCAGCATCATCAGTCACCATAATCTGATAAATCGGGGTTAGCGCGTCAGCGGGTAGCGCCGCTATGACGCCGATATCTTTCAGCATATCATAGGCGCTAGGATTGATCGTTGTTGTCCGCAGGGTATCTTTGTTAGGCGTGCGGCTCTGATAGACTGTGACCGGAAAATCAGCCTCAGCCAGAGCTAGCGCCGCCGCATAGCCGGTTAAGCCACCACCAACAATATGGATGCCATGTCCGAAATCTGCCGCTTTAGTTGTATCTCTATCTGATTTAGTCATGATATAGGTTTAGCCATAATAGAGATATGTTGCAATGCGGCATCCATGACCGTCAGTACACTGCCGCTTTCATACAAAATCCCATGACACCCTGCGGCATGGGCGGCTTCCATATCGGTTGGCCGGTCACCGATCATAGCGCTTGCTGGCAAATCAATATGATATTTTTTCGCCAGCTCAAGGATCATGCCGGGCTGTGGTTTTCGGCATGTGCAGTCACGCATTTCAGGATGCGGAGAGCTCGGGTGATGCGGGCAGAAGGCAATTTCGGTAATATAGCCGCCAGCATCGCTAATTTTTGTTAGCATATGGTCATGAAACTGCCGCATTGCCGGGATATCAAAATACCTTAATCCAATACCGCCCTGATTGGTGACAACAAAAATCGGTATATTCAAATCATGGGCACGCTTGATGGCTCTATCAGCATCTGGCATAAAGGCAAAATCTTCTACCTTGTGAGGATAGCCATGGTCGATATTGATAACACCATCGCGATCAAGAAATATAGCAGGGCGAAGTTTTGGCATAGCCTAGAGTAACCGCGTTTTTGATTAGATTTCAATAGCTATCGCGACAGAATATGAGGTAAGGTAAGTCTATGGTGCAGCAAGGCGAAAAAGCCCCCATCATCTCACCGGCAATATCCGCATGGATTGCTCGGATATTCTATAAGCTTATTGCTGGGTTTTTATGCATGGCCAGCATCGGCTTATTACTCATGATATTGAGCTTTGATGCGGCTGACCCGTCAATAAACAGCACGGCAAGTGATAGCGCCGAGACCAGAAATATTGTTGATACTGCTAGTGCAAATATATCGAGCTTCCTGATCAATGCTTTTGGATTTATCATCTCTGTGGCGGTGGCGATCATCCCATTAGTCTGGTCATATCGTATGTGGCAAAATCGCTGGCATGGACGGCTCCTCTTCAGGTTGTTTTTACTGCCATTTGTTTTGCTTCTTCTGGCCGTGTCTGTGCATTATGTGTTTGCCGAAGCATATGGTAATGCGACTGGTAAGGCGATGTATCTACTGCTCCTAGAATATCCAATATTGGTCGAGCCTATTTTAACATCACCTATATTGATCACTGGCCAGCATCTGCTTGCTGGTGGTTTGATGGTTATGGCAGCGATTGGCTATATTTATATCGCTTCAATCGGAGTGAATGAATTGCGAGTTCTGGGCAAAGGTTATTTGCTAACGCGCGCCGCTATTAGTAAGCTATTCCAAGGCATGGCGCGGGCAAAGTCCCTTGCTTCTGAGAAACGCAAATCGAAACCACGAGCTAAGCGAAAATCACCAGCGCCAAGGCGTGAACCTATTATTGTTGCAGGCAAGGATGATAATGATGCCAAAGCCACGACATCTGCAAAACGCAAAAAAGCTGCCGCATCAGGAAAACAAGCCTCACTTGATCTAGGCACCCCAAGCGGCTATAGCCTGCCTTCTGCGGAATTATTGGCCGAACCCAATGAGGCATTGATTGCGCCAGATGCGGAAGCATTGGACAATACCTCACGCATGTTAGAAGGCGTATTATCAGAGTTTGGCATTGGCGGTAATATTGAAAAAGCCAGATTTGGCCCTGTCGTTACACGCTATGAGCTGAACCCTGCACCGGGCACAAAAACCCAGCGCGTGATTAGCTTATCTGATGATATTGCGCGTTCAATGTCGGCGTTATCTGTGCGTGTTGCCGTTGTTCCTGGCCAGAATACAATCGGCATTGAACTGCCAAATACGAACCGCCAGACTGTCTTGATCCGTGATATTCTTGACCATGATGAATGGGAAAACAGTAAAGCGGCTTTGCCAGTTGCGCTGGGGATGGATATTGCCGGTAATCCCGTTGTTGCTGACCTGACGCGGATGCCACATCTGCTGGTGGCTGGAACAACTGGCTCAGGTAAATCGGTCGGTATTAACGGCATGATTTTATCACTTTTATATACGCATACGCCTGAAACCTGTCGGCTCATCATGATTGACCCTAAAATGCTTGAACTATCGGTTTATGATGGCATCCCGCATTTGTTAACGCCGGTGGTTACTGACCCCAATAAAGCCGTAGTTGCCTTGAAATGGGCAGTCCGTGAGATGGAAAACCGCTATCGCAATATGGCCAAGGTTGGCGTTCGTAATATTGATGGCTTTAATAAGTATATTCTTGATGCCAAACGCAAGGGTGAAACATTAAGCCGCCGTGTCCAAACAGGCTTTGATGAGGAGAGTGGCCAGCCGGTTTATGAGGAAGAACAGCTCGATTTGAATCTTCTTCCCTTTATTGTTGTCATTATTGACGAAGTTGCTGATCTGATGCTGGTTGCTGGCAAGGATATTGAGGCGATGGTGCAACGGCTGGCGCAAATGGCACGAGCGGCAGGAATTCATGTCATTATGGCAACCCAGCGGCCGTCTGTTGATGTCATTACAGGCACAATCAAGGCTAATTTCCCAACTCGAATATCTTTTCAGGTGACCTCACGCATTGATAGTCGAACCATTCTAGGTGAGCAAGGCGCCGAGCATCTGTTGGGTCGAGGGGATATGTTATTCATGGAAGGTGGCGGCCGTATCGGCCGCGTTCACGGGCCTTTTGTTAGCGATGAAGAAGTCGAAAAAGTAGCTAGCTTCCTGCGTCAGCAAGGTGAGCCAGAATATGATGATAGTGTCACAATAGAAGCCGATGCGCTGCAAAATAGTGATAATGGAGTAGCCGTTTTGGATGGTGAAGCCAGCCTTTACGATCAGGCTGTTGAGCTTGTCCAGCGTGAGGGCAAGGCATCTACATCATTCATTCAACGGCATCTGCGAATAGGATATAATCGTGCCGCGACCATTATTGAGGATATGGAACGAAATGGTCTGGTTAGCCCGGCTAATCATGCCGGTAAGCGAGAGATTTTAATGGATACAGATCATGTTTAATCGGCTCAATGCAATCATCAAAACAAGTATGAAAACAGGGCTAATTGCTATCATGATAGCATGGGCTATGGCCGGGTTTAGCATGGCCGCATATGCTGACCCTATTACCGATGCTGAAAACTGGTTCAATCAGCTCAAAACCTTAAAAGGCAGATTTATTCAGGTATCCGATGATGGCAGTTATGCCGAAGGCGATATTTATCTCAAACGCCCGTATTGGTCTCGATTTGATTATGATGACCCGTTGGAAACCGTCCTCATTACAACGAAAATATGGCTTCATGTTGATGAACAGGATAGAGAAAAATTAACCAGCTATCCGATTAGCGAGACGCCATTAGGGATTCTGTTCAATGAGAATGTTAAGTTGAGTCTTGATGGCATTACCACTACCGCTACCACCAAAGATGGTATTGTCAGGATTGAATTGGATAAGCCAACAGGTGATGATGCTGGCCTGCTTGTGCTGGAGTTTACAGACAAGCCGTTTGAGTTACGGCGCTGGATGATTATTGATAGCGCTGGCGCCCAAACCATCGTTACATTTCAGAACGTCGAAAAGAATATTGATGTATCACAACGGCTGTTTGTGCCCAATAATTATTCGCAATAAATGCCTTAATGCGGCATATTACATCAGCCAACGCAGTGTCATGAGAACAATATGAAAATTATTACCTGGAACATTAACTCTGTCCGTTTGCGGCTGCCGATTGTCTTGAAACTATTGGCTGAACAACAGCCAGATGTATTATGCCTGCAAGAAACCAAATGCCCTGATGAGGCGTTTCCAGCAGAGGCGTTTATTGCCGCCGGATATCCTCATCTCGCCTATCGGGGTGAGAAAGGTTATAATGGGGTAGCGACGATTGCGCGACTGCCAATCCGATCATCAGATCATGCCTATTGGGCGCAAAAACAAGATTGCCGGCATCTTTCGGTTGAGCTGAACAATGATCTGATTATTGATAATTTTTATATCCCGGCAGGTGGTGATGTGCCTGATGCGGATGTCAATGACAAGTTTGCCCATAAACTCCAATTCCTTGCTGAGTTGGCCGAATGGTCGGCCCACCGTGATCATGGCAGGCCAAGTGTTCTGCTGGGGGATTTGAATATCGCCCCCCGCGAAGATGATGTCTGGTCACATAAACAGTTGCTTAAAATTGTCAGCCATACGCCGGTTGAGGTTGATGCGCTCAATCGGATTATGGAAGATGGTCAATGGCATGATGCGGTGCGACTCGCCATTCCTGATGGTAAATTATATTCATGGTGGTCATATAGAGCTCGTGACTGGGCGGCGGCGGATAAAGGGCGGCGGCTGGATCATATTTGGGTAACGCCGCCATTGCGTGAGCAAATAGCTGGTGCCGAAGTCATCAAGTCCGCGCGCGGCTGGGAAAAGCCATCAGATCATGCGCCAGTGGTTATCCGCCTTAATATATGATGGAATATGATGAATAGATGAAGTTTTGCAATAAACGGTAAAACGGCGTATATCGGCATAATGGAACTGTCTTTTGTCAAAATGCATGGTCTCGGCAATGATTTTGTCATTGTTGATATGGCAACACCGCCTATGGTTGCGGCAATAACCGCGCAGGCGCGTATGCTGGCTGATCGGCGGCGCGGGATCGGCTGTGATCAGATATTAATAACCGCCGAGGATCAATCCGCAGATGCGCGTCTCATTATTTTAAATAGTGATGGCTCATTAGCCGAAGCCTGCGGTAATGGCACGCGCTGTGTTGCCGCCGTCATGATGCAGCGTCTAGCCAAAGATCAGATCACATTAAATAGTGCAGGTGGCAGATTAGAAGCATGGCAAGCCGAGCATGGCATGATTTCTGTCAATATGGGCCAACCCCGATTTGATTGGCCAGAGATACCATTAGCTCATCAGGCGGATACCAAAGCGCTCGATTTAGGCATGGGATTACCGCCTGCTATGGCGATAAATATAGGCAATCCGCATTGTGTTTTTGCGGTTGATGATGCGGAAAGCATTGCTCTGGCAGAATTAGGACCTCAGCTAGAAACACATGCCATGTTTCCTGAAAAAGCCAATATTGAGTGGATTAGCATCATTGGCGATAATCGGATTAGGATGCGGGTATGGGAACGCGGCGCCGGAATTACCAGTGCCTGCGGCAGTGGGGCGACCGCATCTGCCATTGCTGCCTATCGGTTAGGATTAACAGATAAAGCCGTCACTGTTATTCTTGATGGCGGTGAGCTGATGGTAAACTGGACAGATGCAGGTGCCATCATGACAGGCGAAGTCAGCCATGTCTTTCATGGTCAGATCACATTGCCGCCCGTTGCTGCCAATGCAGGAGCGACCAATGACTAATGGCGCCCGCATAGAAACCTTTGGCTGTCGTCTCAATAGCTGGGAAAGCGAAGTCATCCGTGAGCATACGAAGCAGCTGGGCTGTGATAATATGGTGGTGATCAATACCTGTGCGGTCACCGCTGAGGCTGAAAAGCAGGCGCGGCAAATGATCCGTAAAATGCGCCGTGAAGATGAAGATGCGCGTATTATCGTTACAGGCTGTGCCGCTCAGATTGACCCGCAAGCCTGGCAAGCCATGCCAGAAGTCGATGCTGTTATTGGTAATCATGAAAAACTAGATGCTGAAAGCTGGCGCAAACTGGCCACTACCAACACACCTGAATTACCGTCGCTGGTTGGCGATATCATGACGGTGCGGTCGGTGGCGCCGCATATGCTGGCTGGATTTGATCATCATAGCCGGGCTTTTTTGCAAATCCAGCAAGGCTGTGATCATCGCTGTACGTTTTGCATTATCCCCTATGGTCGTGGTGGCAGTCGGTCGGTTTCAGTGGCTGATGTAGTCTCGCAAATCCGTCATTTAGTGGCGGCGGGTGTGGCTGAGGTTGTGCTGACAGGGGTTGATATTTCCTCATGGGGCAATGATTTGGCTTTATCAGATCAAGCTCCGCCACGCTTGGGGCAATTAGTGGCAACAATATTGAGCGCTGTGCCAGACTTGCCGCGGCTTAGATTATCATCACTTGATCCGGCTGATATTGATGCTGATCTGCGTGCCGTGATAGCCGACAATCCGCGCTTTATGCCGCATTTGCATTTATCTATTCAACATGGGGATGGCCTGATCCTAAAGCGCATGAAGCGCCGCCATAGCCCTGACGATGTGATGGCGCTTGTTGATGATTTGCGCTACCGCCGCCCCGATATTGTCTTTGGTGCTGATCTAATAGCTGGCTTCCCGACCGAAGACGATGAGGCGCATCATAATAGTATGCGGCTGCTTGATCAGTTGAATATTAGCTGGCTTCATGTGTTTCCGTTTTCCCCGCGTCAAGGCACGCCAGCGGCACGGATGCCACAAATTAAAACAGAAATCATTCGAAGCCGGGCGGCTGAATATCGGCAATTAGGCCATACATTATCCCAGCGCCAGATGGATAAAATGATCGGGCAAGATGATGAGGTCGTCATGGAAACCGGCGGCATTGCCCATACCCGTCAGTTTGGGCGAGTGAAAATGCTGACCCCAGACCTCGCGGCAGGACAGCTTTATCCTGTTCGGATACTGCGCCGTGAAGGCGAGTTGCTATTAGCGGAGTTAAGATCATGAGTTTTTTTGGACGTCTCAAGGCCGGTTTGGGGAAAACAGCTTCACGGTTGACGGAGACGATTACCTCTGTTGTGACCAAAAAGAAACTCGATCAAGCGACGCTGGATGATTTGCTTGATGCGCTGGTGATGGCAGATTTGGGCATGGAAGCCTCAGAAAAACTGATTAAAAATCTGAAATCCAAGCGCTTTAATAGCGAAGTCACCGAAGACGAGATTAAAGAAACATTGGCCGAGGGGGTGGCAGAAATCCTTGCGCCGGTGGCTATCCCGCTAACCCCTGACCCTAACCGCACGCCCTTTGTTGTGCTGATGGTTGGGGTTAATGGGTCTGGCAAAACAACGACCGCAGGCAAGCTCGCCGAGTTATGGCAGTCGGAAGGCAAAACCGTCATCATGGCGGCGGCGGATACGTTTCGGGCGGCGGCGATTGATCAGCTCAAACTATGGGGCGACAGAACGGGAACTGAGGTTATTCATGGTGCGCCCGGCGGTGATGCGGCGGCGATTGCATATCAGGGGTTAGAGAAAGCGATCCATGCCTCTGCCGATATTTTGATCATTGATACGGCAGGCCGACTGCAGGCTAAACAGGAATTAATGGATGAGCTGGCCAAGATCAGCCGCGTTTTAGGCAAAAAAGATATTGATGCCCCGCATGCAACGATTTTGGTTCTCGATGGCACGGTTGGCCAGAACGCCATTTCACAAGTCAAAGCCTTTCATGAGGCGACACCATTGACTGGATTGATTGTCACAAAACTTGATGGCAGCGCGCGTGGCGGTATTGTTGTTGCTTTGGCTGAACAATTTGGATTTCCCCTGCATGCGGTTGGCGTTGGTGAAAGCAAAGATGATCTGAAACCGTTTGAGGCACTTGACTTTGGCCGAGCTCTTGCCGGTATTGATGATAACGCCGCTGATGCAGATTAATCATTAAGCGCTAAATCACATATGACTTATGACTTGGACATAAGAGGCTTTAGCCTTGACATTTAGGCAGTTTTGGCGCATGTGAATGCTTGAGCGCATATGATCACATCATAACGCCACGCAAAAGGCATCTTAATATTTATGCCACGACCAAACCCTAGCGGGTTACGCATGTCCCTGAAATCAGGCACAGGCGCCATTTGTGTTTGGTCATTTTTGTAAGGTATTATGGTGAATAGAGATTTAGACAATATACAGGAACACCATGTTTGAGGGCTTGAGCGAAAAATTAGGATCGGTATTTGATCGTCTGCGTGGGCGCGGCGCGCTGAGCGAGGCTGATGTCGATACTGCCTTGCGTGAAGTTCGGCTTGCCTTGATTGAGGCTGATGTGGCCTTATCAGTGATTAAATCTTTTATGACCGTGGTCAGGGAAAAGGCCGTTGGCAGTGATGTTCTCAAGTCTGTTACCCCGGGGCAGATGGTCATTAAGATTGTTAATGATGCGCTGGTCGATATGCTGGGGCCTGATGATATCCCCCTCAATCTGAACACAACGCCACCTGCGGTTATTTTGATGGTAGGTCTGCAAGGTAGTGGTAAGACCACAACAACAGGGAAGTTGGCGCGGCAATTATTCCAGAAAGACAAGAAATCGGTGATGCTGGCATCACTTGATGTTAGCCGTCCGGCGGCGCGTGAACAACTGCGCCTGCTGGGTGAAGAAGCTGGCGTTGCCGTTTTACCTGAACAAGATAATGAAAACCCTATTGCTATTGCCAAACGTGCCATGCAGGCGGCAAAGCTAAAATCAGCGGATATTCTTATCCTTGATACGGCGGGTCGAACAACCGTCGATGCGGCGTTAATGGCAGAAGCCCAAGACATTGCCAAACTGACCAAACCAATTGAGATTTTGCTGGTTGCTGATGCGATGACAGGTCAAGATGCGGTCACTACCGCCACTGCCTTCAAAGAAGCGATGGATGTGTCAGGAATTATCCTGACCCGTGCTGATGGTGACTCGCGTGGTGGGGCGGCGTTGTCGATGCGTCATGTCACTGGCTGTCCGATTAAATTTCTGGGTGTTGGCGAAAAACAGGATGCCTTGGAAAGCTTTAATGCTGAACGCATGGCTGGCCGTATTCTTGGCATGGGTGATGTCGTTGGCTTGGTTGAAAAAGCGGCTGAGACGATAGAAGCTGAAGAAGCCGAACGGATGGCCAAGCGCATGGCCAAAGGCCAGTTCGATATGACAGATTTTCTGACCCAGTTGCGCCAGCTCAAAAAAATGGGTGGCATGGGTGGCTTATTAGGGATGCTGCCAGGCATTGGAAAAATGCAAAAAGCCATTAAAGCCGCAGGCATTGACGATAATTATTTCAATAAGCAAGAAGCGATTATTCTGTCGATGAACAGCCGTGAGCGGCGGCAAGTTGGCCTCTTAAATGCATCTCGGCGCCGGCGCATTGCCGAAGGTTCTGGGACAAGTGTTCAGGACGTTAATAAACTGGTTAAACAATATCAAGATATGGCCAAGATGATGAAACGACTAGGCAAAGGCGGCGGCGGTGATCCGGCGGCGTTAGCGTCTATGTTTGGTGGTGGTGCTGGTGGCGGTGATGTTATGGGGGGGATGCCTCCGGGATCGGCACCAGGATCGGCACCGGGTGAGATGCCTGATTTATCAAAGCTTGGTGGCGGTATGCCCGGATTAGGCGGTATGCCCGGATTAGGTAAAGGTGGATTTCCGGGGCTTGGCGGAATGTCGCGCTTCGGTGGAAAGAAGAAAAAGCGTTAATCACAACCGATTAGCGGTAACGAAAATACGTCATATGTTTAATTGAAAGGAAACAACATGGCACTGAAAATTAGATTGGCGCGTGGTGGTGCTAAGAAAAGACCATTTTATCGTATCGTCATTGCTGAGGCGTCATCGCCACGAGATGGCCGGTTTGTTGAACGAATCGGGTCTTATAACCCTATGCTTCCCAATGACCATGAAAATAGACTGGTATTGGATGGTGAGCGGGCAAAATACTGGATGTCCAAGGGGGCAAAGCCAACCCTTCGTGTTCATAAAATGATGGCTGGTCTTGGCTTATTGGATGCGCCTGAGATTAGAGAACAACCAAAGAAATCAGCATTTGGTCAAAAGCGTCAGGAACGTGAAGAGGCCGCTGCTGAAGCCGCTGCCGCCGCTGCCGAAGCCGAAGCCGCTGCTGCTGCTGAAGCACCTGCTGAAGAGGCACCTGCTGAAGAAGCACCGGCCGAAGAAGCTGTTGCTGAAGCACCTGCTGAAGAGGCTCCTGTTGCTGAAGCACCGGCTGAAGAGGCACCTGCTGAAGAGGCTCCTGCTGAGGAAGCAGCATCTGAAGAAGAAAAATCTGAGTAAAACATGGCTAAGCCGGGACATGACCATCATCATGACAACACCCATGATAAGGATCGCCCATCGTCTCGGCTTATTCTGCTAGCGGTGATCACCGGCGCGCATGGCATTAAGGGTGCGGTAAAGGTTAAGCCCTTTACCGAAGCGCCCGAAAATATCTCTGCTTATGGCTCGCTTCAGGATGCGGCTGGCAAAGCTTATGATATTCGGATTACCCGTCAGGTGAAAGATCAGTTAATCTGCAAGATAAAGGGAATTAATGATCGTAATGCCGCAGAAGCATTGGCAAAAACCCGTCTCTATATTGATCGCGCACAATTGCCTGATGAACAGGACACGCTTTATCAGACTGATATGCTTGGCGCTAAGATTTGCGATGCCGATCATCAGGTGATTGGAACATTATCGGGTTTTTTTGATTTTGGTGGCGGTGAGATGATTGAGGTTCAGCTTTTAGATGGGCGCCGTGTTATGCTACCTTTCCAAAATGACCATCGGATCAATTTAGATATTAATACTCAGATGATCCAGATGCATATTGATCCTATCTGGCTTGAGGCAACCCCAACATCTAAGCCCAAACATGATGAGCGAAACGATTAAGCTCAACGATTAAACAGGACGAAAATAAGAAGTCATCATAAGATAGGTAAACGCTAATAATTAAGGTCAAACGCATGACTGGACAGACGCCACTATCTGATACGCCTCCATGGAAAGTTTCGGCTCTCACCTTGTTTCCGGATATGTTCCCAGGGGTTTTGGGGCAATCCTTGGCAGGCAAAGCGCTGCAAGCTGGTATATGGTCGCTTGAGGTAACGGATATTCGTTCATTTGGTGTTGGCGTTCATAAAAAAGTCGATGATCCGCCATTTGGTGGTGGGCCGGGGATGGTGATGCGGCCGGATGTCATGGCGGCGGCGATTGATCAAGCCGCTAAAACCATGCCAGCTGATACAACACGTATCTATCTCAGCCCACGCGGCAAGCCAATGGATCAAGCGCTGGTTCGGGATTTATCGCAAGCTTCAGGGGTTATGCTTATCTGTGGGCGCTATGAAGGGCTAGATCAGCGCGTTATTGAACAGGCGGAGCTGGTGGAAGTCAGCATTGGTGATTATGTCTTATCAGGTGGTGAGATTGCGGCGCAAGTATTGATTGACGCCGTGGTCAGATTATTGCCCGGCGTGATGGGCAATTCAGACGCCCACCAACAAGATAGTTTTGAAGACGGTCTGCTGGAACATCCTTTATATACACATCCTCGTCAATGGGCGGGAACAGCTGTGCCAGATATCTTGTTAAGTGGAGATCATGGCCGTATCGCTGACTGGCGGCACAATCAAGCCAAAGCAATTACCCGTGAGAGGCGTCAGGATTTATGGCAAAAATGGTGCCTTTCCCAAGATATGAATAAAAACATTGATTAAAAACCGTTAAAATAGCGTGACATATAAGGGAAGTGGTGCTATATGACCACAATCCAAACGGATAGCGAATGATGTATGAATTGATGGCGCCATATGCGGCTGCCCATGATGTGGAGAATGTGTCATGAATATTCTTGACCAAATTGGCCAAAAAGAAATGGAAAAAACCTTAGCTCAGCGCGATATTCCAGCGTTTGGTGCAGGTGATACTATCCGTGTTGATGTTAAGGTTGTTGAGGGTACGCGCGAACGTATTCAGGCCTTTGAAGGGGTTTGCATTGCGCGCAAATCTGATGGCATCAATTCCTCATTCACTGTTCGCAAGATTTCTTATGGTGAAGGCGTTGAGCGTATCTTCCCGCTTTATTCACCTCGTATCTCGGCCATCACGGTTATTCGTCGTGGTAAAGTTCGCCGCGCTAAACTATATTACCTGCGTGGCCGTACTGGTAAGGCTGCTCGTATTGTTGAAAGCACACGCGATCGCAATAAGGCAACCACCACAGAGACTAATACTTCCGCCACTGCCTAATTCTAGGCGGTCTCCGCTGACCCTCTTTACTTACAACAGGCATTACCATGTTGACGGGTCACCTGACCGCCAGACATAATGCTTGAAATATTGTTGGAGAGAGAAATGTCAGGACCGAAAACACTTTTTGATAAAATTTGGGATACGCATCTCATCCATCGTGACGATGATGGCTCTTGTCTGATTTATATTGATCGTCATCTCGTCCATGAGGTGACAAGCCCGCAAGCCTTTGAAGGATTGCGCCAAGCCAATCGCAAAGTCGCTAATCCAGAGCGCACCCTTGCCGTTGCCGACCATAATATCCCAACTAGTGACCGCTCAAAAGGCATCACAGATGAGGAATCGCGCATTCAGATTGAAGCATTAGAAAAAAATGCAAAAGACTTTGGTGTTCCATATTTTGCTATGGATGATATCCGCCAAGGTATTGTCCATGTCATTGGCCCTGAACAAGGCTTCACACAGCCCGGCATGACGATTGTTTGCGGCGATTCACATACCGCCACGCATGGGGCCTTTGGGGCGCTCGCCTTTGGTATCGGCACGTCAGAGGTTGAACATGTGCTGGCGACACAAACCTTGATCCAACAGCCGGCGAAAAATATGCGTATCACAGTTGATGGCGCGCTGCGTTCTGGGGTGACAGCTAAGGATGTTATTTTGGCCATTATTGGTCAGATTGGTACTGCTGGCGGCACTGGTCATGTTATCGAATATGCTGGTGAGGCTATCCGCGGGCTTAGCATGGAAGGCCGCATGACCATTTGTAATATGTCTATCGAAGCAGGCGCGCGGGCAGGCATGATTGCCCCTGATGAAATTACCTTTGCTTATCTGAAAGGTAAGCCGATGGCGCCATCTGGTGCTATGTGGGATAAGGCCGTGGAATGGTGGTCTAGCCTAGCATCGGATGAGGGTGCGCATTATGATCGTGAGGTTGTGATTAAGGCGGATGATATCATCCCAACGGTAACATGGGGAACAAGCCCCGAAGATGCCGCGCCAATTAACGGTTTTGTTCCTGATCCAGCCAAAGAAAAAGACCCTGCACGGCAGGCTAAAATTAAACGCTCTCTTGATTATATGGGGCTGAAAGCTGGCATGAAAATTGAGGATATTACCATCGATACCGTATTTATTGGATCATGCACAAACAGCCGGATTGAGGACCTGCGGGCGGCAGCTGAAATTGCTAAGGGCCGCAAGGTAGCCGCATCTGTTCGGGCGATGATTGTGCCGGGGTCTGGATTGGTGAAAAAACAGGCCGAAGAAGAAGGTCTCGCCGATATCTTTATTGATGCTGGCTTTGATTGGCGTGAGGCCGGATGTTCCATGTGCCTTGCCATGAATGCGGATAGGCTAAGTGAGGGTGAGCGCTGTGCCTCAACCTCAAATCGTAATTTTGAAGGGCGTCAGGGACGCGGCGGCAGAACTCATCTGGTGAGCCCAGAAATGGCTGTGGCGGCGGCAGTGACTGGTCATTTGACCGATGTCAGATCGCTCTAATATCAGCTAGGCCTAATATAGGAAGATATAGGAAGGGAAAAATAGATGCAGCAATTTCATACCCATAAGGGCATTGCCGCGCCTCTGGATATCATGAATATCGACACTGATATGATTATCCCGAAGCAGTTTCTCAAAACCATCAAGCGGACAGGGCTTGGGGTCAATCTGTTTGATGAGATGCGCTACAATACAGATGGCTCAGAAAATCCTGACTTCATCCTTAATCAGCCGGTCTATCGGTCTGCCAGTATTCTTGTTGCGGGCGATAATTTCGGCTGTGGCTCAAGTCGGGAACATGCGCCTTGGGCATTACAAGATTTTGGCGTCAAAGCTGTTATTTCAACTAGCTTTGCCGATATTTTTTATAATAACTGTTTTAAGAACGGTATCTTGCCGATTGTAGTATCGCCAGCCGAACGCGAAGCATTATTAGCCGATGCCAAAGACCCGGATAACCCTGAGCTGGATATTGATTTGCCTAATCAAGTGATCCACCGTCCAAACGGTGCTGATATCACATTTGATATTGATCCGTTTCGGAAGCAATGTCTGCTGGATGGACTAGATGATATTGGTCTGACCATGGGTAAAGCCGAAAAAATTAGCACCTATGCTGAGGGGCGCAAAACGACCCACCCTTGGTTATAGTATAGGTTATATTACAAGTTATAGTTTGGTAATAAATTGGTTTTATTTGGTCAAGCCATGTACCATTAAGCCCAATGATTTAAGCAATTGAGGATTTAGAAATGAGCAACCGTAAGATTATGATCATGCCTGGTGATGGCATTGGCCCCGAAGTCATGGACGCAACCATGAAAGTCGCTGATTGGCTAGCTAAGTATCGGTCATTTTCATTTGATACCATGCATGGTCTATGTGGCGGCGTTTCCTATGAAAAATATGGAGAGCCAATCACCGATGAAACCATGGCTGATGTCATGGCATGTGATGCGGTGCTGTTTGGTGCGGCTGGTGATCACCGCTATGATAACCTGCCATTTGAGCTCAAACCTGAGCGCGGGCTATTGCGGATGCGGAAAGAGCTTGATCTCTATGCTAATTTAAGACCAGCGTTAGTGTTTCCGCCATTGGTCGCGTCCTCAACGCTCAAAGAAGAGGTTATCTCAGGGCTTGATATTATGATCGTGCGGGAGCTGACAGGCGGCACATATTTTGCTGAACCGCGGGGCCGCGAAGAACGTGATGGTGTTGTATGTGCGTATGATACCAATCTTTATTCGGTTCCAGAAATTGAACGGATTGGCCGGGTAGCCTTTGATCTAGCCCGCAAGCGCAATCAAAAAATTACCAGTGTCGAAAAGGCTAATGTCATGCATTCCGGCGTTCTCTGGCGGGAGACTATGACAGCGCTTCATGCTGCCGAAGGACAAGAGCTGGATTATGAAAATATGTATGCTGATAATTGCGCCATGCAGCTTGTTCGCCAGCCTAAGCAATTTGATGTAATTGTGACTGATAATCTGTTTGGTGATTTATTGTCGGATTGTGCGGCGATGCTAACTGGCTCGCTTGGTATGTTGCCATCTGCCTCGCTTGGTGATGTTGATCCGGATACTGGTGTCCGCCGTTCGTTTTATGAGCCGGTTCATGGATCAGCACCTGATATTGCTGGTAAGGGCATTGCCAACCCATTAGCACAATTGCTGAGCTTTGCCATGATGCTTCGCTATTCATTTGATATGGGTGAAGATGCTGATCTGGTTGAAAAAGCTGTTGAAAAAGCGCTAGATAGTGGTAAGCGGACAGGCGATATCATGGCACCTGGTGCAACCGAAACAGGTACTGATGGGATGGTCGCTGAAGTCATTAGCGCCCTTGATCATTTAGCAAGATAGGACGAAAAATGGGCTATAATGTTGCTGTTGTTGGCGCCACTGGTGCGGTTGGCCGCGAAATGATAAAAACACTGGCTGAGCGTGAGTTTCCAGCA
Organism: Alphaproteobacteria bacterium; assembly: GCA_016778985.1. GTDB lineage: Bacteria > Pseudomonadota > Alphaproteobacteria > Puniceispirillales > UBA1172 > UBA12202. Next base: position 102,547 of record JADHOM010000002.1, on the reverse strand, counting down.
GATAAAGTCTTTGCCTTAGCGTCCAAAAACTCGGTCGGCAAAGAGATAAGCTACGGCGAAGATGATATTTTGACGGTGCAATCTGTCGAGGGTTTTGATTTTGCCAATGCTGATGTCGCCCTATTTTCTGCGGGCTCTGATCTGGCAAAAAATCTAGGCCCCAAGGCAGGGGCCGCAGGCTGTGTTGTGATTGATAATTCGTCGGCTTTTCGGATGGATGAGGATGTGCCCTTAATTGTGCCTGAGGTCAATGGCCATGTGCTAGCGCCATATTTCAAAAATCAAGATCGCCGCAATATAATTGCTAATCCAAACTGTTCTACTGCTCAGATGGTTATTGCCCTAAAGCCACTGCATGAAGCCTTTGGCATTTCGCGTGTAGTTGTTTCAACCTATCAGGCGGTGTCCGGGGCAGGTAGTCCGGCGATGGATGAATTATTTGAACAAACGCGCGGCGTCTATGTCAATGATTTCAAAAAGCCGCAAAACTTTACCAAAGAGATCGCCTTTAATGTTATCCCCCATATTGATGTGTTTATGGATGATGGCTTTACTAAAGAAGAATGGAAAATGGAGGTTGAGACCAAAAAGATTCTCGATCCCGCAATTGAGGTTGTTGCCCAATGTGTGCGTGTTCCTGTCTTTATCGGCCACAGCGAATCGGTGTTTATCGAATGCCAGAAACCTATTGATGAAGATGCCGCCAGAGATATTTTGCGCGAAGCCGAAGGTGTGGCGGTGATTGATTTTCGCGCTGACGAAGGCTATGTCACGCCGAAAGAAGCGGCTGGCGAAGATGCGGTATATATCTCGCGCTTGCGCCGTGATAAAACCGTGGCTAATGGCTTGGTGTTCTGGTGTGTGTCAGACAATCTGCGTAAAGGGGCGGCATTGAACTCTGTTCAGATCGCCGAAGAATGTTTGCGCCACGGGTTATAATTACTGGCATTATCATTTCTGCTTGCTCAAACCAAACCACTAGCAATCGCCTGTCTGGTGATATCTTTCTCTTTGCGCGTATCTAAATCGCTGAGGATAAGGCTGGCTTGGCGGGCGGTTTCCGTAAACGCCTGATCAATATGATGGCCTTTGATCAGATATCCCGATAACAGTGATGCAAACAGATCACCGCCACCCGCAAAGCCATTTTTATTATGGGTTAGCTTGGCCGCGATATGTTCGCTGATATTATCGTGCGTAATCAGCATATCGAGGCAATTCTCATCACTGATAATTCCGGTGATAATAACAACCTGCATATCAGGATATGCCGCTAAAATCTCACGCCCAGCGGTCGCCGCTGATGAGGCATTAAATATATCAATGCCGCTAAGAAAGCTGGCCTCAAATCGGTTGGGCGTGATGATATCGGCAAGCGGCAGCAAATGGCGCTGAATAGCATAGGCGATGGCGGTATCATTGTAATGGCGACCATGATCTCCAAAGGCGGGATCAACCAGTATTGGCATAGGGTGTTGACGCTGATCTTTGCCCTGATTAATGGCATTTTGGGTCAATAAAACTTGTGACTGTTTCGCCATATAACCGGTTGCTACCATGCCAATGCGATCCCATAGATCAAGTGTCCCAACCGCCGATAAGATGGCTTCCATATCAGCATCATTGGTTGCCCCACCAGCGCGCAAACCATAGCCAGGATGGGCAACTAGGTTGATTGTATTGATAGCAGCGATATCAACATCCATGGTATGAGCAACCATCGTCGCCAATGTGTTTCCAACAGCACCAAAACTGACTTGTGATTGAATAGATAGAATGGTTTTCATATTATTCCGCATAATAAGGCATGATGTGTGGAAATTAATATATGCTTATTTTCTGAGTTATCCAATTCAGATGACATGCGACCTTTTCGTCTTCTAGCGTTATTGACGACCGCTAGGGTAAAGCATTATGATATTAAAAATAACAAGATTTTGGTATTTCAAATTATTATACTAATCTATTACATTAATTTAATACATATTGGATAGGCTTCACTAATCAGGCAGCCCCAAACAATAAATCAGAGGTTACATGACAGCAAAAAGACCATTATCACCGCATTTGATGATTTATCGACCCCAATTAACGTCGATGATGTCGATATCGCATAGGCTTTCTGGCATTGCCCTGGCCACAGGATCAATTTTCCTTGTTTGGTGGCTAGTTGCACTTGCCTATGGCGGTGATTATTATCAGATGGTGCAAGGCGTGGCGCAACATGTTCTAGGGCGGCTCGTTCTGCTCGGATTTTTTGCGGCGGTGAGCTATCATTTAGCCAATGGTATTCGCCATTTATTCTGGGATTTTGGAATTGGGCTGTCACTTGAGGGCGTTTACCGTGGCGGCTATATTGTTATGGCTTTCACAGGGTTATCTTCGCTTGCTGGCATTTATATGCTGTTTCTGGCTTAAGGGGATAGGATGAGCAAAATATCTTCACCATCGCTACGTTCACCACTTGGCCGTGCAAAAGGGCTAGGCTCTTCCCGGTCAGGCGTCTCACATTGGTGGCTTCAGCGATTAACAGCAATGGGTATGATCCCGTTGGTTCTCTATTGTCTGATCAGCTTTATCATGCTTGCCGATGCTGATCTCAATACGGCAAGAGCATGGATACAACACCCTTTTAACAGTGTTGCTATGATTTTATTGCTTGCTGTTGGCTTTTATCATGCTAGCCTGGGGTTGCAAGTTGTTATAGAAGACTACATATCAACAAAGACAAGACGAATTCTCACATTAGCTTTCACTAAAATGGTTATGACAGCATTTGCTGTCATGTCGATATACAGTATTCTACTCATTACCTTGGCAAACGGAGTCTGACATGCCTTCCTATGAAATTACCGACCACTATTTTGATGTCGTCGTTGTTGGCGCTGGTGGTGCTGGATTAAGAGCAACACTTGGTATGGTAACATCTGGATTGAAAACAGCATGTGTGACGAAAGTGTTTCCAACACGCAGTCATACGGTAGCAGCACAGGGCGGTATTGGTGCGGCGCTAGATAATATGGGGCAAGGCGATAGCTGGCGCTATCATATGTATGACACAGTAAAAGGCTCAGACTGGCTTGGTGATCAGGATGCGATTGAATATATGTGCCGGAACGCTATTCCTTCGGTGATTGAGCTTGAGCATTATGGCGTGCCTTTCTCACGCACCGATACAGGTAAGATTTTTCAGCGGCCATTTGGTGGCCATACCGTTGATTATGGAAAATCACAGGCGCGCCGTGCCTGTGCGGCGGCGGACCGAACAGGCCATGCAATCCTGCATACCTTATATCAGCAATGTCTGAAACATGACGCTGAATTTTTCATTGAATATTATGCGCTTGATCTGCTCATGGATGATGATGGAGTGTGTCGTGGAATGCTGGCATTGCGGTTAGATGATGGGACGCTGCACCGTTTCAATGCGCATCGTGTCGTGCTGGCAACGGGCGGTTATGGCCGGGTCTATTTTTCTTGTACATCTGCTCATACCTGCACTGGTGATGGTAATGCGATGGCATTGCGGGCAGGACTACCGCTTCAGGATATGGAGTTTGTTCAGTTTCATCCCACAGGAGTTTATGGAGCTGGTGTTCTCATCACTGAAGGCGCTAGAGGTGAGGGTGGATACTTAACGAACTCTGAAGGTGAGCGTTTTATGGAACGCTATGCCCCGACCAGTAAAGATTTGGCCAGCCGTGATGTGGTTAGCCGTGCTATGACGGTTGAGATTAACGAAGGCCGTGGAGTTGGCCCGAATAAAGATCATATCATGTTGCATCTTGAACATGTTGACCCTGCTACATTGCATGAACGGCTCCCGGGGATTACCGAAACGGCACGGATTTTCTGCGGTATTGATATCACCCGTGACCCTATTCCGGTTCTGCCGACCGTGCATTACAATATGGGCGGTATACCGACCAATTATCATGGTGAAGTTCTATCCCCGAACAAGTCAGATGAAAACGCTGTTGTTCCCGGGTTGATGGCCATTGGAGAGGCGGCATGCGTATCTGTCCATGGTGCCAATCGGTTGGGCACAAACTCACTCTTGGATATTGTTGTGTTTGGTCGGGCGGCAGCGTATCGGGCGGCTGAAACCGTTGTTTCAGGGGCTACACACGCGCCTATTCCTGCGAAAGCAACAGACAAGGCGCTTCAGCGTTTTGATCGTATCCGCCATGCTAAGGGCAAAACCTCGACCGCTGATATCAGATTACAGATGCAGCATGCGATGCAGCGTCATGCCGCTGTTTTCCGGTCAAGCCAGTCACTCACCGATGGCGTTGAAAAAATGGATAATGTTGCCGCCGGTATTCAGGATATGAGTGTCCAAGATAACTCGCTGATTTGGAACACAGATTTGATCGAAGCGCTTGAGCTTGATAATTTGATGAGCCAAGCTCTTGTGACCATGCGGTCAGCCGAAAATAGAACCGAATCACGTGGCGCCCATGCGCATGAAGATTTCCCCGACCGTGATGATAAAAATTGGATGAAGCACACGGTGATGTGGCTTGATGAAAATAATAAATCACGCGTTGATTATCGGTCTGTTGCGTTAACCACACTAACCAATGAGGTGGAGAGCATCCCACCTGTTGCTCGTGTCTATTAATCGATAAGGATAGGTCTTATGGCTGAGTTTACACTGCCGCAACACTCAAAAGTAAAAAAGGGTAAAATCCATCCATCACCCGAAGGCGCTGAGCGGACAAAAACATTTCATGTTTATCGCTGGTCACCTGATGATGAGGATAATCCACGCATGGATAGCTATACCATTGATCTCGATGAATGTGGCCCTATGGTGCTTGATGCTTTGATTAAGATTAAGGGTGAGCAAGACCAGACGGTGACGTTCAGACGGTCATGCCGCGAGGGGATTTGTGGGTCTTGTTCAATGAATATTGATGGCACAAATACGCTTGCCTGCCTAAAGCCCATTGATGAGGTCAAAGGCGATGTCACGGTTACGCCATTGCCTCATATGCCAGTGATCAAAGATTTAGTGCCTGATTTAAGCCATGCTTACGCGCAGCTGCAATCGATTGAACCTTGGCTCAAAACCGATACGCCGGCGCCTGAAAATGGCGAAAGATTGCAAAGCCCGAAAGAGCGTGAAGAGCTGGATGGAATGTGGGAATGTGTATTATGCTTTAGCTGTACGACGGCATGCCCAAGCTATTGGTGGAATGGCGATAAATATCTCGGCCCTGCGGTGCTCTTGCAAGCCTATCGATGGATAGCTGATAGCCGCGATGAAAGCACTGGTGAACGCCTTGATGCGTTAGAAGACCCGTTCCGTTTATATCGGTGCCATACTATTATGAATTGCACCAAGACATGCCCGAAAGGTCTTAACCCCGGTAAAGCCATCGCCAAAATTAAAAAGCTTCAGCTTGAACGCCATTAACGCTTTTATAAAAAAGCGTTAATGAAATGGGCAGATATCGTTGCGGCATAAGTGCCGCCATTTTAGGCGCGGATAGACAACATCACATAGAGATCACATCTAATAGGGATTATGACATGCTTATTGCTTGCGAATTCGCATGACATGGATCGCGTCTTCATTCTCAGATTGCTTTACAAAATTGTTAATTTCAAATTGGTGTAACAGATCCTGCCTCACCTCTGGTGTCATTTCATTAGTCTTGATAATGATATGCCGTAATGCTAAGGGGATCGTGGCATCAGCCAAGCGGAAAGCTGTTTCCAATCGATTAATGAGAATAACGGTATAAAGCCGCATCTGGATTTGATTAAATATATCCTCTGTCGCCTCATTCTAATCAGGCAAAACCTTAAAATGAAGATGATTAAGCTCAGCTATTTTTTTAATTTTAGGTGAATTTGCATTATCCAGATCACCTGAATAATGATAGCCCACTGGACTTGTTTTCAGGGCTGTGTGAAACGCTAAATCGAGGTGTGTGCCGCCAACTTCCAAAACCGTGTCATAGGGTTTTATCAAGCGGCACGCCAATAAATAAAACGGATGCCCGATTGCCCCTGTAAGTAAACTTAGCGCCATAGATGGATGCAGATCATTAGCATTGGCGAGAACAGGTTTGCCGGTTATTGGGGTCACTAATGTCATCGGGTATGTATTGCGTTTAATCTGATTACTAATATCGCTCTGCAGGGCATCTTTAGATAGTAAACCGACGCGGAAACGTAGCCGTTCCATCATCGACATACTAATATGGTTAACGTTTTCTTGTAGAGCCTGAGGCGATTTTTGCAACTGTTGCTTTATAATAGGATCAATCATAACACATTTTCCAATTAAAAATTACATTGTGAGAATCCTATCAAAGAGAAGTTAAAAAACCGTTAATCTATGTAATTTTTTTCTAATAATGCAAAATTGGGATCATGATTGTCAAAACTTCGGCGGTGATTTAGAACTAGCCTTATGACAGCATTATTATCAGATGATTTAGACTGCCGCATCAGCACCGGCAGCCTGACCGAAGATAAGGCACAGCGCGAGATAGCCGAGCGCTTGGATCACCTGCTTGATACCCTCATAGCTGCGAAGCAAGGCAGGTTTTTCAGATTTAGCCGAAAAAAATCAGCCATTAAAGGGCTTTATCTTTGGGGCGGTGTTGGCCGTGGAAAATCCATGTTGATGGATATGTTTGTCAAGCATGCCAATAAGCACCGTGATATTGATGTGTGCCGATTTCATTTTCATGATTTTATGCGAGCTGTTCACGCCATTGTTCATAAACAACGGGCGCAAGGCAAATCTGATCCAACAGGGCAGGTCATGGCGCAAATAACTAAAGGCGCTGATGTTGTCTGTTTTGATGAGATGGAGGTCAGAGATATCGCCGATGCCATGATCATTGCGCGGGTTATGGATGGCTATATGCGCCGCGGTGGAGTGTTGGTGGTGACGTCAAATCGACATCCTGATGATCTCTATCTTGATGGCCTGCAACGTGAGCGGTTTTTACCATTTATTGAGGCTCTCAAAACCTATAATGATGTTATTGAGATTAGCGGCAATACGGATTGGCGGCAACGCCTGCTAGCAGAGATTCCGGGATGGTATTTTCCGCTTGATAGCCATGCCGAAACGGCGATGGCAATGGCGATGGAGCAGCTCACAGGTGGCGCTAAACGGCAACCTTTAAAGGTGATGATTGGTGGCCGCGAGATTATCATCCCTGACGCAGCTAATGGGGTTGGCATGATCGGCTTTGATGATATATGCGGGGTGCCTCTGGCGGCGGCTGATTATTTGGTGCTGGCGGAACGCTTCGCCGGATTATTGATCCAGAATATTCCGTCACTATCCGATGCGTTGCAGAATGAGACGCGGCGATTGATATGGCTTGTCGATGCGTTTTATGACCGTAAGCGGTTTTTAATCGCGTCGGCTGATTGTGATATCAATCAGCTCTATCAGGGCAGCCAATGGCAAGGCGAGTTTCCGCGAACAGTTTCAAGGCTGACAGAAATGACAAGACTTGCCTATACCAAATGATAGGCGTTTAATAGGTAAGTTATCTGAGTGATGGTGTTGTGTTTTTGTTGCGTATCCTATGAGGATTGACTATTGTTATGGGTATTATGGTGCAGGTTGCCTGCATCAGTTTTTCAAAAAGTTGTGATAGCGTAATTGGTTTCCAAAAGCAGTTTTTCATGTGCAGGGGCGATTACATAAGGGGGTTTCATGGCAAGGCATAAGATTGGGCTTATTGGTGCGGGAAATATTGGCGGAACTCTAGCATTATTGGCTGGTATCAAAGAACTGGGTGATATCGTTTTATTCGACATCATGGAAGGTATCCCGCAAGGCAAAGCCCTTGATTTGGTTGAGGCCAGCCCTGTCGAAGGATTTAATGCGAATATCACAGGCAGTCAGGATTATGCTGACCTAGCTGGTGCCGATGTAGTTATTGTGACAGCAGGGGTTGCTCGTAAGCCTGGCATGAGCCGTGATGATTTAGTCGGTATCAATACCGGCGTCATGGAACAGGTTGGTGCCGGTATTAAGGCGCATTGTCCAAATGCTTTTGTCATCTGCATTACTAATCCGCTTGATGCTATGGTTGGCGTTTTGCAAAAAGCCTCTGGATTACCCACAGAAAAAGTTGTTGGCATGGCTGGTGTTCTTGATAGCGCGCGCTTCTGTTATTTCTTGGCTGAGGAGTTTGGGGTTTCTGTTGAAGATGTTAATGCCTTTGTCCTTGGTGGTCATGGTGACAGCATGGTGCCGCTGGTTCGCTACTCAACCGTTGCTGGTATTCCTGTTCCTGATCTGGTGGCGATGGGGTGGAGCACTCAAGCAAAGATTGATCAGATTGTTCAGCGGACGCGTGATGGCGGGGCTGAGATTGTTGGTCTCTTGAAAACTGGTTCAGCGTTTTATGCACCGGCCTCATCAGCTATTGATATGGCAGAAGCCTATCTGAAGGATAAAAAACGTATTCTGCCATGTGCAGCTTATGTAAATGGTGCCTATGGATTAGACGGATTATATGTTGGTGTCCCGGTTGTTCTGGGCGCTGGTGGTGTTGAAAAAATCGTTGAGATTGCTCTTAATGATGACGAAAAATCTATGTTTGATCATTCGGTCGCGGCGGTTCGTTCGCTGGTTGAAGTCGTCGAAAATGTTCGGGCTAACAAATAAATGAAATGAAAACGCTAGCATCAATAGAGGACCCCTATGGAGGACCCCACCCAAGATAAAGGCCAAGATAAAGGCCAAGATAAAGGCCACGATAGAGACCACGACTCGAATGTCTATTCAGAATCGGATCAGGAGTTCTTATCAGGTGCGAATGCCGTATATATCGCTCAGTTGCAACAGAAGTGGCGCCAGAATCCGCTTGCCATTGATCAGGAATGGGCGCGCTGGTTTGAACGTCTTAACCGTCTAACCGAAGTCGGCTCTGGTAATGATATCGAACGCCGGCCATCTTGGGGATTAGATGGCAGTGCCGTGATCAATGCCGCTGATGCTGGCGCCAGCGACAATAATAGCAACAGCCATCTATCCTCTGCTGTCACTTCTATTGATATTCGCGCCGCAACAATGGATTCCATTAAGGCCATTATGCTGATCCGCGCCTTTCGTATTCGCGGTCACCTACAAGCCTCACTTGATCCTCTAAATCTGGTTGAAAAAACTTATCACCCTGAACTTGATCCAGAAACCTATGGCTTTACCGATGATGATATGGATCGCCCCATTTTTATTAATTATGTGCTGGGGTTGGAAGTCGCAACTTTGCGGCAAATCCTTGATATTGTCAGAGAAACCTATTGCGGCACCATTGGTGTTGAGTTCATGCATATTCAGGACCCTGAACAAAAATCCTGGATACAAGAGCGTATGGAAGCTATTCGAAACCACACAGAGTTCACTAGCTTTGGTAAGAAAACTATTTATGAACGCCTCGTCTCGGCTGAAAACTTTGAGCAATTTCTACATAAGAAATATGTTGGCACAAAGCGCTTTGGTCTTGATGGAGGTGAGGCGATTATTCCGGCACTCGAACAGATACTTAAACGTGGCTCTCAATTAAACTTGCAAGAGGTTGTCATTGGGATGTCACATCGGGGTCGGCTCAATGTTTTGCATAATGTTCTTAGCAAGCCTTTCCGTGCCATTATCTCTGAGTTTTTAGGTAATCCCGCCAATCCCGAAGATGTTGGCGGCTCAGGTGATGTGAAATACCATATGGGTGCCTCATCAGATCGCAGTTTTGATGACAAAGAAATACATCTGACCCTTAACGCAAACCCATCACATCTTGAGGTCGTTAATCCGGTTGTTGTTGGCCGCACACGCGCCAAGCAGAAACAACAGCAAGACAGTGATGGCACTAAAGTAATGGGGCTCCTCATTCATGGTGATGCGGCATTTGCTGGTCAGGGTATTGTTGCTGAAACCTTCGCCTTTTCGGCTTTGCGCGGCTATCGCACAGGCGGCACCATGCATATTATTGTTAATAACCAGATTGGCTTCACGACTGATCCGGCATATTCCCGCTCATCACCTTATCCAACAGATGTCGCCAAGATGGTTATGTCACCAATCTTTCATGTGAATACCGATGATGTTGAGGCGGTGGTACATGTCGCGCGAATCGCAACAGAGTTCAGGCAGAAGTTTAAAACAGATGTTGTCATTGATATGATCTGTTATCGCCGCTTTGGTCACAATGAAGGCGATGAGCCGATGTTCACGCAGCCTAAAATGTATCAGAAAATCGCTGCCCATCCATCTGTGCGAAAAATGTATGCAGATCAGCTGATTGCCGAAGGTGAGATGACAGCAGAAGAAACGCAGCAGATTGTTGATGATCATCTCGCGCATTTAGAGGAAGAGTTTGAGGCGGGCACAAATTATAAACCCAATAAAGCAGACTGGTTAGAAGGCAAGTGGTCAGGCCTTCGCACCGCTCATGGGGATGATAGACGCGGTTCAACCTCGGTGGCTAAAGATGCTATTGACCGTGTTGCTGGCGCGATGACAACAATACCTGATGGCTTATCCATTAACTCTAAGCTGAAGCGTGTGATTGAGACGCGTAAAAAAGCCATCTCATCAGGTGAAAACATAGACTGGGCGACGGCTGAGCATCTGGCCTTTGGCACGCTTTTGCTTGAGGGCAATATGGTGCGGCTGTCTGGTCAGGATTCATGCCGAGGAACATTCTCACAGCGGCATGCTGTATTTGTTGATCAAGATACAAATGAGCGCTACACCCCTCTCCATCATATTGCTCCTGATCAATCCACATTTGAGGTCATTGACTCGCCGTTATCAGAAGCCTCTGTTCTCGGATTTGATTACGGATTTAGTCAGGCCGAACCAAATGCGCTGGTGATGTGGGAAGCGCAGTTTGGTGATTTTGCCAATGGCGCGCAGGTTGTTGTTGATCAGTTCATTTCATCAGGTGAGGCTAAATGGCTCCGCATGAGTGGTCTGGTGATGTTGCTGCCGCACGGTCATGAGGGCCAAGGCCCTGAACATTCGTCAGCACGACTGGAACGCTATCTGCAACTATGTGCCGAAGACAATATGCAGGTTGTTAACTGTACGACGCCAGCCAATTATTTTCATGCCTTAAGACGTCAGGTGCGGCGTGACTTCCGTAAACCGCTGATTGTTATGACCCCTAAATCCCTGCTCCGGCATAAGGCATGCGTGTCTAGCATTGATGATTTTCTTGATGGATCGTCCTTTCATCGCGTCATTGAAGAACACGATAAAACGATCAGCGCATCGCCAAAACGAATTGTTCTCTGTTCGGGTAAGGTCTATTATGATCTCATTGATGAAAGACAAAAGCGCGGCATTACTGATATCGCTATTGTCCGAGTGGAGCAGCTTTATCCGTTTCCCAAAGGGCCATTAACACGAGTATTTACGGCGGCAACAGAGGCGCAAATTGTTTGGTGTCAGGAAGAGCCAATGAATATGGGGGCTTGGGATTTTATTGATCCACGCCTAGAAAACCTCCTTTTAACTATTGGCAATAAGCATACAAGGCCAGTATATGTTGGCCGTGATGCGGCGGCATCGCCAGCAACAGGTAGCCTGTCCAGACATCAGAAAGAACAGCAGAAACTCGTGAATGATGCGCTTGATCTGGATGCTATTGGTGTTCGGTTTGTCGCAGAATAACGATTAGGGTTAGCAATGAGAAAGGCAAATCCATGAGCTTGGAAATTAAAGTTCCTACACTTGGCGAATCAGTGACAGAAGCCACCGTCTCACGCTGGACAAAAACCGTTGGTGAGTATATTGGCAAAGATGAAAATCTGGCTGAACTAGAAACCGATAAGGTGACGTTGGATGTGCCATCACCAGTCAGCGGCAAAATTATCAGCCTGTCGGTGGGTGAGGGCGAAACCATTGAGGCTAATGCGGTTCTGGCTATCGTTGAAGAAGGCGCAGAAGGTGAAAAATCAGTGGCATCAGCACCTGCTCCTGCACCAGTTGCGGCGACTCCCACTCCTGCTCCTGCACCAGTTGCGGCGACTCCCACACCTGCACCTGCTCCTGCACCAGCTCCTGTTGCGGCGACTCCAGCCCCTAACGCTATGCCTTTATCGCCTGCGGTTCGACGCCTGGTTGATGAGAACCATCTTGATGCCAATAGCATAACAGCAACTGGTAAAGATGGCCGCTTGACAAAAGCCGATGTCTTGGCGGCGATAGCGTCCTCATCTGTATCATCACCGGCATCACCACCAGCGGCACCTGCTTCTGCACCTGCTTCTATTTCGGTTAAGCCACGCTCGGATCATCCGCGAGAAGAACGTGTGCCTATGTCTCGATTACGGCAAGTCATCGCTCGGCGCCTCAAGGAAGCCCAGAATACGGCGGCTATGCTGACCACCTTCAATGAGGTGGATATGAGCGCAGTGATCAATATTCGCGCTGAATATAAAGACAGTTTTGAGAAACGCCATGGCGTTAAGCTCGGTTTCATGAGCTTTTTTGTCCATGCGGTGATTGAGGCGCTGAAGGACTATCCGGCAGTTAATGCGGAAATTCACGGTAATGATATCATCTATAAGAACTACTATAATATCGGGGTTGCGGTGGGGACACCGCAAGGTCTGGTTGTGCCAGTGCTAAAAGACGCTGATCAGATGAGCTTTGCTGAAACCGAAGCAACAATAAACAGCTTTGGTGATAAAGCCCGTCAAGGCAAAATCACTATGGCGGATATGTCTGACGGGACATTTACCATTTCCAATGGTGGCATTTATGGATCGATGTTATCAACGCCTATTCTGAACCCCCCGCAAAGTGGAATTTTGGGGATGCATAATATTCAAAAGCGGCCTGTTGTTGTCTCTGGTAAAGATGGTGATAGCATTGTCATTAAGCCGATGATGTATTTGGCCTTATCCTATGATCACCGCATTATTGACGGCCGTGAGGCGGTGTCGTTCTTAGTTCGTATTAAGGAATCTATCGAAGACCCTAAGCGTCTCTTAATAGGCCTTTAGAAAGCAATGAGAAAAACATGAGTGAAGCAGAAAAAACAGAACTGGCTATTATTGGTGGCGGCCCTGCTGGTTATGTTGCGGCTATCCGTGCCGCCCAATTAGGGATGCGGGTGACGATTGTTGAGATGCGTTCAACTCTTGGCGGAACCTGTCTTAATGTTGGCTGTATCCCGTCAAAGGCTTTGCTCAATAGCTCAGAAAAATATGCTGAACTGGCGTCAGGTGGATTAGCTGATCTTGGCATTTCGGCAGGTAAGCCAAAGCTTGATCTGGCCGCGATGATGGCAAATAAAGATAAGGTGGTTGCTGGTCTGACGGATGGGATTAAGCTGTTGATGCGGAAAAATAAAATCACCCATATTGAAGGCAAGGCAGAAATTACAGCCCCTGGAGCGATTACCATTACGGCCACATCGGGTGATCAGCAACAGCTCCTTGCTGAGCGTATTTTAATTGCTACTGGCTCGGCGGTTCAGACGCTTAAAGATGTCCCGATTGATGAGGAACGGATTGTTTCTTCGACTGGTGCGTTGACCTTGGCCAAAGTGCCTAAGCGCATGATTGTCATTGGTGGCGGCTATATCGGGCTTGAAATGGCAACGGTTTGGCGGCGCTTGGGTGCTGAGGTGGAGGTGGTTGAATACTTGCCGCGAATTCTGCCCGGTATGGATGCTGAATTGGCCAGCAAGTTCAAAACGATTATGGAAAAGCAGGGCATTGTCTTTCGTCTTAATGCCGCTGTTAAATCAGCTAAAGCGAATAAATCTGGCGTTGTTTTAAATATTGTTCCGTCAAATGGCGGTGATACCGAAAAGCTAACCGCAGATATTGTCTTGGTCGCTGTCGGCCGCCGCCCTTATATGGATGGGTTAGGGCTAGAACAGCTCGGTGTTGAGCTGGATGAACGTGGGCGGATAAATGTTGATGAGGATTTTGAAACCTCAGTCAGCGGCATTTTTGCTGTTGGTGATGTTATTGCCGGCCCCATGCTCGCCCATAAAGCCGAAGAAGATGGTATCGCGGCGGTTGAGATCATGGCCGGGCATAGTGGCCATGTTGATTATGATCTGGTTCCGGGGATTGTCTATACTGACCCCGAAATAGCGACCTTAGGCAAAACCGAAGAGCAACTCAAAGATGCTGAAATATCCTATAATAAAGGGGTTTTTCCGTTTATGGCAAATAGCCGGGCGCGCGCAACAGGTCACCATGAAGGCTTTGTAAAAATCCTTGCCGATGCGAAAACAGATCGCGTCTTAGGGGTTCACATTATTGGCCATGATGCCGGAACATTGATCCATGAATGTTCAACAGCGATGGCATTTGGCGCCTCATCCGAAGATATCGCCCGCACCTGTCATGGTCACCCGACCTTAAATGAAGCGGTCAAAGAAGCCGCGCTAGCGGTTGATGGCCGCGCTATCCATATCTAAGATTCTGCCCATATACGCCAAATGCCTGATACTATCAAAAGTCCAGTATTATCAAAAACAATATGATTTATAGAATGATCAGGATTTAGCCCGTGGATGAGCCCGTGGATGGGTAGCGTGGTGAATATCGGTTAATGCGCGCTCATCGACATGGGTATAGCGCTGTGTGGTAGAGAGGCTGGCATGCCCTAATAATGCTTGGATAGCGCGCAAATCACCGCCGCCTGCTAACATATGCGTGGCAAAGGCGTGGCGCAACGCATGGGGCGTTGTATGATGATCTAAGCCTAAGCGATAGCGCAAGGTTTCCACCAGCCGCTGAACAGCGCGCGGATGTAGGGCACCACCTCTATTAGCAATGAAAAGCGGGGCATTCGGGTGATCACTAGCAGGCGATAAGGATAGCCAGTGATCGGTTGTGGCGCGGACAATATTCAGCACTGGAATATCACGCATTTTGCCGCCTTTGCCAGTAATCCGAAGCCAGTCACCAAATGGCGCATCACCACGGGTCAGGCTCAAGGCCTCTGAAATCCGCAAGCCGGTGCCATAGATCAGCGTTAGAACGGCGATATCTCTTGCCTCTATCCATGCTGGCTGGCCTAGCTCCTTAATGCAGCGGAACATATCTTTGATATCTGGTGCGGCAATGCTTTTAGGAAGCGGGGCTTTGCTCCTCGGTGCTTTCAAGGGGCTAAGATCAATATCCCTAACATATTGCTCACGCATGGCAAACCGATAATAGTTTCTGATCGATGATAACATGCGCGCAATGCTGGTCGGCGCCATATTTTTATCAGCTAAAAAGCCAAGAAAGGCACGCGCATGATGGCGGTCAAATTGATCTAAGGGGCATGATCTATCATCAAGAAAGCCTAGCCAGACTTTGACATCACGGGCATAAGCCTCACATGTTTTTGGTGAAGATCGGCGTTCCCGTTCAAGCCATTCAAGCCAGACATCGAGAACAGATGTTACCGTCATGATCTTCGGTTTGGGCTGGCCTGTGGCCGTGCCAATAAGGCGACAGCAATTTTCATGACTAACTGCTCTAGTAAATCTGTCCCATGACTAGCAGTAAAGCTATTGGTCTCTTTGCCAGCGAGCATAAGCAGCGCCGCGCCCGTTATCCCGGGCAGGTCTTCGGGCAGGCGAACAAAGGCAACACTTTTGGGATGGGCTATATTGACCATATCACATACCGCTTGTTGAGCGGAATTAAGCGGCCCTAAAAACATTCCATTATCACGCGTTAGTTTATTTAATTCAGCCGCTGTTATGACGCTAACATGGCTTAGAGCAGCAAAGCCACTATCAGGACTAACCAACAGTCGTACCGCCACTACATCAAGGATTTCAGGCAAATGGCTGGCAATAGCCGTAGTGATATCATCTTGGCTAATGGCGGCAAGCAAGATCAGATCAGCATGATAAAGCCGCAAGATAGCATCACGATTTGCCAAGCTGTTTTCGATCAGAATCTTATGTTGCCGTTTGATATCGCGCATGGCTTCTTGCGCTTTCAATGTTAGCGTATGGTTAAGATCAATAACTCTAGCCTTATCTTTATCTGTCATCAGTTGCCTTGCTTAATGTCTTAATCCTTCAATCCCCCAATCCTTAAATCAGGGCATATCGCCCCGGCCTTACAATATGGATTGTCCGGTTTTTTCCCAATCACTAGTAAAGGCGGCAAGCCCTTTATCGGTAAGCGGATGTTTGAACATGGCGGTGATAACTTGCGGTGGAACAGTCGCCACATCAGCGCCTAACATGGCGGCATCAACAACATGCTGAACGCCGCGCACTGACGCCACCAGCACCTCTGTCTCTATCCCATAATTGGCATAGATTGTGACAATTTCCTCAATCAATGTCATGCCATCACTGCCGATATCATCTAGCCGGCCAACAAAGGGGGAGATAAATGTCGCGCCTGCTTTCGCTGCTAGTAACGCCTGGGCGGCCGAAAAACATAGCGTCACATTGACCATAGTGCCTTGATCACTGAGCGCTTTACAGGTTAGTAATCCGGCTTCGGTTAATGGCACTTTAACCGCTACATTTTTGGCAATAGCGGCGAGTTTAAGCCCTTCTTTAAGCATGGTATCAGCGTCCGTTGCCGTCACTTCGGCGCTAACAGGGCCGTCTACCAAGTCACAAATCTCAGCAATAGTTTCTAAAAGATTGCGCCCTGATTTAGCAATCAGTGATGGGTTCGTCGTCACGCCATCAACAAATCCTGTATCTTTTAAGGCTTTAATCTCATCTATATTGGCGGTATCAAGGAAAAGTTTCATGCGTTAAGTATCCTTTAGGTTGCGCGTTAGTTTGCACTTGTCATTGCTATTAATCCATATTAGCCCAAGACTCCAGAAAGTGCTAGCCTGCTACCATGCTGAAACAAACATAAGGTGAAGGAATAAAACGGCGATGTCATCTCATGCTCCACAAGCCGTAGGAATTATCCCAGAAAATACGCCGATAAGAGTTGTTCCGGCAACCGCATTACCGCATCTGGATGGGGCTTTGAGTTATCGCTGTGATACGCCATTGCATATTGGCCAGCTAGTTGCAACGCCACTCGGCAAGCGTCAGGTTGTTGGGTTGGTTATTGGTCTGGCTGATGCTAGCGCTGGCATGACATTAAAGACAGTGTCGCTGTTTCATGCTGATTATCGTCTCACCCCTGACATGCAGCAATTTTTAGACTGGGTGGCAAAATGGTATTTGGAAAAGCCCGGATTAGTTCTGAAAATGGCAAGCTCTGTGCCATCGGCGCTGAAAGATGACGCGCTGTCGATAGGCTATCATGTGATTGCCTCACCTGATCAGGCAAAAACCGAACGGCGGCAGAATATTCTTGCTGAACTGGCTGGTAAGTTGCCGGAAACACTATCGGCGATCCGCGCTATGACTGGCGCCACAGCCAGCACGATTAAAGCTATGTGTGATGATGGTCTGCTGGCGGCGGTGCCTATCAGGCCTGATCATAGCGCTAATCAGCCTGATCATATGACAATCCAAGACCGTCTGAAAAGCCTGACAGATGAGCAAAGTGACGCCGCAAAAACCCTGGCCAAAGCGGTCACAGCAAAGCAGTATAGCGCTTTTTTACTTGATGGGGTGACAGGGTCAGGCAAGACCGAGGTCTATTTTGAAGCCGTGGCGGCGGCCTTGAAAGCTGGCCGTCAGGCGTTAATCTTGCTGCCTGAGATTGCCTTATCACAAGCCTTTGAAAGACGCTGCTATGAGCGGTTTGGATTTCGCCCTAGGTTATGGCATTCGGGGCTGACCGATAGCCGTCGCCGTGCCGTGTGGCGTGATGCTATTCGCGGTGTGCCGATGATTGTGGCAGGGGCAAGGTCTGCCTTATTCCTGCCCTTCAAAAATCCGGGGGTAATTGTTGTTGATGAAGAGCATGAGCTAAGCTTTCGCCAGCAAGATGGCGTCCGCTATCATGCGCGTGATATGGCGGTCTTGCGCGCCCATTTAAGCCACATACCGATCATCCTGTCGTCAGCAACGCCATCACTCGAATCGCTGGTAAATGCGGAGCAGGGGAAATATCATCATATCAGGCTGATGTCGCGTTATGGGGCGGCAGGGATGCCAGATATGGCCTTGATTGATCTTAGCAAGACGCCAGCCGAACGCCGCCGTTGGCTATCACCACCTTTGGTTGATGCGATCAGCAAGGCGCTAGAACAGAAAGAACAAGCGCTGTTATTTCTTAATCGCCGCGGCTATGCGCCGATGTCATTATGTTTATCTTGTCGGGAAAGAATCGTTTGTCCGAATTGCTCGACTTGGCTAGTCACCCATAAATCAGCAGGTGAATTGCGCTGCCATCATTGTGGCCATAACAGCCAGTTCCCCTCAATTTGTCCAAGTTGCAAGACCGAAGGCATGATTATGCCCTGCGGCCCTGGTGTTGAAAGGCTAGCCGAGGAGGTCAGCATTCGCTTTCCCGAGGCGCGGCAAGGGATATTTTCCAGTGATGTGATCACCACGCCAGCCTTGGCGGAACAATTTTTCAATGCTGTCCATAATGATGAGATTGATATCATTATTGGCACGCAAATGGTGGCTAAGGGGCATCATTTTCCGGATTTGACCCTAGTTGGGGTGGTTGACGCGGATTTAGGGCTTGGTGGAGCCGATTTAAGGGGCGGTGAGCTAAGCTGGCAGTTGCTGACGCAAGTTGCTGGTCGAGCTGGCCGTGCTGAACGCCCGGGCAAGGTTCTGCTGCAAACCGCTATGCCAGAATCGATGGTATTACAAAGCTTGATCCATGATGACAGGGACGGCTTTATAGCGGCTGAGAAAGCCGCCCGCAAAGACGCTGCAATGCCGCCATATGGACGTTTAGCGGCGGTTATCCTGTCAGGTCGGGATGAGGCACGTTTAATGCTGATCGCACGGCAAATGGTTGACCATTGGCCGAATTTCGATGGGGTGACGTTATTGGGGCCTGCACCCGCGCCCCTGCGTTTATTGCGGCGAAATTATCGCGTCCGATTCTTGCTAAAATCTGAACGTGATGTGAACTTGCAGCGTGTGATCACATCATGGTTGGCGGCGATAGCAATCCCTTCAGCCGTCAGTTGTCAGGTTGATATTGATCCGGTCAGTTTCTTTTAGAGGTGTTTCCGCCTTTATGTTGTCGTTTTTAGCAAAAGAAATCGGTCATTTTGCCGCTGATTGATTAAAAACATCGCATTGATCTTGCTTTAGCGTTTTTCCTATGATAGCAACCATCTCAACAAGTGTTCTGATATTAATCAGGTTAAGTAATTGTATGATATTAATCTAAACAATTGCTGACCAATTTGGCCGGAGGATTACCGCTCCATGTCATCAAGTGCTGGTTTAGCCAAACGTTACGTTAAAGCTCTGTTTGAGCTTGCTGATACTATGGGCAAAATAGATATTGTCGCCCGTAATTTTGCAGAGATGGAAACGATGATCAGCGAATCAGATGATTTGCGCAGTGTTATCATGTCCTCGGCTATGAGCCGTGATGATCAAGCTAAGATTATGAAGGCTGTCCTTGAAAAAGCTGAGGCTGATGATCTGGTGATTAAGTTTATTGGAACAATTTGTCAAAATGGGCGGCTGTTTGCTTTGCCTCAAATGATTACTGTTTTCTTGGCCGATCTGGCCAAACGTCGGGGTGAGATTTCGGCAGAAGTCATCTCGGCCGTTCCTCTTGATGCGTCACATGAAAAAGACGTCATGGAAGCGATAGCAAATGTGACTAAGAGTGATAAAATTGCTCTGGAAACCTCTGTTGACCCTTCTTTGATTGGCGGATTAGTGGTACGTATCGGATCACGCATGATTGATACATCGATCAAAACGAAACTGAACCGGCTTGAAGCCGCTATGAAGGGTGTTGGGTAATGGACATTCGCGCCGCTGAAATCTCAGCTATTATTAAAGAACAGATTACTAACTTTGGCAGCGAAGCTGAAGTTGCTGAAGTTGGCCGAGTTTTATCGGTTGGTGACGGTATTGCCAGAGTATACGGCCTCGATGAGGTGCGTGCTGGTGAGATGGTCGAGTTTGATGGCGGCATCAAAGGCATGGCGCTGAACCTTGAAAGCGATAATGTTGGTATCGTGATCTTTGGTGATGACCGTGACATTAGCGAAGGCACAATCGTCCGCCGAACAGGTTCTATTGTTGACGTTCCAACAGGCAAGGGATTGCTTGGCCGGGTCGTTGATGGTCTTGGTAACCCTATTGATGGGAAAGGCCCAATTGAGGCTGACGGTCGCCGCCGTGTGGAAGTCAAAGCCCCTGGCATTATGCCCCGGAAATCCGTGCATGAGCCTATGCAAACTGGCCTTAAAGCTATTGATAGCCTTATCCCAATTGGTCGTGGTCAGCGTGAGCTTATCATTGGTGACAGACAGACAGGTAAAACAGCGATTGCCATCGATACCTTTATCAATCAGAAATCTGTCAATGATGCCGCTGGTAAAGATGATAACAAAAAGCTCTTTTGTATTTATGTAGCGGTTGGCCAGAAACGCTCAACCGTGGCGCAAATTGTCCGCACACTCGAAGAAAACGGCGCGATGGAATACTCGATTGTTGTTGCAGCAACAGCATCAGACCCCGCCCCACTTCAGTTTATTGCCCCATACACCGCTTGTGCGATGGGTGAATATTTCCGCGATAATGGCATGCATGCTGTTATCGTTTATGATGATTTGTCAAAGCAAGCTGTTGCCTATCGTCAGATGTCACTATTGCTTCGTCGTCCTCCAGGTCGTGAAGCCTATCCTGGTGATGTTTTCTATTTGCACTCACGTCTCTTGGAACGGGCAGCTAAGCTTAACGAAGATAATGGGTTAGGTTCATTAACTGCTCTGCCCGTTATTGAAACCCAAGGTGGTGACGTGTCGGCGTTTATTCCGACCAACGTGATCTCGATTACCGATGGTCAGATTTTCCTTGAAACTGATCTGTTCTATCAAGGTATTCGGCCAGCGGTGAATGTTGGCCTGTCGGTTAGTCGTGTGGGATCAGCGGCGCAGGTTAAGGCTATGAAACAAGTCGCAGGGTCCATTAAACTAGAACTAGCGCAGTATCGTGAAATGGCGGCTTTTGCCCAGTTTGCATCTGATATGGACGCCTCAACCAGACAATTGCTTGATCGTGGTGCGCGTTTGACCGAATTGCTAAAACAGCCGCAATATTCCCCAATGCCAATCGAAGAGCAGGTTGTATCTATCTTTGCCGGGGTTAATGGCTATCTGGATAAAATAGCTCTCGCTGATGTTGGCCGCTTTGAAGAAGGCTTCCTCAATCATATGCGCGGGGCTGGTGCCAATGTCCTAAAAATTATTCGTGACGAAAAAGCAGTGTCTGACGATACCAAAGAGAAGCTAGTTGCTGAACTTGATGGTTTCGCCAAGAGCTTTGCCTAATTTGGTTCTTTGATAATCAGGATTTTGCCCCATGGCCAATTTGAAAGATTTAAAGAACCGGATCAAAAGCGTTAAGTCGACGCAAAAGATCACCTCTGCCATGAAAATGGTGGCGGCGGCTAAATTGCGGCGGGCACAAGAAAACGCTGAGGCTTCACGGCCATATTCAACCCGCATGTCAGCCATTATCAATAGTCTTGCAAGCAAGGCATCACCGGAAACGGCGCCTGCATTATTGGCTGGAACTGGCCAAGATAATCGGGTGCTGTTGATCGTTGTATCGGCTGATCGCGGGCTGTGTGGCGGCTTTAATGGTAGCATTATTCGGGCGACTCGGCGTCAGGTGGAGATGCTGAAAGCAGACGGTAAAACCGTTGATCTATTGATGGTTGGCCGCAAAGCCAAGGATGCTTTACAGCGTGAGTTTGCGGATATTATCGTTGACAGTAAAGAGGGCGTGCAAGGCACGTCTGTCTCTTTTGCCGATATTGATACCATCTCAGATGCCATTATTGATCGGCTTGAAAATGGTCAACTTGACCGTTGCCAGATCATCTTTAACCGTTTTGTTTCTGCCATTTCACAGGAAGTGACTATTGACACACTGGTTCCTGTAACTATTGATGAGGAGGCGGAGGCTGGTGCAGAAAATGAGGGCAAAGCCCCTTATGAGTATGAGCCAGATGAAGCAAGCGTGCTGACCGATTTATTGCCGCGTAACCTCAGTACACAAATCTATGCAGCTATCCTTGAAAGCTCAGCCAGTGAATTGGCAGCGCGGATGACAGCAATGGATAACGCAACCCGTAATGCCGGTGATCTAATTGATCGTCTGACCATGGTTTATAATCGGACTCGTCAGGCCGCTATTACAACTGAATTGATTGAAATTATTTCTGGGGCAGAAGCGCTGTAACCCGATTAACTGCAAGCTGGAGCATCGTATCATGGCCAATAACGCAAAAGGTAGACTGACACAGATTATCGGCGCTGTCGTCGATGTAGAATTTGATGGCAAACTGCCACCAATTCTTAACGCCATTCATGTCGATAATGATGGGCAGAGACTTGTGCTAGAAGTAGCACAGCATCTCGGCGAGCAAACCGTTCGCTGTATTGCTATGGACTCAACTGAAGGGTTGGTTCGTGGGCAGGAAGTTGTCGATACAGGTGAGCCAATTCGTGTCCCTGTTGGGCCTGAAACACTTGGCCGTATTCTTAATGTTGTGGGTGAGCCTGTGGACGAAGGTAAGCCAGTTAAGTCAAAGCTGACTTTCCCCATTCATCGGCCGGCGCCTGAATATATTGATCAGTCAACAGAAGCTGAGATTCTGGTGACCGGGATCAAGGTTGTTGATCTTCTAGCACCATATGCTAAAGGCGGTAAGATCGGGCTGTTTGGTGGTGCCGGTGTTGGTAAAACGGTTCTTATTATGGAACTCATTAACAACGTCGCGAAAGCTCATGGTGGTTATTCGGTTTTTGCCGGTGTTGGTGAGCGGACACGTGAAGGTAACGATCTTTATCATGAGATGGTCGAATCCGGCGTTATCAAAACTGATGGCGAGGGCTCAAAGGCTGCTCTTGTCTATGGTCAGATGAATGAACCTCCTGGGGCACGGGCGCGGGTTGCGCTAACCGGCTTGACGCTGGCCGAATATTTCCGTGACGAAGAAGGCCAGGACGTGCTGTTCTTTGTTGATAACATTTTCCGCTTCACGCAAGCCGGCTCAGAAGTGTCAGCTTTGCTTGGCCGTATTCCATCTGCGGTGGGATATCAGCCAACTTTGGCGACAGATATGGGCGCCCTGCAAGAGCGCATTACCACAACTCGTAAAGGATCTATCACATCAGTGCAGGCGATTTATGTACCTGCAGATGACTTGACTGACCCAGCGCCAGCAACGTCTTTTGCTCACCTTGATGCAACAACAGTGTTATCACGTCAGATTGCTGAACTTGGTATTTATCCTGCGGTTGACCCACTCGATTCGACCTCCAGAATGCTTGATCCACGGATTGTTGGTGATGAACATTACGGTGTTGCGCGAAGAGTCCAGGAAGTTCTTCAGCAGTATAAATCCTTGCAAGATATTATTGCTATTCTGGGCATGGATGAATTGTCAGAAGAAGATAAGCTAGTTGTTGCCAGAGCGCGGAAGATACAGCGCTTTTTGTCACAGCCGTTCCATGTCGCCGAAGTCTTTACCGGCTCACCCGGTAAGCTGGTTTCACTTGAAGATACCATCAAAGGCTTTAAGGGCATTGTTAATGGTGAATATGATCACCTGCCGGAAGCTGCTTTCTATATGGTTGGCACAATTGAGGAAGCTGTTGAAAAAGGTAAAAAACTTACCGCCGAGGCAGCATAAGGTTATCATTGGGATTGAGAACAGGGTTGGAACATGGCTGAAACCACTGCATTTGAATTGGTTACACCGGCGCGTATCATGATGGCAGTAGATGCCAGTATGGTTGTGGTGCCGGGAAGTATGGGGCTTTTTGGCGCCATGCCACGTCATGCCCCAACCATCTCAACCCTTAAACGCGGTGTTGTTGAAATCTATGTAAACGGTAGTGTTAGTGGCCGTATCATGGTTGATGGCGGTATTGTCGATGTCACTGAGGATAGGTGCACGGTGCTGGCTGAACGAGCAGTTAATCTTGATAACGCCAGCCGGACAGAATTAGAGGCACAGCGTCAGACAGCAACTAATAACGGCAATACAAGAGAAGAAGAGTTTCTTGATGCCGCTATTTCTGCGCTCTAATTAAATCTCAAAAATATCTCTAAAATCCTCTATGATTTTACCATAGACTTGTCTTTTGAACGGCACCGCAAGTTGATGCAGGCTGTTGACAGATGACCAGCGCCATTGCCGAAACTCAGGATGTTGGGTTTCAATATTGATATCCGCATTATCACCTGTAAAGCGGAAGGCTAGCCATTTTTGGGTTTGGCCGCGATATTTGCCGCCCCATAGCTGATTAGCCAAGCCTTCTGGAATACTATAAGAAAGCCATTCAGGGTGCTCGCGGAGAAACTGCGCTTTATTGGTGCCAATTTCCTCATGCATTTCGCGTAATCCAGCCTCAAGCGGGGTTTCGCCATGATCAATCCCACCTTGCGGCATTTGCCAAGCATCGCCATGATTATCAAGGCGTTGGCCGACAAAAATCTGATTAACCGAATTAATGAGCATAATGCCGACACAAGGCCGGAACGGACGGCTATAATAATCTATGGGTTGGCTCACTGCAGCACTCCTTTGAAGACGCGCAGCCCATTGAGCAGATCAACCGCTCGAGCCAGCTGATAATCTCTAATCGCGATCTCATCACTATTATCAGCCTCATTGTCAGCCTGATTAGCACCTTGATTAGCGCCCTGATTTGTATTGGCCCCGGCATCGGTATCAGTATCAGTTTCAGAAGCATTTTGATTCTCTAATGACCCTTTCAGGTCTTCTTCACGGAACGCCCCATCATCAACATTTTCGACAATAGCCAGCTCAACAATGATATCTGGGGTGATGCCAGTGCCTTGAATGGAGACGCCAGAAGGTGTGTAATAGCGCGCTGTCGTTATTCGCATGGCGGCATCTGCGCCAATTGGAATAACGCTTTGGACAGACCCTTTGCCAAATGATCTTGTGCCCATGATTAAGGCCCGCTCATGATCTTTTAACGCGCCTGCAACAATCTCAGAGGCTGATGCTGAACCAGAGTTAATCAGCACAACAATAGGGATTCCTTCAGCAATATCGCCAGCACGTGCAAAATACCGCGACGCTGAGCTATCATTACGGCCACGCGTTGAGACAATCTCGCCCTGTTCCAAAAACGCATCGGTGACAGATATAGCCTCACTTAGCAAACCACCAGGGTTGTTGCGTAAATCAAGCACAACGCCAATGAGGTTTTTACCATGTTGCCCACGCAAATCTGCCATAGCACTAAGCAAGCCAGGGGTTGTCTGTTCGGTAAAATTGGTAATGCGGATATATCCGACATGGCCATAGCTTTCATAGCGGACGCTGCGCATTTTGATAACATCACGTTCTAATGTCACATCAAATGGTGTGTTCTCACCCCGCTTAATGGTAACGGTAATCTCGCTTCCTATTTCTCCCCGCATCAGATCAACAGCTTCACGCAATGTCATCCCCAGCACATTTTGGCCGTCAATGCCAATAATCAGGTCACCAGATATGATGCCAGCCCTAGCAGCAGGGGTATCGTCAATAGGTGAGACAACTTTGACAAAACCTTCTTCCATCGTAATCTCAATGCCTAAACCGCCAAACTCGCCGCGCGTCCGTTCTTGCATCTGATCAAAATCTTCAGCCGTAAGAAAGCTCGAATGAGGATCAAGTGAGGTCAGCATACCATTAATTGCTGAGTGGATTAAATCCGTGTCATCAACAGGCTCTACATAGTTTTCACGAATACTTTCAAAGACTTCTCCAAAAAGTGACAAATCCTTATAGACTTGATCGCGTGATGTCTGGCTATTTGATGGCGTGGAAATCGCAATAACAACCCCGATCATCAGAATAATGCCCATGAGCGTCATAAAAATATAACGTCTAAATGCGGTATGAGATGACTTATCAGATAACGGGGATGTATGAGGGTTTGCATTCATATGTATTACGTCCAGACTAAAAAAGGTAAACTTATCTAACATGTTGCCCCTAGAAGATGGCAAGATCAAGACAGGAAAATATTAATTGCGCACTAATAACGATTTCCCGGTCATTTCTATGGGGATAGGTATCCCTAATAATTCAAGTAATGACGGCGCTAAATCGCTCAATCCGCCATCACGCAATTGCCCACCATCAGGGGCACCAATCCAGTATATTGGAACCAGATTAGTGGTATGCGCGGTGTGCGGGCTATCACTATCTTTATCCCACATCTGTTCACAATTGCCATGATCAGCTGTCAGTAACATGAAGCCGCCACAAGCATCTAAGGCGGAAAGCACAGCATCTAGCGCATTATCAACCGTCTCAACCGCTTTTATCGCGGCGTTCAGATCACCTGTATGCCCAACCATGTCGGGATTAGCAAAATTGACAATGATCAGGTCATGGCTAGTCGTATTGATAGCATCAAGGAGAGCCGAAAGCACCTGACTAGCGCTCATTTCAGGTTGTAAATCATAGGTGGCGACTTGTGGTGAGGGGATAAGGCATCTATCCTCACCGTCTTGCGGGGTTTCATCACCGCCGTTTAAAAAGAAGGTTACATGCGGGTATTTTTCGGTTTCGGCAAGCCTTAACTGGCATAATCCAGCTGCCGCAACAACATCACCAAGTGTCTGGGTAAGTGAGTGGGGCGGAAATAAAATATTACTAACAGCATCTAGCTGATCGGAATAGGAAGACATGGCAACGCTAGTACTGATGGTTCCTTCCGGCAATGGCGCTCTGACAGGGGTATCACTGAACAATAAGCCGCCCAGCAATTGCCGCACCCGATCAGCACGGAAGTTTGCCATGATAATGCCATCCCCATTGCCAATACCTTGATAGTCGCCAATCACCGAGGGGTGAAAAAACTCATCACTATCACCCCTTGCATAGCCCGCCGCTATAGCAGCAAGCGCATCATCATGATGATAATCGGCTTTAGCATAAGCAATTGCATCCACAGCAAGGCTAGTCCTCTGCCAACGGTGATCTCTATCCATAGCATAATATCGACCTGTTACTGTGGCTATTCTGACGCCCTCTGGGCATTGATTAAGAAACTGCTGAAAATGCTTGATAGCGCCACCTGGCACGGTATCCCTGCCATCAGTAAAAAGATGAAGCCAGACCGCAATATTGCGGTCGCGCATGGCTTGGGCTAGGGCTAGGATATGGCTTGAATGACTATGGACGCCGCCTTCGGACGCCATGCCGAGAATATGAACAGCGGCTGAATTGTTATGGCATGTTGCTGCCATCTGATCGAGAATAGGGCTGGTTTTGAAGCTGTCTTTTGCTATCGCCTCATGAATTCGCACCAAATCTTGCTTTAATATTCGGCCGGCACCGATGGTCATATGACCAACCTCTGAATTGCCAACTTGTCCAGCGGGTAACCCAACCGCGGCTTCAGATGCCTCCAGAAACGCTTTCGGCACAGTCCGATCAAGACGATCAAGAACAGGTGTCGCCGCCAGTTTGACAGCATTATAATGGCTATCCTCACGATGGCCGAGACCATCCATGATAGCCAGCACAACAGGCCGTTTTGATGATGCAGATGCTGAAGACGTCATGATGTTTTATACGCCAATCACGGCTAATTTGCAAAGCCAGCGCGATTGGCCAGCTCCTTTGACAGTTCCTTGACTGGCTTCTTGGTTGGTCGATCTATGGCGATTACGCATGATGATAAGGGTGGCGTGCCAGTATCATTTCTGCCCGATATAGTTGTTCTGCCAGCATGGCTCTGACCAACATATGCGGCCATGTCTGCGCCCCAAAGGCAAATGTTTTATCCGCTGCTGCCAGCACCTCATCGCTATGACCATCGGCACCGCCAATCGCAAATACAGCATCTCTGGTGCCGGAATCGCGCCAGTTAGAAATCTGATCTGCCCATTGCACCGAGCTAAAGTTCACCCCGTTTTCATCCAGTACAATCAATTTGCAGCCATCAGGTAATACCGATAAAAGCCGCTTACCCTCATCACGCTTGCCAGCTATTCCCGATAGTTTTGAGCTGTCACGTTCGATTATAGCGCCTTGATAAGGCAGACGGCTGAAATACCGCTCAACCAAGGCTTTTTCAGGAGATTGTCCGGCTTTACCAATAGCGGCGATACTTAATCGCATTATCTATCCTGCATCAATATGCTGGTGCATTAAATGCTAGCCGTTTGATTGGTATTGTCATCGACTATGGAATGACTGCTATTCGGCTCCAGCCACATTTTTTCTAACTGATAAAAATCCCTGACTTCAGGCCGGAACAAATGGACAATGACATCGCCTGCATCAATGAGAATCCAGTCGCCTTGCTGAGCTCCTTCGGTGCCGCTGCTTTTGATACCGCTTGCTTTCAAGGTTTTTCCCAGATGGTCAGCCATAGCCATGAGCTGCCGTGAGGACGTACCCGAGGCAATTACCATATAATCTGCAATTGAGGATTTACCGGCAAGTGGTATGGAAAGAAGATCAATCGCTTTATCAGCGTCTAATGAAGACAATATCATCTGAAGCAGATGATCACTGTCTGGTATGTGATGATCGGAAATGGGCTACTCCTTCATGTTTAACATATCCGTCATGTCTTAGACCTAAGATAAGACAGATATGATGAATTGCCAATATTTATTAAAAAAGATAATCACAATATGTTTCAACTTAATGAATTGATGTTCTAATTTCAGTCGCTGAAAGTGCGATGAGCTGTGCTTGAATAAAGCTCCAATATGGTCGATTTTGGCGTCGCGCTGGGCGGCGTTTATGTCTCAATCGCCGCGCTGGCAGCCTTGTCATGCGCTGGGCAATTGGGCTTGCCAACGCCGCTGCCTGATAGCCTGGCCGATTGATCACAACAGGCCGCGCAAGATGGAGAATCTGCTGCGGTCTATACCATTGATGAAACTGCGCCAGATTATCAGCACCCATAAGCCAATAGAAGGTGATATGTGAGCATGTAGTGGCCAGAAAACGAACGGTATCTGCAGTGAAACGCAAATCTGCCACTTGCTCAAAAGCACTAACATGCATTTGCGCGGAATGTCGGCATTGCTTGGCCACGGCTTGGGCGCTCGCTAAGCGAGTGGCAAATGGCGCCATACCATCCGCTGATTTGAGGGGGTTTTGAGGGCTGACCAGCCAGATAATTTGATCCAGTTGCACATGCGCCATCGCGATATCAGCAATATGGGCGTGGCCTTGATGGGCAGGATTAAACGATCCCCCCAACAGACCAATATGGCCATGCCGTCTGGAGCGCAATTGAGCCAATAGCGTATAACGCCTCTGCATGCTCATGAGGTTGCTAGTGGCCGTGCTTGTGGGCGTGCTTGATGGTGTACTTGATGGTGTACTCATGGCCGCGTTTGTCCATTGCCTCTAACAATATATTTGAAGCAGGTTAGCTGCTCTATGCTAACAGGCCCGCGCGCGTGAATACGGCCTGTGGCTATGCCAAGTTCAGCCCCCATCCCAAACTCACCACCATCAGCAAATTGCGTGGAGGCGTTTATCATGACAATGGACGAATCAATCTGGCGGACAAAATATTCGGCAATATCCTGATCAGCAGTCAGAATAGATTCGGTATGATCACTGCCATGCTGGCGGATATGGGCAATGGCATCATCGACATGATCAACTGCCTTAACGGCAATAATAGCATCTAAAAACTCATGTCCGAAATCATCCTTGGTGGCGGCATTAATCCATGGACAAACGGCTCGTGTCGCCTCATCACCACGGATTTGGCACCCGGTATCACGCAAGGCGGCTGCAATATCTGGCCATATGCTGTTAATGACGGCTTTATCAATCAGCAATGTTTCCGCCGCGCCGCAAATCCCCGGTCGCCGCATCTTGGCATTAACAACAATAGATTTGGCTAATTCGGGATCAGCATCCGCGTGAACATAGATATGACAAATCCCTTCCAGATGGGCAAAAACAGGGATTTTAGCCTCTGCCTGAACACGTTCAACCAATGATCTGCCGCCACGCGGAACAATGACATCGATGCCGCCTTGCGCCGTTAGCATGGCACCAACCAACGCCCGATCAACATCTTTAATCACCTGCACAGCATCTTCGGGAAGGCCAGCCTCACGCAAGCCATGGCGCATCATATCGCCAAGCAAAACAGCGCTGTTTATCGAGCTGCTACCGCCGCGCAATATCACGCAATTAGCCGATTTAATGGCCAGTGCCGCGGCATCAACAGTAACATTTGGGCGCGCTTCGAAAATGACACCCAAAACCCCAAGTGGTGTGCTGATACGGCTGATATCTAGTCCATTTGGCCGAGTCCAGCGTGCCAGTTCAACCCCCACCGGATCATCAAGCTCAGCTATGTCATGCAAGGCATTGATCATGCCCTGAATACGCTCCTCGGTCAGGGTTAGCCGATCTATGTATGCCGCCGTCAGTTTGTCTGTTTTGGCTTTATCAACGTCTGCTCTATTCGCCACCAGCAATTCAGCCATATGCGCTTGGATATGCCTTGCCGCCGATAATAGCGCTTTATTACGCTGATCAATGGTGGCTTGATACATATGCTGTCTGGCCTGATGCGCGTGATCAGTAAGCAGCGCCATAGTGGCTTTGGCGTCAGTTTTGGCGGTAGCCTTGGCGTCATGTTCTGTCATAGTTCATCTGTCCTTATTTCAGGCCTTTTTTGCGGTTGCATCTAATACCAGATCATCGGCATGGATAACCTCATCATGATCACGATAGCCTAAGATCGTTTCAATTTCACCGCTATTATGGCCTTTGATCAGGTTGATATCATGGGCGCTATATCGGGTCAGCCCACGTGCAATAGTGACATTGGCTGGATCAGTGATAGCGACTAGATCACCTTTATCAAACGTACCTTTGACACTGGTAATACCTGCGGCAAGCAGGCTTTTGCTGCGCGTGAGGGCTTGGCTAGCTCCGTTATCCACCATGATTACACCTTTCGGGGTTAAGCCGCCATCAATCCAAGTTTTGCGAGCTTGGAGGGGGCGGCTACTGGCCTGAAACCAAGTTGCTAAGCCGCCATCATATAGCCGCTGAATAGGGTGCATGGCGGTGCCATGACAGATTGCCATATGGCAACCTGCGCTTGTTGCGATGCGCGCTGCCTCTAGCTTAGTGATCATGCCACCACTGGAAAAGACATGCCGTGCTGGCCCTGCCATAGCCATAATATCAGCCGTGATTTGCTTAATCTCGGGGATATGTTTGGCGGCTTCATCAATCTTCGGGTCGCCAGAATAAAGCCCGTCAACATCTGATAATAATATCAATGCATCAGCACTAATCATTTGCGCGACTCTGGCGGCGAGACGGTCATTATCGCCATAACGTATCTCAGCGGTTGTAACGGTATCATTTTCATTCACCACAGGAACAATATGATGTTCAAGCAATGTGACCAAGGTGGCCCGAGCATTGAGATGTTTACGCCGTGTTTCCGTATCATCAGGGGATAAGAGGATTTGTGCCGTGGTGATGTTATACTTGGCCATGGCCTGTTGCCATTCGGCATTAAGCCTGATCTGGCCAATGGCGGCGGCGGCTTGCTTTTCGGCAAGATTAAGCCTTGCCTTGGCATCAACTATCCTGCCTCGGCCAAGCGCAATCGCCCCTGACGACACGATAACAATATCATATCCAAGGGTTTTTAGTTTGGCCAAGTCTTGCGCTAGGCTATCAAGCCATTGATCACGCAGGCGACCATCCCCATCAACAAGTAATGCTGACCCAACCTTAACAACAATTCGCCGTGCGGCGGGTAAATAGGTTAGGGTTGCCATGGCTCAGGCTCACTCTTAGCGGTAATTTCGGCGGCGTGGTCTTGATCAATTTCTTGTTGCAATAGCCTTAACACATCGCTCACGCCAGACCCTGTCACTGAGGACAGCATGACAACATGGCTAGCGCCAGCATGTTCAAGTGCCGCCTTAATTTCTGCCAAGCGGCTATGATCACAGGCATCAGCTTTTGATATTGCAGTAATCTCTTGGCGGCCAGCCAGACCAGCATCATAAGCCGCTAGCTCATTGCGGATAATGCGCCAATTTTCAACAGGCTGTTCGGCAGTCGCATCAACCAGATGCAATAAGACCCGACAGCGTTCGACATGACCAAGAAAGCGGTGGCCGAGACCAATGCCTTGATGAGCGCCCTCAACCAGACCCGGAATATCGGCTAAAACAAACTCACGCTGATCATTGCGCACAACGCCTAACCCCGGATGCAAGGTGGTGAAAGGGTAATCGGCAATTTTCGGTTTTGCTGCCGAAACAGCAGATAAAAACGTTGATTTACCGGCATTAGGCATGCCTAGCAAACCCGCATCAGCGATTAGCTTTAAGCGCAACCAGACCCACATTTCCTGTCCGGGAAAGCCAGTTTCATGACGTCGCGGGGCTTGATTGACAGATGACTTGAAGGACGCATTTCCGCGCCCCCCATCACCGCCTCTCGCCAGCACAATTTGCTGGCCAACTTTAGTTAAATCGGCAATCACCATATCATTATCTTCATTAAGGATTTGGGTGCCAACGGGTAACTTGAGCGTAATATCTTCACCGCTAGGGCCATTTTTATTGCGGCCAGCCCCCGGACGTCCCGATTGCGCCTTAAAATGCTGTTGATAGCGATAGTCAATCAACGTGTTCAAGCCATCGACACATTCGGCAAGCACGCTGCCGCCACGGCCGCCGTCACCCCCATCAGGCCCACCCCGCGGCACATGCGCTTCCCTGCGGAAACTGACAGAGCCGGGGCCGCCATTGCCGCTTTGAATAAAGATTTTAGCCTGATCAAGAAATTTCATATTGCTCTCAAAAGAAAAGCGCACCCCCGATCATCTGAGGATGCGCCGCAATTCGTGACGATGACCGGGAAGTGAGTTTACTCAGCGGCCTCAGCATGCGGGACAACATTAGCAAATGTTCTGCCGCCGGCTTTGCGAGTGAATGCCACTTTGCCATCGGTCAATGCAAATAGGGTGTGGTCCTTACCGATACCAACATTGTTGCCTGGATGGAACTTCGTTCCACGCTGACGAACGATAATGTTGCCAGGGATGACGACTTCACCACCAAATTTCTTAACGCCGAGGCGACGACCGGCGGAATCGCGTCCATTACGGGAACTACCACCTGCTTTTTTATGTGCCATCGTATTATTCCTTCTCTAATCGCTAGTCTTTAGCCTTATGCATCTTTAGCTTTGCTAGTTGTTGCTTTCTTTGCTGTTGTTTTAGCCGCTGGCTTTTTCACTGGTGCCTTAGCTTCGGCTTTCTTCGCTGCTGGCGCCTTGGCTTCGGCCTTTTTTGCCGCTGGCTTATCATCAGTCTTAGTCGCCGTTTTAGCGGCTGGCTTAGCCACTTTTAGCTTTCCATCAGGCGCAATATCAGTGATTTGCAATAGCGTCAAATCTTGACGATGACCTCTGATCCGGCGAAAGTTTTTCCGGCGCTTGCGGCGGAATACCATGATCTTGTCACCGCGTGTATGACGCAGGACAGTTGCGCCAACAACCGCATCTTTAACTATGGGTGAGCCAACATTGACCTGATCACCATTAGCGACCATCAGAACCTGATCAAGAACCAGATTTTCACCGGCTTCTGCTTCTAGTCGATCAACAACGATCTTGTCGTCTTTGGCAACTTTATATTGCTTACCACCTGTTTTTACCACAGCATACATATTCATTCATCCGTTGTAGGTGATGCTATTTACCAGAATACGTCAGTTGTATCAGCAATTAACCATCACGAAAATGGGGACAACATAAACGCATCTGTCCCAATAATGTTATTAGACTGGCGAAATATAGACATAACCCATGTTTTGTCAAGGGTTTTGTCAAGGGATTTGTGACTGGTTTTGTCACATGTTTGGTCGAGGTGATTGAAGGCGTTTGGTGTTTATTTTATCCCTGCTGGCAGTTTCATGAGATATGGGATTTAGATAGGCCAGATGACTTGCCAGTTTGATCATGTCAGGCTAGACAAGATAGATCAAAGGAGAGGTGGCAGAGTGGTTGAATGCGCCGGTCTCGAAAACCGGTATGGGCGAAAGCCCATCGGGGGTTCGAATCCCCCTCTCTCCGCCATAAACGCCATGGGATAACCCCTTTTGTGTTGAATAGGGTATTTTGTCTCCGCCTCATTAAAACGTGGCGTCGCGCGCAAATAACCCCGGCCTTTAATCTCATAATCCGATAATCCCATATTCCGCCTCTGATTTTCTCAAAAATATGCTAATATGCGGCGGCATGTTAGAGGATATTCAGAATGGAAGTGAAGACAGAGGATTTACAGAGCCGGTTTGCGCATTGGATTGGTCGCCAGACCGAACGTCACGATGTCATTTCAGATCGGCTAATCGAACAGTTTCAAGCCACCTTTGGTGATCATATCGCGGATCAAGTGGCGGTTCCGCCGGGGATATTTTGGTGCTTGTCCCCTGATGCCCTGACCAGCGATAAACTTGGTGGTGATGGGCATCCAAAATTGGGCATATATCTGCCTGAGATTCCGTATCCTCGGCGCATGTGGGCGGGCGGATCATTGCGCTTTCATGGTCAATTTGAACGTGGCCAGACGATCACCAAGCAATCCACCATCAGCAATATCGCTTTTAAGTCTGGACGCAGCGGTGATTTGTGTTTTGTCACGGTCAGCCATCATTACCTGTCCAATAAACATGTGATATTGGAAGAAGAGCAAAACATTGTCTATCGCGCCGAAATTACCCCTGTTGCCGCCGCTAGTGAGAAAACCGTTCTGCCCAATACTCTGGCCAGTTGGTCGGTTCATCCAGATACCGTCATGATGTTCCGGTATTCGGCGCTGACATTCAATGGTCACCGTATTCATTATGATAAGGATTATAGCATGGGCGAAGAGCGCCATCCGGGGCTAGTCGTGCATGGCCCTATTCAGGCAACATGGCTGTTATCGCTGGCAACATCATATCTGGGGCATCTGCCATCAGAAATGTCATATCGTGGCACGGCGGCGTATATTCAAGGCGCGGCGGCGACGGTGGCGCTATCATCATCACCAGATCAAATGCCAAATACCTCGCCAAATCCCTTTTCGGGTATGGTTGTCACCGATGCTGGCATGAAAACAATGGATGCTACATTTAAGCCATGAATCATTTATGATTGCGCCATGACGTGATGCCAATTATTAATGATCTGGTTTTGAGGGTTTTTGGGGGATAATTAAATACATGGGATCACCTGATCTGCTTTGGCAGTTATTCTATATTATCCTTGGCATTATTTTGCTGACTTTTGGCGGCGATCTGGTTGTCCGCGGCAGCGTCACGCTTGCCATTAAGCTAGGCATATCAAAGCTGCTGGTCGGTATGGTTATTGTTGGCTTTGGCACATCAGCGCCTGAGCTGCTGGTTTCTATCAGCGCAGCATTGAGCGGCAGTCCAGATATTGCCGTAGGTAATGTTGTTGGCAGTAATATTGCTAACTTTCTGCTTATTCTGGGTTTAGCGATTATCATGACCCCTGTGTTTTGCAAAGACCCGGCTATTAAACGTGATGCAGGGGCGGTGATTATATCAGGGATAATTTTACTCATATGCGCCCAAGACGGCATCATCAGCACACTAGAAGGCGGCATAATGCTGGCTCTATTACTGATTTATTTGGGATATTGCATTGCCTTATCACGGCGCGCACAGACCACTGGTGGTGATGGCTCAGGGGCGCTAGATAGCGCTGATAGATCAACCTATAGCCATGAGGCGGATGAGTTTGATCTGGATCAGAGCGTGCTAGCTGGCTTAATGTTGAGCGTGGTTGGCATTATCATGCTGGTTGCTGGTGCTGATTTCCTTGTTGGTGGTGCCTCAGCGATGGCGCGATCAATTGGCATTAGTGAGGCAGTTATTGGTCTGACGCTAGTCGCGGTAGGAACATCTCTGCCTGAATTAGCGGCGATGATACCGGCCGCTTTGAAACGTCATGATGATGTGATTATCGGCAATATTATGGGCTCAACGCTGTTTAATATATTGAGTATTTTGGGCATTACCGCGCTTATCACGCCGCTCGATGTTGCGCCGCAGATCATTGCTATGGATATTCCGATATCACTGGCGATTATGGCATTAACCGGCGTGGCGATTATGGTTTTTTCACGCCTGCCACGGTTTCTTGGTGGGCTTATGCTGGCGGCTTATGGCGTCTATCTAATCGGGTTATTTGCTAGTGGTGCCATAGCGGGCTAGCCTATCACCCGCTCGATCATGTTGATCCAGTTTAGATGACAGATACGCCTAATCAGATCATCACCAAACCCCGCCGCTTTCATGGCGGCAATCAGTCTCGGCAAATCCCCTGCGTTATTGAGATCATGTGCCATTTCAGCACCATCAAAATCTGATCCTAGCGCTAACCCGCCTTCACCTAAATGTGATAACAGATGATCAAGATGGCGAATAATCACCTCAAGCGCCATATCAGGGTTTTTCTGACCATCGGGGCGTAAAAAGCCAACAGCAAAATTAACGCCGACCAGACCACCGCTCTCAGCAATGGCATCAAGCTGACGATTGGTTAGATTGCGTGATGCCGCACAAATACTATGGGCATTGGAATGAGTTGCCACCAATGGTGCATCGGTGATGGCGGCAATATCCCAAAAGCCTGCTTCATTCATGTGCGACAGATCAATCATAATGCGTTTTTTATTGCAGGCGGTGATCAATGCACGTCCAGCATCGGTAAGCCCTGTTCCGATATCAGGCGATGCAGGATATTCAAAAGGCACGCCAACAGCAAAATCATTGGGTCGTGACCAGACCGGGCCGATAGATCGCAATCCCCGATCATAAAACGCATCAAGGTTGGACAGATCAGGTTTAATCGCTTCTGCGCCTTCGATATGCATCAGCATAGCCATCTGGTCATCTGTCATGGCGGCGCGAATATCATTAGCATGATGACAGATTTTGATCTGCTCAGGATAATCATTCGCCAGATGCTCGGCAATGCCAAACATGGCATTAGTGGCGGCAAGTGCGTCTGTATGATCAACCGGAGCAAGGTTAAGAATATCACCACCCCTATCGGGTGCTGGCGTAAACATAGCAAAAAACCCGCCAATCATCTGGCCTTGCCGTGCTTTCGGTAAGTCAAGCTGGCCTTCTGCTGTGCCTTTGATAAAACTGCTGCCAAGGGTATCACCGCTAGTCTGGCCTTGCCGCCAGAGACGAAGTAATGCGTCATTATGGCCGTCAAATACTGCTGTCATCTGGTTGATTTTCCTTTTTGGATTGACTTGCCTTGATAAAGATAGCGCAAATAGGGTGGCATAATCTTGGCTTGCCGCAGGTCATCTGCCGCCCCTGATAGCATCAATAGATCGCCGCGCAAGCCCATAAGATGCGGGTACCATTCGCGTGCCAATGGCGATTTCCACCGCCACAGCAACTCATCAAGGGCGGCTAGCATGGTCTCAGTATTGGTATCTGGTATCCCATCATTGGCAAGGCTGGGATGAACAGGTCGGTCAAAGACATGCGCGACATCAAAAAAAGCATCAGGAACACCATGCTGTTGAAGCACCTTTTGCCAAGCGGAAATATTATCACCAAGGCTTTCACCAATGGTATTATTGGCGGCCATGATAGCAAGCAAGACAATATCGGTTTCAATCATTCCGGTTAGGTTTAGCATGACGCCGCTTGTCTTATGCGTGGCGTCTGATCGGCCATCCCAAGCTCCGCCATCCCAAGCTCCAAGGAAAAGCCGTCTTGGGCAGTAATCATTGGCGTAAAGATTATCCCAGATAATGATATTCTTGGCATCTATACCAGCCTGACAAATCGCCGTTTTGGTCATATCCAGATCATGCGCGACGATATGCTGGCCGCAATAAAAGAGCGGGATATCGGGGTTACATTCAGCGACAAATCCGCCTAAATAGCCGGGTGTGTCATGTTCAAGTTCATCCGCATAAACCCGTGGCGTCACCATCAGGGTACTATGTTCTGGGGCTAGTTGCTTGGCTAATCTATTCGCTAGATCAGCATGGCTCTGGCCTTCTTTGATATGCTGACCATCAGCATCAGCCATCGCAGGGGGGATATCATCCATCAGAAGACATGGGATAACATTACCATTAGCGCCGCATAACCGCATCAGCTTAGCTGCTATAATAGCAATATCGGTATCTGAGTTCATATCCAAATCAAGACCAGGGGCTAACCCGGCAATAATGGTAATGCCCTTATCAGCCGCATCTGAGATAAAATCTTGCCATTCATTGAGCCACATATCGGGATAGGGTTGCCGCCACTGAAAGCGATGAAAGGGATCGTCTTTTGGGGCATAGAAATAGCTGGTCAAGCCAAGCGATTTTAACTGCCTCACTATGCGCTTGCGGTCATCAAAAGATAACAGACGACCGTAATAGCCTTCAATATATCCGTCATATCTGATCGGAATAGTCTTGGTCATTGTGACCCCTTTCGTTATGATTATATCTTAAACTGATCCTGGAGGATTGGAAAGATGCCACATATTACTGCTATCGGGGCGCATCCTGATGACTTGGAAATTTTTATGTATGGTATGCTGTCGGTCTGTCATGCGCGCGGCGATACCTTAACGCTGATTGTTGCAACTGATGGGGCGGCAGGCGGTGATCAACCGGGGGCGGAGCTTGCCGCTAGACGCGCAGCAGAAGCCAAGTCAGGTTTGGTCGCGTTAGGTACCCCTGTTATGCTGGCATTGCCTGATGGTCAATTAGCATCACATCAAGGCGCTGGGGCATCTATTCGTGAGGCTGTTCTAGACCATCAACCTGATCTGGTGATCACCCATGCTCCCGAAGATTATCATCCAGATCATCGGGCGCTATCGCGCTTTGTTGCTGATGCGGCCGGCTTTCGCTGTCCATTGCTTTTCGCCGATATTTTAATGGGAATAGGATTTGAGCCAGAATATTATGTTGATATCACATCTCATATGGGCGCCAAGGAAGCAGCAATTATGGCCCATGAAAGCCAAGAGCCGCAGCGATTTGTTGAAGCGATGCGCGTTCATAACCGTTTCCGTGCGGCACAAATGAATGCCCCAGATGGTCACTATATGGAAGCCTATCGTCATGATAAGCGTTTTCCGTTTGCTGATATCAGAGCTATTTTGCCGCCCCCACCACCGATACGGCCATTTTATGTTCGCGGTTCGGATGCGTTAATTTAACCTATTTGCCTGAAGATAAATTTCACATAGGGTCACATCGGATACCGCCGCCACGCGGCTGATCTATGCCAGTTGTATCAGGAAAGGTGATCGGTAGTTTATTGTGGTGACGGGCGGCAAGGTAGGCCATTAACTCAGCCTCAATAAAATCACCATCCATATGATGATCATCCATTATATTAACAGCAATAGCATGATCGGTTGTGCTATTCATATGATGCCTGATGCGGCTGACCAGATGGCTATTACGGGCACCGCCACCGGCAAGGATTACGGTTTCAGGCATTTCTGGCAGATGCTGGCAGGCCAGTTGAATAGACCGCGCCGTAATCTCTGCCAAACTCGCCATAGCATGTGCAAGCGGCATGGCATTAAGCCATGTTCCAAGCCTGCCAGAGATTAGCATTTGTTCAGTGGTCAGCCGATCAAGTGATTTGGGTGGTGGCTGATTAAACCAGTCATGAGATAATACAGCCTCAATATAGGCATTATCACTCACACCAGATGCCGCTAGCTGGCCATTCGTATCAAAAGGCTGATTTTGGCGCTTTTGCATCATCCGATCCATCATCGCATTGCCGGGGCCTGTATCCATGCTGATCAGCCGGTTATTGGCAGTAGCGGTGATATTGGCAATGCCGCCAATATTAATGATCGCGGCTGGCGGTTTTATCTGCGCCTCTTGCAAAATAGCGGCATGAAAAACAGGTGCTATCGGGGCGCCTTGACCTCCATAGTGCAAATCATTTTGCCGAAATTGATAAATCACAGGACAGCCTGCATGCTGAGCTAACCGTGCACCTGACCCTAACTGCACGGAATATCCATGTTCAGGCTTATGGTAAACTGTCTGGCCATGAAACCCGATTAAGGCGGCGGAGATGTTCATTTGATCATAAATAGCGGCAACCGCAAGCCCGTGGTGATCAGCGATATCAATGTCAATCGCCTTAATAAGATCGCTGTCATCAAGGCGGGAAGGGTGATCAACAATATCAAAAATCCGCGCCCGCAAATCATCTGGCCAAGGCAGGCTAGCGGTTATTCCTGTGCGCGTAAACGTCTCACCATTTGTCATAATCAGGGCAGCATCAACTGCATCGATACTAGTCCCGGACATTAGTCCAATGACAGGCAATAATGGCTTCATGATTGGCTCTGTCCTCTGTTATTTGACTTGTTGCAATATCATAATTCTGTCAGAATATCATAATGACATCACCCGTTTCTACAGAGGATTATCCTGATGCCACACAATGGCTAGACCAGCTTAATAACGCTGATGCTATTGCCGTCATGCTCGATAATCAAGCTGGTGCGATTAGCGCCTTAAAAGCCGCTAGCTCATCCTTAGATGATGCCATTGCGGCGATGGCAGAACGGCTAAAATTATCATCAACAGGGCGCATTATCTATACAGGGGCAGGAACATCAGCGCGTATCGGCGTCCAAGATGGTGTCGAATTGACGCCAACATTTAACTGGCCGCAAGACCGTCTGGATTATATTATTGCTGGCGGTATGGAGGCGCTGATGCAATCTGTTGAAGGTGCTGAGGATGAGGCGGAGGCTGGACAAAAGGCGGTGGCATTGGCAGCAATTAATGAGCAAGATGTCGTCATTGGTCTAGCCGCCAGCGGTACCACAGATTTTACAATTGCTGTGCTTGCTGCCGCCAGGCAAATGGGTGCCTTGACCATAGGTATCGCCAATAATCGGGCAATGCCACTGCTCTCGGTGGCGGAATATTCAATCTTGCTTGACACGGGTGGTGAGGCACTGGCTGGCTCAACCCGATTGAAGGCAGGGACGGCACAGAAAATCTGTTTGAATACCATGTCAACATTGGTGATGGCGCGTCTTGGGCGGATTAAACATGGGCTGATGGTGGCAATGCAGCCGACAAATGCAAAACTGGTTCGCCGTAAAGCGCAGATGGATAGCTATCTGTCTAGCATGGCTAATCATCATTCTGATAAAAACAGTTAGAGGATAGGGTAACCCCATGCTGGCATCTTATTTTAATGGCTATCTTGATCGGCGGATGATACGCATTTTTCTGCTTGGTATGATGAGCGGCTTTCCTTGGGTGCTGATTGGCAGCGCCTTGACCTTGTGGTTAAAGGAGGACGGATTGAGCCGCACAACAGTCGGCTTTGCGGGCCTTATTTTTGGTGTCTATGCGTTTAATTTTCTCTGGGCGCCATTAATTGACCGCCTGTCTTTGCCGTGGCTAAGCCGCAAGATTGGCCACCGCAAAGCATGGATTATTTTATTCCAGATATGTATTTTTGCTTCATTGCTTGTCTGGATACAGCTAGATGCTACTGAACATTTGATCTGGGTGGTTGGCTTTGGGCTGATCATTGCTATTGCATCCGCCTCACAGGATATTGTGATTGATGCGCTGCGTATAGAACAAGCGGGGCAAGATGAACGTCAGGTGATGGCAGCCGGGGCAGCGATGTCTGTCATTGGCTGGTGGAGCGGATTTAAGCTCGGCGGCATGGTGACATTTTTTATCGCTGATTACATTCAGGCGATGGGCGTTCAGAATTATTGGCAATACACATTTATTTCTGTTCTGGTGATGATTGGGGCGATGAACTTATGTCTATTGCTGATACCTGAGCAACAACGCCTGATTTCAGCTAATGCCAGTAAACAGCACTTTTCGCTGGCCATGCTGATATCTTGGCTAATGGAAACCGTGATTGACCCACTGGTATCATTTTTCCGTAATAATGGTGTTCGTATTGGTCTTGCCATTCTTGGCTTTGTCTTTCTGTTTAAGATTGGTGAGGCGTTTATGGGCAAAATGTCTATTGTTTTCTATCGAGAGATTGGCTTTAGCAAGTCTGAAATTGGCATCTATTCCAAAGGTCTTGGATGGGTTGTGACCATTGTGTTTACCTTAATCGGCGGCTGGTTTGCCATGCGCTTAGGCACCGTAAAGGCCTTGTTTATCGCCGGCATAGCTATGGCTAGCACCAATATCATGTTCAGCCTGCTCTACTGGGTTGGCAAAGTTGATTGGCTGTTTGCGCTGGCCGTTATACTGGACGATCTGGCGGCGGCATTTGCGACGGTTGCCTTTGTAACCTTTATCTCGCTGCTGGTGGATCGCCGCTATACCGCCACGCAATATGCCTTGCTTGCCTCAATCGGTACAGGCGGCAAAACCCTATTATCCGCATCATCAGGATGGATGGTGGACAGCCTTAACGGTGATTGGGGAATATTTTTTATCATCACAGCGTTAATGGTAATCCCGTCATTATTATTGTTGATTTTATTAAGGCGTGAGGTTGGTGCAAGGACAAAAACCGAATCCCAAACCCAAACCCAAGCCTAATAATTCAT
The DNA here is from genome assembly GCA_016778985.1 of Alphaproteobacteria bacterium. GTDB lineage: Bacteria > Pseudomonadota > Alphaproteobacteria > Puniceispirillales > UBA1172 > UBA12202. Next base: position 59,869 of record JADHOM010000002.1, on the reverse strand, counting down.
GGGTGAACCCTCTTATTGGCGCACTCTTGTTATTAAAGCATCTTTTTATTGGCGTAGCCTGGCTAATCGTGTCACGTCACCGCCATTATTGGCATTAATGCGGCTGATGGCTTCTGCCAGTGGCTCACTTTTAACCATATTGTGCCAAGCATTAGCATGCAGCAATTGGCTATTATCCTGCATGATGCCAACATGCCCACGCCAAAATACCAGATCACCGCGGCTAAGCTCAGTCAGTGATGATAAACTACTACCAAGGGTTTTTTCCTGATCACCACTATTGCGCGGGCTTGGCATGCCGCCACTGGCCATGGCAAGTTGAACTAGGGCAGAACAATCTAGCCCGATGCTATCGCGCCCGCCCCACTGATAAGGTACGCCGATCAGCTGTTCTGCTGTCGCTACCCAATCATCACAATATTCATCACATGGCCGAATATGGTCGGAAGGGACATAGCCGGTCGCGCCTTGGCCAAGCGAAATCTGAGCAACTCGGTGGTTTTGTTCAATGACATGAACACGGGCGGCAAGCGGCAAATATCCTAGCGTTGGTGTCTTGATATCCTGACCACGAGTGATCAGGGCGCGCATCGTGCAAATATGGTGTGTTGGTTCGGGCAGGTCGCCCAAATGCTGGCGTTCAACCCATGCCAGATATTGATCCGTTTCTAGCCGGATAAGCACCCAATCAGGTTGGCTATCATCACAAATCATCACATCTTCGCCAAATAAGGCATCGGTCTCACAGCCGCTTAAAGGATCAGCTTTGCTGCGCATAGGCGCTGACGCTGAGATGATTTGCTTAATTGTGCTAACAGCTCTCATGCTTTAATGCCCCTACTTTTGCACCATGTCGCAACATCAAAATTAGGGCAGGTTTTCTCTGTTTCAGGAAAATCGCAATGGCCGCAGATTTGCGCGTTTGGATAACGCGCCTTCCATTCACGAAGCAGAGTGTCGAGAGCATCCATCTGTTCGCTCGTAAAGTCATGTCGCCCGATCAGGCATACACCTAAGCTTTCGGTGTTATGACCATAGACATGCGCGCCTGCCCAATATGGTGGGCGGCCTTGCTCAATAGTGCCATCCTTAATAATCACCGCATGATAGCCAATACCATGCCAGCCAAAGCCCAAATGCATGGCATGAATATTGGCCGCTGTCAGATCATCTTCAGTATCTGAACAATGGACAACAAGATAACGAATATCGTCAGCATTAAGCATAATGATTGCCCTTTATTGCAACTGAGGAAATCATATCCTATGATCAGGGTCTTTCGCAATCCTATCCCTTAAAGGTATTGGCAATCATGCTTCCACAAGCAGTCATTTTTGATATGGATGGTTTGTTAATTGATACGGAAAAGGTATCAATGGCGACGTTTCAGGATACCTGTTTTAGTTATCAGGCGGATCATTTAGCAGGGCAATATCATCAGCTTATTGGCCGAAATCAGACCGAACAGCGGGCTATTTTTGCCGATTTACTGCCCACCCACATTGACATTCAGCGATTTGAAAAAGACTGGCGTGATCTGTTTCTTGATCAACTTCGTTATCATGTTCCGTTAAAACCGCATGCGCGAATGCTTTGCCAATGGCTAAAATCAGTCAGCCTGCCGATGGCGGTGGCAACGTCAACGCAAACTGCAAAAGCCGAGGAGTTGCTTGAACGCGCCGGTCTTTATGGGTTTATGGATGCGGTCATTGGCGGTGACCAAGTGCATTATGGTAAGCCTGCCCCTGATTTATATATTAAGGCGGCTGATGCAATTGCTTGTCCGCCGCGCCACGCCCTAGCCTTTGAAGATTCGTATCAAGGAATAGAAGCCGCGCATACCGCAGGCATAGCAGTTGTTCACATTCCTGATCTCATGCCAGCAAATGACTTCACGCGGCAACATGCTGTCCTCATCGCTGATAATCTATCTATGGCAGCAAAGCAATTAGGCTGGCCGCTTGAAAACATGGACGCCAAAGCTAAATAAATACCATAGTCATTTATTGAGAGAAGCTGATGCGGCGATTAGTTCAGGTAATATCGACGGCAATGATTATGGCTGGTGCTAGTGGCTCTGGCCATGCTGCTATGTATGATAATACCAATCAGACCCATGTTAATGCTCATAGTTTTAGCTTTGATGCTATTGATGGCGGCATAATCCATTTATCGGACTTTAAAGGCAAGGCTATTCTGGTTGTAAATACTGCCTCACGATGTGGATTTACGCGTCAATATAAGGGGCTGGAGGCGATCTGGCGTGAATATCAGGATGACGGGCTGATTGTGCTTGGTGTTCCGAGTAATAATTTTGGTAGTCAAGAACCGGCGGCAGAAGATGAGATTAAGTCATTCTGTGAGGTCAATTTTGACATTAGTTTCCCTATGACAAGCAAGCAGCAGGTGAAAGGCCAAGATGCCCATCCATTTTATAAATGGGTATCAAGCAAGGTCGGTATTATCGGACAGCCGCGCTGGAATTTTCATAAGTTCCTGATTAATCCTGATGGTGAGCTAGATAATTGGTTTGCGTCAACAGCAGCGCCAGAATCGGCAAAAATACGGAAAGCTATTGAAAGCCTGCTTGCTAAATAAAGTTAAGCGCAATAGGCAAAATATTTAGCCAATAAAGGGTGGTGTATTTGCTAGCGCATGCGCCATATCATGCGCCGATGATCGGGGCGTCATAATCAAAAAGGCATCAGCGGATTTAGCGGCAGGTTTTATTCTAGCCACAATCGCCCCCATATGCTCGATCGGTGTTCGGGCAACTGACCCGACCGGAAAGGTATTAAGGCTGGTGTCAACCTGACATAGCCGTTCCATGATCGCCGAACAGGCTGTGCCAGAAAGCTCAATTTGAGCCCAAGCATCGCTTTGATCGGTCAATGTTGCGGCACCCGAACAGGCTTTGCTGAGTTGCTTTAGTAAAGTTTCAGGTGCTGTTTTCTGACAGACAAAAAACTGATCACGGGCTGATGCGAGGATCATACCATCCTTAATAGCAACATGCTGGCCAGGTTTTGGCAGGGCTATGCCAAATTGGCTTTTAATGGCTTGTGCCAATTTTTTCGTGCCGCCGACAGCCATGCTGACGGAGATAATAGCCATATCGGTTATCTCACTGCATTCCGCATCCATGCCATTGGCTGTTGCTTTAAGCGCGAATCCGGCAAGCGGCGAGGACGCTGTTAATGGATTAAGCATGTAGCCGTCTCCCTTCTGGATCAAAGAAATGTGGACTAACAATCTCAACCTCAACATCTTTGTCGCGTAATGGATCAGCGGCGCGGACAATCTCACCATAGCGGCTACTGCCAGACTCAACAAAGGCCAGAGCGATTGATGTTTGAAGCATAGGTGACCATGCCACCGAGCTTACCCAGCCTTGATCATGGGCAATAACATTAGCCGTGCCAAGCGGCAGAATATGAGAGCCAGCATTAATGGTGTGGCTTGAATCAACCGGCTTTAAACCAACCAGGCGTATGCCATCATCGCGACAAAGTTCAGGGCGCATCGCCATCATCTTGCCAATAAAGTCCTTGTTTGGGTTAAGCATTTTACCTAGCCCTAAATGATGCGCTGAGGTCTGGCCATTAAGCTCATTACCTGCCGGATGACCTTTTTCAATTCGCATGACGCCAAGCGCTTCAGTGCCATAAGGGGTGATGCCCAGTGGCTGACCAATATCCATCAGCAAACGGATAAGCGCATCACCATAACGCGCAGGAACAGCTAATTCATAGGCGAGCTCCCCTGAAAATGAAATGCGGAATAACCGTGCTGAAATACCATTACAAATTGATATCTCTCCACACGCCATGAATGGGAAACTGGCATCGCTAATATCAACACCATTATCAATAATCATACTCAATAATTGCCGCGCATTAGGGCCGGCAATGGCGTATTGGGCATATTGTTCGGTCGTTGAGATAAGCTGAACATCCAGATCAGGCCAAAGCCCTTGCCGACAAAACTCCAAATGCCGGTAAACCAGCACCGCATTAGCTGTCGTCGTGGTCATGACATAATGATTTTCAGCCAAGCGGGCGGTGGTGCCATCATCCATGACAAAGCCATCTTCACGCAGCATGAGCCCGTATCGGGTTTTGCCGACAGGCAATTTGGCAAACCCGTTCGCATAGACCAGATTTACAAATGCCGTCGCATAACGCCCCTGAATATCTATTTTGCCAAGCGTTGAGACATCACATATGCCAACCGAAGACCGCGTCGCCATGACCTCACGGTCAACAGACTGCCGCCAAGTGCTTTCTCCTTCACGGGTGAACCACTGCGCTCTGAGCCATGCGCCAGCCTCAACAAAAGTCGCATTATTCTGTTCTGCCCAGTGATGCGATGGGGTTAGCCGTATTGGCCGAAAATGCTTGCCGCGGCTTCGTCCAGCAAAAGCACCAATAGGAACAGGGGTATATGGTGGGCGAAAAATAGTCGTCCCCGTTTCGGCAATCGTCTGGCCAGAGAGTTCAGCCATAATCCCCAACCCCAGCACATTAGATGTCTTGCCCTGATCAGTTGCCATGCCCATTGTGGTATAGCGTTTAAGGTGTTCAACCGACCGATATCCTTCTTGATGCGCGAGTTTAATATCCTTGCTGGTAACGTCATTTTGCAAATCAATAAACTTCCTCGCTTTAGGATTATCGCCCATCTGCCAGAGCGGTGATATCGCATAGGCGCTGTCATCAGCTTTGAGTGGTGGGGTCGATATGGTTTTTTTGCCTAAATCTGTGAGCGCGGAATTAACTGCCGTCACGGCCTGCTCAAGGCAGGCTTTGGTTGACATAGCCCCGGTGACCGATCCCGCAAGTATCATTCCGGGCGGTAGGTCGTGTCCGGGGACAAAGCCGAAAATCTGATCATCCCAAACGGGACGGCCGCGATGATGACAGGTTAGATGTAGCGTCGGTGACCAGCCGCCTGAGACTGCTAAACAATCAACAGCTAATTTTGCGCCGCTTTCTAGTTGCAAAGATGAGATGCGCTTGCGGCCAGAGGTTTTGGCAATAGCATCACCCGCAAATAGACGAACCCCTTTAGGCAAGTTCTGATGGCTGGCGGCGGATTGGCGACTATCAATAACAGCGGCAACATTAACGCCTGCTGCCGTCAGATCAATCGCCGTATCAATGCCGCTATCATTATTTGTCATGATAGCAACACGGTTTCCTGTAGCTACGGCATAACGATGTGCATATTCGCGCACTGCCCCGGCTAGCATAATACCAGGGCGATCATTATCAGCAAAAGCCAATGGCCGTTCCAGCGCCCCTGACGCTAGAATGGCGCGTTTTGCCATGACTTTCCACATGACTTGCCGATATGGTGGCTTATCCGCTTGCGGCAGATGATCACCCAGACGTTCTAAAACGCCATAGATACCGTGATCATAAACGCCAAATACCGTGCTTCGCGGCATTAAGGTGACATTCGGCATACTCGCCAATTCGGCCAGCGTATCGTCAATCCAAACCTGATATGGCTTACCATCAATCTCACCCTGCATGGCGAGGGCATTGCCGCCAAAACGGAAATCTTCATCAGCTAGGATAACCCGCAAGCCAGCACGTCCTGCCAGCACGGCTGATAGAAGACCAGATACACCAGCGCCAATAACCAACAAATCGGCGTGGCGATAGCCTTTATCATATTGGCTAGGGTCCTCAGCACCAGATAAAGCTCCTAGCCCAGCGGCTCTGCGTATCACAGGCTCATAGACTTTTTCCCAAAATGCGGCAGGCCACATGAATGTTTTATAATAAAACCCGGCAGTTAAAAATGGCGATAGCCAGTCATTGATGGCCAAAATGTCAAAGTTAAGTGAGCCAAGATGGTTCTGGCTTTTGACAATCATATCGTCATATAGCTCCGCTACTGTGGCGCGGGTATTGGGATCAGCGTCATCACCCTGGCCAATGGTCATCAAGGCGTTTGGCTCTTCCGGCCCAGACGTAAAGATACCTCGCGGCCGGTGATATTTGAAGGAACGACCTACTAGATGCACATCATTAGCCAATAAGGCTGAGGCAACCGTATCACCAGCAAAACCATGATATTCATGCTTATTAAATTGGAAGGTTAGCGGTGCTGATCGATCAATCACGCCGCCTTTTATACGCATCGAACGGCTCATTTGGATTTTCCTTTCGATGCTTTTTTGACGTCACTGGCTAGCTCAACTGCAATGATTTCATGGGTTGAGATGTTGCGGGTGACAACCAGCCATGATCGGTCGCCTTGTTCATGAAACCATAGCTCCTTATGCACACCTGTGGGGTTATCACGCAAATGCACATAATCATGAAATGCCTGCATTAGCTTTTCTGGCTTTGCTTCGGCGCTTGGATCAGGGCGCATCAATAGCGAGGTGTCACCTAAATAGGTAAACTCTGCTGCATCACGAGGGCCAAGCAATGGATGTGGAATAATCATGCTAGTCCTCTCTAGTGCAGGTTTGGCTGTGCGCCAGACCCTTTTTCATCCAAAGCGGCACCACTTTGGAAACGGTTAATCCGATATGCTGTTGCCACATCATGTGATGTATCAGTTGCCAGCAAATGGGCAAAACACCAGCCTGATCCCGGGGTTGCCTTAAAGCCACCATAACACCAGCCAGCATTGAGATAGAGCCCAGGAATATCAGTCTTATCAATAAAGGGCGAGCCATCCATAGACATATCCATAATGCCGCCCCACATCCGCAATAGCTTAGCCTTGCCAATCATAGGCACTAATGCCATGCCACCCTCACAAACATCTTCGACAACAGGCAGATTGCCGCGCTGGGCATAGCTGTTATAGCCATCAATATCACCGCCAAAGACCAAGCCGCCTTTGTCAGACTGGCTGATATAAAAATGGCCAGCCCCATAAGTGATGACGCCAGGGATAATCGGCTTCAAGCCCTCAGAGACAAAGGCTTGTAAGACATGGCTTTCAATCGGCAACCGCATCCCTGCTTTACCCATGACGCGGCTAGTTGAGCCAGCAACAGCAACACCTGTCTTTTTGGCTCTGATCTTGCCACGAGTGGTATCAACGCCAACACATTTGCCAGCCTCCATTATGAAACCGGTGACTTCACAATTTTGGATGATATCAACCCCAAGCAGGTCTGCTGCCCGCGCATATCCCCATGCCACAGCATCATGGCGGACACTGCCACCACGTTTCTGCATTAAGCCGCCCATAATCGGGAAGCGGGCATTTTCAAAATCCAGATATGGACACATACGGCGCAAATCATCTTGGTTCAACAATGTCGCATCTGCCCCATGTAAGATCATGCTATTACCGCGGCGGACGGCGGCATCACGTTGCGCATCAGAATGAAACAGATTGATAATGCCGCGCTGTGATACCATGGCATTATAATTGATGCTTTGTTCAAGCCCTTCCCATAATTTGAGCGATAATTCATAGAAGGCTTCATTGCCTGGCAACAGATAATTTGACCGGATAATGGTAGTATTACGGCCAACATTACCGCCGCCAATCCAGCCTTTTTCAATCACAGCAATATTTGTCATGCCATGTTCGGATGCTAAATAATATGCTGTTGCAAGGCCATGCCCCCCCCCACCAATGATAACCGCATCATAAGATGCTTTCGGCTCCGGGTCGCGCCAAGCCGTTTTCCAGTCGCGGTTAGACCGCAACCCTTGTTTGATTATAGACCATATGGAATATCGCATGATGAGAACTCAAGAAAATATTATCCTATATTAATAAAAAGACGCTAATTTCCAAGTGATTTATTCTCATGCGACATAAAAATTTCAGTTACAGTCAAATGATATCTATTGTCATTTATCAAATAATAGGGAAACATCAATGTGAAACAAATGACACATGCTAAAAGACCTGATGTAATAGGATCGACAAGATGAAGGAGAATAATGATGGCAATCTCTGAACTTAAATCAATTCGCCCGAATATTGAGTTTTATGAGGAGCGTGTAGATCTGGCCGCTGCCTTCCGTTGGACAGAAAAGCTGAACTGGCATGAGGGGGTGGCTAATCATTTCTCATTAGCGGTCAATGACGATGGAACACAGTTTTTGATGAATCCCAAAAATCGCCATTTCTCCCGGATTAAGGCTAGCGATATGCTGTTGCTAGATAGCAACAATCCGCCTGCCGCTGATCATCCTGATGCCCCTGATCCAACCGCATGGGGATTGCATGGCTCAATCCATCGGCATTGTCAGCATGCCAGATGTGTTTTGCATGTTCATTCTATTTATGCAACGGTTTTAGCCTCGCTTGCGGACAGCACCCTACCGCCAATTGATCAAAACACGGCGACATTTTATAATCGCTATATCATTGATGAAAATTATGGCGGCCTAGCCTTTGAAGAAGAAGGCGAACGCTGTGCTGCGATGCTATCAGACCCCAAAAAGAAAGTGCTGATTATGGGGAATCATGGGGTTTTGGTAATGGGTGCTAGCGTCGCCGATGCCTTTAACCGCCTGTATTATTTTGAAAAATCGGCAGAAACTTATATTAAGGCTTTGCAGACAGGGCGGCCATTGCGCGTGCTATCGGATGAGATTGCGAGCAAAACTGCTGATGAGCTAGAAGCTTATCCTGGACAGGAAGATAGCCATTTTAATGAGCTGAAAGCCATTCTCGATGATGAGAAATCAAATTATACACATTAGACCGTGATGGCCAGTACCTGAACCCTAATCCCAGATCAGAACTTGGATGATTAGAACTTGCTGGCGAGCTTATCCATCATACGCGTGCTTAGAATGCGTTTAGCAAAGGCCATAATTTTAGTTGACCAAGTGATCCGATAACGTAATTTAGGCCGACGTGCGGTCGCCGCATGCCAGACGGCGCGTGTCACCGCATCTGGCATCAACTCAAATAAATCTTTTGTCGGCTCTTTGGCGCTAAGGCGCGGGATCAGGCCATTGGTGTAAAAATTAGGCTGACGTGAGTCTTGCCATGAAATCCAGCGCTTAAATTGAATATACGCATTTTGTCGGATGCGTGTCCGAATGGGGCCAGGCTGAACAAGGATCAGCTTAACATTTGTGCCAGTAATTTCTTGCCGCATCGTATCGGTCAGCCCTTCCAGCGCAAACTTGGTAGAATTGTAGGCGCCTCTTGCTCGCATAGCGGCAAAGCCTAAGACGGATGAGTTATGAATGATGCGGCCACCACCGGCGGCAAACATCAATGGCAGGATTTGACGTGTTAATTCATGCCAGCCAAAAAAATTTGCTTCAAAAATCTGTCTTAGGGCAGGGGTTGGCAAATCTTCGCTCAGGCAAGGAATGGCATAAGCCCCATTATTAAAGAGAACATCAATTCGGCCGCCCGTCAGTTGCTGCAATCTCGGGACAACCGCATCAAGACTGTCTTGATCTTCATAATCCAGACGGAAACTCGTAAAGCCAGCTTTTTGCATGCGCTTGACATCAGCGTCTTTGCGGCAGGTCGCCAGAACATGCCAGTCTTTTCTGGCAAAAAATTCAGCTGTATCAAGTCCTATTCCTGATGAACATCCTGTGATTAAAATGACAGGCCGTTTGTCAGGTTGCGGATGATCAGATACGTTCATTTTCATTGCCCTTATGGAAACTCTATTATTGAGTACTAGTTAATAGCGTACAGTTTATATTTTTTACACATAATCTGTTATATTTATTACACATCACGCATGTATATATCAGGAAAGCCTGAAAATGAATAACGCTTCTGCCCAGAATTGTCTTAAAATTGACGATATTCTTCATGTTTATGAAGATTTACGGCCGATTATGCCAACCTATTCTCAGGCCTATTCTCAGGCCTATTCATCTGGGCAAGTTGAGAAGGTGGCGCGGATGCGTGATCTGCTTGACCATTTTGATGCCCTAATGCTTGACGGCTTTGGGGTGCTGAATGTTGGCAGAGATATTATTCCGGGGGCGGTTGAGCTGCTGACCATGGCGGCAGAACATTCTATCCCGGTTTTAGTTGTCACAAACGGCGCCACCCAAAATGAGCAGGTAATCGGCCATAAATATGCTGAAATGGGGTTGCCTGTGTCGCCACCGCAAGTGGTATCCAGCCGTGCCGCCATCAACCATTGGCTAATGCATGACCGGCCGCCGCAATGGCAATATATTGGTATTGCTGATGACGTGGCGGCAGATCTAACGGTGGATGATATAACCTTAATCCGTCTTAGCTCTGATAAGGCCAATGGCTGGGCAGATTGTGATGCTATTGCGGTCATGGGGGTGACGGCATGGAATATGGCTTGGCAAGCGCGCCTGACCGAAGCCGCATTAGCGGGCTGTCCTATTCTGATTGCCAATCCTGATGTTGCGGCTCCGCATCCTGACAGATTCAGTTATGAGCCGGGATATTTTGCATGGCAATTAATACAGGCTGGGGTGTCTGATATTCGCTGGTTTGGTAAGCCGCATCAAACGCATTTTGAGATGGCGATGAAGAGGCTTGAAACCATTACCGGGCATAATAATTTGGATAGAAAGCGGATTGCCATGGTTGGTGATACTCTGCACACAGATATTTTGGGTGGGGCGGCGGCAGGGCTGACGACGGTTCTTGTCACTGGTCATGGAATGTTTCGTGATGGTGGGGCAGAAACAGCAATGGCAAAAACCGGAATAAGACCAGATTTCATCATTGATACCGTTTGAAAGAAAGCCAGCATAGATATGGGCAGTAATGCAAATACCACATCACAATCGAAAGGCGCTTTGCTCATTACCGGCGCCGCAAAACGTGTTGGCAGGGCATTAGCCATTGCTTTGGCGGCTGATGGCTATGATATCCATTTACATTATCGCGGATCGAAAGACGCTGCCGAAGACACCGCACAAGCGATTACTGAGCATAAGCGTCAGGTGGTTTTGCACCAAGCTGATCTAGCCGATGAGCAGGATTGTGAGAGGCTCATTGCCAATTGCCTAAATGATGAGGCACTGGTTGGGATCATTAATAATGCGTCGCTATTCACCTATGATAAGAATGATGATTTTAATGCCGCTGGGTTCAACAGACATATGGCGGTTAATGCGATTGCGCCTGCTATTTTGATGCGCGATCTGGCGGCATCTATGCAATCACGCCGACAAAAAGCCGCGGTGATCAATATTACAGATGCCAAACTGGTTGGGCTTAATCCAGATTATTATACCTATACCGTGTCCAAAATGGCGTTAGATGGGCTGACCAAAATGGCGGCACAAGCCTATGCCCCATGGCTTCGGGTTAATGCGATTGCGCCGGGGATAACGCTTCGTTCAGGTGATCAAACAGAAGAAGAATATCGCATAGCCCATCAATTTAATCCATTACGCCAAGGCGCCGAATGTGATGATATTATTCGGCTAGCAAAAATGATACTGGACACGCCTTCCATGACAGGCCATACCATAGTGATTGATGGGGGGCTTCATTTACGGCCACCTAATCGTGACGTAGCATTCCTTGATCAATAGGCCAGAAAATGATAGCTAAAAATACCTCAAGTATCGCTTCCCAAAATAACCCTAACATTGGCAAAAGGTCTGTCATTATGACAGAGATTGAGGTGATGTGTTCAATCGGCTTGCATGATTTTGAAAAGCAAGCCAAGCAACGCGTCTTGATTGACCTTGAGGTAGCGCTTGATCCGGCAAAAGAACCAAGCTCAGATAATGTTGATGATACCCTGGATTATGACATGATCAGAGAAGGCGTGATTGCCATCGCCAGCGACCGCCACCATGATTTGCAGGAAACACTGGCGCGGCGCATCCTTGATTGTATCCTTGCCATGAAAGATGTTGTTGGGGTCATTGTCATGACCTCAAAGCCAGATGTGTATCCGGATTGCCGTTCTGTTTCCTATCGGATTGCTGCTGGCGATATATAGGCCACTAATAGTGTGATTAGCCTCTAAAATTATCCTTGCCTTGACGCAGTGCGGTAAAGACAGCAACAGGATCATGAGATGTATAAGGGGCATCGCCATCTATATGGCTGGCAAGGGCTTCGGCTAATTCCGCATTATCAGCATTAAGAAAGGGATTAGTGGCTTTTTCGAGTGCTAGTGGAAACGGCACGGTTGGTGTCTGGCTTGCCGTAGCCTTAGCGATAGCGGCCAGTTGTTTTGTCAATTCTGGAGGATTCCAGCCCAGCTGTGCCACGTAACGTGCACTACTGGCGGTGTATTCATGCCCGCAACAGACTAACGTGTTATCAGGCAGATCACGAAGCTTAGCAAGCGATGACCACATGTCTTGCATGCTTCCCTCAAAGACGCGCCCACATCCCATGGAAAATAGGGTATCGCCAGCGATCAGTAGCCCATGATCACCAAAACAATCTGGCAGATAAAAGGCAACATGCCCTGTTGTATGACCGGGCGTTTCGATCACCTTTGCTGAATAGCCGGCGATGGTGATATGATCACCCTCTTTGACCATATGTGATATGTTATCTATTCGCGCGGTCTCAGTTGCTGGCGCCGTCAGGGTGATGCCAAAGCGTTCGATGATGGCGGCATTGCCAGCGATATGATCGCCGTGATGATGCGTGTTGATGACTTCGGTCAAACGAGCATTATGATCATCACACCAGCGCATCACGGGTTCTGCCTCACCAGGATCAATAACGGCGATGGCTTGGCTAGACGGATTGCGCAACAGCCAGATATAATTATCGTCAAGGGCAGGAATGCGGATTAACTCAGCATGAAGGGCATCAGGGTTAGAATTGGTATCCGAATGGGCATCAATCATGGGTAAATCCTGTTATATCTGATATATTCAGTAAATTGATCTTAGCCGAATGCGGCGGAAAAGAAAATGGATAAAGCCAAGCTAGATATAACACCAAAAATGAAACTGGATAATAAACCAGACACATTGTTTGATTTTTATCGAACGCCTATGGGGAAAGTCGTGCGGCAGTTATTGTCGCGGCGATTGCAATCTGTTTTACCGGTGCAACCAACGTCAAGTCATGATAGCTGGCTGACCGCAGGGATCGGCTATGCAAGGCCATATATGAACTTGCTTTCGCGATCATCTGGTCATCAGATCATGCTTCAGCTAAGCGGCTATACCATGCGTTCATGGCCGAAAGGCAAAGCCTCAAAACTAGCAGAAGTCGATGAAACACATCTGCCGCTTTTGCCGTCAATGCTTGATCATGTGTTGATGGTTCATGGGCTTGAGGCCACTAATCGGCCAGATGATTTGCTTGATGAGACGTGGCGATTGCTCAAGGGTGGCGGCAAGTTTACGCTTGTGGTGCCATATCGGCGCGGGATTTGGGCAAGTCAAGAGCATACGCCATTTGGTCATGGCCAGCCGTTTAGCCAGCGTCAGCTCCGTGATATTTTGGCACTTCATGGGTTTTCAGTGCATCGGATTTCGTCAGCGCTTATTTTGCCGCCGGTGACGAGCGCAATCTATACACGGCTAGCACCAATTGTTGAACGGCTGCCCCATGCCTTTGGCGGTGTTTTGGTGGTGGCGGCAGAAAAACAAGTCTATTCAGCACGGCCAGTTGCCCATAAATCTTGGCGGCTAAAACCGCGCGCCGTGCCAGATATGGCGAACCCAACCACCAGAGACCTCACTAGAGATATAGCCAGAGATATAGCCAGAGATATAGAGGGAAAAATATAATGGCATATTTGTTCTAGTTGTCGAAATGATAAAAATACTCTATTCGGATAACAGAAATCTAATATGCTAAGTCTGATGTGATGCAATAATTTAGGATAACTGGGCAGAATAACACTGGTAAATAATAATGGATAAAAGCAACACCGATAATCTGAACCAAATTCGGCAAGAAATTGATCAGCTGGATCAGGATTTATTGCGGATGATAGAAGCTCGGCTAGCAATCGCTGACCGAGTAGCCAGTACCAAAGGTGATGCCCCGTTATTTCGTCCTGGGCGCGAAGCAGATATCTTGCGCCAATTGGCTTTAGATACCAGTTTAACGCCTGCATTTGTTGAGGCGATGTGGCGACAAATTATGGCTGCTAATTTGGCTCGACAAAAATCATTGCGGCTGATCTTGGCTGATGCTGAGATAGCTAATCACCCGATCTTAGCATGGCGATTTGGTGCTGGGGTATCGCCCATGGTGGCGGGTTCCGCCGAAGCTGCTCTGCAAGCGGTTAAATCGGATGATGCTGATATTGCGTTGCTCCCGCATTGGCAAGACAATAGCTGGGGATGGTCCGATGTGTTTAAAGGCGCGAATAGGGCGTGGCTGGTTGCGGTTGCGCCCTTTTTTATTGATACAGGCTTTGCGCCTGTTGCGCTTTTTGCGCGTCATCCTGCTGATCCCTCAGCTAAAGATGTGACCCTCATCTGGCAAGATGGGGCATTTACCGAAACCCCCGGCTATGTTGAAACTGCATCACATACGGTCGGGGTCTTTCAAATCCCATAATTTTCTGTCATAAGTCGCTTATGAGTAACGTCAAACCTAAAACAGCCCTCACCAAGATGGATATTTATCGCCCGGATACGTCGGGTGCGATATCGGCTGACCCAATTCGGCTATCGGTTAACGAAGGCGCCTTAGGGCCGTCGCCAAAGGCAGTGGCGGCATTGCGCCAGCTAGGTGACCGATTACACCGCTATCCTGAACAGATTGACAGAAAACTAGTTGAGGCGATTGCTACTTATTCAGGGCTTGATGCGGCACGTATTTTGCCTTCTAACGGTTCAGATGAGCTTATTGGCCTTTTGGCTACCGCCTATTGTAATGATGGCGATGAGGCGATTATCACGCAATATGGCTTTCTTGTATTTCGGCAATCTGTAACTGTTGCTGGTGGTGTTCCTGTCACTGCCCCTGATACTGATTTAACGGTGTCTGTTGATGCTATTATTGATTGTTTATCGCCGCGAACAAAGCTGATCTTTCTGGCTAATCCGAATAATCCTACGGGAACAATGATCCCACGTTCTGATATCGAAAGGCTCATTGCACATGTCCCTGATCATGTTGTGATTGTGCTGGATAGTGCTTATGCCGAATATCTTGATGGCGCAGATGTCGATTTCACAGATGGTGCTGAATATGTTGATCAGTACGATAATGTTGTCATGTTGCGGACGTTTTCCAAAATCTTTGGGCTTGGTTCTCTGCGCTTAGGGTGGGGGTATTTTCCCTCAGACATATACGCAACGCTAGCCACAATTCGAGGCGCGTTTAGCGTCAATGCGGCGGCAGCAACAGCAGGGGCGGCGGCGATTTTGGATAAAGAGTTTTATGAAAAATCTATCGCTCATAACAATAAATGGATGCCGCTAATACAAGACTCGCTTCGCCAAGCAGGCTTTGATCCCCTGCCAAGTCAGGCTAATTTCTTTCTGATACGCTTTGCCCATGCCAATGCCGCTAGTCAGGCGCATGAATATTTGGCTAGACACAATATTTTGCTCCGTAAAATGACGCCCTATGGGCTTCCCGATTGTTTACGCATGTCCATTGGCACCGATGCTGAGATGGAATTGGTGGCGGCGGCATTCAAGGATATGGCAGGCATAAAGGATATCAATCCGTGAGCCATTATTCGACTATTACCATTATTGGATTAGGGCTTATTGGCTCATCATTGGCACGCATTATCAAAAGCGCAAAACTAGCTGATCATCTGGTATTGACCGATAATGACCCTAAGGTGCTGGCAAAAGCCACTGCACTTGGTCTAGGTGATCAGGTGGAAAGCAATGTCAAGCGCGCTGTCAGTGATGCTGATCTGGTTGTCATGGCGATACCCGTTGGGGCTATGGCCACGGCGACAGCCCAAATAGCGGCATCGCTGAAGCCGGGGGTGGTGATCACGGATACTGGCTCAACCAAAGATTCGGTAATTAATGATATCGCCCCGCATTTGCCGCCTGATGCTATTTTTATTCCATCGCATCCGATTGCAGGAACCGAATATTCAGGCCCCGAAGCAGGTTTTGAGAGTTTATTTAGAGATCGCTATTGGATTGTCATTCCAAACAACGCTAATGCCCCTGATTTAGAGCAGTTTATTGACTTTCTCAGGGCAACAGGTGCGATTGTTGAGACGATGGATAGCGGCTATCATGATAAGGTGCTTGCCATCACCTCGCATCTGCCGCATCTGATCGCCTATACCATTGTTGGAACGGCATTTGATCTTGAAAAGGATTTACAAAATGATGTCATCCGGTTTTCGGCATCAGGCTTTCGTGATTTTACACGTATAGCCTCGTCTGATCCGATTATGTGGCGCGATGTCTTTATTAATAATGCTGATGCTGTGTTAGAAATGTTACAGCGATTTAACGAAGATTTATCATATCTTCAACGCGCGATCAGGTGGCAAGAAGCCGATAAGCTTGAGGAGCTATTTACCCGAACACGCGATATCCGCAAGCGCATTAAAGACGCCGGTCAACTTGATCTGTGAGCTTTAATATTCTGCCCGAACAGGGATTAAACCAGCGAGCTTATAAGGTATTTCCCATATTCTCTTGATAGCATGATGACGATTGACGGTTTTGCCCACCACTGGGAAAATCCAGAAGGTGTCTTCGTCAGCGCAAAGCTGGGCACAGCATAAGGAATGATCTCTGCCTCTGGCAAAGCTTGGCTAAAATGAATAAGGCTTCTTGGCATATGATAATCGGCAGTGACGAGGATAATTCGATTGAAGTTATTTGCCTGAAACCATGTTGCAGCTTCCTCAGCGTTGCCTTTCGTGTTCATGGCAGCGCTCCCTAAATCAACACAGCAAGTCATGATCGACTGAAGTTTAGCTCCATTGATAGGGCCATCCCGCAAGAGCGCAATAAGGTCATCTTTTGATACCCCTAACCCGGTGCCAGAGATCAACAGCCGCCCACCTTCTCCATTACTCAGCAAGGTTATGCCTGTCGAGACGCGGCGACTACTGCCAGTGGCAACAACAATCCCGGTGAGTGCTTGGTTAATCTCAGCAGTTGCAGGCACGGTTTGATAGGTTGCTGTGTGATAGGATGTGCGAACATCATGGACAAAATGCTGTAAGCCAGTCAGAAAAAGACTAACGCCAAAACCAACGCCGCATATTGCCATGATAACACTTCTTTGAAAAACTATCATAACAGTCCCTTCCTATGATTAAATTATCGGGCTATGATAAAAGGATCAAGTATATTGGCGGCTATATTGAGGTATTTTCAAGATGCATATTCAATGTTCATCTTGCCAGACAGTTTTTGCAGTAGAGGATAAGGAGATTTCTGTCGATAAGGGCAGAAAGGTCAGATGCTCGGTCTGTAATCATATCTGGACAGTGACGCGTGATGATGCGCTTAATGACAGGACTTCTCCTCCTTTTGCATCATCATCGGGGGCATCAGCATCTGGCAAAAAAAAGCGGAAACTAAAATGGATACTGGTCTCCGTACTTGTGCTAGGGCTAATGCTTGGCGGTGCTGTCATATGGCGCAACATTATTTCTGCCATGTTGCCATCGACAATTGGCATTTACACCGCCCTTGATCTGGATATATTACCCGATATCTCAATGATAGAGATTGCCAATATTCGCGGCGAAAGACAGGGTGATACCGTTCGGATTCGCGGTGAGATTGTTAATATCAGCATGTGGCCAACGCATGCACCGCCTGTATTTATATCGGTTCAGAATATGGCAGGGGCAATTCTGGCAGTCAAAGAGGTTGAGCCAGATGAGCTGATTATCGCGGCTGGAAAAAGACTGCCTCTAAATGTTCAGCTAACCTTGGACGAAGAATTACGATCAGATGTTGAAACAGAAATTGTCGCCATTGCAGTTGCGCGAATGCCTAAACCACATCAAGCGCAGTAGGGATGATATCCATAGCTAGCAGATCAGAAATTTGCTGTGGCTTTGATATGCGATGCGGCGTGCCATTAATGACCATGACCTCTGCCGCCATTGGTCGTGTATTATAATTTGACCGCATCGCCGCGCCATATGCCCCTGCCGACATGACCGCAATCAGATCATTGGCCGCAACCTTGGGCAAATCGCGCTTTAACCCCAGATAATCGCCGGTTTCACAGACAGGGCCAACAATATCAGCCGGTAGCACGTTTGATAGCGTGGTTGATGGTGGGCTAGTAAGCGGTGTAATCCGGTGAAAGGCTTCATATAGAGTAGGGCGGATCAGATCATTCATGGCGCCATCGACAATAACAAACCGCTTATCTTCTGTGGTTTTAACATTAATGACTTGGCTGATCAGGCATCCTGCCTCAGCCACCATAGAGCGGCCAGGTTCAATCGCCAGATGATAGCCCCTATTCTCAAAAACGCTGGTAATGGCCTCACCAAAGGCGTTAAGGTCAGCTGTCTCACCCGTCGCGTAATCTATGCCAATACCGCCACCTAGATCAAGGCCAGGCACAGCATAGCCATCAGCGACCAAGCGATCAGCCAGCTGAAGCATATATTTCCATGCCGCGATAAAGCCAGAACAATCCATAATTTGTGATCCAATATGGACAGCAAGGCCAGCTGGACGGATAACGCCACTTTCTGCCATTTGGATATAGATATCGCTTGCCAGATGACCAGCAATGCCAAACTTCGTGTCGCTGCTGCCGGTTGATATTTTAGCATGACCACCGGCCTTGATATCAGGGTTGATGCGTAAAGCAACCGCAGGCTTTTGGCCGTTTTGCTTAGCAAGGGCAATAATCGTTTCCACCTCAGCCTGCGATTCTGCATTGATCTGACCAATATCTGCCGCCATCGCTTGCTGCAATTCATCACGGGTCTTGCCAACACCAGAAAATACCATCTGTTGCGGGGTGAAACCGGCGGCAAGGGCACGTTCAAACTCACCAATTGAGACAATATCAACCGCCGCCCTAAGGGTTTGCATTAATTTAAGAATAGCCAGATTAGAGTTAGCCTTCATCGCATAATGGATTTGTTTGTTGGGGCCAGCAAAAACCGCTTTCATAGCTTGATAATTGGCAGTAATGGCAGCCGCAGAATAGACATAGAGAGGCGTACCGAACTCAGCGGCGATAGCATCTAGGCGTATCCCATCAACACATAAATGATCATTAATGCGGTGAAACCCTGTCATCGTCATAACGCTATCAAGAGGACGATGTATCGACGGGAACTTCTGACGGGCGGTATGGATCACCGCGCTTACCACAAGCGGAAGCGGTCAGCAAAATACAGATCAATAACATGCTAAACCCAAGCACTCGCATCAAGGATATTTGGTCTGTCATCATAGTTACCTTTTTCCTGTATAGGGTTATTTTTAGTCTTTTTGTCATTGTTATGCTCAGACATAACGCATGTCAGTGATCAAGAAAACCGTTTTCTGGCCTCCGCAATAGCGGCGCGAACCTGTTTGGGGGCAGTACCGCCAAAACTGTTTCTTGATGTAACCGAAGCAACCGGGTCAAGAACAGCTAGGCAATTGGCATCACATCCGGCATGAACAGATTGCAGATCAGCCAAGGTTAATTGATCAAGCCGCAGTTGCTTTTTCTCAGCCAAAGCCACGACTTGCCCGGTAATGTGGTGGGCATCACGAAACGGCAGCCCAAGCGCAGACACCAGCCAATCTGCCAAGTCTGTGGCGGTCGCAAAGCCAGCATCAAGCGCGGATCGCATGGCGGCTTTATTAACCGTCATATCGCGGATCATGCCTTCCATTACAGCAATCGCCAAACCCAGATGATCACTCGCATCAAAGAGCGGCTCCTTATCCTCTTGCATGTCTTTGCCATAGGTCATCGGCAAGCCTTTGATCACCGTTAGCAAGGTGATGAATGCGCCGGTGATACGCCCTGGTTTAGCACGCACAAGTTCAGCCGCATCAGGATTGCGTTTTTGCGGCATAATGGATGAGCCTGTTGAAAACGCATCAGATAGCTGAATGAAGGCAAACCTGTCGGATGACCAGATGATAATTTCCTCGGCCAGCCTTGACAAATGGGTGGCAGTGATTGCCGCTGCCGCTAAATATTCCATTGCAAAATCACGTGCTGAAACCGCATCCATAGAATTCGCCATAGGTGCATCAAAGCCTAATTCTGAGGCGGTCATATGACGATCAATAGGAAAAGATGTTCCTGCCAATGCTGCCGCCCCCAAGGGCGACATGTTTAGCCGTTGCCGCGCATCACGAAAGCGCCCCCGATCACGGCCAAGCATTTCTACATAAGCCATTAAATGATGCCCAAAGGTCACCGGTTGAGCAGTTTGAAGATGCGTATATCCGGGCATTAATGTATCGGCATGGTGTTCAGCCTGATCCATCAGGGCATGTTGCAATGCCTTACAGGCGCGATCAATATCATCACATTGCTGGCGCACCCATAGCCTTAAATCGGTGGCGACCTGATCATTGCGTGAGCGGGCAGTGTGAAGCCGTCCTGCTGGCTCCCCAATTAGTGTTTTCAGCCGCGCTTCTATATTCATGTGAATATCCTCAAGCGCATGTGAGAAGTCAAATACCCCGGTTCTAATCTCATCACGAATAGTATTAAGCCCTGACAAAATCGCATCAGCATCGGCTGTGCTGATAATCCCTTTAGCGGCAAGCATGCGCGCATGCGCCTCTGATCCGGCTATATCCTGATCATAAAGCCGCTGGTCAAAATCAATAGAAGCATTAACCGCAACCATCAGATCATCTTGTCTGCCTGAAAACCGGCCGCCCCATATAGAGCTGGTGGAATTTGACTTGTTTCCCTGTTTTGTCATGCTATTAATCCTTCATGCACCATTTTGATAAAACCAAAAGTAAGACCCTGCTGTCATCCCACAAGCTATCATCCCACAAGCCGTCATCCCTCAATTGGTCGAGACGCCGCTTTACGATGCATCTGGCGTCAGGTTTTGGCGGTATTGTTGCATCTTCCGTGATGTTGCCATCCGCTCATGCCGTTCTGGATACACTGAAACCCATTGCTATGCCAAGCCCGAAAACTACGTTTCTTGATGCAAATGGCAATCCAGCACGGCTAGCGGATTGGCTCGGCACCCCTTTATTGGTGAATTTTTGGGCAACATGGTGCCCGCCTTGTATTCATGAATTGCCATCATTGATGCGGCTTGACCAGCATCTCCGGCAACATGATATGGCTGTCCTCTTAATCAGTGTTGATAGGGCGGGCAGGGATAAAGCCATACCGTTTCTTGAAAACCTAGGCATTACTGGCCCAGAATTAGGCTTTGATCCAAACGGTGATCTAGCTAAATCAGTTGACATTAAAGCCTTGCCGACGAGCTATTGTATCCGGGCAGATGGCGTCATAGCCGCGCAAATTATTGGCGATATGGCATGGGATGACGCGCCGGTGATTGAAACAATCATGCCATATTTAAGCGCATAAAAAACGCCCTCATTGGTGAGGGCGTTTTGATATTGGTATGATAGGCTTGGCTTTAGCCGAGTTGGCTATCCAATTCAGGCACGGCGTTAAAGAGATCAGAAACAAGCCCATAATCGGCAACTTGGAAAATGGGTGCTTCTTCATCTTTATTGATAGCAACTATGACTTTACTGTCTTTCATCCCTGCCAGATGCTGAATAGCGCCTGAGATACCAACAGCGATATACAAATCAGGAGCAACGACTTTTCCGGTCTGGCCGACCTGATAATCATTGGGAACAAAGCCAGCGTCAACCGCCGCCCGTGAGGCACCAACCGCTGCATTTAGCTTATCCGCAACACTTTCCAGCATGGCAAAATTAGAGCCATCCTGCATGCCGCGACCGCCAGACACAACAATCTTGGCAGAGGTTAGTTCAGGACGATCTGATGATGACAGTTCTGATTTGACGAAGCTTGATTTGCCCGCATCACCAGTCGCATCAATGACGCTGACTGAACCGCTACCGCCTGATGTGGCGGCGGGCTCAAATGCAGTTGAACGAACCGTGATGACTTTCAAGGCTTCATCAGACTGAACCGTAGCTAAGGCATTGCCAGCATAAATCGGACGCTGAAAAGTATCAGCACTATCAACCCGAATGATATCAGAGATTTGCGCAACATCTTTGAGTGCCGCAACACCGGGCATAATATTCTTGCCATAGGTCGTCGCAGGCGCAAAGACATGGCTATACTGATCCGCAAGGCCCGCAATCAATGGCACCATATTTTCGGCAATGCCATTTTCATATTCGGCGCCATCAGCATGGACAACACCGCTAACACCAGCGACATTTGCCGCCTCTGTGGCAACAGCACCAGCATTATGACCAGCGACAAGCACTGTGATATCTCCGCCAACCTGACCTGCAGCGGTAATCGTGTGAAGCGTCGATGGGTTTAATTCGGAATTATTATGTTCAGCAATAACTAAAATAGACATTTCACTCTCCAATCAGATAACTTTGGCTTCGTTTTTAAGTTTTTCGACCAATAAAGGTACCGAATCAACCATGATACCAGCTTCGCGTGCTGGCGGTTCTTCGACTTTAAGCGTTTTCAGACGCTGGCTGGCGTCAACACCAAGATCATCTAGGCTAATCTGATCAATCGGCTTTTTCTTGGCTTTCATGATATTTGGCAATGACGCGTAACGCGGCTCATTAAGACGCAGATCAACGGTGATAACAGCAGGCATAGGGCATGTGATATGTTCAAGTCCGCTATCAACTTCGCGAATGATGTTAAGCACATTATCTTTAATTTCTACATTTGATGCAAATGTTGCCTGTGGCCAACCTGTTAATGTTGCCAGCATTTGCCCTGTTTGGTTGCTATCATCATCAATAGACTGCTTACCCATAATGACCAAGCCTGGCTCCTCTTTGGCGATAATGGCTTTCAGGATTTTGGCGATAGCAAGGGGTTCTGTGTCATGTGATGCTTGCACATGAATGCCGCGATCAGCACCCATCGCCAGGGCTGTTCTGATTGTTTCCTGTGATTGATCAGGACCGATAGAAACGGCGATAACTTCGTCTGCGGCACCAGCTTCTTTAAACCGAATGGCTTGCTCAACAGCAATCTCATCAAAGGGGTTCATAGCCATTTTTACATTGGCTAATTCGACGCCTGACTGGTCAGCCTTGACGCGCACCTTGACGTTGTAATCAATAACTCTCTTTACTGGTACGAGTATCTTCATTTTGTTGGTTCTCCATAAGTATTCATCAAAACAGAATTATAACGACTTATATTTTTTCTCTATAGCCGTTAAGCGTTAGCCGCAGGCTTCCACAATACATCACCATCATGTTGCTGGTTGATGGAACGCGCCATAACAAACAGGTGATCTGATAGGCGGTTAATATACTGCATTGCCGACTCTCCCACCGGTTCTTCGGTTGATAAACGCGTCATATCACGTTCGGCCCGTCTTGTCATCGCCCTAGCCAGATGAATGTAGGCAGCAGCATCTTGACCGCCGGGCAGAACAAATGAATTCAATGGCTGCAATGAGGCATTCATGGCATCAATTTCTGCCTCTAGTCGAGCGACTTGGTTATCCGTCACCCGCAGCACCTCATTTGGTCTTTCCTCACCAAAAGGTGTTGCCAGATCAGCGCCTAGATCAAATAGATCATTTTGTATGCGTGCGAGCATCATATCAAATGTGTTGTCAGCAAGTGTTGTTGTATGCAGGCGGCAGATACCAATAATGGAATTAACCTCATCCACCGTGCCGAAAGCGGTCGGCCGAATAGAGTGTTTAGATACGCGGTGACCATTGACAAGGCTAGTTTCACCCTTATCGCCTGTTCGAGTATATATTTTATTCAGCTTGACCATATTCGTTCCATCACTTCCTAAATTATATTCTGTTATGTTATCGACTAAACAATAAAATCAGCACAAAGATTAGAATTGCCAGTGCCTGTAAAATAATACGCCAGCGCATAATTGTGTTTGACCAGTTGAAATTGTATTCACCGCCTCTGGCCATAGTTAAAACACCCCAGAACAGAACGCCGGCGACTGCACCCATGGTAATAAACAGAACAATATATGAAAAACTAACCATGTAATGAAATTATCCTTTAATTGTCTGACTTATAGGAAACAGTTTTCTATTTTGAACAGATAATAGATGAAGCGTAAATATCAATCTTGTCGCAGGCATCTGTCGCAGGCATTTATCATGGTAACGCATTATGTAAAATCTGCTGGCAAATCATATCCATGTCGCCGCGATGCCGCAACCAGTGTATTTCGTAACAAGCAAGCAATTGTCATTGGCCCAACGCCGCCAGGGACAGGGGTAATGGCACTAGCGACTTGGCTGGCTTCTGCAAAATTAACATCACCTGTGATCCGTGACTTGCCCTCACCACGTTCAGGTGCAGGGACGCGATTGATACCAACATCAATGACGACCGCACCGGGTTTTATCCAATCGCCGCGGATCATTTCTGGTCTGCCGACAGCCGCCACCAAAATATCTGCCTCACGGCAAATGGCAGGTAAATCCTTACTCCGTGAATGGGCCACCGTAATCGTGCAATTTTCTGCAAGTAACAGCTGCGCCATCGGCTTACCCACAATGTTTGAGCGACCAACAATCACCGCATGTTTACCGCTAAGATCGCCAAGTGTATCTTTGAGCAGAAGCAGGCTGCCAAATGGTGTACATGGGACAAGCGCAGGCAAGCCAGCCCAGAGCCGACCAACATTAACCACATGGAAGCCATCAACATCCTTATCGGCTGATATCGCATTAATAACAGCATCAGCATCAATCTGATCAGGCAGCGGCAATTGCACAAGTATCCCATCAACCGCGTTATCAGTATTAAGCTGATCAATCAGACTCAGCAATTCAGCTTGGCTAGTAGTATCCGGCAGGCGGTGTTCAATCGAACGCATGCCGCTGGCTTCGGTTGTTTTAATCTTGTTGCGAACATATACCTCACTTGCCGGGTCATGGCCGACCAACACCACCGCCAAAGCAGGTTGGGCGGCGCCTGATGCCATGACGCTAGCAACAGCCGTGCCGATAGATTGGGCTAACTTAGCTGCAAAAGCTTTCCCATCAATAATAGCTGCACTCATCATGACCTCGTTTGATTTTCAAAATGACAATATTGTAAACTGCCTTACTCGATGATTGATTAATATGATTATACCGCCAGATTATGCCCATTTGCCGACATCATAAAATGCATTAGCCGGATAAGGCTCGGGCAATTAAAATGATAATATCCTTAAGCAGAGGGCCGATAAAATACTGCGCTAAGAGCAAGGTGACAATTGGCGATAAATCAAGCCCTCCCATATTCGGGATGAGCCGATATTGTAGCCGCCGAAATGGCTGTAAGATAGGATCATGAACCGCTGATAAGCTGCCTAGAATGGCGCGAACAACTGGCTGATAGGGATTGATAATGCGGAATATGATCAGCCAAGTAGAAATGATATAGGCAAGTAACGTCCAAATATAAAGCGCAACGAGAACATCTACAAGTCTCAGTAAGGCGATGAAGAAATATGTATCCATTTGATTCTAAAGCATGTCCTCTTGACAAATAGAGTATAATTATGATTAAGATATTGACTAAATTAATGGGATAAAGTTCTTATTTATGAACACTACAACAAAAGCCTATAGAGAAAAAGCTATCCTAAATTATGGATTTGCTCAAGGTATGGTTTTGTCGATTGTTCTTCTTATCATGATTATTGGCCTGACAGGGTGCCAAACTACTTTGGCCCAAACCAGTTCGTCCCAAACTACTTCAACCACGATGCCAAATGAAACAACTGCTGGGGTCTCTGATGCTGATACAACCTCAGATAACACCGAAAACTCTACTCTAGAGGCTAGTGATAGCGTTTACATGTCATCAGATATGGATGATGTTGATTTAATATTTACGGAGGGCTTGGGCTATCAAATATCATGGCCGCTCGAAGAAAGATTTATTATCTCACCACCTGAAAACTTGCGGAAATTGATGCTTAAAACCTGTCAAGATACAGGTTATATCACACCTTACATTAATACCATTGAGTTTAAAAATGATGGAATTAAAGCCTATTTCCTATGTCGTGGATTTGGTGGGTAAGCACATCTGATAGCACCGCGCTGCCCCGCACTTTACCTGATTTTATCACACTTGATTTTTCCGATCTAAACTCCACCCTTAGAACATATTGCTTTTGCATTATTTATCATCTGAGGAGGGTTATTTCATGCGTTTTAATACGGTCATGCGCTTTGATACAGCAGGTAGGCATATATTAGCATGGATCATGACGAGTATGCTGTTGCTGATGCCTATATCGGTATCAGCTGATCAACATGACAATCTCATTATGCCTGATCCATCTCTACAACCCGCAGATGTTGTGACCATTCAAATGATGGCATTACAAAATAATGATAATATTAGTGATGATTTAGGGCTGCGTCAGACATGGGTGTTTGCCCATCCTGATAATAAAGCCATGACAGGGCCCTATGACCGGTTTGCTAAGATGTTGCGGAATCCAACTTATCTACCAATGCTTAATCACCGCAATTTTGAAATCATTGACCAACGCCAAGAGCCGGGTCAGGTAAAGTTTCTGATTGAGATGGAAACCCCTGATAATCTGCTATATCGCTTTGTCTGGGTGGTTAAGAAAGTCGAAGATGGTGATGACATAGGCAATTGGATGACGTCTGCTGTATCAGCACCAATGCCGGCAGGTGAGGGAAGTTAAGCCGCCATATTAACAGAACCTGAGCCTATTTAATCATATGCCCAAAAACATATTTAAAGCATATATAGGGTGTCAGGTTCTGTCTGATTAGGTGTCTAAGATTAAGCCGCTGATCGTGAATTATCGTTATCGACAATCTGACGAGCCCGGTCTTTAATCTGCCAACGGCTGATCCCGATGTCATCAAGTGTCCGGTTATCTAGCTGTTCCAGAGAGGACATAATCCGATTGATCCGCATCTTGCGATTTAGGGCTGTAATGCCAGAAAACCGGCAGAACTCATCATTGGCTGTTTTAATAATAGAGTGAATGCTCATAGCGTGTATCCAAGAAAAAAAGGTTATAGGAGGAGAATCTCAAAGCTTATATATACCTCCTGATATGGTTTGTTAAGTGCCCGAAAATTAATAAAAAATCAGGATATGTCGCTTGTCATATGGTCTAGCAATCTCATTATCTTTAAGTGCTCAAAATGATAATAAAATTTCTCTGCAATGATCGGCGCAATCGCATTAATTACTTTGCTGAGTTTTTAGCGCGTCACTCTGCCACATAATGCCTTTATCCCATTGCTATTTGTCCTAATTTGATAATGTGACTAATCGCATCAGATTAGTCAGAGATGAGCTGAACAAGAGCATAATCCGAATTTAGTGGGATCAGATATTATGACCAGAATTGCAATCATTGGTGCTGGCATGGCAGGGGTTACTGTTGCTACACTCCTCAAAGCTAAGGCTGATATCATTATTGTTGAAAAATCACGTGGCGTATCAGGACGCTTAGCGCATCGGCGCGCTGCCCCGTTTGGCTTTGATCATGGCGCCGCCTATATGACCATTCGTGATCGTGGCTTTGCTGATATGCTAGCCCCTTATTTATTATCAGGGTTATTGCAGCACTGGCCACAGCATCCGGTTAAACTCAGATCAGGGGAGAGGCCAGAGCCATTACCGCATAAATCCGATAGCTACGCGGTTAGCGGCACGGCATCATCGCTCATCAAAGCGATGCTAAATGATCATCTGTCTGATATCGATATGCGTCTTGCCACTAAAGCCGTACAAATTACCCATGATGGTGAGGCGGCTAAAGCGGCTAAAGCAGCTTGGCGAATTGTTATCGAAGACAGCACCGCCACTGAAGATCAGCAGGAAATAATTGCGGATTGGGTGATTAGCACCGCGCCTGCTCCGCAAACAGCAGCGTTACTGCCACTATCAGCATCATTTCATCATCAGCTTTCCAATGTCGGGACAGATGGCTGTTTCACGCTTATGCTGGGCTTTGATACAGTCCTTAATACAGGCTGGGATGCGGCATGGGGCGCAGATGATCAGCCGATCGGCTTTATTTCGGATAACCGCACTAAACCTGGGCGTGATCAGGCCCGCAC
The DNA here is from genome assembly GCA_016778985.1 of Alphaproteobacteria bacterium. Classification (GTDB taxonomy): domain Bacteria; phylum Pseudomonadota; class Alphaproteobacteria; order Puniceispirillales; family UBA1172; genus UBA12202. The sequence goes on along the minus strand of JADHOM010000002.1, from coordinate 31,779 downwards.
CGCGCTCACCGTTCATGCTGGCAATTCATGGTCAAGCCGCCATTTGGCCAGCGATTACGATGACGTTAAAGCCCAGATGATTGCCGCGCTTCATGCGCTAACAGGGATCAATGCCGCTAGCGCTAGCCATATTGGGTTTCACCGCTGGCTTTATGCTAATCCGTCGCGGCCGCTTCAGGGGTCAGAGAAAACGCCTTTTGTGATGGATAGATCGATGCGGCTGGGGGCGGCTGGCGATTGGTGTTTAGGCGGTAGAATTGAAAACGCCTATTTGAGTGGCTTCGCATTGGCGCGGGCGCTATTGCCGTTAATCTGATTGCCTGTTATCTGCTTTAAGTTGGGCGCGGCTGTTACGGCGGCATTTCTCTGAGCAATAGATCACGTCATCCCAAACCTTTTGCCATTTCTTGCGCCAGACAAAATCCAAACCGCATACCGGACAAGTCTTTGACGGAAGCTCTGATTTTTTTCGCATACGCGGCATTAAATCTCTATTTATCCAAGTGATCTATTTATCCAAATGATCGGGGCCAAAGCTATGCGGCAGCAATTCATCTAATGTGAAGCGTTGCCGCAATCCGCTGTCATCAGCGATAATAATCGGGGTATCCGGATTAGCAAACTCTCTGATGCGCTGACGGCACCCCCCACAAGGCGTGCAAAGGTTCACCCCACGGCCGGCTATGGCAATTTGATATATGCGCCTGCCGCCAGCCATAATCATGGCCGCAATAGCACCCGCTTCGGCGCATGAGCCTTGCGGATAGGCAGCGTTTTCAACATTAACCCCTGTATGGATGTTGCCATTCTCATCACAAATCGCCGCGCCCACCAAAAAATGACTATAGGGGGCATAAGCCTTTGGCATGGCTGCAATCGCGGCCTTGATCAGCGTATCTTCGGTCATGGCTATCTTTCCTTAATATAAGGCTGGCCAATCGCTTTGGGCGGCACAGCTCTGCCAATAAAACCAGCAAGTAAGATAACCGTCAATACATAGGGTAAGACCAAAATCAAATCGGTAGGCATGGGGCCAAAAAATGGAAGTTCAACGCCTTGCAGGCGTGCCGCAATCGCATCAAGAAAGCCAAACATCAAACACGCCATCAAGGCTGGTATCGGGCGCCAATGCCCAAAAATCATGGCGGCAAGCGCAATATAACCCTTTCCTGCCGTCATTTCACGACCAAAGCCAGCACCATGCGCAATCGACAGATAAGCGCCTGCAATGCCACATAATAATCCGGCGATTAGCACCGCTTGATAGCGCATTAGCGTCACACTGATGCCAGCCGTATCTACAGCTTCGGGTTTTTCCCCAACCGCCCGCAGGCGAAGCCCAAAGGATGTGTGGAACAAGACATGTGCTGTCAGTATGACCGATAATAATGCCACCCAAACAAGCAGGTTATGGCCTGATATCACCTCAGCATAAATTGTTCCGATGATCGGAATATTTTTGGCAGCCTCAGCAAACGGTAAGCTGATAGCGCTAAATCGTTGCCCTGACATCAGGAAAGGCGTCTGCCCACCTTGCGCGAAAATGGCGATACCGATGGTCACTGTCAAACCTGACGCTAGGATATTTATGGCGAGGCCAGAGATCACCTGATTACCGCGATGGGTAATACAGGCAAAGCCGTGAATGAGGCTGAACACCATAGAGACAATCACCGCACAGAATAAGCCTAGCCAAGGTGAGCCATATAATGCGGCGACTGTGGCGGCGGTAAATGCGCTTAACAGCATCTTGCCTTCGAGCGAGATATCAATAATGCCTGAGCGTTCTGAAAAAATGCCAGCCATGGCACAGAGAATAAGCGGCGTCGCAACCCGCAAAGTTGCATCAATGGTCAGAACAAATTGCAACCACAGCTCAGCCATCTTGGCGATCCTTCCCTAACTTGGATGGATCAGATGCTGACGTTTCATGAGCTGAAAATAGCCCGTAAATACGTTCGGCTGTTGGTACAAACATTAATGCCAGAGCTCCTGAAAACAGAATAATCAGGCCTTGTATCATCAATACCATTTCTCTGGTAATGGTCTGAAACTCAAAATCTAGCTCGGCACCACCTTGATAAAGCGCGCCGAATAAAAGACTGGCAAGGAGAATACCAAAAGGATGATTTCGCCCCATCAAGGCGACCGCAATACCTGTAAAGCCATAGCCTGAGGTGAAGTTAAGGATAACCCGTTCTTGTACGCCCAAAATCTCATTCAAGGCCATCAATCCAGCCAACCCGCCAGAAATAGCCATCGTGATTATGATAATACGCGCTGGATCATGGCCAGCGTAAATCACCGCTTTTTCGCTATGGCCAGTAGCGCGGATAATATAACCAAGCCGCGTCCGCCAGATCAGCACCCATACCGCGACTAATGCAATGATAGCAATGCCAAAGGACAGGTTGAGAGGTGATCGCGCCATCGGCCAACCCAGGGCATTAGCAATGTGATGTATCTGCGCCAAGTTCACGCCCTCGGCAAAATGCCGTGTTTCAGGCGACATTTGCCCGGGCGCCATTAACATTCCGGCTAATAGCCAGACCATGATAGATGAGGCAATAAAGTTGAACATGATCGTCGTGATGACAATATGACTGCCGCGTCTAGCCTGCAGCCAGCCAGGAATGATGCCCCATAACGCACCAAATATGGCAGCAACAGGAATAGCCAGTAAGACGACCAGCAATGGCGGCAATATTGGATCAAGACTAAGCACTACAAAGCCAATGCCTAAGCCGCCGATCATGGCTTGCCCTTCGCCGCCAATATTAAACAGCATGGCATGAAAGGCGACGGCGACGGCAAGGCCGGTAAAAATAAAATTGGTGGTGTAATAGAGCGTATATCCCAGCGCGCCTTTATAGACAAACGCGCCTTTGACCATGATGCTGAGGGCAGTCAAAGGGTTCTCACCAATCAAGGCTATAATAATGCCAGCAACCACAAATGCGGCGGCAATATTAATCAGCGGCATGATGCTGATATCGACCCATGCTGGTAAAGGCCTGCGCATTATTGCACCCCTGCCATAAGCAAACCGATATCTTTGACATTGGCGTCTGATCTATTCACCATGCCCATGATCTGACCATTATTCATGACCATGATACGGTCAGACAGGCTCATAATTTCATCCAGCTCAACCGAGACAAGGATAATAGCACAGCCACTATCACGCATATTGATCAGCTGCTGATGAATAAACTCAATCGCGCCAATATCAACGCCGCGTGTCGGCTGGCCGACCAGCAGCACAGATGGCGAAGCTGACATTTCTCTCGCCAATACTAGCTTTTGCTGATTGCCACCTGAAAAGAGGCTGGATTTTAAGTCAGGGTGAGGCGGTCTGACATCAAACTCTTGCATCAGATTAGCGCATCTTGCATTCAGCTGTTGGGGCGATATGAACATATTTTTATAGCCATGCGACACATTATCTTCATAGCCAAGAGCAGCATTTTCGGCGGCGGTAAATGGCAAAACAATACCAGACGCATGGCGATCCTCTGGCACATGCGCCACGCCTAGCGCTTTGATAGTTTGGGCATTAGCGGGGGCTTCGGCGGTAATGCAGTGGCCATGATAGGTTATAGCTCCAGCGCTTGGCGCGGTTATCCCGGCCAGTATATTGAGCAATTCAGATTGGCCATTTCCAGCCACTCCAGCGACCCCGACTATTTCTCCTGCATGCACGGTAAAGCTGATGTCTGATAACAGGTTTTGGTTATCGGCATTGGATAAATGAATATTTTCAACCTTAACAACAACCGCACCTGTTTGCGTCTGATGCCATTGCTTTTGCACCTGCACCGGACGTCCAACCATTAATTCTGCCAATTCTTCAGGTGTTGTTTTAGCGGTGTCCAGATGCGCGATCATGCGGCCACCACGCATAACAGATACACAATCGGTTACCGCCATAATCTCACGCAATTTATGGGTGATGAGTAAAATCGTTACTCCTTGCTGTTTGAGCGAGCGAAGAATATCAAATAATTGCTCCGTTTCTTGCGGCGTTAAGACGCCCGTAGGCTCATCCAGTATAAGGATTTTCGCATTTCGATATAAGGCTTTCAGTATCTCAACTCTTTGCTGCAGGCTGACTGGCAAGTCACCAACCTCTGCATCAAGATTAACATCTAGGCCATATTGATTAGCCAAGTTCATGAGCATATGACGCGCTTGCTCCATGCTTCGCGTCAAGTTTCGATCATTTTCATGCCCCAGAATAATATTTTCGAGAACCGTGAAGTTTGGTACTAGCATAAAATGCTGATGCACCATGCCAATGCCGGCAGCAATAGAATCGGCGGGGCTATTATTGGTATATGGTGTGCCTGAGATTTTGATCTGGCCACTATCCGCTGTATAAAAGCCATATAGGATAGAGACTAGCGTCGATTTGCCAGCGCCATTTTCACCAACAATGCCGTGGATATCACCTGATGCGATATTGAGATCAATGGCATCATTCGCTTGCACTGATCCAAAGCGTTTACAAATGCCAGACATGGTAATGGCGAAAGGCAAGTCAGGCCTGCTTTTCGCCAATGATGGTGTTCCTGTCATAACAGAAATCTAACTGCGCTTAGTAAGGGCAGGCAGAATCGCTCTCATAGTTATGAACAGAAATCTTGCCTGATACGATATCCTGACGAGCTTGTTCGACCGCCGCCTTCATATCAGCATTAACTAAGCTCGCATTATTATTATCTAATGCCCAGTCAACACCGCCTTCTGCCACGCCAAGGACTTTAACGCCAGCTGAGAAGCTGCCGTTCTTTGCATCCATAAACGTCTCATAAGCGGCAACATCAACGCGCTTGAGCATTGATGTCAATACTGATCCTGGGGCAAGGCCGTTCTGATTTGAATCAACGCCAATGGCTAGCTTACCAGCATCTGATGCAGCTTGAATAACGCCAATACCGGTGCCGCCAGCGGCCTGATAAATGACATCGGCGCCACGATCAATCTGGCTCATCGTCAGCTCAGCCCCTTTGGCTGGATCATTCCAAGCGGCTGGCGTTGTGCCGGTCATATTTTGATAGACTTCAGCATTAGGATTAACCGACTTGACGCCGCCAACATAACCACATGCAAACTTCCGAATAAGTGAAATATCCATTCCGCCAACAAAGCCGACCTTACCTGTCTGGCTAGCATGGGCGGCGGCAACACCAACGAGATAGCTTCCCTCATGTTCCTTAAACGCATATTGGCGTAGGTTCGGCTGATCTAGCCAAAACACATCAATGATGGAGAACTGCACATCTGGATTTTCTGCTGATACCGCCGCAATCGCATCAGCTTGTGCAAAGCCAACGCCGAGAACAACCGTGGCGCCTCGGTCAACCATCCGGCGCATCGCTTGTTCTCTCTGGGTTTCGTTGGTAACTTCAAACTCCATCACTTCAATGCCAGTTTCTTCGGTGAATTTTTTGACACCATTCCAAACGCCTTCATTGAAGGATTTGTCAAACTTGCCGCCCATATCATAAATCACAGCAGGCTTAATGTCTGCGGCTTGCACGCTCATGCTGCTCCAGACAAATAAGACGCTTATTGCCGATACAATAATTTTTAATAGTGATGTTTTCATTATTTCCTCCGAGTTAATTAGTGATTTTTTACTTTAGTCCGATTTCTTTAAGACGTTGTTGCAGGAACATATCAGCTGTAAATTGCGGCTTCAAATCGACTTCTGGGCGTGGATGCAAAAACATCGGCATAGAGAAACGCGGCGCATTAGTTTCTGCATCTGGATTAATCACCCGATGGGTTGTAGACGGATAATATCCATCAGTCGCTAGGGTTAGCATATCGCCATTATTAATCGTGATCATTCCCGGATCACATGGCACTTTATGCCAGTTGCCGTCGGTATCCATGGCCTCTAGCCCCGGCTTTGATCCGGCTAATAGCAATGTGATCAGATTGATATCTTCATGCGCCGCCGCCCGAATAGCATTAGGTTCAGGGGCTTCGGTAAGCGCCGGATAATGTAAGATACGCAACAGGCTTTGTTGGCTGTCGCGCATCATTTCGGCTAATGGTTGGCTTAGCGCTTCACGCAAATGATCAGGCATGGCTTGATCTAGCCAGCCCAAAAGCTCAATCCCTAATGTCGATAAATCTTTATATAATTGGCGAGTAATCGCCTCCAATTGTGGCGGCACCCGACCCCATGGGTAGACATGAAAAAACTCTTTCAGGTCTTTCGCCATAGCGCCTTTCGCATTTTCAGACTGGAATGGGAAAAACCCATCTTGGGTGTTGGGGTCACGCAACCAGTCATGCTTTGCCTCATCAGCAAAAAACGCGCCCCATGCCGCATAAATCGTCTCAATACGGTCGGGGGTAATCGGGTGATTAACCAATACAGCAAAGCCTGTGTTCTTGAGCGATAAGGCTAAATCGCTTGGCGCTTGTGGTGACTGATAATCAACGGTTTTAACTTCCATGAATAGGGTTCCAGCCTGTGGTGCAAATAGGGACTACTACTAATATGTCTTTATGCATTACTTGCTTGTATTTTATCTGATTGTTTTTTTATTTTGTCGGATTGCTTACATATGTCCAGAAAAATTTCCTGCACCTGCTTAGCGTTAACGGCTTTTGCCACTCTAACCGGACGTCTTTTTTGTTGTGAGCGGATTGTCGCGCCAATGCGTTCACCCGAACATACAACCTCTAAAGGAATATTTTCATATTCAAACGCTGTCTCATCAGTGATGCTGATAACGGCGGATGGGTCATGCATCAAGCAGACATGGCGGCCGATAATGCTGTGATAAAAATTGATGTAAAACTGGGAAATCCGTTCAAGAAAACCGCCAATATCTGGCGATTCTTTGGCAATGGACAAAAAATCATCAGCGTCACAAGATATATGGCTTGTCACATCTAGCCCGATTAATTCCATATCCCAATCTGCCGCAAATACCCTTTCCGCGGCATGCGGATCATTCCATATATTAGCCTCAGCAAATGCGGACACATTACCGGCGCAATCAACCGCGCCTCCCATGATGACAAGTTTTTTGACAAGCGTGGCAATGGCTGGATCATGATCCAATAGCCGCGCGATATTGGTGAGTGGGCCAATCGGACAGAGAATCACTTCACCCGGATATGCCCTAATGGTATCGGCGAGAAAGATATGCGCAGGTCTGGGATCAGCAAGTCGCGTTGTTATCATCGCGGGCAGATCGCCAAATCCTTCATCGCCATGAACATAATGCGATGGCGCATTTGGGGTGATGGCAAGAGGTGTGGCAGCACCTTGGCTGACAGGGATAGGGCGGCTGGCTTGATCGGTCAGCCATAATGCGTTTCGCGTCGCCTGTTCGACAAAGACATTCCCGAAAATGGTTGTCAACCCGATCAGATCAAGCGCCTCATGAGCAAAAGCATAATGGATAGCCATAGCATCATCAATGCCAGGATCGGTGTCTATAATCAGTTTCTGCTTTGACATTATTTTAGCGTCCCATCACATGATCTGTATTCATACTTTCGCGGGTTTCGGCCATATCTGGAATAGCGCTGCTAGCGCCATGTCGTGTCACCTGAATAGCGGCGGCAGCAGCGGCAACATGCATCGCCTCGCGCATCGGCTTGCCTTTATCTAGTTGCGCCAGAACATAGCCAAGATAGGTATCGCCGGCACCAGTTGTATCAACCGCTTTAACAACAGGGGCAGGGATGTGGAAGCTGCCATCCTGACCATAATATTCGGCGCCATTGGCGCCTTGTGTCACAATTAAATGCGGAATATTGAGCGCCGACTTGGTTTTGCCAGTGGCTTGGCATAGGGCATCTGCCTCAATATCATTAACGATAAGCAGATCAACCTCTGGCAGTAAAGATAGGGTGATATCTACGACAAAAGGGGCAGCACTATAACAGATATGAAGCCCCTTTGCCTTTGCCGCGGTTAAGAAATCAGCAGTCAGATTAGTTTCATTTTGTGCCAATGCCCAATCACTAGATGTGGCATGTTTAAGGAAATCATCAGTTAATGTCGCGGGCAGGGACTGATTGCATAATGGGGCAAGAATAATCTGATTCTCACCTTTATTTGGGCTGTCATCATCAACCGCAACAATGGCGTGTCCGGTTGCGATATCACTCTTTAGAACTGCATTTATATTAACCCCTGCTTTGACCATGGGGGTGAGCCAATGATCATCGCCATGATGGATCATGCCAGCATGAAAAACATCCCCTCCAGCACGTGCAATGGCGATGGATTGATTGGCGCCTTTGCCGCCTAGCGCGGACTCGTATCTGCTCGCCGCCAGCGTCTCACCAGCGACAACGAGATGCGGCAATCCATAGATGTGATCAATATTAATAGAGCCTAAATTAAAAATCGTCATGCCGATGCGCCAGATAATTACAATATATGTTCATCTGTTTAGATTACTGATGGATGCGCCTTTAGATCAACAATAAACATTCGCGCTAGGCCATTACGCTGATGACAAAAAGGTGATATATTGATTAATAATAATATATATAAATCTAATATATATAAATCTAATATATTCAATCATGCTAGGTGCCAGCACCTGTTCGGTTTTAGGTTAGGAATTTTTCATATGGCTACCGAAGCAAGCAAAACAAATGCGCTGCGATCACCAGAGTTTTTTGAAACCTATTTATCAGGGCGCGTCATTGATATTGGTGCCGGTGATGATCTTGTTGTGCCACATGCTGAAATCTTTGATCAGCATCAAGGCGATGCTAACCATATTTTAGATTATCGTGAGCCAATGCAATATGACGCTGTTCATTCTAGCCATTGTTTAGAGCATATGCACAATCCTCACCAGGCGCTAAAGGATTGGTGGCAGTTGGTGAAACCTGGTGGCTATATGATTACGGTTGTTCCTCATGAAGACCTTTATGAGCAATTCAACTGGCCGTCGATTTTTAATGGCGATCATAAGGCGACATTCCGGATGGGGACAGATGATAGTTGGTCGCCTGTATCCATTGACATTGTGGCGGCGACGCAAGCCTTACCTAAGTCAAAGATTATTGCCCAGCGGCTTTATGATGAAAATTATGATTATGATCTTTTGTTTCCGCGTGGTCAGACCCCTAAAAATCATCGGACATTCCTTAATCGGCAGATATCCAGTATTGCCCGGCGGCTTAAAAACCGCACTTACCGAACTAAGATTTTGAAATTTCAGTTAGCGCGCGGATATCCCATTGATCAAACCGCCAAAAGCGACGCCTTGGCGCAAATAGAAATTGTTGCCCAAAAACGCAAGTAATAGGCCTGATCTGAATATCTATTTATCCGTCAAAATACATGATAGATTAGCTATCCAAGATTGGTTTTGGTAAGGCATATGAAAAAACAAAAAAAGCATCAGGCGTTTATCATTTTGGCGGAGTCTGATCAGCATAGACGGCCTCAATTAACAGAACGATTTCGCAGTATTGGGCTTGCGCCACGTTTTGTTGATGCCGTCATGGGTAAGGATTTATCGGCTTCGCAAAAACACCAATTTAATAATCTTGAACGGCAGAACTGGTTACCGACCACGATGCAGGATAATGCTCTCGGCTGTGCACTAAGCCATCACAATATATGGAAAATGATTGCCGAGGGTGATGATGATTATGGCTTTATTTTTGAAGATGATGCTATGCCTTTCGATACAGCAAAGCCTTATATTCCAGCCATATGTGATCAGCTCAGCCAGCTTCATCGCCATATTGATATTGTTTTTTTATCTAATCGGCGACCGGCGTCAAGTTATCGGCCTCTTTATAAATTACCAATTCTGCCAGTTGATCAAGATTTTCACCTCGCATCTGTCAGATTTAACAGTATTGGAGCAGAAAGTTACATGCTGTCAAAGCAAGCGGCAATCATGCTATTGGAAAATCCAAATAGGCATATTTTTGAGGTTGATTGCATGTTGCATCACTGGTGGCTTCATGACTGTGATGTTTTGCATCTGCATCCGCCGCTTTTTGCCGAAGAAGGCCGTCCTTCGACGATTGGATATCATGATATAAAGCCGTGGCCGAAGGATGGGTTTAGCCATAAACTCAAGCGGAAATGGCATCGTGTCGCGATATCTTTTATAAAACGGACGCAGTTTTCACGGTTGCACAAGAGATTGCGGTCAAGATTCCCACAAGCATAAGTGATATGCGGCTAGACGGCAAAACGAGCTTGATTTTTATATTCAATCCAGTTGCTGTAAGCTTTGTCACTATTGAGCCGTGAGGCCAGTTCACGTCTGATGCCTATCCACCGCAAATGCATGGAGTTGCGCATAATTTCTTCGTCAAGTTCTTTAAACTCATCAACCATAGGTGCCCATTTCATGAAAGCATCTGAGCTGACCGAGAAAAATCCGTCACCTTTGGCATGGCTGTCGTAATCTGCCTTTTTTGCTCTCGCCTTGAGGTCTTTAATCATGGCCGTGAAAATCTTTGGGTCAACATCATCTTGCTCAACTTTAGTGAGGATATGACTGCCCAGCTCAGCGGCCATAGCGGTACAGCTGGTCTTATCAGCATGATCAGAAAGACGAAACTGGGCGGCCGCAAAAAGCGATAGATCACATACTGATGCGGAAAAGATATGCCAGCGTGAAATAGTCAGTGAGGTCAAAAAGTCAGCATTTTCAAAGAGTTTTGGGAAAGATGTGCCGGCACGCGCTTTAACATAGGTATATAATGTGACTTGGCTGACAAAGGCGGAATTTTGATTAATGAAGTCGCTTAATTCAGAAATTGTGCCAATTTCAGGCATTTTTTTTAATCCAAGGGTGGAAAGAATATTACTGAAATTAAACAAGATTTTCTCTTTTTCGAAAGAAATTATGGCAAAATAGTAATTTATCATAACAAAACTTTGTTTGAAATGTTACAATCTTATTGCGGCTTATGCCGAAAAACGTGTGTGGGGGTGAAACCCTATCACTTCTATGTTGATCAAAATAAGGGGGGGCATTTCATATGTCAGCACAATCAGATCAACAACAGCATTGGGCAGCGACAAAACGGCTAACGTTTTTGACGCTGATCATATGGGCTGTTGTCTCATTTGTAATTCATTGGTTTGGGAGTTCTCTTAATTCGGAGTCATTTCCCGGCGCCTATTTCATGGCTGGAATGGGGTCACAGGTTATATTTGTGATACTCATATTCTGGTTTTCTTCTCGTCAAAGTTCTATTGACGAGGAATATGGCATGAGCGAAGGAGATTAATCATGAAACTCGAAGGTGGATTTATTAATAACCTTGGTCGTGTCTATGCAATTTACACGTTAGGTTTTCTAGGCTTTGTCATTTTAATGGGTATCCTTGAGATAGCAGGTGTTGAAAACACCTATATCGGCTGGATGTTCGTGGCCTTTACCGTTCTGATTTATGCGCTTATCGGCATCTTATCACGGACGATGGATTCAAGTCAGTACTATGTTGCTGGCCGAGAGGTTCCTGCTGTTTATAATGGTATGGCAACTGCCGCGGACTGGATGTCAGGTGCATCATTTATTGCCTTGGCAGGTGGTATTTACCTTAAAGGTTACCCCTATATGGCGTTCCTTGTCGGCTGGACAGGTGGTTATGTGCTTGTTGCATCATTGATCGCACCGTATCTCCGCAAGTTTGGATGTTATACAGTTCCTGATTTTATCGGAACACGTTATGGCGGCAACCTCGCGCGGTTCTGTGCTGTTGTTGTTCTTGTTGTGGCTTCATTTACCTATGTGACGGCACAGATTAACGGCACAGGTACAGTGGCGGCACGTGCGCTTCAGATTGATTTTGAGGTTGGGGTATGGGTCGGTTTGGCCGGTATTCTATTCTGTTCCATGCTTGGCGGCATGCGAGCCGTGACTTGGACACAAGTGGCGCAGTATATCGTTCTGATCGTTGCCTATCTGATCCCTGTCTTCTGGATGTCAAATAAGCTTGGTTATGGTTTGATCCCACATTTGGCACAGTTTGATGCGGTCTTGCGGGTGCAGGAACTTGAATCAACGCTTGGTGTTGGAACACTACTACCAACAGCAGAAGCACAAGCCGAAGCTGGCAAGCTTGCCGCTCTTAAAGTTGGCATTAACGATGCTAGTGGTGAGTGGATGGCGCGCTGGAAGTTCTTTACGCTTGTTTTATGTATGATGGCTGGTACAGCGTCTCTGCCTCACGTTCTGATGCGTTACTTTACAACGTCATCAGTTAAGGCTGCTCGTCAGTCTGTGGGTTGGTCACTGTTCTTCATCTCACTGCTTTATCTATCAGCACCAGCATTGGCGACCTTTACTAAATTGTCGCTTCTTGATCCAAATGTTGCGACAAGCATCATTGGTAAAAGCGTTGCTGATGTCACAAGCCTTGAGTGGATACAACAGTGGAGCAATGTTGGCTTCCTGAAAATTGTTGATAGCAATGGTGACGGAATAGTTCAGATCAATGACTTCTTCATGCGTGCAGATATTGTGGTCTTGGCTACTCCTGAAATGGCTGGTCTGCCATATGTGATTTCCGGTCTTGTTGCCGCTGGTGGCCTTGCTGCTGCCATGTCAACTGCTGACGGACTTCTGCTGGCGATTGCTAACGCACTTTCACATGACCTTTACTACAAGATCATTGATCCAAAAGTCGATACAGCAAAACGGCTTTTAGTTGCTCGTATTATGCTTTTGGTTATTGGTGCTCTTGGTGCTTTGGTGGCGTCAATGCAGTTAACCGGTATTCTCGGTGCTGTGGCTTGGGCGTTCTGTTTTGCCAATTCAGGTCTGTTCTTCCCACTTGTCCTTGGTGTCTGGTGGAAACGGGCTAACCGTGCTGGTGCTATTGCCGGTATGATTGGCGGCTTTGGTGTCGGTGCCTGGTATCTCTATATGGTACAGACAGGCATGACCCCATGGCTTGGCATTGATGGTCTGCGCTTTGGTATGATTGGTATGCCAGTGAGCTTGATCCTCATGGTTGTTGTCAGTCTGATGACCGAAGAGCCGGATGAAGAAACCCAGAAAATGGTGGAAAGTATCCGCATACCTAAGGGTAAAACATATGTAAGCTGATAACATCAGCCTAACTAAATTAAGATATGATGGGGCAGGTGCTTTTCCTGCCCCATTTTTTATGGCAGGATTGAGATCAAGACATTATGTAATAACCTATTTTTAGGGGTAAAATATGGATCAGGTAGCAGCAGCCTTTCCGATCTGGATCATCATCCTGGATTACATTTTAGGGGCGGCTATGTGGACGCTTATCGGGCGCTTTGGCATGGGCATTTTTTTAAGGCCTGACTCTAATTTCTTTTTCAACAAAGCCTTTCAGCGTTTAACCAACCCTCTCGTAAGATTATGGGCACCAATTACTCCTGGTTTTCTGGTTGAACAAATGCGGCCGCTATATGTCGCGTGGTTTATCTATATGGTGCGCTTCTATGTCGTTCCATTATTGTTCGGATATAGCGTTATGGGCGTCTTATCTTTCCCATTGGAAAGTGAGATTGCTCAGTTTATTTATGATATTGGCAATTTACTAACAACGAAACAATGATGACATTAACAGCTCCACCACGCGGCTTTTCAGACGCTGAGTTCAAGCTCCGCTGCAGCGCCGCCCAACAGATCATGGCAGATCAGAATCTTGATGCCATGCTATTCGCATCTGAGCCAGAAATACGATATTTTACGGGTTTTATGACACCGTTCTGGCAAAGCCCAACGCGGCCATGGTTTCTGGTCTTGCCAAAGACGGGTAAGCCTATTGCGGTTATTCCAACGATTGGCGTGCCGTTGATGGAAAGCTGTTATGTTGGTGATATCAAGAGCTGGGCATCGCCAGCGGCTAGCGATGATGGCATCAGCCTGCTTGCCGATGTGATATCATCGCATATCCCTGCGGCTGGCCGCATGGGTGCGCTGATGGGGCGTGAGACGGTGTTCAGAGCGCCGCTTGCCGATATCTGGCATCTCAAAGATATGGTGGCGCCCCGGCAATGGGTTGATGTGACGCCAGCTGTTCAGCGCATTAGGATGATAAAATCACCAGCTGAGATTGCTAAGCTTAGCCATATTTGCGCGATTGTGTCTCAAGTGTTTGCCGATATCCCTAACTGGATCACGGCCGGCATTCCGCTCGCCGATGTGTTTCGTGGATTTAAGAGGCGAGTTTTAGCCGCAGGCGCGGATGATGTCAGTTATCTGGTCGGATCAGCAGGCGCTGGCGGATATCGGGATATTATTGCCCCACCAGATGATCGGCCTCTCCAGCAAGGGGATATTCTGATGCTAGATACAGGATCAGTCTGGGATGGTTATTTTTCTGATTTTGATCGTAATTTTGCCATAGGCGAGGCTAGTGATGCGGCTTTCAAGGCACATCATCAGCTTTATGATGCGACCGAAGCGGCGCTGGCTGTGGCAAAGCCTGGGAATACGCCTGCTGATCTCTATGCGGCAATGGATCAAGTGCTGCGCCCGGATGCCTCAGCAGGAGGCGGTGATGATGTCGGCCGATATGGCCATGGCCTGGGGATTCAGTTGACTGAACCGCCTTCACATACGGCGTGGGATAATACTGAACTTGGCGCTAATATGGTGCTGACATTAGAGCCTTCGGTGCTTTATGGTGATGGATTTTTAATGGTGGCTGAGGAAAATATTCTCATCACAGATCAAGGTGCCGAGTTGCTGACAACACGGGTATCTCGCGATTTGCCAGTGATTGGCTAGCTAGACCACTTCAGATAAATCCAAATCAAGCCATATTAATAAAGAGGGGGGCAAGATGCGCGATACCATTCTTTTTGATATTAACGAAACTGTCCTTGACCTTGCGCCAATGAAGGCGCGATTTGCCGCTATATTCCCCACTGATCAGGTTGCTGGAACATGGTTTTCATCTTTGCTACATTCGTCTGTTGTGGCGTCCATAACAGGTGTCGAAACCCGTTTCGCTGATCTGGCTCGGGTGATGCTTGATGATATGGCGGCGCGGCATGGCATGACGCTTACTGATGATCAACGTGAGGCTATATTGACAGGGTTTTCCAGCCTGCCTCCACATGCTGATGTGATGGCGGCGCTCAATCACTTTCGGCAACATGGCTATCGCACCGTTGCCTTTACTAACTCGTCATTTGATCTGGTGAATAAACAGCTCAGCCATGCCAATTTGATCGCATCTTTTGATGAGATTATTTCCGTTGAAGCAACAGGCAGCTTTAAGCCTGACCCGCAGGTATATGCCTTTGCGGCGAAACAGCTAGCACGGCCATTAGCATCGCTTCGGCTCATCGCAACCCATGATTGGGATACGCATGGCGCGCTCCATGCTGGTATGCTGGCAGGATATGTTGACCGTATGAGTGACCAGACGGCGATACATTATCACCCTCTCTATAAAGCCCCAGATTGCATGGCGCATGATCTGGTGACTTTGGCGGAAATGATCATTGCCGCCGATAAATTAGCCAAATAGGATAACCAAATCAAATAAAAGTGACAGGCGCAATATACCGCCTGTCACGTGTTGAGATGTTAAGGCTTATTCTGCCGCCTCAGCAATTGTTTCTGGCAATATCAGATTAAGCACAATGGCAATAACTGCCGCTGGCAGAAGCCCTGATACCATAAGAACCTGAGCTGTTCCTGACATATGCTGAAGCGCATCCGGCTCAAGCTGCAGGCCAAGTCCAACCGATAAGGCAATGGCAAAGATAATTAGATTGCGTTTATTCCAAGTGACTGTCGAAAGCATGGACACTCCTGCCGCGCTAACCATACCGAACATGACAATGACGCCGCCGCCAAGCACCTCAATAGGGATAGTTGCTATAATGGCGCCGACTTTTGGGATTAACCCAGCAATGACAAGCAATATAGCGCCAATGGTAACCACATGACGGCTCATCACGCCAGTCATGGCGATTAGCCCAACATTCTGGCTAAATGATGTATTCGGTAATCCGCCAAAGACCCCGGCTACGGCTGATCCTAGACCATCGGCATAGGTGGCGCCTTCAATCTCTTTATCAGTAGCCTCTCGATTAGCACCACCTTTGGTTATGCCTGACACATCACCAACCGTTTCCACGGCTGAGACGAATGACATGGCGCAGAAACCAATAATGGCGGCAGCCGTAAACTCAACGCCAAAATGAAACGGATTGGGCAGGGCTATGGCGGCTGCATTCCCGACATTGCCAAAATTGACCATACCGTTGAAATAAGCGACAATATAACCTGCGATAATGCCGATTAATACAGCCGCTACTGATAACATGCCACGCGTGAAAAACTTCAGCAAAAGCGTCACGACAATGACAACACCAGCAATAGACCAGTTCTGTAAACTGCCATATTCAGCTAATCCTTGCATCTTGGCAGGCACGCCGCCAGCCGCGTATTGTATGCCAACCCTGATCAATGCAAGACCAATCATCAGAATAATCAGGCCAGTCACTAAGGGCGGTAAGGCAAAGCGGATGCGGCCTATAAAGAACCCTAATATGGTATGAAAGAGACCGCCAATAATAACCCCGCCCATCAATATAGCGATAGCATCAACGCCTTTACCAGCAACAAGTGGAACCATAATGGGAACAAAAGCAAAGCTCGTGCCCTGAACGATGGGCAGTTTTGCCCCAATCGGCCCAATACCAATAGTTTGGATCAATGTCGCAATGCCAGCAAAAAACATACTCATCTGGATCATATAGATCATATTTGGAAAATCAGGAGAGCTTGAGCCAAAGCCAAACCCAGCCGCCCCACAAACAATAATCGCTGGGGTTACGTTCGAAATAAACATAGCCAGAATATGCTG
The DNA here is from genome assembly GCA_016778985.1 of Alphaproteobacteria bacterium. Lineage (GTDB taxonomy): Bacteria > Pseudomonadota > Alphaproteobacteria > Puniceispirillales > UBA1172 > UBA12202. The sequence continues at coordinate 14,940 of JADHOM010000002.1, read as the reverse complement.
TATGCCTAAGGGAATTGCCTGTGCTAATGGTGGTAGATAATCCGGATTTTTAAGGTCTTCGGCAGACCCAATAGATGAAAATTGTCACATAATTTACCTCCCTAATTCATGTCAATTTTACTTACTGTAATATGAGGTGAGGGCAAACTTAACTTAACCTAAATATCTTAAATCTATTCACACACGCTAATAATATACTCCTCATCAAACCAGTATTCTTCAAGGTTGCTACCTTTGCCAATTCTATCGACAACAGCAAATATCCCCGGAGATTTTAATGGTGTTAGTACTCCATGCCATGTATTTTTATAAATATTAATGCCTGTTCGTGGAGCCGTCATAAAGGCCAAGGGATGCCCTGGTCTGCCGTCAATATCGGTAGCAACAATCACCAGAAAGCTATGTTCGTGTAATGGGATAAAAGCCTGACTGCCAATCGGGTGACGTTCCATCATGTCCAGAGCATAAGGCAATTGCCGCGGCACCGCATCAAAAAGGCTAATTCCGGCTTGCCCATCATCAAAAGCCAGCTTTGCTAGATCATGGTGACGCCCACACATATTTTGATTGATCATTTTGTCAGCATCAGGCTTTAGCGCGATAACATCACCAAATGGCGCAAAGGCGGTGGCCTCCATTGGCTGAATAGATATCTCGCGCGCCGCCATTAAGGGCTGATCCCAGTGATATTTAATAGCGGCATATGCCGATTAACATCTTTATAGAGCAGATAGCGAAATGGCTCATTGCCTGTGGCTTCACAGGCTTGCGGACAAAATGCCCGCAGCCACATATAGTCGCCTGCCTCAACATCGACCCAGTCTTGATTGAGCAAATATTTAGCGCTCCCTTGCAGCACATAAAGCCCGTGTTCCATCACATGAGTTTCCGAAAATGGAATAACGCCACCAGGCTGAAATGTGACAATATTAACATGCATATCATGGCGCAAATCATCAGGTTCAACAAACCGGCTAGTTGCCCAGAGCCCACCTGTATCGGGCATGGCAATAGGGGCGGTGGCTTGGTCTGACGTCACAAATGCCTCAGGCCAGTCTATCCCTTCGACGGCTTGGTAGCGTTTTCTGATCCAATGAAAACAGGCATTGCCATCGCTCGTGTTGTGACATGTCCAGTCGGTTGCCGGCGGCAGATAGGCATAGCCGCCGGCGGTTAAGATATGGTCAACCCCATGATAGGCTAGAGTGATTTGCCCGCCAGTCACAAACAACACATGCTGAGCGGTAGTGTCATCATCAGGTCGGTTAGAGCCGCCGCCCGGTTTAACATCCATTAGATAATGCGAGAAGGTTTCCGAAAATCCAGTCATTGGCCGTGCTAGCACCCAAAGCCGCGTTTCCTGCCAAAATGGCAAAAAACTGGTGACAATATCAGCCATCACGCCTTTTGGGATAAAAGCATAGGCGGTGGTGAAAATAGCGCGGTCTGTAAGCCGTGCAGATTGTGGCGGCAGCCCACCTTCCGCAACAGCATACGTCCATTTTTTTTTTAAATCTTTCAAAAGCTTATTACCTTAAATGTTTGAAAACCTTATCACAAGTTTTGCTATTTAACCAATTCTTTGACACGAAATAAAGCAATGCGCTCGACTTGTTGACAGGCTTCGGCGAACTCGGTTGCATGGTCATAGTCAATACGGCGCTTAAATGCCGCCAGAATATCGGCTTTATTCAGACCTTTTACAGCAATGATAAAAGGAAAGCCAAAGCGCTCTTGATATTGCGTGTTGAGTTGCGTGAACTGGCTTCGTTCATCATCGGTCAGGGCATCTAATCCGGCGCTCGCTTGCTCATCCGCGCTCTGCGAGGTGAGCTGTTTTGCCATCGCCAGTTTGCCTGCCAGATCAGGATGAGCCTTTAGCACCTTGAGCTGTTTATCGGGACCGGCTGACCTGAAAACCCGACAAAGCGCATGATGCAATCCGCTCGCGGTATCATGTGCGGGCCCTAATTCTAGATCAAATGCGGCTTCTGCCAGCCAAGGCGAATGTTCAAAAACGCCGCCAAAGCGCGTAATAAATGTCGCTTTATCCATCGCCGATGGTCGGTTTTGCCAGCGCTCCATATCAAAGGCATGATGTTCATGCCAGTGGCTTGCAATATCAATCCGCTTTGGGCACCAGACCTTATCATGAGATTGCACATATTCAATAAATCGGCGCAATGATTCGATCCGTCCTGGCCGCCCAATGAGCCGACAATGCAGGCCTATGGATAGCATTTTTGGCTGGCCGTTTTCGCCTTCTCGATAAAGCGCATCAAAACTATCTTTAAGATAATGAAAAAATTGATCACCTGAGTTAAAGCCTTGAAAGGCGGCAAAGCGCATATCATTAGTATCAAGCGTGTAGGGAATGATCAGATGCGGTTTATCCTGATGAACATGCCAGTAGGGCAGATCATCGGCATAGCTATCCGATATATAGGAAAAGCCGCCTGTCTCACAAATGAGATCAACGGTGTGCGTAGAACATCGCCCTGTGTACCAGCCTTGCGGCGGCGCCCCTGTGACGTCTTTATGGAGCGCGATGGCGGCGTTGATATGCGCAGCTTCTTCGGAGCGGCTAAAATCTTTATATTCGATCCATTTATAGCCATGGCTAGCAATTTCCCAGCCAGCATCTTGCATGGCAAGCACTTGATCTGGATTCCGCGCTAGCGCCGTGGCAACACCATAAATCGTCACCGGAATATCATATTGGGTGAATAACCGATGAATGCGCCAAAACCCTGCTCTGGCGCCATATTCATAGATTGATTCCATATTCCAGTGGCGTTGATTTGGCCATGGCTGCGCGCCAATAATCTCTGATAAAAACGCCTCAGATTGCGCATCCCCATGAAGCAGACAATTTTCGCCGCCCTCTTCATAGTTAAGAACAAACTGAACAGCAATATTTGCCTTATCTGGCCATCTGGCATGGGGTGGTGTTGCTCCATAGCCAATCAGATTACGCGCATATCTGTTCATTTTAATATCCTTAAAATGATTATTATTAGCGTTCATTTTGCACGATACGCCATGACAAGGCAAATGCGTTATCAAAATGATAAAGGCTGGATTGATAGAGCAGACTACGCTATTGATAAAGCAACTGATATATATGATACTATGATGAAATCATGACATCATGTGTCTAAATAAAAGCCTTAGAATTAAGGTCTAGCGATAGCCTTAGAATTAAGGTCTAGTAATAGCCTTAGAATTAAGGTCTAGCAATAGCCTTAAAATTAAGGTCTAGCAATAAAGGTATAATATGGCCGGAGGTTATCTGACAACGCATGTTCTGGATACATCGCTAGGTTATCCGGCGGCAGGCCTTGATATTTGCCTTTATAAAATTGATGGCTCAGACAGGCATTTTATCCGCTGTATGACAACTAACGCCGATGGCCGCACAGATAGCCCAATCTTACCTAAAGGCGAATGTGATATTGGTATATATGAACTCATTTTTGCGGCTGGTGCGTATCTGCGCGCTAACGGTCATGAAGCTGATACGCTGTTTTTAGATGATGTGCCTGTGCGCTTTGGCTTGACTGATCCTGATCAGCATTACCATGTGCCGCTGCTGTTATCACCTTATGGTTATTCAACCTATCGAGGCAGTTAGATGATAGAGACTGTCAAATGACTATGGATGTGCTAACCATTTTAGCCATGAACTGGGTCGAGTTTGCGGTGCGCTGGCTGCATGTCATAACAGCGATTGCGTGGATTGGCTCATCGTTTTATTTTATCGCCCTTGATCTTGGCTTGCGGAAGTCGCCACATCTACCAGAAAAAGCACATGGCGAAGAATGGCAAGTTCATGGTGGCGGCTTCTATCACATACAGAAATATTTGGTCGCGCCGGATAATTTGCCTGAACATTTAACATGGTTCAAGTGGGAGTCTTACGCAACTTGGCTGTCGGGCTTTGCGTTATTGGCGATTGTTTATTATGGTGGCGCTGAATTATATCTGATTGATGAGAGTAAAATGGCACTATCTGTGCCTCAAGCAGTTATCATTTCGCTACTATCTATGGCGTTGGTGTGGATAGGATATAGTGCCCTTTGTCGGTCACCATTGGCGGCAAACCCAACCCTGCTAATGCTTATTCTTTATGTCATGCTGGTGGCATTGTCATGGGGGTTTCATCAGATATTTACTGGCCGTGCGGCATTTATTCATCTGGGCGCGATAACGGCAACGATTATGTCGGCAAATGTCTTTATGGTGATTATCCCTAATCAGAAAATAGTTGTCGCTGATTTGAAGGCTGGGCGGACGCCTGACGCTAAATATGGCCGCATCGCAAAATTGCGTTCCACTCATAATAATTATCTGACACTGCCGGTAATTTTCCTGATGCTATCAGGGCATTATCCGCTGGCCTTTGCTACTGAATATAGCTGGCTGATTGCTAGCCTGGTGTTCTTGATGGGCGTCACTATCAGGCATTATTTCAACTCGCGTCATGCCCGAGCAGGTAACCCTAACTGGACATGGGCGGTAACCGCGGTGATCTTTATCATCATCATGGCGCTATCAATCTGGCCTGCCATGCGTGATCATGATTATGTTGCAAGTGATAGCGAAGACAAGCCATTAGCAGAGATGGCGGTACCCTTGCATCTTACCGCTTTCCATGACAATGATCGGTTTGAGGCCGTTAATGAAATTATTAGCGGCCGCTGTGCGATGTGTCATGCGGCAGAACCACTATGGGACGGAATTGCCGTTGCCCCAAAAGGGGTTTTATTGGAAACGCCTTTACAGATAGCGGCTGAAGCCAAGGCGATCTATTTGCAGTCAGCCATTTCGCACGCCATGCCGCCCGCTAATGTTGCTTATATGGAACAAGAGGAGCGCGCCATTATTCGCGCTTGGTTTGAGACGTCTATTAGTCAGTTGAGATAACTAGAGTTATGAGCGCAACCCACCAAAAATCTAGCCCTAAATCAAAAGATACGCCATTATTGGCAGGTGTCGGGATGACAAAATCATTCGGCGATCTGGTTGCTAATCAGGATATCAATTTTTCTATTTATCCAGGTGAGTTGCATGCCTTGCTTGGTGAAAATGGTGCTGGCAAATCGACTTTTATTAAAATGGTCTATGGGCTACTGCAACCTGATCAAGGCTATCTGGAATGGCGGGGTGAGCGCGTAACAGTGACCAATCCGCAACAAGCGCGTGGCATGGGAATAGGGATGGTGTTTCAGCATTTTTCTCTATTTGAGGCGCTGACAGTCGCAGAAAATATCGCTCTGGCATTGCCGCCTGATTTCCCGCGCCAGAAACTATCCCAAATGATTAAAACAAAATCAGCAGAATATGGGATCCCGCTAAATCCTGACAGTATTATTGCTGATCTTTCTGTTGGTCAGCAGCAACGTGTTGAGATCGTCCGGTGTTTGCTGCAAAACCCGGCCTTGCTGATTATGGATGAGCCAACATCTGTGCTGACGCCGCAAGAAACAGATCAGTTGTTTGAAGTCCTCAAGCGGCTGGCTAATCAGGGTTGTGCAGTTTTATTTATTTCGCATAAGTTGGATGAGATTAAACAGCTAACAACACGCGCCACGATTTTGCGTGGCGGCATCAAAGTGGCTGAGGTCAAAACAAAAGATCAATCGACGCGGCAGTTGGCGGAGCTGATGATAGGCGCCAAGGTTAAAGATATTGGCGCGTTATCCACCCCGAAAAACAGCAAGACATTATTTTCTGTCAGCGGATTATCACGATCAGCAGAAGGCCCATTTGATATCGCGCTCAGGGATATATCTTTTTCGGTTAATGCAGGTGAGATTTTGGGAATTGCCGGCATTGCCGGAAATGGTCAAAGCGAATTGATGGCTGCTTTGACGGGTGAATGGCGACCAGCATCAGCGGCAGGGGCTAACAAGATTACTATTGGCACGGCTGATATGATGGCATTGACCCCTGCCGCGCGCCGCCGTGCTGGTCTTGCTTTTATCCCCGAAGAACGCAATGGCCATGCTGCCGTGCCATCAATGACCTTGTCTGAAAATGCCTTGCTTACTGGTTATGATCAGGATGATGTGATACGCCGCGGCATCATTAATCATGACAAGACTTTGGCTATGGCGCGGCATATTTCAAAAACCTTTGATGTCCGGCAACCGTCTGATGATCCGTTGGCTTCGTCACTATCTGGCGGTAATTTACAGAAATTTGTTGTTGGCAGAGAGATCATTAAAGTGCCGCAAGTTTTGATTGTATCACAGCCAACATGGGGGGTTGATATCGGCGCCGCGCAATTTATCCGCACAGCTATGGCTAATTTAGCAAAACAAGGATCAGCGGTCATTATGATATCGCAAGACTTGGAAGAGATTTTTCAAATCGCCCATCATATTGCGGTTCTTAATAATGGTCAGTTATCCGAAACCCTGAAGGCAGATGATGTGACGCCTGAACATATTGGATTACTGATGGGGGAAAGCAGCCGCAGCCATAGAGATAGCACTCCAGTTACAGATAATATATCAGGCGATATATCAGGCCAGGGATCAGGTAAAGCAAGGGTATCGTCATGATTATTTTACAGAGACGCAAAGATATTCCTACCTATCTGACGATTGCTGTTCCGATTATATCAATTTTGATCACTGTGCTGGCTGGCGGGATCATTTTTGCTTTGCTCGGATATCCCCCGCTAGATGCATTATATGAGTTTTTTATCGCGCCTTTATCACGCCCTGATCAAGTCGGAAACCTGCTTGTCAAAGCTTGCCCTTTGATCATTATTAGCACCGGATTGATTTTCTGTTTTCGGGCTAATGTTTGGAATATTGGCGCCGAAGGCCAGCTCATCCTTGGGGCAATGGGGGCAGGCTGGGTCGCCTTATCTTTTCCTGAGGCGGAAAGTCGGTTTATGATCATAGCCATGGCGGTGATGGCCATGCTAGCAGGCGCTTTATGGGGGGCGATCCCCGGATTGCTCAAGGTGCGGTTCAAAACAAATGAGATATTGGTCTCATTAATGCTGACTTATATTGCTATCTTTCTAGTTGACTGGACGGTGCGAAGCCCATGGCGTGACCCGTTGGCATTTGGCTTTCCGCTAACCAAAGCCTATCCCGATGCCGGATTAATCCCGGTCATGTCATTACCCGGAATTGGCCGATTAGGGCAGTTACATTGGGGCGTGCCTGTGGCGTTTTTGGTGGCAATTTGCGGCTGGTTTTATCTGACGCGCAGTCTTGGCGGCTATCAAATTAAGCTCATGGGGGATGCCCCACGTGCCGGCCGTTTTGCTGGCTTTCATCAAGGTCGGGTGACGATGTTTGTGATGATGGTATCGGGGGCATTGGCTGGTCTTGCTGGCATGATTGAAGTGTCAGCCAATATTGGCATGTTGCAGCCGCAAATCTCATTTGGCTATGGCTTCACGGCGATTATTGTGGCGTTTCTGGCACGGCTTAATCCGCTGGCCGCTATCGCTGCTGGATTAGTCGTTGCGCTGGCTGAGCTTGGCGGTGATACGGCACAAATCTCAATGCGTATCCCGAAAGTGGTGACAGGCATCTTTAATGGTATTTTGCTATTTATGTTATTGGCAGGGGAAACGCTGACCCATTATCGAATTGTCTGGGTTGGGGTGACAGAAAAAGCCAGTATTAATAAAACCAGTATTAAAAAAGATGAGGCTAGTCATGGCTGAAGAGTTACTTTTAGCAATCTTGCTGACCTCTGTGCCGCTAATCCTCGCCGCCACAGGGGAGCTTGTAGCTGAGAAAAGTGGTGTGCTTAATCTCGGCGTAGAAGGCATGATGCTGATGGGCGCGGTCGCCGCATTTGGTGTCGCTAGCCTAACAGGAAGCCCCTATCTGGGTATTCTTGGTGGCGGTTTAGCTGGCCTGCTGATATCCCTCATATTTGCTGTTTTTGTGCTAGGCTTGGCAACAAATCAAGTCGCAACAGGCTTGGCCTTAACGATTTTTGGAACCGGTCTTTCTGGTCTGATTGGGGCGCCGCTAGTCGGACAATCTATTGACGGCCTACCATCGCTAATTATTCCATGGATTTCAGATATTCCTATGATAGGGGCATTTTTCAGACTTGATTTTCTGGCCTATCTCTCTGTGATCTTAGTTGGGCTGACGGCATATGTGCTCAATTATACGCAATTTGGGCTGGTCTTGCGGGCGGTTGGCATTAATCATGACAGCGCTCATGCGCTTGGCTATCCGGTCTTGCGAGTTCGTTTTATGGCGGTGCTGTTTGGTGGCTTTATGGCGGGTTTAGGTGGCGGTTATCTGCCGCTTGTATTGACCCCACACTGGGCGGAAGGCATGACATCAGGGCGTGGATGGATTGCTTTAGCGCTGGTGGTGTTTGCATCATGGCAACCATGGCGTGTTACGGCAGGGGCTATTTTATTTGGTGGCATTACGATTATGCAGCTGGTTGGTCAGGCTCGCGGCTGGGCCGTTCCATCTCAGTTCTTGTCAATGTTGCCATACTTTGCGACAATCACGGTGCTTGTTCTGATTTCGCGAGGAGGGCGGATTCAATTTGGGGCGCCGGCGCATTTGGGTAAGAACTTCTTGATCACAAGATAATTTAGCAAGATGATTTATATGGGTACCATTTTTAGAGATTTTTATTTGTGTTTTTTTAATTATGTTTTTTATTACTGAGGGAGAAATAAAATTATGAACAGATCAATGCTATTGTTACTGATCGCTGTTATTGCGCTTGGTGGCATTTATTTTTACAACTCGTCTACCACTAAGGAAGAAGTAAGTGCTGATGAACCGCTGAAAGTTGGGTTTGTCTATCTGACCAATCCTGGCGATCATGGCTGGACATATGCCCATGAAGTCGGCCGTCAACAGCTGCAAGATCATTTTGGTGATCAAATTGTCACCAGTTATGTAGAAAATGTTCCAGAAGGCCCCGATGCCACCCGCGTTATTAGGGAATTGGTTGCTGATGGAAATCAGATTATTTTCACAACATCTTTTGGCTATATGGAACAGACGCTGAAAGTAGCGGGTGAAAATCCTGATGTTATTTTTGATCATATCACGGGCTATAAGCGGGCTGAAAACATGGCAACGGGCAATATCCGTTTCTATGAAGGTCGCTATGTTCAGGGTGTTGTTGCTGGCATGACAACCAAATCTAATCAGATTGGCTATCTTGCTGCTTTCCCTATCCCCGAAGTCATTCAAGGCATTAACTCTTTTGCTCGTGGGTTACGTTCGGTTAACAAAGACGCGACAATTAAAGTCGTCTGGGTAAATAGCTGGTATGATCCGGTGAAAGAGGCAGATGCTGCCAAGGTGCTGATCGCCGAAGGTGCTGATGTTCTAGCCCAGCATACAGACAGCCCGGCCATGCTCCAGACAGCTGAAAAAGCTGGTGCAAAAGGCTTTGGTCAGTCATCTGATATGCATGAGTTTGCGCCAAACGCGCAACTTTTTGCCTCGGTTAATAACTGGGGCCCATATTACATTGATCAGGTTCAAAAAGTGATTGATGGCACATGGTCAACTGGTGACGGGCCAGATCATTGGGCTGGTAACACCTGGAAGGGCATTGGCGATGACTTCCTTGTTCTGTCAGAGTTTAAGAATATGACTGATGATGTTGCTGCTGCCGCTGCTGCCGCCCGTGATGGTATTGCTGAAAGCTCACTCAACATCTTTGAAGGTCCGATGATGGATAATAAGGGGAACATTATCCTCAATGCTGGTGAGGTGCTGGATGATGGCGGTCTCTGGGCAATGAATTATTATGTTGAGGGTGTTGAAGGTAACATTCCTAACTAAACGTAATCATATGATCAGAGGCGGGTTTTCTGCCTCTGATCAATTTTGCATATGACATAGGTGCTTATTGAAAGTGACTTTCCTTTCATCATTGGGTGATAATCGGGGGATACTCAAATGAGGTCAGAGATACGATTTTTGCTTAATGGTGAGGAGCAGTCCGTTAAGGCTATCAACCCTGATACAACATTGCTGAACTGGTTGCGGCTTATTAAAATGTTGACCGGAACAAAAGAAGGCTGCGGGGAAGGTGACTGCGGGGCTTGCACGGTAGTTGTTGCTGATCTTAATCAATCGGGTCAGCTTATTTATAAGGCTGTTAATGCCTGTATCCTTTTTCTTCCCATGCTCGATGGATTATCAATTACAACGGTTGAGGCCTTGCGCCGATCTGACGGGGCGTTACATCCTGTTCAGGCGGCTATTGTCGAGGGGCATGGGGCGCAATGCGGGTTTTGCACCCCTGGATTTGTGATGTCTTTATATGCTGGATATGAAAATAGCATGGCTGACAACCGCCACAATATTCAGCAGATTTTATCAGGAAACTTATGCCGCTGTACTGGCTATGGCGCTTTGATAGATGCGGGGTTGAGCGCAGCTCGCCATTGCCCTTCAGCATCTGAGCATGAGGCTGATCTGAGCCGTCGCAAGATTGAATATGAATATCTTCAGCGCGCGCAAGATGATAAAGCCATGCTTAGCATTGAGACCTCTGAGCAGGCGTTTTATGCCCCAAGAGAGCTATCAGAGCTAGCCAGTCTAACCCGCAAATATCCTGATGCGACGTTTTTGGCTGGGGCAACCGATATCGGCCTTTGGGTGACCAAACAGCACCGCCAGATCAACCGCTTTATTTATTTGGGCAGGGTTAATGCCCTCAAGACAATCTCCCGCACGGATGACCGCGTTACCGTTGGCGCGGCGGTCACGCATGCCGAGGCGATGGCAGCGCTGGCAACAGATTTTGAGGGCTTGGCGGAGGTCTGGCAACGCTTTGGTTCAGCCCAAGTGCGGTATTCTGGTACCGTTGCTGGCAATATTGCAAATGGCTCACCGATTGGTGATATGTCGCCATGCTTTTTGGCACTAGGTGCAGAATTAACACTTAATCATGCTGGTAAGAGACGGCAACTTGCTTTGGATGCGTTTTTTATCAGCTATGGCAAGCAAGACAGAAAGCAAGGTGAGTTCATAGAAGCGATTAGGCTGCCGCGATTGGGCAGTAAGGAGGCGGTTCATGCCTATAAGATTTCAAAACGATTTGATCAGGATATTTCCGCCGTCTTAATGGCGGTCTGGATACGTCGTGATGGTCAGCTAATTAGCGATATCCGTATCGGATTTGGCGGCATGGCGGCAACGCCGGCGCGCGCTTATCGGCTTGAACAAGTGCTTAAGGGGCATGATGTGGAACAGCCTTTGCCGGATGCGGCGGTAAGCGCTTTAGCAGAAGATTTTCAGCCAATCTCAGATATGCGGGCATCCAGCGCCTATCGTCTGCTTGTTGCCGAAAACCTGTTGCGGAAAATGCTGATTGAGGTCAGTCAGGATAATGGCGTTAAGCGGCTTTATCCTTCATCCTTGCCGCCAGCACCTGATGTGCCAAAGGCCATCACAATGACAATGATTGAGGCAGGGGAATAAGTATGCCAGGCTCATCGCTTCACCAACCTGTTGCCCATGATAGCGCCACGCTTTATGTGACGGGTGAAGCAAGATATGTTGATGATATCGCCTTTCCTGCTGACGGGCTTCATATTGCCCTTGGTCTGTCGGAACGCGCCCATGCTCATATTATGGAAATGGATTTATCCGATTGCCTAGCCAGCCGTGATGTGGTGACGGTGCTTACCGCCGCCGATATTCCCGGTGATAATGACGCGAGTCCGGTTTTTGGCGATGATCCTATTTTTGCTGAAAATACTGTTGAATATCATGGGCAGGCGATATTTGCGGTTGTTGCCCGCAGCGCCAAAGCGGCACGCATGGCGGTAGCAAAAGCCCGGATCATATATCAAGACCTGCCAGCTATCCTGACGATTGATGATGCGCTAGCGCAAAACCATTACCTTGAAACGCCTTATGTGTTGACGACAGGCTCGGTTGAAACAGCGCTCGCCACAGCCCAGCATACGCTATCAGGGGCAATTCGCATTGGTGGCCAAGAGCATTTCTATCTTGAGGGTCAGGCGGCTTATGCCATGCCGGGTGAAGCCGGCGATATGACGATTTCCGTATCGAGCCAGCACCCGACCGAAGTTCAGCACAAAGTCGCGCAGGCTTTAGGTGTCCCCTTTCATGCTGTAACGGTTGATGTTCGGCGGATGGGTGGCGGCTTTGGTGGTAAAGAAAGCCAGAGCAATTTGCCATCAATTATCTCCGCTCTAGCGGCACGAAAAACAGGTAGTCCGGTTAAGCTAGTCTATGATCGTGATGAGGATATGCGGGTCACCGGAAAGCGTCACGATATGCTGATCTCTTATGCTGTTGGTTATGTTGATAACGGCCGCATTTCGGCAATAGATGTTGATCAGGCGCTGCGGTGTGGGATGTCGTATGATCTGTCACAAGCGATTGCCGAACGTGCCGTATTACATGCCCATAATTGCTATGCCATTGATCATATGCGGATAACATCTCGGCTATGTAAAACGCATACACCATCTAATACAGCATTTCGGGGCTTTGGCGGCCCGCAAGGAATGATGGCCATGGAACGCATTATCGAAGACGTGGCGGCGGCTCTACATCTTGATCCTGTCGTGGTGCGCCAACGCAATTATTTTACTGATTGGACAACCGCAAAAAAGGCTCAGCTTACCGCTTATCATATGCCGGTGCGTGATTGCATTATCAATACCTTAACCGATCAGCTGTTGGCGTCATCAGATTATGTTCGGCGGCGGCAGGCGATAGAGAGCTTCAATCAATCGTCACCGATTTTCAAAAAAGGCATTGGCTTTGCCCCGGTCATGTTTGGCATATCTTTTAACAAAACCATTCTTAATCAGGCTGGCGCGCTTATTCATATTTATACCGATGGCTCGGTGCATCTCAATCATGGGGGGACGGAAATGGGGCAGGGGCTTTATACCAAAACCCGCCAGATTTGCGCCCATGCTTTTGGTATCTCTGATGACATGGTGAAAATAACAGCGACCAGCACGGGCAAGGTTCCCAACACGTCAGCAACCGCCGCCTCATCTGGGACAGACCTTAATGGTATGGCAACTCAACATGCGGCGGAAACTTTGAAAGGCCGGATGGCTGAATATCTAAGCACACTCTATCAAACCTCCGCTGATGCGGTGCGCTTTGTCGAAGGTCAGGTGCATATCGGGGATGAGCGTATCAGCTTTGCTGAGGCCGCTAGCCAGTGCTGGCAAGGGCGGATATCGCTATCTGCAACCGGATTTTATGCGACACCAGATATTCACTGGGATAGAGACGCAGGGCGCGGTTCACCATTTTATTATTTTGCTTATGGGGCTTCTGTATCTGAAGTGACGGTCGATATTCTAACCGGTGAAAGCCGCGTCAATCAAGTTGACATTCTGCATGATGTTGGACATTCGATCAATCCAGCGATTGATCTGGGACAGATTGAGGGCGGCTTTATTCAGGGGATGGGCTGGCTAACGATGGAAGAATTGGTCTATGGCGATGATGGCAGGTTACTCACCCATGCGCCATCGACCTATAAGATACCGGCAACATCGGACAGACCTGATGAGATGTATATTGATCTTTATGAAAGTGATGGCAACCGCTCAGACACTATCCATAAATCAAAAGCTGTGGGTGAGCCGCCATTCATGCTGGCGATGAGCGTCTATGGCGCGGTGAGTCATGCGCTGCAAAGTCTTGGCCAGTATCCAGACACGTATCCAATGTTAAACACTCCATTGACAGCTGAACATATTTTAATGACTGCGCATCAGATGAAGGCATCGGGTTAAGTGGCGGGGTAACGCTAATCAATTAAGGATGAGGATGACAATATCTTGGCTCAAACAGGTCAGTTCATATCTGGCAGCGGATCGCGTGCTATGCCGGATTATTATTGCTGACGCTAAAGGGTCAACCCCGCGTGAGATGGGGGCAGATATGCTGGTGCTGTCTGATCATATGATTGGCACGATTGGTGGCGGCAGGCTGGAGTTTGAGGCGATTAGCATAGCCCACAGCCTTATCGAGCAAGTGACTAGCCAACATCATGGATTTATCCGGCACTGGCAGAAATTTGCCTTAGGGCCATCTCTGGGGCAATGTTGCGGCGGCTCGGTAATGCTGTTATTTGAAGCCTATGCCCCGATGAGCGCGGATGCGGTTGCTGCCCTATCGGAGGCGACGGCGGCGCTATATTATCATAGCTCGGATGACAGAACCTTGCCGCAAGCGTTAACCCAACTGCCAGATGACAGGGCAGAAAATAGCCGATATGGCTATGATCCAGTGGCAAAAACATTTTGCCAAAACGTCACGCTGCCGCCGCGCTCATTATATCTTTATGGCGCTGGTCATGTTGGCAGGGCGGTCATGGCAATTACTGGTCAGCTAGGGTTCAATCGTGTTTGGGTTGATGATGCAGCGACGCGCTTTCCAGCGAATATTACAGATACGATGCCCGATATAACCATCGTGCCAGCGACTGATATGACAGTTGTTGCGCGCCATGCGCCTGCCGATAGCTTCCATCTGGTGATGAGTTATTCGCACCGCTTAGATGAGGCAATTGTTCATTCCATTTTGACAGCCAACCAATTTGCCAGATTAGGGTTGATCGGCTCAGCAACGAAACGCCTACGCTTTGCTAAATCTCTTGTCGCAGCAGGGGTTAGCCCGCCACTGCTTGCGCGGCTAACCTGTCCGGTGGGATTGGATATGATTAAGGGCAAGGCACCTGAACGAGTGGCGCTATCTATCGCGGCTCAGTTAGCGGTTTGGCTTGATGCAGATGAGTAGATATGGTTAATAGCCACTGCGCGATAATAACTGCCGCGCCGCCCTGTCATGCTGTGCTAGCAGATTATTCATATCCATGCTCGCCAGATGAAAATCACGAACCACAAAGCGGCCATTGATCATGACATGACGCGGCTTAACAGGCCCACAGAAAATCAGT
>JADHOM010000016.1 GCA_016778985.1 Alphaproteobacteria bacterium | reverse complement strand
TATGGTGTGTGAATGTGGGTTATGGCCGCCAAGAGCTGATTGATGCGGCGACCAAACAGCTCAACAAACTGCCCTATTACAACACGTTTTTCAAAACCAGTAATACGCCAGCGGCACAATTATCTCAGCGTCTGATTGATATTGCCCCCGATGGCATTAGCCATGTCTTTTATGCTAATTCAGGCTCCGAAGCTAATGATACGATTGTCCGCATGATCAGGCATTACTGGGCCCTCGAAGGCAAGCCACAGAAACAAAAAATTATCAGCCGCGAATATGGCTATCATGGCAGTACTATGGTCTCAGCAAGTATGGGCGGGATGAGCGGTATGCATGATCAGGCCTGCCGCCTGCCTGATTTTGAGCATATCAAGCCGCCATATGGCTTTCTCTATCAGGGCAATATGGACGAAGATACATTCGCCGAAGTCTCCGCAGGCTGGCTCGAAGATAAAATACTAGAGCTAGGGGCTGATCATGTGGCGGCATTTATTGCTGAACCTATTCAAGGGGCAGGTGGCGTGATTATCCCTCCGAAAGGCTATTTTGATCGTATTCAAGCGATTTGCCGCCGTCATGATATTCTCTTTGTTGCTGATGAGGTTATCACCGGTTATGGCCGCACAGGGGAATGGTTTGCTAGCCAAACGATGAACCTAAAGCCTGATCTGATGGCAACAGCGAAAGGCCTGACCTCAGGCTATCAGCCGATGTCGGCGGTTCTGGTAGGTGAAAGGGTGGCAGAAAAGCTGATCTCTGATGGCGGTGAGTTTTATCATGGCTTTACCTATTCAGGGCATCCAGTAGCGGCGGCAGTCGCGCTGGCTAACCTCAAACTGATCGAAGATGAGGGGCTTATTGAAAAGGTCAGAAATGACACCGGCCCTTATCTGGCCGAAGCTATACAAACGCTGGCTGATCATCCAATGGTTGGTGAAGCCAGAAGTTTCGGTTTGTTAGGTGCGGTTGAACTGGTGGAAAATAAATCTGGGCCTGACAATAAAGGGCCTCGGCATTTTGCCAAGCAAGGTCATGCGGCGGTTGTTGTTCGTGATCACGCGATTAGCATGGGTATGATGATCAGAGCAGTACGTGATGGGATGATCTTATCACCGCCATTAACCTATGAGCGGGCGGATATTGATGAAACGCTGGCAATCTTGCGAAAAGCTCTTGATGCGGCAATGGATACCCTAAACCTTTCATGAAGGGGAGCCTCTGATAAATCAACACGTTAAATCGTAATTTTGGGGGAAAGCATGGATTATGTCGATTCTGATCAGGCGTTTCTAAAGCAAAATATCAAAGGCACTAAACATGAGATGACTTATGCCGGCGCGTTAAGTTTTTTGCGCCGAAAATATAGTCGTGATCTTAAAGATGTGGATATCACCATTAGCGGTATTCCATTTGATGGAGCGGTGACGAACCGTCCGGGAACCCGCTTTGGCCCGCGTGCTATTCGGGCGGCGTCAACGGAATTGGCTAGTCTAACTGCCTTTCCATTTGGCTTTGATCCCTTTGATACGCTTGCTGTCGTTGACTATGGTGATTGTGCGCTTGATCCGCATGATCCAAAATCTATCCCTGAGACGATCACAAATCACGCCCGGGGCATTATCGCGGCTGGCTCAAAAATGCTAACCTTTGGCGGTGATCATTTTGTAGCTTTGCCGCTTATTCGGGCGCATGCTGAAAAATATGGGCCGGTCGCATTGGTGCAATTTGATGCTCATTGCGATACTTGGGATGATGGCGGCTCAACGCTAAATCATGGGTCTATGTTCCTGCATGGCTATCAAGAAGGCGCTATTGATCCATCGCGGTCTATTCAGGTTGGTTTGCGGACATGGAACCAATCTGATCATGGGTTTGAGATTTTGACGAGCCCGTGGGTGCATCGCAATGGCATTGCGGCAACACTCGATGCGATCATGGAAAGGGTCGGTGATCATCCGGCTTATATTAGTTTTGATATTGATTGCCTTGATCCGGCTTTTGCTCCGGGGACGGGAACCCCTGTTCCGGGCGGGCTGGCGTCATGGCAAGCGCTTGAGCTGATCCGTGGTTTGACTCCATTGAATATGATTGGCATGGATTTGGTTGAGGTATCGCCAGCCTATGATCATGCGGATATCACCGCGATGGCGGCGGCAAATATTGCCCATGATTGGCTTTGTGTGATGGCGGCAAAGGCTGGCGCCAAGGAAAATATTGTCGGCAAAGTATAATCTGGCTTTGTGGTGATCAGAGCTCTGGGATTGGCGTTGCATTAAACTGAAAGCTGTTAATGCAGGCATCAACGCCGCCCATTTGTGCGATTTTCTGCTTTTGATCGCTGAGCGCTAATTGTGAGACTTTTTCAGGATCGCAAATATTCCATAAATGCGATTTTCCTTGCGCTAAGATATGCGCATATGCGGGATTATCGGACAGGTCATGCCGCTCATCAGGATCATTGCTCAGATCAAATAGCAATGGCGACATGCCAGCATACCAGATCAGTTTCCATTGCTCCCACGCCACCATAAATGAGCCTGTTGTTGAGCCGCCATCGTGATACTCACTAAAACATGGCCGCGTGAGATCATCACTGCCTGCTTGGGCAAGTTGCACAAGATCAGTGCCTGGCCATTCAGGTGGTTTTGTGATGCCAGCGGCCTTAAGAATAGTGGCTGGAATATCAAGTAAATGGACGCCGCTATCGCTGATTTTGGCTTGTGGGATATCTTGCCCTGATATGATAATAGGTATCCCTGCGGAGGCTTCAAACATAAACTGCTTTGTCCATAACCCGTGATCACCAAGCAACTCACCATGATCAGATGTATAAATAATCAGCGTATCGTCGCGCAAACCGGCGGCATCAATGGCGGCTAAAATTCGGCCAACGCAAGCATCCATAAAACTGGTTAAGCCGTAATATGACGCGATAGCTTGCTGGGCGCGCTTAGCGTCAAAATGATCATGATAATTAAAAAAACCTGCCATATTCTGAACTTCGGCATGATCATGCGTGAAGGGTTCTGGCACAGGCATCTGATCAGGATCATACAAGCGATAATATTCATCCGGCGCAATAAGCGGATAATGTGGGCTGACTAAAGATATAAATCCGGCAAAAGGCACATCATGCCGCGCTGGTTCAGCTAGCCATGTTTCGGCGGCTGATGTGATGCTAAGGTCATAATTGGTGTAACTGTTCTCCCCACTGCCAACCTCAGTTGCTAATTCTGCGGCGCCTTGATAGTCAGGTAATTCATCACGGATTAATCCAACTAGCCAGCCTTTTCCATGAACATGCATAGGCTTAATTTCTTTGCTAAAGCCGTGATCCACGCCAGCCTGAAAATGCAGTTTGCCAATTGATGTCGTGTCATATCCTTGGCTGCGAAGCATATGCATCCAGCTGATCTGCTGACCATCATAGGGGGTCGCGCTATCCCAATAGCGGTTCTGGTGAACATAAGTTCCGGTCGCCAGTGCCGCCCTTGTTGGCACACACATGGGTGAGGCGGTGTAGCCGCGTTTGAACAACGTGCCGTCATTCGCCAGTTGATCGAGATGTGGTGTTTTGACAATATCATGCCCCATGCAACCCATGGCATCGCGGCGATGCTCATCAGATATGATGACAATAATATTTTTCATGATATCAATTCACGACTCAGATTTAAGACCCAGATTTATGATCCAGATTTGACACCCAAGTTTAGCACCCAAGTTTAAGATAAGGACATTATGTCCTGATATTTCTCTGGCCGTCTATCTCTAAATAATCCCCAGCTTGCGCGTTCCGCCCGCATGGCATCAATATCAATATCGCTGGCCGCAATCTGATTAACGCCGTCATGACATTCGGCTATTAATGCGCCGGTATGACCAGCGATAAATGACTGGCCATAAAATGACATATTGATGGTGCCAATCTTCTCATTGCCAATTCGGTTACTTGCCGCCAGGGTGACCATATTGGCGGCGGCATGGCCTTGCATCACGCGCTGCCAATGGCCGCTTGAATCAAGTGATGGATCACCCGGCTCGGAGCCAATAGCCGTCGGATAAAGCAAAATATCAGCGCCTTTAAGCGCCATGATACGGGCGGCTTCCGGGAACCATTGATCCCAGCATATCGCCACACCGATCCGGCCAAATGCCGTATCCCAGACGCGAAAGCCCAAATCGCCGGGATTAAAATAAAACTTTTCTTCATAGCCAGGGCCTTGCGGTAAATGGGTTTTCCGGTAAAGCCCCATATCGCTTCCATCAGCGTCGATCATCATTACGGAATTGAAATAGGCGTTATTGCTTTTCTCAAAAAAACTAATGGGTAGGACAACACCACATTCTTTTGCAAGCGCCCTAAATCTTGGCAAAAATGGATGGCTATCGACCTCATGAGCATACGAGAAATAGTCTTTTTTCTGCTCCGGGCAGAAATAAACCGTGGCAAATAGCTCTTGCAGCAAAATAATATTCGCGCCTTGATCTGCTGCCTGCCGAACCAGCACCTCAGCCTGATTGATATTATCCTCAACATTCCAGCCACATGGCATCTGTGTGATAGCAAGTCGGGGCATTTTAGCGTTCCAATCCAATAAGGAAATTAACCGTGTTTATGCCAATATCCTTGACCGCATAGCCGCCCTCCATAACCGTCAGCGTCGGCAGACCAAGAGCATTGATGCGCGCCCCCATATCAAAATAATCATCGCTCTTTAGTTTGAAAAAACTAATGGGATCATTCTCATAAGTATCTGCACCAAATGACACGATCAAACTATCCGGGGCATAGGCGCGGATGGATGCAATCGCCTGATCCAACGCCTCAACCCACGCCGCATAAGGGGTGTTTGGCGGCATCGGATAATTGATATTATAACCTTCGCCTTGCCCATATCCGGTTTCATCAGCATAGCCCAGGAAATGAGGAAAGGCATCGCTAGGGTCGCCATGTAGTGATAAAAACATCACATCATCACGATCATAAAAAATCGCTTGCGTGCCATTACCATGATGAAAATCAACATCAAGAATAGCAACTTTTTGAGCGCCGTTCTGACGCATATATTGTGCTGCTATCGCCGCATTATTAATAAAGCAATAGCCGCCATATTGATCGCGTGACGCATGATGACCGGGTGGCCGGCATAGCGAAAACATGTGATGCGCTTTGCCCGATGCAATATGATCAGCGCCCGTCAGCGCGACTTGCGCGGATGCATGGACGGCCTCAATCGTGCCTTTGGCGATTGAGGTTTCACTAGACAGCGCGTAATAGCCAATCTTGCCATCAATAAATGCCGGGATATGCGGTGCTGGCATGGATCGTGATGGCCAGACAGTGGGGATAGGCTCACCCTTCATGCCTGCGGCCTGCCACTCATCCCAAGCGGTATCCAGAAACGACAAATAATCCGCATCATGCACTTGGTTGATGATATCAGTGCCATAGTGATTAGGGGCTATGATACTGCCAATCGGTCTTTCTTTTAAGGCTTCCAGGATAAAATCCATGCGTTCAGGACACTCAAATGGCGGCACCAGCTCACCCCCATAAAGTTCAGTTTTTGCTGCCCGCAAGCGATGATCATCGGTATAAATAATATCCATGATTTATGCCTTTCTTATGCTCGAAATTGGTGTTGGGTCTAGCCCCGCAACCTCACGCCGGAAGACAGGCTCATCCCCTGCCGCTGGTTCATCCATATTCATAGCATAGGAATGACCAGCATAGGTTGCCCATGCAATCGGGGCAGGGGCGGCGGCATCTCCAATGATCTTGATTGAGGAAATGCCAGCGCCTTGCCATTCATCTTGTTTTTGTTTCAACTCTTGCCATAACCCGTCATTGCCGTCTCTGGCGGTCACCATCAGCACGGCATCAGCGGCAACCGATTTGATCTGGCCTGAATAGACGCATGAGACATCAACATGATCACGCCCGACAGCGGCGATTTTATGGGTCGTTATAATCGCAACCCCCATATCCAATAGCCCCTTTTGGATGAAGCCCTGCTCAAGCGTGTTTACCGTCCATTCTGATACCATAGTCGCCGGCGTGACTAGCGTCACGGTGCAGCCATTTTGGCGCAGTTTTTCCGCCAATACCCCGCCCATATAATAATGATCATCATCATAAATAACGACATGCCCCGACGGCATCTGTCCTGACATAATATCATCAGGGGTAAAGACTGGCATATCGGCATCAATGTTGACCGGAATAAGCACAAAGCGTGCTGTTCCATCACGCCGCCACTGCGCGCCTGTCGCTATACAGACATGCTCAAAGCCAAATCCTAGAACATCATCAGCGGTCAGGTGGCTTTCGCGATAGATCGACACATTTGCCATAGGCTCAATCTGGCCTAGCCGATAATCCATGACGCGCCCCCATGCTGATAGGTTAGGCAGCAATCGTTCCTTCGCCACCCTGCCGCCGAGATCAGATGATGCCTCCGCCACCGCCACATCATAGCCACGCCCGCCAAGCATTCTTGCTGCCTCAAGTCCAGCAGGGCCAGAGCCAACAATCAAAACAGACTGGCTCTTGCCTTTGGCTGGCTTATGCTCAGGATGCCAGCCTTTGCGCCATTCTTCCATGAAGCTTGGGTTTTGGGTGCAGCGTGAGATTGACATGGTCATATCGCCTGTCACGCACATATTACAGCCAATACATTCTCGAATATCTTCAAAGCGATTTTCAGCAACTTTCTTGGGCAGAAATGGATCGGCAATAGATGGACGCGCCGCGCCAATGAAATCGATAACACCTGATTTGATCTGTCTGACCATAGTATCGGGTGAGGTGAAGCGGCCAACCCCAACTACTGGACGTGACGTCAAATCCTTAATCCCGCTGATCAAGGCTTCTTGCGCGGCTTCGTCTTTGAAGCGTGAGGTAGCAGAACAATCTTCCCATGTACCATGCGCCAAATCCCAAAGATCAGGCAAATCACTATGCATGTCTATACATTCGCGCACTTCACTATTTGAAAAGCTCAGCTCATCAAAGGCTTCATCGAGCGATAAGCGAATGGTAATGCCCATTGTATCACCGACAGCATCACGGATATCTTCAACCAATTCTTTCATGAAGCGGCTGCGGTTTTCCAGACTGCCGCCATATTCATCATTGCGCTTATTGGTTGTCCGTGACAGAAAATGCTGGATAACTCCAAACCCATGCGCGCCATAAAGACAAATTAAATCATAGCCACAGGCCTGTGATCTTTTGGCGGCGTTAACATACCATCGGCGAACATCACGAATATCATCTTTATCCATGGCCCGGGCATTAACCGGATCAGAGCTAAAGGTCAGGATAGGGCCAGCGGTTGGCGCTAATGGCACCTCTTTCGAATAGAGATTAGGGCCGTTAATACCTGAATAGGTTAGCTCAATCCCGGCAAGCGCATCATGGCTATGGATAGCATCTGCCATTTTTGCCAGCATCGGCATGTCTTTATCATCCCACAGCCGTAATTCGATAAATGGCGATATTTCGCTTGTCTGATGTATTTCCACCTGTTCGGTAAAGACAACACCCCAGCCGCCTTCAGCCTTAACACGGCGCATTTCAGCAACAGCTGACGGATCACGATAGCCGCCACCGTTACAATGCGGCACTTGGTAAAATCGGTTTTTAGCCGTCACCGGGCCAATGGCTAATGGCTCAAACAGGATATCATATCGGCTTTTCTGTTTAGATGTTGGATCAAGTGGCATCACTATTCCTCCATACTTAATAATACATGATCACAGGCATTTAAGTGATCAATCCACGGTTGGTTTTGCTCTAAGCTGCGGGCAACGCGCATTGGCGTTGCGTCATCAAATCGCCGCCCAATGAGCTGAATTGCTGTTGGTAGTCCAGATGCGGTTAAGCCGCTAGGCACACTCAGCGCCGGACATTGACCAATCGAATTAAACAAGCAGGTCATATCCAGTGCATGCAGTTTACCATCTGCATCGGTGCTGGTGTAGTTAAGTTCTTTGTCTTGAAAGGCCGGTGCAGGCAAGGCCATGGTTGGGCAAGCTAGCATATCATGATCAGTTATCGCCGCGGTAAAGGCATGCCATTGGGTTGTCCGTACCTCATCAAGACGGCGAAAGGCAACCGCGCTTATGCTTAATCCTCTATCCACAAGCTCAAGAAAATCAGGGTCCATCGCATCTCGATATTCGGGCAGCATATCTTCTACGGCGGCGGCCAGATAAACGCACCAGTAATCATACCACGCATCAACCATATCGGCGGTAAAGGCAATCTCAACAGGGGTGACAATGGCGCCAGCCTTGGCCAAAGTATCCAGGCTTTTGGCAAAATTGGCAGCGACGTCAGCATCAACATGAAAGCAGCCTAGATCAACACTTGCCGCGATCCGTAATCCGTTAATATCATTACCAAGATCATGGCTAACATCATCTAGTGGAATGGGTGCTATCTGGCTCATGATATCGGCATCATCAGCGCCTTCAACGCAAGTCATGAATAGCGTCATATCATCGACGGTGCGGGCGAGTGGGCCAAAATGAGAGATGGTATCAAATACAGTTGATAGAATATCCATAGGGATGCGGCCATGGCTAGGCTTGAGACCAAGAACACCGCAAAACGCCGCTGGAATGCGAACTGACCCACCCATATCCGTGCCTTCAGCTAGAGGAACACAGCCTGTCGCAACAGCAACGCCAGAGCCACCAGATGATCCACCGGATGTTCGGGATGGATCAAATGGGTTTAGCGTATGACCAAATAGAGGTGAGCGGGTAAAACTAGAATGAGCAAACTCAGGCGTGGTTGTGCGCGCAACAATAATCGCACCAGCATCAAGCAATCTCTGAACAATAACGGGCTGTCTGTCTGCTATGTAATGCTCTAGCGCGGCCGATCCGCGGGTTGTGCTCTTGCCCTTAATTGGGGTGAACTCTTTAATAGCAACAGGGATGCCTTCCATTGGCCGCATGGGCAGACCATCTGCTTTACGCTCTGCCACCATCGCGGCGGCGGCCATAGCATCGGAATGATAAATAGCTGTGAAAGGGTTAAGCTTTTGTTGAACCGCATCACATCGGGATAGGCAGTGTTCCATAATCTGACATGGATCAAATGTACCGTTTGAGATGCCGTCTCTAATCTCAATCCCTGATAAGTGATGATAGGATTTTTGCATGTTCGATACAATCAACGGGAGCAAAGCGGCCACATCTGATGAGACGTGGCCGGCTTATGATTATTTTTTCAGCTGTGTCCAGATCGCATCATAAAGCGCTTGGGTTTCTGGAGCGCAGACTTCAACAAATGTCCCAGCAGGAGCATCTGCTGGTGGGTTGTTTTCTGGTGAAGTGACTAGTTCAGCGTCAAGAAACTCTTCCACGCCTTTAACGCCAGCTGTGTAACGCGCGTAATTAGTTACAGCAGCAGCATTTTCTGGCTCAAGCAAGAAATCCATGAACTTCAATGCAGCATCACGGTTTGGCGCATCTTTTAACAGAACAACACTATCTGCCCAAACAAGATAGCCTTCTTTTGGATAGGAATATTCGAGCGATGCCCGTTCAGCTCTGGCTTTAGCACCAAATCCATTCCAGATCATACCGGCGGCGGCATCACCAGATGCCAAAACATCCTTGGCGCCATCTGAATTAAATGATGCCCAGTTTACCTTTGCTTCCTGAAGCATAGCGCTCAGCTTTTTGAGCTCGCTTCTGTCGTTGCTGCATTGTGGAATACCCATATATAGTGAAGCAAAGGCCAGCGTTTCCCCTGCGGTGTCCAGAATATTGATCTTGCCTTTTAATTCGGCAGGTGGATTGAAGATGATATCAGCGGTTCTGATGTCCCCTGAATAGACTTCACGGTCAACCATGAAACTGGTTGAACCCCACTGATAAGGAACGGAGTTCTGGCGACCCATATCAAAGCTGACATTCAGCCACTGGTCTTGAATATTACTAAAGTTGCTTAGCTCAGATGGCGTAAAGGTATCAAGCATCCCCTCATCACGCATGATATTGACCATATAATCACCTGGTACAGCAACATCATAATTGCCCATGCCTGTGGCTTTCAGGTTGGCGAGCAAGGCTTCGTTAGAATCATAGGTATCCATGACAACTTCGATACCTGTTTCGGCGGTAAACTTATTCAGCAATTCTTGTGGGATATACTCAAACCAATGATATATCGTTAGCTTTTCTGCCATTGCACTCTGTGCAAAAGACATGCTAAGGGCTACTGCTCCTAGCATCGTTGTAAACTTACGCATTTTTTCCTCCTACGTTTATTGTCTTGAATAGAGTATCTAATTGTTGGATTTGAAAAAAGAGAATTTAGTTAATCATTGATTAGGATTTTCCTATCTATCGTGATTGCCTATGCGGCTGATGAAATACGAAATTGAGACAAGAATAAATGATGCCGCCAACATCAGCGTAGAGATTGCCATGATATTCGGCTTTATGCCCTGTTTGATAGCGCCAAATATGGCTGTTGGTAGCGTCTCAACTCCTGCGCCTTTGACAAAATTAGTAATAATAAAATCATCAAGGGAAATAATAAAAGCCAGCAAGAACCCTGATAGAATTCCTGGCAGCATCATCGGCAACAACACTAACCGAAAGGCTTGACCGGGGGTGGCATAAAGATCACGCGCCACTTGTTCATAGACATTCGCAATACCTTGCAGACGCGCAGCTATCGGCAGATAGGCGAATGGGATGCAAAAGACAATATGGGCAAGCAGAATACTTAATATCCCACGATCAAAACCGATTGAGGCAAAAAAGATCAGCGTTGCTACTGCTGTCACAATTTCAGGCACCATTAGCGGTAAGTTAATCAGCCCAAATGTCATTGCCTGTCCACGAAAGCGGCGGCCACGTATCATAGCTAAAGCTGATGCGGTAGCGATTGTGGTTGATGTGATGGCGGCAAGTACGGCAATGATAAGGGAGTTCACTGTCGCCTGTTTGAACTTCGCCGACTCGGGGCCAAAAAACACCTCTTCATACCAAACAAAGCTAAAGCCTTTCCAAATAGTAATAGAAGGTGAGTTATTAAATGAATAAATCATAACGATAATCAGCGGCGCATAGAGGATCACTAAGCAGATGAGAGCAATCTCTCTAAAGCCTGGATACCAGCGGATACGTTCTGAGGTATTGGCCATATTAATGCCCTCCATCATTTTGTCTGATCTGGGCGCGCGCATAAAACAGCAAGATAACCATAATGATCGACAATAGGATCATTGAGACGGCGGCGCCAAATGGCCAGTCACCAGCCTGGCCTTTAAATTGCTCTTCGACCAGTGAACCGATCATGAAATTCTTAGCCCCGCCCAGTAAGTCAGGCGCAAGAAATGCCCCAAGGCTAGGGATGAAAACCAATATACAGCCGGCAATAATACCGGGCTTTACCGATGGTATCACAATCTTAAAAAGCGTCACCCAGCGACTTGAATACAAATCTGCCGCGGCTTCTGATAGTGCAAAATTATAGCGTTCTATCGAGGCATAAATGGGCAGAACCATAAATGGCAGGTATGAGTAAAATAAGCCTATTTGGATAGCAAAATTGGTGTTGATCATGCTGATAGGCTCATCAATGATGCCACCCGATAACAGCCATGTGTTAATAGGGCCGTTATCCCGGATCAGAAACTTCATTGAAACTGTCCGGATTAGCAGATTTACCCAATATGGTATTGTCACTAGAAAGAGCCAGAATGACCGTGATTGTGGTGCTCGTGTAGCAATGAAATAGGCTGTCGGAAAGCCAATAAGAAAGCAAAAGATCATGGCAAAAAGCGCTTGCAGGAATGACCGCCAGAAAATACCGATATATGTCCACTCAATGCTTGGCGGCTCATCCCCAAAGAGCCCGCGATCAAAGAAAAACTGATCATAGGCTTCTAGCGAAAACTCCCATATTACGCCACCACGAAAATCTTGGGTCAAGAAGGAATAGACAAGCATCAGAATTACCGGGATGACCAACAATACGCCAATGATCAACCATGCTGGCAGCAGTAGAATATGTTGCTTGCCATCAACAATAGATGTCTGCGCGCCATCTGTCGTCTTGCTGGTTTGATTGATAATGCCTGCCATTATTCTACTTATGCTCCTATTAGTCTTGTAAAATTCGAAGTGCGTTTTCAGCAATGGTGACGCTAACCGCATCCCCTTTATGAAACGGTGAGCCGCCATCACCATGGTTTTGTTGTCTGGCAATAATTATCTCGCCATTACTTTGGCCAGTATTAAGCTCGGTTTCCTGTCTGGCATTAAGGCTGACATGAAGCTGGGTGTCGGTGCCAAGGTAGGAAATCGACTGAACAACACCAGAAAGCGCCGATTTAGCGCGGCTAGCTTTGCCAATCTTGACACGTTCCGGTCTGATCATAAGGCTGATTTTCTGGCCCTTTGTCATGGCTAGGTCAGTTGCAACCTCAACACTGCCGCCACCCGCCGCAAGCGTCGCCATGATGCTATTTTTATTTATTTTAGTAACGCTGGCACTAAGGATATTGGCCTCGCCAATAAAGGTTGCGACAAAATGATTAATCGGATGATCATAGATATCTGTTGCCGTGCCAATCTGCTGAACCTCACCATTGCTCATGACAGCAATGCGGTCGGACATGGTCAAGGCTTCTTCTTGATCATGGGTCACAAAAATAAAGGTGATCCCCGTTTTCTTCTGAATATCTTTTAATTCTTCGCGCATGGCTTGCCGCAATTTAAGATCAAGTGCTGATAGTGGCTCATCCAGCAATAAGACTTTGGGCTGAGGGGCGAGGGCGCGTGCCAAGGCAACACGTTGCTGCTGGCCGCCGGAGAGCTGATTAGGTTTGCGATGCGCGAAGTCTGCCATTCGGATAAGCTCAAGCATGGCCTCAGTTTGCTTTTGAATAAAGGCGCGGTCGCGGCCTAAGCGTTTCAGCCCAAAAGCCACATTTTCAAAAACCGTCAGATGCGGAAACAGGGCATATTGCTGAAACACCGTATTAATCGGCCGTTGGTTCGGCTGTAAGGTGCTGATATCTTCGCCATAGAGCTGTATCTGGCCTTTGGTAATCCCTTCAAAACCGCCAATCATGCGGAGCAATGTAGTTTTGCCGCAACCCGACGGCCCCAAAAGGGTAAAAAACTCATTATCCTCAATAGCAAAACTGATGTCGTTTAGTGCGGTCACCGGATGCGTCCGATGCGGATAGATTTTCGTAACAGATAAGATGTCAATGGCATGTGTTTTGTTGTTATTGGCTGTCTTGGCTTTATCCATCACTATTCCCCATATACTTTCGTTTAGTCTATTATTTAGTCTTTTGTTAGTCCTTTTCATGAACCCTATGTCGGATTAATCAGCAGATCGTGATTACCCCAGATTATCGATACCCATATTATCGGTACCCAGGCTATCGGTACCCAGACTATCGGTGTATGGTGCATAAATGTATTGGTCATGGCAAGATAGTTCTCGATAAATCCTATCCTCATTCAAAACTACTTTCATTCAAAGTAAATTAGGTTTATCCTAATCAATGAATTGAATAATGATGCTTGTCTAATTTGTCATAAGTTTATCAAATCATATTATTAAGCATTTTATGAGGATTTCATCATGATTAGAACTGGCGAAGAATATAAAGATTCCATCCGCGACAATCGTGAGGTTTATATGGATGGCCAGCGCGTTAAAGACGTCACGGCGCATCCTATGTTCAAACCCTTAATTGATATTCGTGCCCGCATTTATGACATGGCGCATGATCCAGCCACTAAGGACGTCATGACAGTCGAAGATCAGGGTGAGATTAATGCTATTGGCAATGCCCTGCCTTTTACACAAGATGACTGGTGGGCAAAGCGTCGGGCGACTGATGCTGTGCTTGAGGATGTCGGCGGCGTGGTGACGCGTGTCGGTGATGAAACCGTTGGTGAGATGTGGTCGCTTTATGATGGTCAGGATGTTTTAAACGAAGTTGACCCACAATTTTCCAAAAATATTGAAAATCATATCTTCAAAGTGCTTAAGAATGATCCGTTTCATGTGTCGGCCAATACCGACCCAAAGGGCGACCGATCACTAGCACCACAAGATCAAGACCCTGATATGTTGCTCCATGTGGTTAAAGAAACCGATGAGGGTATTGTTGTTAGAGGCGCCAAATATGAAACCGCCGCCGCCTATGCTAATCAGGCTTTCACTAAGCCGACAATCGCCAATTGGGGTGATAGCAAACTGTCGGATTATGCGCTTGGCTTTATCTGTGACCTGAACTCACCTAACTTGAAGTTTATTTGCCGGACAGGGTTTGCCGGTGCGCGCGGCGGTTGCCCACGATCTGATCACCGTGATTATCCGCTATCGAATAAGTTTGATGAGGTCGATACCTTAGTCATTTTTGATAACGTCCTTGTGCCATGGGAAAATGTGCTGTTCTATCGCCACACCAAAGCCGCAACATTTATTCGTGCAACCTTGCATCGCTATTCGGCGTTTGCCTTTGTTCAGCGGACATTAAAGCAAGCGGATCAGATGATTGGCACGGCGTTATTCAATATCCGCCAGACAGGGCTTGAAAAAATCCCTGCGGTTCAGGAAAAGCTTTCGCAACTTGCGGTCTGGCGTGAGGGCATTAACGCGCATTTGACGGCGGCTATTGCCTTGGGCGAAACGTCACCTGCCGGCTTGCTGATGCCTAATCAGTCGTTGTTGATGACTGGCCGTTATCATGCCATGTCTAACCTGCCAACGATGATGCATTTGACGCGTGAGTTATGTGGCGGTCAGATTTGTGTGACGCCTAATGTCGCCTCATTCGAGGCTGAAGCAACGCGGCCCTGGATGGAAAAGTTTTACACCATTAATGATAAATGGCTAGCTGAGGACCGCCGCAAGTTACTAGCCTATGCGCGTGATTTGCTTAACTCCGATTATGCTGGCCACCGGCTGACCTTTCAGCTCTTCGCGCAAAGCCCGCCAACCGCGCATCTTGGGGCGGTATATCGTAATTATGAATGGGATGGCGCGCTTAACTTTGTTAAAGAAGGTGCCGATTTATCCGATCGTGTGCTTGATGGGAGCGAAGGGAAAAAAGGTGACAGAGCGGTCAGACAATGGTTTGATGACAACAAAGATTTAGCCGCAGAATAGGACGTCTGCTACCCTGGATTATGGGGTATATATTGGGAATATACATATGGACGAAATACGCGACCAGTTTATCAAGGCGATGTCGGCAGCAGGAACCACGGTCTATGTGGTGACAACAGACGGCACGGCCGGTCAACATGGTGTCACTGTATCTGCGATGTCCTCCGTTTCTGCGGATATGGATGATCCTACCTTGCTTGTCTGCATCCATCATCTTAGCTCTGCGGCGGATGCGATTATGGAAAATAAAGCCTTTGCTGTGAACATGCTGCGATCAGATCAGTCGCATATTTCTGATGTTTTTGCTGGCCGCCTGTCAGAAGCTGAAAGTAAGTTTAGTCATCTTAATTGGCATAAATTAAAAACCGGTGTGCCAATCTTAAGTGATGCCTTAGTGTCATTTGATTGCAATCTCTATCAAGTCGAGCGTGTTGGAACACATTATATCTTTATCGGCGGCGTTGTTAGTATTCATCACCCTTCAGAAGGTGATGCATTAGTTTATTCTAAGCGGAGCTATGGGCGGTTTCAGGGTATCGCCTGAGCCTATCCATGACGCCGTCAATTAGGGGGGCATATGTCTGGAGCATCTACATCTTTTCATAGTTATCAAGAATGGCAGAACTTGGCTGACCAGCTAAGGCCGCGGCATCAGCTTTTTATTAATGGCCGCTTTGAGGATGCCGCTTCTGGCAAATGTTTTGCCTCTATGAACCCTGCTAATAATGCCATCTTGGCTGAGGTTGCTGAGGGCGATAGCGCCGATATTGATCGTGCAGTTATGGCAGCTCGGACGGCTTTTGATAAGGGCGTCTGGTCACAAGAAACGCCGCAAAACCGCAAGGCTGTGTTGCTCAAACTCGCTGATCTGATCAGAGATAATCTGGAAGAACTAGCGCTCCTTGATAGTATGGATATGGGCAAGCTGGTGGAAGATGCGGCGGCGGTGGATGTGCCCGGATCAGCGGCATTTTTTCAATGGTATGCTGAGGCTATTGACAAAATCTATGATGAGATTGCGCCGACTGGTGCAGGTAACCTAGCCCTTATCACCAAAGAACCGCTTGGCGTTGTTGGTGCAGTGGTGCCGTGGAACTTTCCGCTGGATATGGCAACATGGAAAGCCGCGGCAGCGTTAGCGGCAGGTAATTCTGTTGTCTTGAAACCGGCAGAGCAATCACCGCTTTCGGCGCTCCGTCTGGCTGAATTAGCTATGGAAGCTGGTCTGCCCGAAGGTGTGTTTAATGTGGTGACAGGATATGGCGAAACCGCAGGCAAGGCATTAGGGATTCATAATGATGTCGATTGTCTGGCATTTACTGGCTCAACTCCGGTTGGAAAAATGTTTCAGCAATATGCTGGCCAATCCAATATGAAGCAAGTTTGGCTCGAAACTGGCGGCAAAAGCCCTAACCTGATTTTTGCCGATACGGATGATTTAGATGCCGCCGCAGCAATGGCGGCGTTTGGTATCTTTTTCAATCAGGGTGAGGTGTGCTCTGCCAATTCACGGCTGTTGGTTGAGCGGTCAATTCATCAAGAGTTTCTCGACCGCATGATTACGCAAGCGCATGCCCATCAACCTGATGATCCGCTAAACCCTGCGGCGAAAATGGGGGCGATTGTTAGCAAAGAGCAGCATCAGCGCATTATGGCGATGATTGAGGACGGCAAAACCTATGCCGATTGTGTTGTCGGCGGTGAAGCGGTGCAACTCAATGGTAAGGGATATTTTGTTCAGCCAACGATATTTAATGATGTGCCGCCCGATAGCCTAATCGCTAAAGAAGAAATATTTGGCCCTGTCCTATCGGTTATTCCATTTGATAGCGAAGACGAGGCCTTGGCTATGGCTAATGACAGCATTTATGGTCTTGCCGCCTCTCTCTGGACAGGCAGTCTGTCACGCGCACATCGTCTTTCAAAGCGGCTTCATGCAGGAACGGTTTCTGTTAATACGGTTGATGCGTTAAGCCCAATGACGCCGTTTGGCGGCTTTAAGCAATCCGGATATGGGCGCGATTTATCGCTCCACGCGCTTGATAAATATACCGCGCTTAAAACCACATGGATTAAATATTGAGCAAGGCGAGACCCAATTCATCGCCCAATTCAGCTCTTGGACTAGCTCATGGATCAGGGCGTGAATCAGGGCGTGGATCAGGGCGTGGATCAGGGCGTGGATCAGGGCGTGGATCAGGGCGGATCACCAATCAACGCATTACCATCCGCCAGCTAGAATATTTGGTTGCGGTCGGAGAATTAGGAAGCATTACCGCCGCGTCAGTACATCTTAATGTCTCATCACCATCTATATCTGCTGCCATTTCACAACTAGAACAAGACCTTAATGTTCAGATGTTTGTTCGCCGCCATGCGCGTGGCTTGACAGTAACGACTAGTGGCAGGCGACTGGTCGAAGAAGCTAAGGGAATTCTTAACTGGGTGCAGAATCTTGGGTCTATCGCCGAAGATTTGCAAGATCATGTACGGGGGACACTAAAGATCGGCTGCCTGATCACCATTGCCCCCATCCTCAGCGCCAATATCAGACGCAGTTTTGAGCAAGCCTACCCAGAGGCGCAGATTATGCTTTATGAAGCGCATCAAGCCGATCTGCTAGCCATGCTTGATCGGTCAGAAATAGATGTCGCGGTGACTTATAATCTAGGGATAGGGACAGATACGGCATTTTCCAGTGTTGCGACCTTGCCGCCGTATGTTTTGCTTGGCTCTGATCATCCATTGGCCGACCAGCAATCGATATCGCTAGCTGAATTGGTTGATATGCCAATGGTGTTGCTGGATTTACCATTAAGTGGTGACTATTTTTTATCGATGTTTCACCGTCAGGGATTAAGCCCCAAAATTGCCGACCGCACCAAAGAGCTTTCTGTTATGCGGAGCCTTGTTGCTAATGGCTTTGGCTATGGTCTGATCAATATTCGGACACGTGCGGCGGTGGCACCTGATGGTAAGCCATTGGTGTTCTTGCCCTTAGAAGGTGATCATAAACCGATGTTGCTTGGCCTTGCGCATAAGTTTTTGGATAAGCCGCCACGCCTTGTCAGCAGCTTTGTTGATCATGTGGCAGCGCGCGCCTTGGCAGGGGATTTGCCCGGTATGCTGATACAAGATAGTCAAGCTCAAGGTAAATAGGGGGTAGCGGCGCTAAACTAGACCCATAAGGTGGCGAACACGGCTCATCAAAAGCGGCGTTAAATATAATGGCACCTGATATAAAGCCGTGAACATGCTGAATATCGGATCACTCGGCAACGCCCCATAATACAGCCCAACATTTCGGTTACCTGAAAGCACAGCCAGCACAGAGGCTAAATCTTTCCCCTGATGTGTTGGCGATTGCCGTGCCACTAGCATCAATATGATTTGGGTTGAAAAGTTCAATAATGTCGCCAGCAGTAAAATTTTTAAGGCAAGTTCAGGCACAAGCATCATCTGGCGCGGAATACCATTAAATACCGGGATCAGGAAAATCAGCATAGTGATTGCGGCCAGCCCATCAAATCGAGGCGAATGTCTGGCAATCGCCGCCTTGCCCAAGATCATCTGCCCTAATAATGCTAGAATAACGCCAGCAAAAATCATTGCCGCTAAATTAAAAAACATCGTCAATGATGATATGCTCATCACATCAGGCATGATGATACTTAGCATAAATGGCCCTGTAAAAGGGGCAATTAAGCTAGTCATAACAATGATCCGCATAGCGGTTGCTAAGCTCAATCCCATGATCGCGCAAATCCACGCCGTTGAGGCAATAGGGGGGGCAACCGCATACCAAGTCGCGGATGGCAGTAAGGCGATATCTACCTTTGCTATGAGACAGCCGCCGATTAAAATGAGCGGCATGATAACCAGAATAAAGCCAGCAATCATCAGCTGCCTGATAATTTCCATAGGCGTTAGCATGTCGTGCAATAACGCTGGTAAATCCATGCGAATAAATGTGACCGCATAAATCATTGCGATCAATGGTGGCACAATGCCTTTAATCGGCGCATTTGTTTCAGGTAAAATTAAGGCGACAACAATACCCGCAGGCAATACCAACATGGCGTTTCGGCCTAACCATTCCAGCAATTTAATCATGAATTATCAACTATCTTCATGTGATGGAAATCGCGGTGGCCGCAAACTTGCCTGAAACCACATCACCAAATTATAAATAGAATAGACAGGCAAGCCAGTCGCGGCACGAATATCGGCGGCATAGGGGATCATGTTTGTACATTCCAGAATAATTCCGCCTATGGTTGGATCAGATGCCAGCTCAATCGCCGCCTCAATATTATCAGCGCGGGCTAAATCAATATCCATTTCCGGCTCATTATCCAAAATAGCGCGGGTGAACATCCGCCGCCCTTCGGTGGTCACGATAGGCGCATCCAGCGGAACGCCAGCGGCTGAAAGGTGATCAGGACTTAGGCTCGATGCGTTTATGGTTAGGATGCCGGGGCGCCTCCCATGTGGGATTAACCGCGCTACCATATCCCATTGCATCAATGATGATGTCATGACAGGAACAGGGACTGCCGCCGCTAGCTCAGCCTGAAATAATGACAGAAAGCCGCAATTAGTGGTAATTCCATCGACGCCATCTGCCACCAATTCACGCGCGGCATCAATAAATGGGGTGAGCATATTTTCGGCACGCCTGCGCACAACAAGATCAGGTGAAGCCCCGCGCACAATTTTATAATGAACAGGAAATGGCCAGCTTAGTGCATTTCCCATATCACCGGGGATGCGCGGAAACTGGGCTTCGAGCATAAGGATGCCAACTGAAGCACCGTAAACCGCTTTGCCGCCTTTAGCCATTGTACCCTTAATCATACTCATAATAGGCATGATGCGCCAATTTGAGTTGCCCCGCAAGTCGGTTATGCAAGTCTGCTATTTAAGTCTGTGAGCTATTATAAAGAGCGGTGAAATGACTTGTTAAAACATCCCACATGGGGAAAGATAAGATTATATATGAGGGATTGAGTATGAAGAATCAGTTAATCGGTGCCGAAGCCACCGTTAAGATGCTAGAAGCCTATAAGGTTAAACATATTTTCGGACTTTGCGGCGACACGACCCTGCCATTTTATGACGCGATGGCGCGGCTTGATCATGGTATGACGCATATCCTGACTCGTGATGAGCGGCATGCTGGATATATGGCTGATGGCTATGCCAGAGTCACTGGCAAGCCCGGCATATGTGAGGGACCATCAGGCGGCGGCGCAACTTATATCCTGCCAGCTTTGGTTGAAGCGGGCGAAAGCTCTATCCCAATCCTGGCGATTACTACCGATGTGGCGACTACCTCACGTGGCAAATATCCGCTCACAGAACTCGATCAGCCAGCTTTATTCAAGCCAGTGACCAAATGGAATGCTTCGCTCGATCAAGCTAATCAATTGCCAGCTCAGATAAGATCAGCCTTTCGGGCGATGTCTACTGGACGTCCGGGGTCAGCGCATTTAGCCCTGCCTTTTGATACCCAGAAAGCGCCTGTTGATCCTGATCTCATCTGGGCAGATCAATCTCATGCGGTATTTCCTGCGGCACGGCAAGCGGCGCAAGTGAGTGAATGTGAAGTCATGGCAGGTCTGTTGCTGGCGGCAAAGCATCCGGTCATGATTTGTGGCGGCGGGCCGTTGCTTGCTGGCGCTATGGCAGAAGTCGCGCGATTAGCGGAGATGCTTAATATGCCAGTCGCGACAACCGTATCAGGGCAGGGCGTTATCGCGGAAACGCATCCTTTAGCGGTTGGAGTTGTTGGCTCAAATGGCGGCGTTGCCTCGACAAGGGCGCTGGTTGATGCGGCTGATCTGGTGTTGTTTGTTGGCTGTCGTGCTGGGTCGGTTACGACCGAACGCTGGCGCAGCCCGTCACATGATAAAACCATTTTACATATTGATAATGACCCGATGGTGCCGGGAGCGAATTATCAGACTGAGGCGGCTATTATCGCTGATGCTAAACTGGCGTTGGCTGGATTAATTCAGGCCATTGAAAGCCGCTATGACAGCGATGACTTGCCTGATTTTGATGGCAAGGCACGGGCAGCCGCAGCATGGACAGCAAAACTAGCCGACTTTGAACCTCTGGCGATGTCGTCGCAATCCCCGATCACGCCTGAAGCCGTTATTCATCATTTATCCGCAGTGCTAGACGATGATGCTATTGTTGTTGCTGATCCAGGGACGCCATGCCCTTATGTATCGGCGCATTATCGCTGGCGCCGTGATGGCCGCGTCTTTATTACGAACCGCGCGCATGGGGCGCTAGGCTATGGTATGGCGGCGGCGATGGGGGCGCATATTGGTAATCCGGCTGTTAAAACTGTGGCATTAATGGGCGATGGGTCATTTGGCTTTTGCTGTGGTGAGTTTGAAACTATGATGCGATACAACATGCCGATTACGTCAATCGTTTTCTCGAATGCGGTCTATGGATGGATTAAGGCTGGCCAGAAATCTGGCTTTGGCGGGCGCTATCATAATGTTGATTTTAATCGCACAGATCATGCGGCGGTAGCGAGTGCATTTGGTGTTAAGAGCTGGCGAGTTGAAAATCCGGCTGAGCTTCCGTCTATTATGCGGCAGGCCTTAGATCATAATGGGCCGAGCTTGATTGATGTGATTAGCCAGCCTCTCCACGAAGCGGCGGCGCCAGTATCTGAATGGGTTGCCTAGATCATGTCGCGATTAGATGATGAGCGGATTATTGGCTTGCGGGTCTGGCATCTGCAACTGCCAGTTATATCTGCGCGTGATCATGGTATTGGCCGCGTTGATCACACCATTGATATCGGGGTGCTGGAATGTCAGACTACTGGCGGAATTAATGGCTATGGTGAGGCCTCGCCCTGGGCTGTATTTACAGGCTCAGTTGAGGCAAGTCTTGCCGCCCTGACGCGCTATATGCCGCCACATATTCTGGGTCGCCGATTAAGTGAAAGACAATCTATATGCCGAGATGCAAGCCAAGCGGTCGCGCATTGCACCGAGGCTAAAGCGGCGCTTGAAACAGCATTGCTGGATGCCACCGGCAAAGCCTTAGGGGTTAGTGTGGCAGAATTGCTAGGCGGCGCAGTTCGCACCCATATTGCGTTATCTTGTTCGCTGGCTAATCCTGATTTTGATGCTGATCTGGAACTGGTTAAGCGGCTGCAGGATGATCAGGTGAACATGGTTAAGCTAAAGACAGGATTTGCTGATCATCAGTTTGATATCATGCGGCTAGAAACCTTGCGCAAACATTTCCCCGACCTTGCTATCAGGGTTGATTATAATCAGGGGCTGTCGCCTTATGGGGCTGAGGCGAAGGTGCTTGATGTCGCTTCATTTGCCCCTGATTTTATTGAACAGCCTGTGGCGTCCAGACATGTTGACGTCATGCGGCGTCTGCGGACGCTGATGCCTGTGCCATTACTAGCCGATGAAACGGTGTTTAGTCTGGCAGATATGCATCGCGCCGCCGCCGAAGACATCTGTGATGGGGTGTCCATTAAAATCATGAAATCTGGCGGCCTAAGCCAAGCTCAGCAAATCGCCGCATTGGCAGAGGCGACAGGTATGGCGGCTTATGGCGGTGATATGTTTGAGGCAGGTATCGCGCATTTGGCAGGCACGCATATGATCGCCGCGACCCCAAATATCACTCTGGGGTGTGAGTTTTATCAGGCTAAATATTACCTCAAAGAAGATATTTTAACATCACCATTTCCGATTGAAAACGGTAATGTGATACTGCCACAAGGTGACGGCTTAGGGATTGATCCTGATCTCGATAAGGTCAAGCATTACGCGGTTCAGTCATGGCACATGGAGCATCAGTCATGACGCGCATGGAAAGGGCGAAAGCAGCATCGCAAGCTGATCCATTATCGGTCATCGTTGTTGGTGCTGGCATGGTTGGTATTTCTGCCGCTCTCCGCATGCAGGAAAATGGCCATCAGGTGACATTGATTGATCGGGCAGGGCCGGCTGGCGGCACTAGTTTTGGCAATGCTGGTATCCTAGCCTCATCCTCCGTCATCCCGGTGACGACCCCCGGCATTATAAAGAAAGCTCCGAAAATGCTGTTTGATCCGCAGCAGCCATTATTTTTGCGCTGGCGCTATTTGCCGAAATTATTGCCTTGGCTTATTCCCTATCTGCGGCATGCAAATATGGCGGATACTGAGCGTATCGCCAAAGCCCTAAACCCGATTATTGGCCAATCGCTGCAAGATCATCAGGCACTAGCCGCAGGGACGCTAGCCGAGCGTTGGATCAAGCCATGTGATTATACCTATATATTCAAGAATAGATCAGTGTTTGAAGCTGATAAAGCGATGTGGAATATCCGCAAAGCCCTTGGCCATGAATGGATAGAATACGAGGACGAAGCCTTTACTGCCTATGATGATTTTATGTCAGATAGTCATCGCTTTGCTATTGCTATGCAGCATCATGGCATGATTTTAAGCCCCGGTGATTATATCGCTGATCTGGCAAAAGTGTTTGAGGAAAGAGGCGGTAAAGTCATCATGGCCGAGGTTGAAGCCATCAGTCATGAAAATGGCCATGTGACAGGGATCAGGGCAGGTGGCACGCAAATGCCAGCTGAGCGGGTCATCCTTGCCATGGGCGCATGGTCAGGCACATTAGCCAAACAATTAGGGCTAACTATCCCTCTTGAAGCCGAGCGTGGATATCATATCGAATTATGGCATCCTAATAAAATGCCTCATACGCCGCTTATGGTGGCGGCCGGCAAGTTTGTTGTAACCCCCATGAAAGACCGTATCAGGCTTGCCGGGGTTGTTGAGTTTGGCGGTCTTAAAGCTGGCGCATCAGAGCCGCCGTTCCGCTTGCTGATGCAAAATGTGAAGCAATATATGCCAGATTTAACATGGGATGAGGACACACGCTGGATGGGGCATAGACCTGCGCCGACAGATTCCATTCCGGTTATTGGTGAAGTTCCGAACATGAAAGGTGTTTTTATGGGCTTTGGGCATCATCATGTTGGGCTAACAGGCGGGCCGAAAACAGGTCATCTTCTGGCTATGTTGGCGTCTGGCAATAATCCAAATATGGATTTATCCGCCTATGATATTGGCAGATTTACGACGTAAATTATTTTCTCCCGCTGCCTTCAGTACATATTTAACCTTTCGTCTAAATCTGATTTTTCTTGCTGATTGTAAGGAAATACGTTTCTATATTTAATAACTGAAAGAGAAACACTTTAGGGAGGATATTATGATTAAATCAAAAAACATTGTTTCATCTATGATTACTGCCGGACTTGGTCTAGGTCTTGGCTTGGGGATGAGTTTAGGCATGTCTGGTGTCGCAAAAGCAGAAGTCTGGGATATGCCGCTGGCATATAGCGGATCAAATTTCCATTCGGTCACAGCGGCGGAGTTTGGTGCTTGCGTCACCACAGGGACAGGCGGGGCGATTGAAATTGTTACGCATCCATCAGGATCACTGATTAAAGGCGCCGATATTAAGCGGGCGGTGCAAACTGGTCAGGTGCCTATTGGTGAGCGGCTATTATCAGGTCACCAGAATGAGAATGCTATTTTTGGTTTTGATTCTGTGCCGTTTCTGGCGACTTCGTTTGATGACGCTGACAAATTATGGAAAGCCGCAAAGCCTAGTATTGAGAAAACCCTTGCTGATCAGAATCTGACCTTGCTTTATGCCGTGCCATGGCCGCCACAAGGGCTATATTTCAAAAAAGAGATTAATTCAGTTGCTGATATGAATGGGATTAAATTCCGCTCATACAATAATACAACAACTCGCCTTGCTGAGCTGACTGGCATGCTTCCCGTTGTCATTGAAGCGGCTGAGATTTCACAAGCCTTTGCTACTGGCGTTGTCGAATCTATGGTTTCATCAGGGGCAACAGGATATGACCGGAAAATCTGGGAGTCGCTAACTCATTTCTATGAAGTCGATGCTTGGCTGCCACGTAACTACATCATGGTCAACACAGCTGTTTGGAACAGCACCAGCGAAGCCAATCAGAATGTCATCCGTGGCTGTGCTGAACTGGCTGAGTATGCGGGAACATGGCGGTCAAAAGAATATACTGGCTTTACGCTTGCTGGTCTGCGGGCTGGCGGTATGACGGTTGAGCCTGCTGGTGATGGGCTCCAAAATGAGCTGAAAGATATCGGCGCAACTATGACAGCAGATTGGCTAAAAGCCGCTGGCGCCGACGGTCAGGCGATTGTTGATAGCTTTAACGCGATGCAATAATTGGGCTAATCGTCAATAAAAAAACCTTTACACGGATGCTGGGGCAGCCTGTCATCCGTAACCATATGCTAAGCACTATAAACACATGACAGCGAGGGCATCAAAGCCTTGCCATATTAAGGGGGAAGACAGTGAAGGTGTTAAGACGAGGGCTTGATGGGCTATATCTGTTGTCGGGTATTCTGGCGGCATGTTTCTTAATTGCAATCCTAACCTTGATCGTTGTTCAAATGGTGGCACGCTGGACAGGGGAAATTTTTCCTGGCGCGCCTGAATATGCTGGCTATTCTATGGCGGCGGCGAGCTTTCTAGCTTTTGCCAGCGCACTTAATCATGGCTCGCATATCCGTGTTTCTATCTTGCTTAATGCATTGCCAGCACGCGCCTGCTTGGTGCTAAACACATGGTGCTTTGCTGTTGGCACTGTGGTTAGCTGGTATGTGGCCTATTATGCGTGGCGATTTACCTATTGGTCGTGGAAGTTCAATGATATCTCCCAAGGCCAAGATGCAACGATGCTATGGATACCGCAATCAACAATGGTCATCGGTTCCATTATTCTGGCAATTGCGCTTACCGATAATTTAATTTCATTAATATTTACTGGCCGAGATCGTATTCAGGCCTCATCTATTGAATAGAGGTTAGGGCGCATTATGGAAAATCTATCTATCATCATCCTTTTTCTCTTTGTCATGTTCACCTTGCTGGGGACAGGCGTCTGGGTTGGTCTTTCGCTGGTTGGTGTGGCGTGGGTGGGGATGGAATTATTTACCACGCGGCCAGTCGGTGATGTCATGATGACGACGATCTGGTCGGCATCTTCTTCATGGACATTAACGGCGTTACCGCTATTTATCTGGATGGGTGAGATACTATACCGCACTCGTCTTTCCGAAGACATGTTCCGCGGTCTAGCGCCATGGATGTCACGTTTTCCTGGCGGCTTAGTTCATACTAATATTGTTGGATGTACAGTATTTGCGGCAGTATCAGGATCATCAGCGGCAACATTAACCACCGTTGGCAAGATGTCTATTCCAGAATTGCGGCGGCGTGATTACCCTGAACATATGGTCATTGGCACTTTGGCTGGGGCGGCAACGTTAGGCTTAATGATCCCGCCATCTTTGACCTTAATTGTTTATGGCGTCACGATTAATGAATCGATCAAGAAGCTGTTTTTTGCGGGCGTCTTTCCGGGGCTGGTGCTGGCGGCGATGTTTATGTCCTATGTGGCGATTTATTCAAAACTATCAAAAAACTGGAATCCTAAACTTGATAAGCCAATGAGCTTTCTTGAAAAAATTAAGAACTCGCGTTTCTTAATCCCTGTGATTTGTTTGATCCTTCTCGTTATTGGCTCAATGTTCTTTGGTTTTGCAACAGCGACAGAGGCGGCGGCATTTGGCGTTATTGGGGCGCTTGTTCTGGCTGCTGCGCAAGGCACATTAAATTGGCATAGCTTCTCATCGTCGCTGATGGGGGCAACCCGAACCTCTGCCATGATTGCGCTTATTCTGGCTGGTGCAGCGTTCTTATCACTATCAATGGGGTTTACTGGATTGCCGCGCGGATTAGCTAATCTGATCGCGGAATGGAATCTAAGCCGCTTTGAGCTACTGATGGTGCTGCTGATTTTCTATATCATTCTGGGGATGTTCCTTGACGGCATTTCCTCAGTTGTTTTAACGATGGCGGTGGTAGAGCCAATGATCCGTGATGCCGGAATTGATATGATCTGGTTCGGAATTTTCATTGTTGTTGTTGTCGAAATGGCACAGATCACCCCGCCCATTGGCTTTAATCTGTTTGTCTTGCAGGGGATGACAGGCCATGAGATGAGCTTTATCGCACGCGCTGGCTTGCCCATGTTTTTCATCATGGTATTAATGGTATTTGTCTTGATAATATTCCCTGAATTGGCAACATGGCTACCAGATAATATTAGACAATCAGGTTCCGGATAGGATACCCAGATAGGATAAAATGATGGATGAGATTATTAATAAGGATCAATCATATTTAATTGAGAACCTACCGTTTTCGACACATATGGTGATTGGCGAAAAGGCACGTATAGGGCTGGTTGTGCTTGCTACCGATTACACGGTTGAGCATGAGTTTCGGCAGATTATCAGAGAGCCAGGAATTGATGTGTTTGCTGCGCGCATTGCTAATGAGGTATCAGTGACGCCGAAAACACTGTCTGATATGGGGCCGCGGATTACCGATACGGCATCACTCATTCTGCCCGAAGACCGCCTTGATGTTCTGGCTTATGGCTGTACGTCAGCCTCAACGGTGCTGGGGGAGGAGGCTGTCCACGGGTTCCTGAAAGCAGCAAAGCCTATGGCAAAAACAACAACCCCTATTACGGCGGCGTTTGCGGCGTTTCGGACAATGCAGGCAAAACGTATTGCTGTTTTAACGCCTTATCGCAGTGATGTGAATGCTATCGTCTATAATTACATTACACAACATGGGTTTGAGGTGCCTGTTTTTGGCTCATTCAACGAAGAAAAAGACCCGATTGTTGCCAGTATTGACGCCGATAGTCTGATCTCTGCCATTAACACGATTAAAGATAAAGCCGCCCGCGATGGCGAAAGCATTGATATGGTATTTGTGTCATGCACATCGGTTCGGCTGGCCGAACATGTCGCCCAGATTGAGCAAAGCATAGGGCTGCCTGTCACATCTTCTAATCATGCTATGGCGTGGCATTGCTTACGGCTAGCTGGTGTGACGGATACGATCCCGCATTTAGGTCAGCTATATAACGCTCCCTTACCCTAATATCCTAAACTCATGCAATCAGCGTATAGCGCGGCAACCCGTTATCATCATTTAGTTTTGCTTTAATTGGCATTGGTTGCTTTATCGGCACCCTTTCAAGGCAAAGTCTTTCAATCGTTTGGCCTTGCCCAAAAGGAACGTCTAGTTTTTCTGCCGCTAATTGCCGCAAGATAAGGTCTAGGGTGGCATCAATGCCAACTTCATTTTTCTCCCAGCGAGCAACAGTTAACTCTTTACGGTGCAGAATTTTTGCGAGCTGGGCTTGTGTCATACCCATCTCTGTCCGCAGGAAACGAATTTCCTTACCGTTAAGGATACCGTCAGCATTAATCACGCCCTCTGCAATAACCTTATGCAGCATGCCTATTGCCGGTATGGTCAACACCGCCTCATCTTCATCATCTGATTGCAGATGATCGGCGATAATGAACACATCATCTAATCCACATTCGGTATAATGATACCCATTATGTGACATGACAAATTCCTCCCTTTTGTAAATATTTAACCTATTGCCCATCCACCCAGTAGATAGTGATCAATTTGTAACCGCATTGATTAAAATCAGGTATGACAACAATCTCTAATTTTCTCTTGCCTGAATTCGGTGATGTACTCTGCATCTTGTATTTCCAGAAGCCTGGTTGTGTTGATTGTTCCGGCTTATCATAGACAAAACCATATTTTAATACATGCAAGGCATCAGAGATCAGTAACCCACGCTGATTAAGTTGCTCTTTAAAATGTACTCTTATATGAGCAACCGCTTCATCATCACGCACCAACGCCCTAATTCCATCTGTGGCGGCAGCAGTAGAAAGCCCCGATTGCCAATTCTGCGTTTTGATT
This sequence comes from Alphaproteobacteria bacterium, assembly GCA_016778985.1. Classification (GTDB taxonomy): domain Bacteria; phylum Pseudomonadota; class Alphaproteobacteria; order Puniceispirillales; family UBA1172; genus UBA12202. Next base: position 13,569 of record JADHOM010000016.1, on the reverse strand, counting down.
ATCATGGTGCCGAAGTTTATTATACGCCGACGTTTATTATGTGTTTTTGGGCAAGCACTTCATCAATAAACTATCATTATGATAGGCAGAATGAATATAATGTCAAGTCATCATTTAGTTTTGCTTTTACTGATCAATGCCAACCAGCTCGACCCCATCCAGTTTTGCCGCCATGCTGCCATCAGTTTTTTAAGGATGTCATGCCTTGCCTGATCGCGGCTTATCGCAGTGATGTGAATGTGATCGTCTATAATCACACACCAACAGGGGCAAAGAGGCCACTTTCGGCATCATAGATATGAAGCTGTCCGGTACCGATATCATGCCATAATCCATGGAGTGATAGACGGCCATCGTTCTGCGCCAATCTGATAAAAGGGAACGCCACCAGATTGCTCAGCGAATGAACAATGCTTCGCTGTTCCAAATCCCGGATGCGTTCAGCATCTGTTTTAAGATTCGCCCCATCTTGAAAGGCAGGGGTCAGGATTTCTAGCCATTTAGCAATAAAGTTTGATTGTTTAAGCGCCTCATCATTGGTGCCATTACAGGCATGGTAACCATTTTCAATGCCGCCGCATCCAGAATGTCCCAAAACAATCAGATGCGATACTTTAAGCACTGTTACCGCGTATTCTATTGCCGCTGAAGTGCCATGATGGTCACCATTTGGGTTAAACGGCGGGATGAGATTTGCAATATTTCGGTGAATGAAAAAATCACCATCTTCACCACCAAATAATGACATGGCATTAACGCGGCTATCACAGCATGAGATGATCATGGCACGCGGATGTTGCCCGAATGTGGCTAGGTTCTGATACCAGCTTTGGTTATCCTGAAAATGTCCATTATACCAACTTACATAACGCTTACTGAGATATCCTGGTAATGGCCGCACCATTTCATTGCTAAGACTGGCCAATTTCTTTTTCTCGCTCATTGGTCACTCCTTATTATCTGGATTATATTGCTTAATGTGTAAGCATTGATTAAGATAATGTAAAGACTGTAACGATTAGGAAATGAATATGCCAGATGTGCTAGTGAGGTCTCTTACCACGACAGATTATGACCAATGGCTACACCTTTATCACGGTTATGCTGAGCATTATAAAGTCACATTAACCGAAGATATTATCCAAACAACTTGGGGCTGGCTCATGGACGCCTCACATCCTGTTCATGGTCTGGTTGCGGTTTATGATGATAGGCTTGTTGGTCTGGCGCATATTCGGCCAATGCCAAGCCCATTGCGAGGCAAGGTAATCGGCTTTCTTGATGATTTATTTGTTGATCATGATCAGCGCGGCATCGGCGTGGTTGATGCCTTGATGACGAGCTTGAAGGCAATGGCGCAAGACAATGAATGGGCGGTGATACGCTGGATCACCCGCGACAATAATTATCGCGCGCGTGGGGTTTATGACAAATATGCTAGCAAGACTGATTGGAATCTTTATGAGATGTCTTGCTAGTTTCACTCACTTACCTATCTAAAGCCGTGTTATCAGCCTTTATTCATCTCCGGGGACACCATAGCTTGGGGCGGCAGATGGATTAATCGCACGGGTCAGATAATCATTCATTTGCGGCTTGTACTCCTCCCATAACGCTAACAACGCCTGTCCCGGGCAGTCATCGGTCCAGTCAATCCGCAAATCAACAAGCGGCCAAGGCCGTTCATGCGCAACGATGAGAGCCGCAGAATGGGTGGGGCCTTCTTCACCGCCAGCATCGAGAGCGGCGATTAAAGCTCGAGACAGCCGTTCCGCCAGATGCAAATCATGCCCGTCCTCAAAGGCTTGTGTCATGGCTGGAATAACCTCAACCCGTGACAGCAAATTACCTGCACCAACACAATCTTTGCCCTGATTAACAGCATTATTGCCAAGTATCTCACGGCCTGTGAAAACCCCTGTTCCGCCGTGAAGATCAACCGCTGCGACTTGCCGAAAATCAGCGTGGGGGCGGCCATCCATTGTCATCTTAATGGCGGTCTCAGCACTATGCCCCTCACTCATAAGCGCCAGCACAGCAGGGCCAATCGTCGGGTCAGTTATGTTTTGCGTTGTTACCGCACCAGCACCAGCCATAGCATAGGGACAGCGGCTACCAACAGCGATACTAGAGGTCGTAATGGCAACTCCTGCCATATTGGTTTTGGCACAGCGTCCGACGATAGCAATGGTCATTTACTTCTCCTTATTTTGGATTACGGGAATTATGGGCACAGCATGCGTGCCAGATAATTGGTAAACTCATGATTTTCCCGCTCAAGCCAGCTTAGCGGGCCTGCCTTGGTCATGGGGGCTTTGGCGCCCCTGAAAATACCTTCGACAACGGCTCTGTCTTCTTCTTGAACATCATCCAGAAAGGCTTTGGTATCGGCAATCATCGCTTCGGGATTATCCCATGCCTCTAGAACCTCTGGTGCCATAGCGGCGCCATATCGGATCCGAACATGATCAGGACCATCGGGCAGCAAGGCCAAATACCATAGATGATCAGGTGCCAGCACATACATATGCGAAGGAAAGACGGTTGGCATGATTGATGTTGAGCGCCATTTACCAGTCAGCCATGTATTTGCGGGATGCGCCGTGCCAACAGGTGCGCTATCTTTTTTGGTAAAATATTGATAGGTGAAATGATCAAACTTACCACGCTCATCAAACTCTGTATCCATCAGGTTAAAATGCGCCCCAACGGTTGCTTGATGGGCGACTGGCAGGTGATAGCCTTCCATAAAGTTCTCGGTCAGGCATTTCCAGTTGGTGTTCCAGTGATGCTCTTCTTCAAAAATACTGACATAATTTTCCATATGATAAGGTTCAAGCAATTCTGTCAGCTCAGATAATTGGTCTCTGACAGATACCGCATCAGGATCAAGATTAACATATATCCAGCCTAAATATTCCTCACAGCGGGCTTGCGGCAACCGCATAGCGGATTTGTCAAAACACTCAGTTTTATCCATAAATGCCGCTGCCACTAGCTTGCCATCTGGCTGATATGTCCAGGCATGGTAAGGGCAGGTAAACTTCTTAGCATTGCCGCGGCCTTGTGCCAGCACCATCCCCCGATGCAGGCAAATATTGGATATAGCATTAAGTTTGCCATCCTTGCCGCGCGTGACAATCAGAGGCTGATTAGCAATCTCAACCGTCATATAGTCGCCAATCTTGGGCAAGCTATCGGCGCGGCCAACGCAAATCCATTCTTTGCTAAAAATATGTTGCGTTTCATGGTCAAGCACGATCGGGCTTGTATATATCTCTTTCGGCATCGTTGTCGCCTGCGATAATGGTGAGGCGGCAACCTGTTTAAGCGTCTTTAAGAGGCCTGGGAGCATGGGATTTCCTATTCAGGAATAACGGCTGTAATCTCAATCTCGACAACCCATTCAGGACGAGCCAAAGCAGGAACAACCAGACCAGTGGAACATGGGAAAACGCCTTTCAGCCATTTTCCCATTTCTTGATAAACAGCCTCACGATAGCGAATATCAGTGACGTAAACGACAATCCGACAGATGCTGTCCATTGTCGTGCCAGCTTCTTCGAGAAGCATTTTTATATTCTGCATTGTTTTTTCGGTTTGCTTGCCAGCGTCACTAGGGTGGAGACTTTCTCTAGTATCAAGGTTTTGTGATACCTGACCACGCAAAAATACCATTGTGCCTTTGGCAACAACAGCCTGAGACAAATCATTATCAAGGTTTTGTTCAGGATAGGTTTCTTTTGTATTGAAAGTGCGAATGCGCTTGTGCATGGTCATGACAAATCTCACTAGATGATATAAAAATTATAATCACTTAACGCTAACTGAATATATGATGTCAAGCGGTTCTGACTACCAGTTACGGCATGACTCAATATTAGTTTGTGCGCGGCCATAACCACCATAATGATTGGCTGAACCATAGCGGCTTTCAAACAAGGCGCGTTGCCTGTCAACCACCGCAGGGTTATAATCAGAGCGCAGGGGATTATCAAGCAATTCAATAATCATCATTTGATTCATTGGCTTGGTGCTGGCATCCATAATGCTGACCATACATTCGTAATATTGCGGTAAATCGACCCCTTTTTCCCACATTCTTGTTGAGAATTCATCAAGCGATGTGAGACCTAATGGCCGCGCCATCCCCATTTCAATATGCGAATAAACAGCCATTTCATTTTCATTAAGAAAGGCATCACTTTCAGGCAAAGATGAGGCAGGGTTAGACGTCGTGCTGCTTAAAGCAAACATAAAGTAAAGCACCGTCAGCATAATGGTGGCGGCAACGTACCAGAGCGAATGATATGAGCGTTTTTTGGGCGCGCCGCGACCAGCTTGATTATGATAGGTGTCAGCATGATGTGAGATAGGTTTATCAGGCATGTATTTGTCTGGCGCCACTTTATCAAGCACCATAATTGCCTGTTCTGGAATAGCCTGTTCAGCAATCGCCTGTTTTGGGGTATCGGTTGATGAATGTTGGCGTTGTTCCAGAGGCGGTGCGGCTTCAGCATGTTTTTCTTCATAATCAATGAGCCGCCCGACGGCACGATTTAAGGTCACAATCATGTCTTGGGTTTTTTTAAGTTTGTTTTCAATCATCTGCATCCGCATATCAAGTGCGGTTACATCAGATTTATTGGCATAAACATCATAGACATCTTCGTTAAGTGATGACATGGCGGCGGCAAGATTATCAGCTATCTTGGTTGAGCGTTCATCGGGCTGGTCATCAGCATCATCGTCAGAATTATTTTGGGCTATATCAGGACCAGGCTCAATATTAGGCTCAATATTAGGCTCTAACACAGCTTCCGTGGTCTGATCTGCTGTTTCGATTGGCACAGCAGGTTCTGTTGTTTGATCTTCTGTTAGATGGTCATTTGGCGCAGGTTTAGGTTCTTCTGCTAGCTCAGGCTGATAGACAGGCTTTTTGGTAGGTGAGGCAGGTACATCAATCCGATCACGCAAAGACCTGATGCGATCGATTAACGCCTCGGTATCCATTTCACTATGATCCACCTAAAACCCGCCACCTAAAATTGATTTGGCCATAACATCTAAACGACCAGATCGTGAAACCTGTTAATATTAAGGCCAGCAAGACGCATGCCAGCCATATATTCAGACCGATCATTAGGCGAAAGTTAGGAGTTGGTAATGGTATCCGTCAGTTTATTTAACATTACTAAACATTGATCCATTTGATCAACAGACACAAACTCATCCGCCTTATGTGCTTGTTCAATCGAACCGGGGCCACAAATCACACAATCGGTTCCAAGTGACTGAAACACTCCGGCCTCAGTACAAAAGGCAACGACATCACTGGCATTTGAACCTGTGAGTTCCTGAACAAGTTTTCTAGCCTCATTATCTGGCATGATATCAAAACCTGCTACTTCGGCAATGACTTCACTCCAGATTTGAGCTTCTGGATAGGTTTTTTGCATCATCGGCAGTAGCTCATTTTCACAGAATCCCTGTAAATCTGATTTGACAAAATCAGCATCAGAGGTCTGAACAGGCCGCATTTCCCAGTCAATATGGGCTTTTTGAGCAATGACATTATGCGCGATGCCGCTTTCAATCCGGCCAATATTGATTGTTGTGTGTGGCGGTTGATAGGGGCTGCTCTCCGGCGGGCAGGATTTTAATTTTTCGCGCAATTCGAGTAAACGTGAAACGAATCGCACGGCATATTCGGCAGCATTGACCCCTAATTCAGGGGCTGACCCATGTCCAGCAAGCCCTTGGATAAATGTTGAATATTCATAACATCCCTTATGGCCTTCGATGACGCGCATTTCGGTAGGTTCACCAATGATGGCCAGACGCGGGGCGATATGATGCTGTTTTAAGGTTTCGGCAAGGTGCGAAGCGCCAAGGCATCCAGTTTCTTCATCATAAGTGAAAGCAAAGTGAATAGGCTCATGCTGAGAAGCAGCGGCAAAATCATCAAGCTGTGCTATACAAGCCGCAATAAATCCCTTCATATCGCAGCTTCCGCGACCATAGATTAAGCCATCTTGCTGTTTCATCTGAAACGGATTGCACGACCAATCCTGATCAGCAACAGGCACAACATCGGTATGTCCAGACAGCATAATGCCGCCCTTATCCGTCTTGCCAAGCGTCGCAAAGAGATTGGCTTTTTTGCCACACGAGCTTTCATCAATAATGATATCAGCACCATGATCATCAAGCCGTTCGGATAGATAGGCAATGATATCACGATTGCTCTCGCTGGATATCGTCTCAAACCCAATGAGATCAGATAATATGCTTGTCATATGGTCTAGATTGCGATGCATCATGGCTTTATTGTCAATTCGCGGGGCAGATTTGTGAACATATATGGCGCGCCAGTATCGGTGATTAAGATTGTTTCGGTCGTTTCAATGCCCCAATCATCCATCCATAACCCCGGCATGAAATGAAACGTCATCCCCGGTTCTAAAATACTGTCATCATTGGAACGCAGCGATATTGTTCTTTCCCCCCAATCTGGTGGGTATGAAATGCCAATGGGGTAGCCGCAGCGTCCATGCCGATCAATGCCTGCTTTTGCCAGTGTCTCAGTTAAGGCATTTGCAATATCACAAGCGCGGTTGCCGGCAACCGCTTGCTCCAGACCTTTTTCCAAGCCTTCGGTTAAAGCTTTTGAGGCATCAATAATCGCTTGCGGGGCGGGCCCTAAATGGATGGTTCGACAAAGTGGAACATTATAGCGGCGATAGCATCCGGCAAGTTCAAAAAAGGTAACTTCGCCAGATTTCATGGGATCACCATTCCATGTCAAATGCGCGGCACTAGCATCTTTGCCTGATGGCAACATCGGCACGATCGCCGGATAATCGCCCCAGATATCATCAACGCCACTAATCATGGTTTTATAAATATCGCTGACAAGTTCATTTTTGGGCAGCCCTGGCTCAGCTCTCTCTAAGGCGACGGAAACCATTTTTTCGGCAATTCGCGCGGCATTTTTCATGAAACCAATTTCTTCGTCTGATTTGACGCCGCGCTGCCAGTTCACTAATCCGGTTGCATCGCAAATGGTCGCTTGATCTAATGCCGCCGTTAACACCTGATGGGCGCGAGCAGAGTAATAGTAATTTTCCATCTCAACCCCGATACGTGAGCCGCCATGCCCCAATGATTTCATCAGATCAGCAAGCGTATTCATAGCATGCAAGCTGGGCGACATAACATAATCATCGGAATACGAATGAATGTGATCATCAGGCATCCAGACCGTCCGTAAGGCGCCATTGCCATCCATCCGCCGCCCCCACCAAAAGGGGGCTGTATCATGGGTGACAATCACCGCCTGATGAACATAGAATGACCATCCATCATAGCCGGTTAGCCATGCCATATTTGATGGATCAGTGACAATAACTGCATCTAATCCATCAACCTCCATAGCTTGCCGCGTTTTCGTTAATCGGCGGTCATATTCTTTTTGGCTAAATGGGGCGCGTGTGATCGACATATCAATTCTCATTTAAGGATAATTCACTGATATAATACTATAATATAATATGATCAGGATTGCATTTCCGGCAAGAGCATTTAATCTGCTGTAAGGAATTATTGCATAAATGGTTTATAAAATGTCTATCATCTGGGATCAGCATACGATCAATAACGCGCGGCAGGCGATTAAAAATACGCTTATCGAAACCCCTGTTTTGACCTTACGGAGTAGTAAAATTGCCCCCTTTCTGCCTGCCGAGGCAGAGATGTATTTGAAGCTTGAGTTGTTTCAGCATACTGGCAGTTTTAAGGCCAGAGGCGCTTATCTGGGTGTATCTTCATTATCCAGTGAGGCGATGGCCAAAGGCGTTGTAACATTTAGCGGCGGCAATCACGCGCTTGCTTTGTCATGGGCGGCACGGCAGAGCAATGTCCCGGTTAAGGTTGTGATGATGGAAACGGCTGACCCCTTGCGAATTGAGGGCTGCCGCCAGATGGGAGCTGAATTGGTCCTCGCCAAAGATATGATCAGCTGTTCCAACTTGGTTAAAGCGATCTGTGAGGATGAGGGGCGAACCTATCTCCACCCATTTAATGATCCGACTATGGTTCTTGGCTCAGCAACTTGCGGGGCAGAACTGATCAGCCAAATGCCGCCACTTGACGTTGTTGTCTTGCCTGTTGGTGGTGGCGGCCTGATCGCTGGCATGGCGACAGCGATTAAACTTCACAACCCTGATACGATAGTAATCGGTGTTGAACCCGAAGGCTGTAATAATATGACCCGTGGGCTGGCCGCTGGCAAAGCTGTTGCTATGGATAAGGTCAATACCATTGCCGATAGTTTAGGCGCACCTGAAACGCTGGATTATAGCCTAAATATAGTTCGCCAGCATGTCGATGAGGTGATCACGGTAACAGATGCCGAACTAGCCGCCATGATGCTGCGGATGCGGGAAAGCCTGTCTCTGATGGTAGAGCCGGCATGTGCCGCCTCGCTGGCTGGTGCTTTAGGGCCATTGCGGCAACGCTTGGCTGGTAAGCGTGTTGGACTTTTGGCATGTGGATCAACGATTAGCCCTGAAAGGTGGGCGAGTAATACCCAAGATCAAACGCCGTTCGCATTGATGAATTAACGCAATTGATCAAACCAATAGGGATTTGACCATGCTTTGCGGCCATCATTATTCAAAACCGTGATGCGAAAAAACGGTGAGGCAAAATCAGCTAGATCAAATATCGCATAAGTCAGATTATTGCCGTGAACGGCATGTGCGGTATAACCTTGGCCTGATATGATAATATGATGCGCTGGCGAGCATGAAATATGAAGCGTATTATCATCGACAATAATGGCATGAATCTCTGCCCCGGTTGAGCTGTAATGCCGACCTGCCTTTAATGCCGTGACGATAGCATCTGCGGTCAACTCACTAGCGCCAACCATGACCCAACCGCCCCCATAATCAAGGCCATTGAAATGCGAGTCATCGGTGGCAGTAAAACTGATCCTATGGCCTTCCTGAAGCAAGATATCGGCAACCGCTATGCCTGAGCCGCGATTGCTGTTAATCGCACAGGAATAATTATACACCTCAACCGCATGCGCGGTGCTTGCCATAATGGCCTCATCAGATGTCATGCTATGCCATTCTGGATGCGCGAGGGATACATAAGCTCCGGCCTCAATCGCGCGGCTGATTAAGGTGCTAATGTCCTCATCCTGGCTTGCCACATCAAAATCGACCGGCAAGCCATTGGCTACGATATGCCATAGCCCATCTTGATCATAACGCTTACCCAAACAATGTAGTTCCGCTGATGGTATGGTAATAAAATGACTGTCATCATAGTGCTGGGCATCGGTCACGCGATCTGCCGCAAATGAATCATCATGCCAAAGATGATCCGAAAGAGCGATAAAATCATAACCTAAGCTCTGATAACAGCTAACCACCTCTGCTGCCGGTTTCAAGCCATCAGAATTGGTGGTATGACCGTGCAAATTACCGCGAAACAATGGGGTGTCTTGATTAAAAGGTGGAAGTAACATTGGCATTCCTAATTACCTCAATTATTATCTCTATATTATGAAATTAATTTTACGGTCATATGACAGATTAGTGGCAATTGCTAGGGAAATTAAATTAGTGATAATTAAACGAAATACAATAATGTAATCATCAGCAGAAGTTAGGTAAGGGTGAAACTATGTCAATACAGATGCGGCGACTTGGCTTAAATGGAGCAGATATCTTTCCTGTTGGTATTGGCGCTATGTCTTTCACCAATTTTTATGGTCAGACGAATAAAGAGGCATCGTTTGCTCTGCTCCGTATGGCGATGGATAAAGGCGTTAATCACCTCGATACCGCCGATATTTATGGCATGGGGCAATCAGAAAGCGTCATTGGCGCCTTTATTGCTGATCAAGGCGCACCAGCCCGCCAATTTTTCCGTATTGCAACCAAGGCTGGTATTGACCGCGCCGTTGATCGTGTAGGTGCAGAAAAAGGAAGCGGCTATAATAATGATCCTGCATATTTGCGCGCCTCCTTGCTGGCATCGCTTGACCGGCTTGGCGTTGAGCAGGTTGATCTGTTTTATGTGCATCGGCGGCAGAGCGATATTCCGATAGAGGAGGTGACAGGCGCATTAGCAGAACTGGTCAAGGAAGGCTTGACCGCGAGTATCGGGTTTTCCGAAATTGCCCCAACATCCCTGCGGCGGGCAGAGGCTGTTCATCCGATTGCCGCTGTGCAATCAGAATATTCGCTGCAAACGCGCGGGGCTGAATTAGGGCTGGTCTCAGCAACTCGTGATATCGGCGCGGCGATGGTGGCGTTTTCCCCTGTTGGACGCGGGCTTCTGACCGATCATCCGCATTCGCCAGAGCGGATTGTAGAAATGCCATTTTTGGCCATTAATCCGCGCTTTATGGGGGATAATTTGGCGCGTAATATCACCGCCACAGAGCCTTTTCGTCAACTGGCTAAAGACTTGGGGGTGGCAACGTCAACATTGGCTGTGGCATGGCTGTTGAGCCGTGATGATCATGTCATACCAATCCCTGGAACACGCTCTGTTGATCATTTTGGTGAATTGATTGCCGCCGCTGGGATGACGCTATCAGATGACATTTTGGCTAGGATTGACCAAATCCTTCCGGCAGGATGGTGTCATGGTGATCGCTATGCTGAAAGCCAGTGGAAAGCCGTAGAGCGATTTTGTTAATCTTAGGGGTCAGGCATGTCAGCAGTTATTCTAAGTGATCAATTCTTTGAAATGGCGGCGGCACAATCTGCAAAACCTTTCCTTTATGAAAAAACAGGTGGTGTCTGGCAGGGCAGGACATATGGGGAGGTCGCCAATGATGTGCTTCGTGCCGCTGCTATGCTTCGCATGCTGGGCGTCAACAAAGGCGATCGCGTTGTCATTGGATCAGAAAATTGTATGAACTGGGCTATTGCTGATCTGGCGATCATGACATTAGGGGCGTTAGTTGTGCCATCATACAGCACCAACACGGTGGCAGATCATTTACATGTCATTAATGATTCCGGTGCCGTGCTAGCGATCACATCTGCGGGCGAGCTGGCGGAAAAAATGGCAGCAGCGTCAGATAGGTCTAAAGCCTGTAAAACGCTAGTCTGTTTTGATGATCCTGCCCTTAAAACCAAACCAAAATCCATTACTGTCAAAAGCTGGAAGAAAGAGATGGCGCAGATTGATCCGTCTCAATTTGGTGATATTCGCGTCAAGCTAGACCCTGATGATGTGAGCTGTTTAATCTATACGTCAGGCACTGGCGGGCAGCCGAAAGGCGTGATGCTAACCCATCGGTCAATCAGCGCAAATGTTGAGGGCGTAAGGCAAATGCTGGAACGTGCTGATCTGGTCAAGGGTCAGCGCTTTCTGTCGCTGTTGCCGCTATCACATTCTTATGAGCATACAGGCGGGCTACATCTGCCTGTGCGCATGGGGGCGGAGATTTGGTATTGTGAAAGTGTCGATCAGGTATCGAGCAATTTGCAGGAAGCTCAGCCAACGCTAATGATCGCTGTGCCGCGGCTTTATGAAGTCTTGTATGACCGTATCGAACGCGGACTTAAGGCGAAGGGCGGCTTGAGTGAAACCCTGTTCCGTAAAGCCGTTGCGCTGGGATTAAAGAAACTCGATGGTAAGCGGCTATCCTTGACTGAAAAGCTGATGGATAGAGCGCTTGAACGTCTGGTTCGGGCTAAGGTTCGGCAAAGACTTGGTGGGCGATTGTGCTATTTTTGTTCAGGGGGGGCGCCGCTTAATCCTGATATTGGGCGGTTTTTTCTGGCAATTGGTGTTGGTATTCTGCAAGGCTATGGCCAGACTGAGGCCTCACCTGTCATATCACTTAACCCGCCAGATGATATTCGTATCTCTACCGTTGGTGTCCCTGTTCCGGGTGTTGATCTTATCTTTGATGATGACGGGCAAATCCTTGTCAGAGGTGACATGGTGATGCAGGGCTATTGGGGGGCTCCCGATGCGACCGCCGATGCCATTCAGGATGGCTGGCTGCATACTGGTGATATTGGTGAGATGGATGCGGATGGTTACGTCAAGATTACTGGCCGCAAGAAAGAAATCATTGTTAACTCTGGCGGTGATAATATTGCCCCGGCACGGGTTGAGGCGCTGCTCTCAATTCACCCTGATATTGAACAGGCTATGCTGACAGGCGATAAGCGGCCATGGCTGGCGGCGGTGATCGTCCCCTCGGCTGAAATGCGCGGATTGCCAAAAGCGGAGCAGCAGAAACACCTGAAAGCCGCTTGTGACGACATTAATGCTAATCTGTCACCATTGGAAAAAATCCGGCGCTTTATCATTGCGGATGAGCCATTTAGCATTGAAAATGGCGAAATGACACCAACCCTGAAAGTCCGCCGCCATGTTGTGATCAAACGCTATGCCAAAACCCTGGACGCGCTTTATAAATCATAATCAATAAATCATCAGGACATCAGGACATCAGGCGGGGATGATGTGACCATCCCATGCCACGACTTGACCACTGATATCTGTGCCGGCGCCATCAATAACGCCTAACAGATGCTGAGCGGCATCGGCTTGCGAGAACAGATCATGGCCAAGCCCTGATTGAAATGGTTTTGACAGTGGCGTATCGGTTGTTCCCGGATGCAAACCCAAAACAATGCCAGCAGGATTGCGGTGACGTAATTCCAAAGCAAAGTTCTTCAGTAGCATGTTCAACGCGGCTTTTGATGCCCGATAACTATGCCAGCCGCCCAGCCGATTATCGCTAATGCTTCCGACTCGCGCTGATATGGCGGCAAAAACGGCTTTGCTATCCCTGGCTAGGATCGGCAGAACATGGCTAGCTATAATAGCCGGGCCAATGCTGTTAATTTGAAAATTTTTTGCCATATTCTGGCTGGTTAAATGGCGCCATGATTTTTCAGGGGTGATACCCAATCTGTCATCATGAAGAACGCCAGTTGCCATAATCGCTAAGTGCAAGGGGGCTATTTCTGCCAAGGTTTCACCAGCACGGGTAAGGCTATCAGGATTGAGAAAATCAATTTGAAACTTTGGATCAGGATGCTGGCGCGAAAACCCAAAGACGTGCTCAACCCGCGGATGCGCAGCCAGCATATTATAAAGCGCTGAGCCGATGCCACCAGCCGAGCCGAACACCGCAACCCGCATTTTATCGGTGAAACTGGTCAGCTCAGCATTAGTTTTGAAAACGTCTCCCATAGCCATCTAACATAGGGCAAAATAGCTGATAGCAATCCCTAACTATCGATCGATTTCATCAGGGTGGGCAGATCATCAGCCTCAATCGCTGGCTTATCCCATCTGATGCGCTGAAACCGTGGAAAGCGCATGGCAACGCCTGATTTATGGCGAGTTGAGCGGCTGATGGCATCAAACGCTACTTCTACCACCAGGGATTTTTCAAGCTCCCGCACGGGCCCAAAACGCTGGGTTGTATTGGCACGAACAAAAGCATCAAGTTTTTTCAGCTCAGCATCCGAAAGCCCTGAATAGGCCTTGCCAACAGGAACAAGAATGGGG
>JADHOM010000038.1 GCA_016778985.1 Alphaproteobacteria bacterium | reverse complement strand
GACAGCAACCTTGAAAAATAATTACAAGATGAAAATGAGTTACCTGCTCCATGCTTTTAATGTTTCAAAAATTATACAAAAGGCAAATTTATTTATCTTCATTATTATTTTTTACAGTTTTTCTTGTTCCTCATGGCATGGGTATTCGGTTTAAGTTGGGGCAATTAGATATCCCTCGGACTGCTATTATATTAACTGTTATATTGGGAGCATATTTCTACTTTAAAGAATGGTTTACCGCACGAAAATTAATTTTTCCATCTGGTTCTGTGCCATTAGTTATTTTCAGCAGTCTTATATTTTTATCAGCAGTGTTGTCATCAAATGTATCGGCATCGCTACAGTTATCATCTCAATTGCTTACCATGTGGATAATATTTCCGCTGGCTTATATTAAATTATTTGAAAATGATATTGATGGTAGCATCTTTAAGTTTAGTTTTATCGCTACGTTAATGCTGGTGGTCGCCACTCTATTAGTTGAGGTGAGTAACCAGACATATATCTTTCCTCCTGAAATTCGCACTAGTTATTTTGGAATTGAAGGTTATGAATGGTTTTCTAGCCGTGTTTTGTACAGAAATGGTGTTTTATTGCCTCAAGGTGCTTTCACATGGAACCATTCCATCGCAGGATTAGCTTGTGTTTCAGCAGGATTGGCAATTTATTGCTATGAAAAGTTTAAAAAACTAGGCTTAATTGCATGTTACTTGATTTTCATGATGGTTTTTGTAAGTGGTGTCCGTGCGGGGGCTGCAGGTTGTCTAATTGCTATAATGTGTTACGCGTTTTGGTTTCGTCAACCGATGGCAATCATTCACTTTATTGGGGCAATCATAATAGCTGAAATTTTATATTTGGTAGTATTAGGTAACCACATTCCCATTTTTTTTGACGGTGATATTAACAAAGGCTGGATTGAAGGAACTGTAAACAAAGAAATAGTGAATACTAGCTTAACTTATTTAAACCCTGTGGTTGTTGAGAATTTAAGTTCATTTGGAACAATTGGAATAAAGATTATAGGTTTTTTTGTTAATTTAACCATTTTGGATGAATGGTGGGCTTTTGGTTTTGGTTTTGGTAGTTTCCAACGCTCAACTGAAGTGTTATCGCTTGGAATACAATATAATGACCCTGGAATAATTCAGTTGATTTTTTTGGAATCAGGCGTGATTGCCGGTGGGTTATTTACGTTTATTTTGGTTCGTGCAACCGTATTAGGGCTCAAGTACGAAGTGACAAAATATTATTCGGTCGGTATTATTGCATGGTTTATTTTTGCATTAAGTTCGTGGGATGTTTGGCCAGTGATGATCGTAGTGCTATTTGTGTTAAAGATACATAAATATCAATACCACCAAATCCAAAAGCTTGCCTAGTGTAATTAATCTTATGGATTATTTTCTCTGAATCATGAATGCCGTCTAGGTTGCCAGGAATTACAAATTTCATTGTCATAATTTAGTTTTTTTTAATATCTACTTTAGCTTGCTTGTGCACGCCAAAGCCACTGCAACCGCACTCCACATAAAGATGTTATTCCACTGGCCAAAGAAATCGGCGCTTGTGGCAATCGGCCAGAACAGCCCAAAAGGAATGACCCAAGCTGTTGCCACAAAGACATTATCACGGTTCTTAAAGCTCGCCCGAAAACATGCCCAGATCATTGCCCAGAGAAATACGCTCCCTAAAACAAGCCCGATAACCCCAGTCTCACAAAGCATCTGGCTGTAATAATTATGCGGGTGATTATCTGGCCGCGTATAGGGCACATCCTTCAGCAACTCATGCGATAAAAACCGGAAATTGCCGGGGCCAATCCCGAACAACAAATTATCCCGTGCGATAACAAGCCCGCTATTTACTGTGTGCAGCCAACCACTTGTTTCAAAGTTTGTGGCGCCAACAATAAACTCATTAGTATAGCGCAGCGCTGTTTTGGGAAGGGCGGTAAAAACCAGCAAAATTGCCAGAATTTCGACCGCAACTAGCCCTAGATAGCGGTGCCATTTTGGCTTCCAGACAAGCCCTGCCAACATCCCCCCACACGCCCGAATGAGGAAGTTGATCCGTTCACCTGTCATTACCGATATCATGATCGAAAACAGCGCTACGATCCCGGCTAGCCCGGCCACTCTGCCTTTAACGGAAACCGCCAACGCTACCATGATGGTGAAGGCTGGCAGCCCAACCTTAGCGACATAGTTGCCCGGCGTCAGGTCACCATAAGGCCATGAAAGCCTGCCGCCTTGCTGCCCGACAATCAAAATCTCCGCCAGCAGAATACAGCACATCACCACCGTGCCTAGCGCCACTGCCAGCAGCATGGCATATAACAGCCGCTTATCCTGCGCCAGCCAAAACGCCGTTGCCATAGCAAATAGCGGAAAGCGTATCCAGACGAACGCCTCACCCAAAGAATAGGCCGGATCATAAGACATTGCCGCCGAAAGCAGACACCAGAACCAGAACACAAATCCGGCCTTCACCCAGAATATCTTGAGCCATGCAGCATCACGCTTTACCACCGACCGGACGGCAAATGTTAGCGCTAGAATGGTCAGCCAGGCATCGGCAGGCGTCCGTTCAATCAGCATGATAAACGGCCCCAACAGCCATAAAATATGAAACCCACGTTCCCATCTTGGCAGGCTCGCCAGAGCATCTTTGGTATCATTAATTAGGGCTTTGAGCGCCGGCCGAATACGCATGCTATCCGCTTGCTCGGTGAGATATTGGTCAAGATGGCTCATAAATATTTTTCTTTCCGTCTTTATGCTTCAGCTATTGCTATTGCTTTTACCAAAGCCAGAGGCGATTACAAAACATAATCGGCTTATTGCCATAAATACCCTATTTCCATTAAAATTGGGGTTGCCAAAAATATTGGGCGTTTAATTAATTAATGATTTATAATGACTACATGGATAAAATCACAATCATAGGTGGATCAGGCTTTGTCGGCACAAATCTGTGCCGATTGCTGACGTTAAAACAAAGCCCTTTTGAAATTATTGATATCAAGCTGAGCAAGCAGTTTCCGGATAAATGCAAGATAGGTGATGTCCGTGATATAGACGCTTTACGCGAAATGATCACCGGTGATGTTGTTATTAATCTGGCGGCAGTTCATCGGGATGATGTCGATGATCTGGCTGAATATCACCTGACAAATGTTGACGGCGCGGGAAATGTTGCGCAGGTGTGTTCTGAAAAAGGCATCAAGAAAATCATTTTTACCAGCACCGTAGCGGTCTATGGTTTTGCCGAGGGAGGCGCCGGTGAAACCGCGCCAATCAATCCTTTCAATGAATATGGTAGAACCAAGAGCCTGGCAGAAGACGTGTTCCGCGCATGGCAATCGGGCAAAGATAACCGCCTGATCATTATCCGGCCAACCGTGATTTTCGGCGAGGGCAATCGCGGCAATGTGTTCAATTTGCTTAGTCAGATTGCATCAGGGAAGTTCGTTATGGTCGGCTCAGGTCATAATAAAAAATCAATGGCCTATATCGGAAATGTTGTTGCCTTTTTGGATAGATGTATTGCGTCTGATAAGCCATATGGGCTTTATAATTATGTCGATACGCCTGATTTTTCAATGAATGAGCTAGTCCAGCATGTTCGCCATAAACTGACTGGTAAAAATAATGTTGGGTTTCGCATTCCATATTGGCTAGGGCTTTTTGTTGGATATATTGCTGATGGGGTGGCTAAGATAAGGGGCAGGAAATTGCCGATTAGCGCAATTCGAGTTAAAAAATTTGCATCTTCCACGGAGTTTACTTCCGCTAAAGCTAATCTGGATAATTTTGAAGCGCCGTTTTCACTATCAGAGGGCATTGAGCGTACCTTGCAAAGTGAGTTTATTGAGCCAGACCCAGAGAGAGAAATATTCTACACAGAATAATGAAGACGTCTGCCGATGGTAATCTTATCCATTATCCGTAATAATGGCTTTATATTAACAATTTATTTTGACAAATCCGCCTGAAAAGCGCATAGAACGTGCAGTAGATACAGCCTGTGTAAAAAAACATGCTGATTATGATTAGGGCATCAGGCCAGAAAACTTCACTATGAACGTACCCCAACCTTCCGCATCAGATCACGATGCGTTTCAGCAGTTTGCTGATTTTTCGCTTCCCTCTATTCTTCTTGAAACTCTTGCTGAGCAAGAACTCGTCACGCCAACGCCAATTCAGAAACTTGCTATTCCAGCGCTGCTTGAGCGCAAGGATATGGTCGGTCTGGCGCAAACAGGGACAGGCAAAACAGCAGCTTTTCTGTTGCCTTTATTGACGCATTTATCCGATGAGCCGCCTGTCCATAAAAATCAGCCGCCGCTGGCGCTGATCCTTGCACCAACGCGAGAGCTGGCCTTACAAGTGCTGGAAAATGTCCGCGGCTTCACCAAGCATATGAATATTCGGTCAGTCGCGGTTTATGGCGGTGCCCGATATGATGGTCAGATCAATGGTCTGCGCCGCGGCGCGGAGATTGTGGTCGCTACGCCCGGCCGACTCGAAGACCTGATTAAACGCGGGGCTGTCAGCCTTGAGGCAATCCGCTATTTTATCCTTGATGAAGCTGATCACATGCTTGATCTAGGGTTTCATCCGGCGATGATGCGGATATCGGCGCAAATCCCTAAAAACAGGCAGACCATGCTGTTCTCAGCAACCATGCCGCCAGAGATTAGAAAGCTTAGTGATCATTTCCTGACTGATCCGGTGCATGTCGAAGCACCGCAAAATCTAGCCAAAGCGCATCATATCGCGCAACATGTGTACCTTGTGACGGAAAAGCAAAAACGCGGATTTTTGATAGATATCCTCAATCAGAAAGCCGTTGAGTCTAGCGTTATTTTTGTCCGCACCAAACGCCGCGCTGATACGCTGGCGGCAAACCTGTCTGAGATTGGCATGAAGGTCGATGCTCTGCATGGGGATATGCGGCAATTTCTGCGCCGCAAAGTTCTGGATAAGTTCAGGGCAGGTCAGATCAACATCCTGATTGCAACAGATGTGGCGGCGCGCGGCATTGATATTCCAGCGATTAGCCATGTTATCAATTATGATATGCCGGAAAGCCAAGATGCTTACACGCACCGTATCGGGCGCACAGGCAGGGCAGGGATGACAGGCATTGCGCTGTCGCTTTGTAATGATTCCGATGCTTTGAAACTGCGGCAGATTCTGGCCAAATATGGTGATGATATTGCACTCACCGATGCTGATGGTAATGCGGTTGCTGATCATGCGATTGCACATAAACCGGTGGGCCGGTCCTCACGGTCACGCGGGCGCAAACCATCCAATTCATCCAATTCAAATAGGCCATCACACCAAAAAACAGGCAAGGCATCAGGCAAGCCAACTGGAAAACCAGCAGGCAAGCCAGAGGGAAAAACAAAGGCAAGATCGTTTGATAAACCTGCGCGTAAATCATCTGATAAATGGGCAGATAAGCCGTCAGGTAAATGGAGAGATAAAGCGGATAGTGAGATGCCGCCTCGGCGCAAGAAAAAACCAGCGCCTGCGGCTTCAGGGAAGTCATATGATAAGCCATATGCTAAGAAGCCGAAACCATCACATGCCAATGCCGATGATAAGGCTTTTGATAGCAAGCCATTTCATGCCAAACCGAAATCCAGCAAACCGCATGCTAAATCCGGTTCTAAACCTTATGCCAAATCGGCGGCTAAATCAGGCGCTAAATTCAATGGCAAACCGCATGCTAAATCTGGCAAAGGGTTTAAAGGCGGCGGCAGCGCGCCCTTGAAACGCAAATCTCGGTCAGCATAAAACGCCCATATTCACGCTATGCATGCTCGCTAATAAAGCCTACACGTCAAGCATATGATTGACCGCCTGAACCCGCATTGATACCCTGATCAGGTAGCAGGATTATTCGGGATAAAATTATGCGCGATCATATACGGCCTTATCTAAATCTGATCATGGCGATGATAGTTTTGATCCTGGCCGCCATGCCTGCTCGGGCAGAAAATCTGGTCACAGGGTCAAGCAATAACACGCTGTCGGCGACCGTGATCGCGGTATTGCATCACCCTTGGGCGATGAGCTTTGTAGACAATGACACATTATTGGTGACAACCAAGCCAGGGCAAATGATCCTTTTTGATCGCCATCAAGGTCAAGGCCAAGGTCAAGGTCAAGGTCAATCCAATGTTGCTGGAGTGCCGGCTGTTTATGCTGGTGGGCAAGGCGGCTTAGGGGATGTTATCCCGCATCCAAACTTTGCAGAAAATCAGCGTATTTACCTGTCTTATATTGATTCTGATGATGGTGGGGCGACACATTATGCGGCCGTCATTAGCGCCAGATTAACGCGCACGCCAACACCGCAATTAACCGATCATCAGCTGATCTGGAAACAGAGCCCCGCGACATCTGGCAAGGGTCATTACTCTCACCGATTGGCATTTGCCCCGCCAAACTCAGCCTTTGCAGGGCAGCTCTTTATCACCTCTGGTGATCGGCAATTGCAAACGCCGGCACAACAGATGGATCAGGGTTTGGGCAAAATTATTCGTCTCAATGATGATGGTAGCGTGCCTCGTGATAATCCCTTTCAATCCCAAGGCGCGCTTGCCAAAACATTTTGGTCAATTGGTCACCGCAACGCGCTGGGGCTGGCATTTGATGCCAATGGTCAGTTATGGGCGCATGAGATGGGGCCGCGTGATGGTGATGAGCTTAATATCATTCATAAAGGCGCAAATTATGGCTGGCCGCTTGTCTCCGAAGGTGAGCATTATAGCGGCACGCCAATCCCATCACATGAAACTCAGCCTGATATGACGCCGCCAATCGCCTATTGGGTGCCGACGATTG
This sequence comes from Alphaproteobacteria bacterium, assembly GCA_016778985.1. GTDB lineage: Bacteria > Pseudomonadota > Alphaproteobacteria > Puniceispirillales > UBA1172 > UBA12202. The sequence continues at coordinate 3,870 of JADHOM010000038.1, read as the reverse complement.
CCCCGTCGGGATTGATATTCTATTCAGGCGATATGTTTCCAGAATGGCAGGGCAATGCTTTTATTGGCGGCTTGCGAAGCCGCGCCCTTATCCGCCTTGCCATCACGGATAATAAGGTGGTTGGGGAAGAACGCTTTCGCTGGTCGGCGCGGGTTCGTGAGGTTGAACAAGGTCCGGATCATGCTATCTGGGTTCTTGAAGATGGCGCGACTGGGCGATTAATCCGCTTAACTAAACCCTGAGCATATCCATCTGATGCGGCTAAAACAGGTAAACAAAAGCTGGTGAAATGAGAAAGTTTGCTATTAAATCAATTGTTATAAGTGTTGTCTTAACGGTCACCGTCGCGCTAGCGCATGAAGGGGCGACAGGAGTTGTTAAAACGCGTATGGATGGGTTCAAGCAAAGTCAGCAAGATTTCAAGGCATTGATCAAAGCGGCACAAAATGATGACTATGAAATGGCGGCATCATTATCACAATCGCTTGAGCAATGGGGGCTTAGCATGACCGATTACTTCCCCGCTGGCAGCAATATGCCGCCTTCGGAAGCCGCCGATACCATCTGGTCTGATCCTGATGGTTTTGCTGCTGCTGTGGAAAATTATGTTAATGCCGCAGGTGCCATTAATGCAGCTGCGCTAGCTGAGGATAAATCCGCTATCATGGCTGCAATTAAATTGACTTCGGATAGCTGTTCTTCTTGTCATAAATCCTACCGCGTGAAATGATTTGAGTCATATTGATTAGCTTGAAATTGACACAAGGAAGACCTCATGCTGGAAGAAGCCAAAGCCCGCCACCATACCTTGCAACACCGCTTGGCTGAAAACAATATTCCCCTTGCACTATTCACGGATGAAAGCTTGATTGCCTATCTGGCCGGGTTTTGGGGGTATCTGGGGGTTGAGTTTGGACGCCCAACCATGCTGATTGTCTATGCTGATAAAGACCCTGTTGTTATCACCCCATTGATGGAGTCTGAAATGGTGGCGGCGATGACATGGGTATCTGATGTCAAAACGTGGGAAGATTTTGGTCCTAATACATGGGGCAAAGCCTTATCGGCGGCGATTGGCAAGGCGCCATCTGCGCTATGGATAGAACGCCATTCTATTCCGGCGATTATCCGTAACTATCTCGATGAAGCCTATCCAGATATTGCGCTTAATGATATCTCGTCAATCCTTGGGGCGTTGCGGATGATCAAATCTGATCTTGAGATTAGCGTCATGAAACAGGCTGGGGCTATCGCTGGGGCGATGATGGTGGCGGCGCATGACAGCCTTGGTGAAGGTCTGCCCGAATACGAATCCGCGCTTGCCGTGATACATGCAGGGTCACGCAAAGCCGCGGAGTTTCTGACCGATAAGGGCTGGGAGCGATTTATCTCACCCATGATCCATAATCTGCAGATTCTACAAAGTGGTGCCGATACCTCAATGGTGCATCGCCGAGCTAGCGTGAAAACCTATGCTAAGTTTGATCCGGTATATTTCTGTTTCTGTAATATGGCGCAGTTTAAGCAATATAAGCTTGGTTTTGACCGCATGTTTCATATAGGTGATATCCACGATATTGACCGTGACGTTCAGCAGGCGGCTATCGACGCACAGCAAGCCGCTATCCACAGTATCAAGCCGGGGGTTATTGCTGAGGAGGTTGCCTTTGCCGCCAATGCTGTCTATCAAGCGCGCGGCTATGCCACTGGATATCGGACTGGCCGATCGATCGGAACCGCTTATCTGGAAGCGCCTGAATTAAAAGATGGTGATAAAACTATTCTAGCTGAAGGCATGACCTTTGCGGTTGATGGCGGCATTTCCATTGATGGCAAAACAGCAGGCCGAATTGGCGATTCCATTGTTGTCACCAAAGATGGATATGAATATCTGACAGAATACCCGCGGCAGATTTTGTTAAGCAAAGGCTAATCTCATGACTCCCGGTATAGATGCGGCGTTTGAGCTGATGATCTGGCAAACACCGGCTGATCTGGGGTTGCCGTCTGATCGGCTGGCATGGCTGGATGAGCGTCTTGGCCAATCTGATCTGGCTGATATTGATCTCATCCTGTTGCCTGAGCTGTTTCAGACTGGCTACAACGCGGCAGATATTATTCCACATTGTGCCGAAGCCTCAGATGGTCTGTTTTTTCAATCCATGGCTCATCTAGCGCGCCAGCATCAGGTTGCAATCGCCTATGGCTATGCTGAACGTGCGGATGGCCAGATTTATAATTCGGCGCAGGTCATTGATGCCTCTGGTACGTCACTTGCCAATCACCGGAAACTCGCGATCCCGCCGGGGCTTGAAACCACGCTCTTTGCTAAAGGCGATCAGATGACGCGCTTTCGTTTTCATGAGATTGAGGTTGGGATACTGATTTGCTATGACGCCGAGTTTCCTGAACTTATGCGCGCGATGGCAATGCCCGATGAAGGCGTAAGAGAGGGCGCTGAATTGGTTCTGGTGCCGACGGCTTTATCTGATCAATGGGCTGTGGTGGCTGACCGTGTGATCCCTGCCCGCGGCTTTGAAAATGGCATATATGTCGCCTATGCCAATCATTGTGGCGCTGATAAGGGATTAGGATTTCTGGGGAGGAGCTGTATCATCTCCCCCACTGGCACTGACCTTGCGCGGGCTGATGGTGGTGAGAACGGTATGGCTATTCGCGCCAGAATTAGCCACGATGCGGTCAAAGCGGCGCAATCTCGTCTGCCGTATTTAGAAGAATGTCAGCAATTATAACAATCCGAATAAAGCCAAAGCCAGCGGCGATATCTGCCTAATAGTTAAATAGGATAAAAAACCCGTTCGGTGCTATTTTAACCAATTTCATTACTTCAATATAAAAATTGACCCGATCAGGTTTATTTTTTGATTTTAGTACTAGTTATGTTACATTCATCCCGAAAGGGTTGATTTATGGCAAATAATAAAATTGCAGAATTAGGCATGATTATTAGGCAAACGCGTAAGCAGCAAGGGTTAACACAAGAACAATTGGCCGCTAGCACGGGTATTGGTGTGCGTTTTATTCGTGAGCTAGAATATGGTAAAGAATCCTGCCATATCGGTAAGGCACTAACCGTTGTGGCTATGCTCGGTATTGATGTCGTCATTGGTGGTAAAACGCTATGAGCCGGATGCTGGATGTCTATTTGCATAACAAATTGGCAGGACACCTTGAGCAATCAGATAGTGGTGACTTAACATTTACCTATGATGCTGATTATTTAAATTCGGCATCATATGGTATCTCGCTTTCACTTCCACTTCAGGCTGAGAGTTTTACTGGCAGTAAGGTCAAAGCGTTTTTTTCTGGCCTATTACCTGATGAAAACCAGCGTGACCGTCTGGCAAAATATTTAGGGCTTTCCGAAAACAACGCTTTCGCCTTGCTGGAGGCAGTGGGTGGTGACTGTGCGGGGGCTCTGGCGCTGTATCCGCATGGCGATAAACCATCCGCAGATGTGGATGCGCCTGAAGTCTTGGATGATGCCAGATTGAAAGAGGTGTTGGTGCTGATAAAACGCCGCCCAATGCTGGCAGGTGATGATGGCTATCGTCTTTCTTTGGCTGGGGCACACGATAAACTGGCGGTCAGCTATAAGAATGGGCATGTCATGCTCATCAAAGGTGGTGCGCCAACCACACATATTTTGAAACCTATCATTGAGCATGTGAAAGACAGCACTCATAATGAGCTATTTTGCATGAAGCTGGCACACATGGTCGGCATTGATACACCACATGCAGCACTTCATTTTGTTGGGGATAAGCCATATTATCTGGTCGAGCGTTATGATCGCCTTAAGGATAATGATGGAAAGGTTTTACGCATCCATCAGGAAGATTTTTGTCA
>JADHOM010000037.1 GCA_016778985.1 Alphaproteobacteria bacterium | reverse complement strand
AACTTGCTTTGTTAGATCACCTTATTAGATCGCCTTATTAGATCACGGGAGGATGCCATCATGTCTCAAACATCTTATGCGCCGGGGATATCTGCTGGCCGCATTTCTGCGGATACGATTTTGGATAATTTTGCTGATCTGCATCCGCCCCTGACCGATCATGAGGCGTTGGTGGCGGCGGATCGCTGTTATTTTTGTTATGATGCGCCTTGCGTCACGGCTTGCCCGACCGCCATTGATATCCCTTTGTTCATTCGCCAGATTGCCACTGGCACGCCGGAATCAGCGGCTCAGACGATCTTTGATCAGAACATTTTAGGCGGCATGTGCGCGCGCGTCTGCCCGACTGAAACACTTTGTGAGCAGGCTTGCGTGCGAGAGAAGGCAGAGGGCAAGCCTATCCTCATCGGCCAGCTTCAGCGCTATGCCACCGACCGCGTCATGGCATCGGGCGTGCATCCCTATCTCCGCGCACCAGATACGGGCAAATCGGTTGCAGTGATTGGCGCCGGGCCTGCGGGTCTGGCCTGCGCGCATCGTCTCGCCATGCATGGGCATGCGGTGGTGATCTATGATGCTAATAAGAAAGCTGGCGGCCTTAATGAGTTTGGCATTGCCGCCTATAAATCCACCCATTCTTTCGCCCAGGATGAGATCGACTGGCTGTTATCCATTGGCGGCATCACCATCCACACAGACCGCTCATTAGGGCGCGGCTTAACCCTCGCCCAACTGCAGGATGACCACGACGCCGTTTTCCTTGGCATAGGATTATCTGGCGTCAATACGCTGGCGCTTGATGGCGACCATGCGGGGCTATGCAATGCGGTTGACTGGATCGCTAGCCTGCGCCAATCTGATGATAAAACAGATATCGCAGTTGGCCGCAATGTTGTCGTCATAGGCGGCGGCATGACGGCGGTTGATGCGGCGGTGCAATCCAAACTGCTCGGCGCTGATACGGTCACCATTGCCTATCGCCGGGGCCGCGAGAATATGTCCGCATCCATGTTTGAGCTGGATTTGGCGGCGTCTAAAGGCGTCCGTATTCTGTATCATGTGACGCCGACATCTGTGGATGATGGCTCTATTACTTTCACGCATTCCGAAACTGGCGAAGAGATCAATCTGCCGGCTGATCAGATTATGCGAGCGATTGGGCAAACACTGGAAAACGCACCAGAGACGCTGGCGATATCTGGCGGTAAGATCAAAACAGATGATCATGGCCGCACATCAATTTCGGGTATCTGGGCGGGCGGTGATTGCGCGACAGGCGGTGATGATTTAACTGTCACCGCCGTTGCCGAAGGCCGCGATGCCGCCGAAGACATTCACGCAAGCCTTATGGGAAAGGGTTGAGCCATGGCTGATCTGACAACTGACTTCATCGGGATCAAATCCCCTAATCCGTTTTGGCTAGCCTCGGCGCCGCCTACCGATAAGGAATACAATGTCCGCCGCGCCTTTGAAGCGGGTTGGGGCGGCGTTGTATGGAAAACCTTGGGTGAGGCAGGGCCGCCAATCGTCAATGTCAATGGCCCCCGTTACGGCGCTATTTATGGCGCTGATCGGCGGCTTCTGGGGCTGAACAATATTGAACTGATCACGGACCGGCCTCTGGATATCAATATAGAAGAAATCACTCGCGTCAAAAAGGACTTCCCCGACCGCGCCATGATCGTCAGCCTGATGGTGCCATGTGAAGAAGGGCCGTGGAAAGATATCCTGCGTCAGATCGAAGATACTGGCGCCGATGGGGTTGAGCTTAATTTTGGCTGTCCTCACGGCATGGCAGAACGCGGCATGGGATCAGCCGTTGGCCAAGTGCCAGAATATATTGAAATGGTGACGGCATGGGTAAAGAAACATTCTGATTTCCCATGTATTGTCAAACTGACGCCAAATATCAATGACATCCGCTATCCAGCCAGAGCCGCGAAAGCTGGCGGTGCTGATGCGGTAAGTTTGATCAACACGATCAATTCGATCACCTCGGTTAATCTTGACACCTTAACGCCTGAGCCTACGATTGATGGCTGGGGCGCGCATGGCGGCTATTGTGGCCCTGCGGTTAAGCCAATTGCGCTCAATATGGTGGCTGAGATTGCCCGCGATCAAGACACCTCAGACCTGCCAGTTAGTGGCATTGGCGGCGTCACAACATGGCGTGATGCTGTGGAATTTCTGGCACTAGGTGCTGGCAATGTTCAGGTTTGCACGGCTGCCATGACTTATGGCTTTAAGATTGTCCAAGAAATGATCTCGGGTCTTAATCAATATATGGACGAAAAAGGCATTGCGTCAGTGTCGGATATCGTTGGACAGGCGGTGCCGAAAGCTAAAGATTGGCAGGATTTGAATCTCAATTATGTCACCAAGGCAGAGATTAATCAGGATTTATGTATCAAATGTGGCCGCTGTTATATTTCTTGCGAAGATACCTCACATCAGGCGATTGCCGTATCCGAGGATCGGGTCTTTACCGTCAAGGATCAAGATTGCGTGGCCTGTAACCTATGTGTTAATGTCTGTCCGGTCGAAGGCTGTATTACGATGCGGCAATTGCCATTAGGTGCAACAGATGAGCGGACTGGCAAGAAAGTAGAAGAATATGGAAACTGGACAACTCACCCTAATAACACCGCTGCAAACTGCTCATAAACCTAGCAAAAATATCTGCACAAAGCCCCGTCGCAAGATTTTCAGCTTGTGACATATGCATTACGGCAACGTATTGAGGGGCATGGAGCCATGCTGCTCTTTTCGTTTATTGTGGCAGGGTCTTTTGCATTCGGCAAAATCATTGCAGGCGATATTGATCCGGCCGCTCTGACGACAGCTCGCTTTATTGTAGCCGCAGGTGTTCTGGGATTATTTTTAGGACTGACGGGCCGCATTAACCACGCTGATTATCGCCAGCCTTGGCGGTTTTTTATTTTAGGGGCTTTGTTCCTGCTCTATTTTATTCTGATGTTTGAGGCACTGCGGCTCACCACGGCTTTGTCCACCTCTGCCATTTTTACCATGATGCCACTGGCGGCGGCGGCGATTGATCGGGCATTGTTTAAGCGGTCAAGTTCAGCACTTGTCTGGGCGGCGTTGGTGATTGGCGCGGTGGGGGCGCTTTGGGTTGTCTTCAAAGGCTCTTGGTCGGCATTTGCAGCACTTTCCCTTGGCAAAGGTGAAGTGCTGTTTTTCATTGGCACGTTATCGCATGCCGCTTATGCCGTCTTTGTCCCCAGACTGCGCCGAGGAGAGCCGCTATATGCAACTACCTTAGGGGTCAGCATTGCTGGTGCGGTGATCCTCATCCTGTGCTTTTGGTACAAGATTGCTGAAACGAATTGGCTTGATCTGGCGATCCTTATTTGGGGTGTTTTGATCTATCTAGCGGTGTTTGCAACCTTGGGAACATTCGCCTTGCTGACCTTTGCGGCTAGTCGGTTATCCAGTGCCAAGGTCACCGCCTATACATATTTGACGCCAATGTGGGTTGTCTTAATGGAAAGCGCTCTTGGAAACGGCTATCCGGCACTTATTATTTTGCTGGGTGGAATTCCAATTGCGATGGCATTATGGTTATTGTTTGTTGAGCCGTCATAACCTTATCATTCGCCGTTAAGACAAGACTAAACGGATGCTGTTCAAGGAGCTGAATATTGGATAAAAAAGTCCCAAGCCGTGTTCAAGTCAAAAACCGTAACGCTATTCTTGCCGCCGCGCTTAATGTCTTTGCTAGTCATGGATTTCGCGGCGCGACACTGGATCAGATTGCGGCTGAGGCGAATATGTCGAAGCCGAATATGATCTATTACTTTCCCAGCAAAGAAGATATTTTCATTAATTTGCTGAAGCGTCATATGGATCAATGGCTGGCCCCTTTGCGGGCGATTGATCCTGATGGTGATCCGCTTGAACAAATCCTTAAATACGTCCAAAGCAAATTGCAGATGAGCCGAGATATGCCGCGCGAAAGCCGCTTATTTGCTAATGAAATTGTCCAAGGTGCGCCGCGTATGAAAGACAATCTGTCAGGCGATTTGAAGGAATTATTTGATCAGACAAGTGCTTTGTTCAGCCGCTGGATGAGGGCGGGGAAAATTGCCCATGTTGCCCCTGAACATCTGATTTATTCGATCTGGGCAACGACTCAGCATTATGCTGATTTTGATGCCCAGATTGCGATTTTATCTGGCGCAGGCGTGGCATCAGATAAGGCTAGTTTTAATAGCGCTGAGCAGTTTCTGCAAAATCTCTACACCAAACTGCTAATGCCTTAACCGATATTTATAAAATGTCGGGGCGCCTCAAGATGTCTGCTGACGCCCCGATCATAAAAGATGTTTATTTCAATGCCGCATCGGTGATGGCATGTGTCCATGCCCCCGATGGTGTCTTAGTGATGACTGGATCAGAACCGCCGCCCATCAACGTTGCCACAGTACGCTCATAATCAGCTTGATTAAGCGCACCGTTAGACCCTGCTGTTAGTTTAGCAATCTCGCCCATCATGCGGATCTGGTGATGTTCCTGCTGAGCGCCAGTTTCATCATATTCCAGCACGATCAATGCTGCCGCTTCCGGGTTATCTTCTGCCCATTTCCAGCCCTTCATTGAGGCGCGAACAAAGCGAACCATGCGGTCTTCAAATGCCGGATCATTGAGATTATCTTCGATTACATAAAGCCCATCTTCGAGCGTTGCAACGCCTTGGTCTTCGTATTTGAAGGTCACGAGATCATCACTGCTCAATCCAGCATCAATGATTTGCCAGTATTCATTATAGGTCATGGTGGATACGCATTCGGCCTGTCCCTGAAGAATGGGATCAACATTGAAACCCTGCTTCAGAACGGTAACGCCGTCATTGCCATCCGTGCCGATGCCAAGTGAGGACATCCAACTGAGGAACGGATATTCATTGCCAAAGAACCAGACGCCGAGGGTTTTACCCGGAAAATCCTCTGGGCTAGTGATGCCGCTATCTTTGCGGCAGGTCAGCATCATGCCTGAGCTTTTGAACGGCTGGGCGATATTAACCACAGGCGCGCCTTGCTCACGGGCAGCTAATGCCGATGGCATCCAGTCAACCATGACATCAGCCCCGCCGCCGATCAATACCTGGACAGGGGCAACATCAGGGCCGCCCGGCTTAATGGTAACGTTCAAATCCTCATCACCGTAGTAGCCATTTTCAAGGGCTACATAATAGCCAGCAAACTGAGCTTGTGTCACCCATTTCAGCTGTAATGTCACATCATCTGCGGCATAGGCCGAGCTGGTCATTAGCGCAATAGCACCAATGGCGCCTTTAATATATGTTTTCATTTCATTCACTCCTTGGTTTATGTTGGTTTTGCGTTGGACAATTTTTATTGGCCTCTTTGCGAAGGGTGCCAGAATGTTAATCCCCTCTCTATTAGAGCAATAGCGCCGTAAAAGGCCGAACCAGCGATTGCCGCGACGGTAATTTCCGCCCAAACCATATCAAGCCCGAGCTTTCCTACTTCGGTGGAAATCCGAAATCCCATGCCTTTGATAGGGCTTCCAAAAAACTCGGCAACAATGGCACCAATTAATGCCAAGGTCGTTGCTATCTTTAATCCATTGAACACTGCCGGCATTGCCGCAGGCAAGCGTAATTTTATCAAAGTCTGAAAATAACTGGCAGAATAGGTAGCCATCAGATCACGTTGCATGCGGTCAGTTGCGGCTAGCCCCTGCATAGTGTTCACCAGCATCGGGAAAAACACCATGGCGACCACGACCGCCGCTTTCGATTGCCAATCAAAACCAAACCACATGACAAGAATAGGCGCGGTTCCAACAATCGGCAGGGCGGCGATGAAATTGCCAACTGGCAATAAGCCTTTTTGCAGGAATGGCGAGCGGTCAATCAATATGGCGATCACAAAAGCCGAGCCACAGCCGATGATATAGCCAGACATCGCGCCCTTAACAAAGGTCTGAACAAAATCAACCCATAGAATATCTAAACTGACGGCAAAGCGGCTTGCGATCACTGTTGGGGCGGGGATGATGACCATGGGGACATTAAATCCACGCACCAATGCCTCCCAGATAAAGAGAATGGTAAAGCCAAAGATGATCGGGATGGCAAGGCTAATGAGGCGGCTATTGCTCAACCTGGTATGCGCCAATCGGTGATTGATCCAATACCCTAATATCCAGCAGACAAGCGCCGCGATGACCCAGTTCATGGCTGCATCCCCATGCGTTTCAGCGTTCGGTACTGGATATATCCAATGATGCCAACCAATGTTGCGGCGAGGATTGCGGCCGCAAATAACGCTGACCAGATTTGGATGGTCTGACCATAATAGCTTCCAGTCAGCATCCTTGCGCCTAAGCCGCGAATAGCACCGGTTGGCAATTCGCCAACAATAGCACCAACCAGCGACGCTGCCATGCCAATCTTTAGTGCCGTAAAGAGATAGGGCATAGAAGATGGCAGACGCAATTTCCAAAAGCCTTGGCGTCTATTGGCATTATAGGTGGAAAGCAAATCAAGCTGCTGCTGATCAGGCGACCGCAACCCCTTTACCATGCCAACGACAACAGGAAAGAAACTCAGATAGGCAGAAATAATCGCCTTGGGGATTAACCCCTGAATACCAATCGAATTAAGGACAACGATAATCATCGGCGCGATGGCAAGAATGGGGATGGTCTGGCTGGCGATTGCCCATGGCATCACCGACATATCCATGGCCTTGTTATAGACAATCCCGACGGCTAGTAATATGCCTGCGCCTGTGCCAATGACAAACCCTAGCAACGTGGCGGAAAGCGTGATCCAGCCATGAAAGATGAGGCTCCGTTTAGACATTGCCTTGCCTTTGATCATCATGGCTCCGGTGGTTTTCCATAATTCCTGTGCGACTTGATGGGGTGCCGGCAGGCGTGGCCTGTCTTGGTTCCATGTATCGGCAATCAGCACTGATGTGTTTAGCTCAATATTTTGCCGTAATGCCTGATCTTGCGCCCATTTTGCGTTCATCCCAACCGCCGCACCATACCAAGCGATGATGATAACAATAAGGACAGTGAGGACGGGGAGCAGACGCTTCATGACGGTTTCTCTATTTCCCAATATCAATCATTATAGGCATGTCCTGCGCGCAGGCCTTCACGAACACGTTGGGTGATTTCCAGAAACGGCAAAGTATCACGGATATTAAGAGGGCGTTCTTTTGGCAATGGGCTTTCGATGATATCCGTAATGCGGCCAGGTCGCGGCGACATGACAACAATCTTGGTGGATAGATAGACAGCCTCAGGAATGGAATGGGTGACAAACCCAATGGTTTTTCCGGTTCGCGCCCATAACTCCAGAAGCTGTTCATTGAGATGATCGCGGACAATTTCATCTAAGGCACCAAACGGCTCATCCATCAGCAGTATCTCAGCATCAAAGGCGAGCGCCCTTGCGATAGAGGCGCGTTGCTGCATACCGCCAGATAATTGCCATGGAAACTTCTTGCCAAATCCGTCCAGATCAACCAGCTTTAACACCTTTTCAACACGGGCTTGCCGTTCAGCTTTTGAAAATCCCATAATCTCCAGTGGTAGCTTAATATTGCCAGAAATAGTGCGCCAGGGATAAAGCCCAGCGTTCTGAAAAACATAGCCATAAAGGCGTTGCCGCCGTGCCTCATCTGGGGTCATGCCATTGACGGTGATGCTGCCGCCTGTTGGGTTTTCCAATGCCGCTATGACACGCAGAAATGTTGTCTTGCCGCAACCTGATGGGCCAATAAAGCTAACAAAGTCGCCTTTGCTAATCGTCAGATCGACACCTTTGAGGGCATCAACAGGCCCATCATTGGTTTGAAATGTCAGATCAAGCCCTTTCGCCTCAACAGTGGGTTTGGCAGTCATATGATTAAACCCCTGTGGCAGGTATTCCAGAGCGTTGCACCGGCTGTGGTGCGGTCAATTCTTTCCATTGGCTACGAGCTTTGTTAACAGTTGCATTAGGTTCACGAGCGATGAACTTACCATGGCCTTCTTCGCATTGTATATCGCCATCATTAACGGCAACTTTGCCGCGTGTCAGGGTAAAGCGCGGCAAGCCTTTGACCTCATGGCCTTCAAAGACATTATAATCAATGGCAGATTGCTGATTGCTTGCGGTGATGGTTTTCTCCTTTTCCGGATCCCAGACAATAATATCAGCATCAGCACCGACCAGAATAGCACCTTTCTGCGGATAGCAATTCAATATCTTGGCAATGTTGGTTGAGGTCACGGCGACAAACTCATTCATCGTTAAGCGGCCTGTCGCAACGCCTCTGGTCCAGAGCATCGGCAGCCGGTCTTCAAGCCCGCCTGTGCCATTTGGTATCTTTGTGAAATCGCCAATGCCAAAGCGTTTTTGCTCGGTGGTAAAGGCACAGTGATCGGTTGCCACAACACTAAGCGAGCCGGAGGCGAGACCTGCCCATAGGCTGTCCTGATGCTGTTTGTTGCGAAAGGGCGGTGACATAACACGGCGCGCGGCATGATCCCAATCCTTATCAAAATATTCGCTCTCATCCAGTGTCAGATGCTGAATAAGCGGCTCCCCCCAAACCCGTTTGCCTAGCATCTTGGCGCGGCGAATGGCTTCATGCGCTTCTTCGCAAGACACATGCACAACATATAGAGGCACCCCAGCCATATCAGCGATCATGATAGCGCGGTTGGTTGCCTCACCCTCAACCTGACTTGGACGGGAATAGGCATGGGCTTCGGGGCCGTTATTGCCCTCAGCCAGCAATCTGGCGCTAAGCTCCGCGATGACATCACCATTTTCGGCATGCACCATAGGCGTTGCCCCAAGCGCACCAAGGCGATTGAAACTGGCAAACAGCTCATCATCATTGACCATGAGCGCACCTTTATAGGCAAGGAAATGTTTGAAGGTGTTAATGCCGCGCGTCTCAACAACCGTTTTCATCTCATCAAAGACTTGTTCACCCCACCATGTCACTGCCATGTGGAAAGAATAATCACAATTGGCGCGGGTTGATTTATTATCCCAGCGTTTGAGCGCCTCCAGCAGACTTTCCCCCGGATTGGGCAGGGCAAAATCGACCACCATCGTGGTGCCGCCAGCCAGCGCGGCGCGGGTGCCGCTCTCAAAATCATCGCTGGAATATGTACCCATAAAAGGCATTTCCAGATGTGTGTGCGGATCAATGCCGCCGGGCATGACATAACAGCCAGTGGCGTCGAGGGTTTTATCGCCTGTCAAATTATCGCCAATCTGAATAATCTTGCCGCCATCAACCGCAACATCCGCCGTATAAGTCAGATCAGCAGTAACAACGGTTCCGTTTTTTATGATGGTAGTCAATGTCATCTCCCTCAATATGTTTTATTGTTTCTTCGTGTTATCTGTTGGCATCTAATTCTTATTGCCTTCACTCGACAATTTCGGCCGTATCCAGCACCGCATGCAGCAAGACATCGGTGCCAGCCGTCGCCCATTCTTTGGTAATATCCTCGGCCTCATTATGGCTTAATCCATCAACGCATGGGCACATAATCATACCCGTTGGCGCCACCCGGCTAATCCAGCAGGCATCATGGCCAGCGCCTGAGATAATATTCAAATGGCTATATCCAAGCCGTTCGGCGGCATCTCTGATCGCGCTAACGCAATTGTCATCAAACGTCACCGGGTCAAAGCCGCCGACCTTCTCAAAGGCAATGTCCAGCCCCATAGTATCGGCGATCTGTTGGGCTTCTTGGCGGAGCCGCGCTTCCATATCGGTAATCACGTCCAGATCAGGTGACCGGAAATCAACGGTGAAAATCACTTTGCCGGGGATAACATTGCGGGAGTTTGGAAAGACCTCAATATGGCCTGCCGCCCCGACCGCGTGCGGCGCATGCGATAGTGCGATCTCATCAACTTTTTCCAGCACCCGCCCCATTGCCAGTCCAGCATTGCGGCGCAGTGGCATTGGCGTTGATCCGGTATGGGCATCGCGGCCAGTAATGGTAATTTGCGTCCAGCTCAAGCCCTGACCATGGGTGACAACGCCGATATCTTTGCCTTCGTTTTCAAGAATAGGCCCTTGTTCGATATGCAGCTCAAACATGGCGTGCATTTTACGCGCGCCAACCGGCTCATCACCTTCCCAGCCAATCCGTTTCAGCTCATCGCCAAAGCGCTTGCCATTAATATCAACCCGATCTTTCGCCCATTCTTCGCTATGGATACCGGCAAAAACACCTGATGACAGCATCGGCGGGGCATAGCGTGTGCCTTCTTCATTCGTCCAGTTGGTGACGACAATGGGGTGCCGTGTTTTGATATCCAGATCATTAAGCGTCCGCACCAATTCGAGCCCGGAAAGCACCCCCAGAACGCCATCATACTTGCCGCCAGTCGGCTGTGTATCCAGGTGCGAGCCGACATAGACAGGTAGCAGATCAGGTTCTGTTCCGGCGCGCATGGCAAACATATTTCCCATGCTATCCAGCCCCATCGAACAGCCCGCATCCTCACACCATTTCTGGAATAAGGCGCGGCCTTCAGCATCCTCATCGGTCAAGGTCTGGCGATTATTGCCGCCGGCAACGCCCGGCCCAATTTTAGCCATTTCCATCAAGCTATCCCACAACCGATCCGCATTCACTCTAAGATTCTTGCCGAGTAAAGGATTGTTATCATGTGTCGTCATCTGAGCTTTCCTCCCTATATGGGTTATCGGTCGGTTTTGGCGGCTTAACCATGTTGAGATGAATTAGGAAATTGGAACCAATTCTCTCAAGAATAGGTTAAGCAATTTGACCACTCGGTCAAGAAAATTCTAGTGCAAGGAGTGCAGGCGTTTTGGGGTGGAAAGAGGAGGCATAAATTGGCGGCAAGGGCAGGGAATATGATGGCCTGTATGATGCCCAATATAACGCAAAAGCAGATCGAAGCGGCAGCATAATTCCGCTTGACCAGATGCTGGCTTTCCCTTAGTAAGACATGAATTAGCTCATGGTTGAGTCATATTGATAACCATGACCCGTGGCGGAGTAGCTCAGTTGGTTAGAGCAGCGGAATCATAATCCGCGTGTCGGGGGTTC
>JADHOM010000036.1 GCA_016778985.1 Alphaproteobacteria bacterium | reverse complement strand
ATAGGGCAGTTTGTTGAGCTGTTCGGTCGCCGCATCAATCAGCTCTTGGCGGCCATAACCCACATTCACACACCATAAACCAGCCATCGCGTCCAATATTTTATTGCCATCACTGTCATAGATATAATGGCCTTTCGCATGGGTAATTATGCGTGTGCCTTCTTCGCGCATTTGGGCGTAATCAGTAAATGGATGCAGATGATGCGCGACATCACTTGCCACCAATGGATCATTAAACGGATTTAAATGCTGAGTTTCCATCTTTTTTCCCATATGCTATTGAGTATAAATTATTGTTAGATTACTACAGCCAGCTCTGATGGCTTATTGATTTGAGCTGATGCAACCGAAAGTATATTTATCATGGCACAATTGCTAGAGATACTCACTAAAAATTTTCCCCAAATGGAAACAATTACAGCCATGTTTGCTGACTCAAACGGTATCATGCGCGGCAAAGTTTTACCCACCGATACCCTGCCAAAACTGATCAAAGAAGGTATTCTATTGCCGGCAAGTGTATTCGGCACAGATGCAACAGGTGAGTCTGTGGCAGAAACCGGATTAGTATGGGATACAGGCGACCGCGATTATCCATTTATGCCTGTGGCTGATAGCTTCCATGCGCTGGATGATGAGGGCAAAAATATCGCTTGTCTGATCCAAATGATGGAAACTGATGGCACCCCGCATCATCTCGACCCACGCGGGATTTTAGAGGCGGTGATTGCGCGCATTAACGGCATGGGGATTTATCCTGTTATCGCGCCGGAATTGGAGTTTTACCTGATTGACCGCAAGCTTAATGATGGCATGGGGCAATATGCCCCTATTCCTGTAACTGGTGAGGCACAGCCAACAAATCAGATTTATGGCATTGAAGCCTTTGATGAGTTTTCAGATATTATCAATGATATTCACCGCAGCTGTCTCAATGCCGGGGTTAAGGCAGATACCGCCATTACCGAATATGGCCGTGGCCAGTATGAGATCAATATTCTGCATAATAAAGATGCCTTACGCGCCGCCGATGAAGCCGCATTATTGCGCTATCACACGCGCCGAGTGGCTAGACGTCATGGCATTGATGCGACCTTTATGGGCAAGCCTTTTGCCGATGATACAGGCAGCGGCTTTCATCTCCATGTCAGTCTCTGGGATCATAAAGGCAATAATCTGATGGCAGAACAAGACGGCGCAGACCCTGCCTCTAATCCAGCCTTGCAGCATGCCGTTGGCGGTCTGGCACAGCATTTAGGTGATAGTTTTGCGGTATTTTCACCAAATGCCAACGCTTGGCGACGGATCGCGCCCGGACATTATGCGCCTGTCGATAAAAGCTGGGGGGTTAATAACCGCACCGTCAACTTCCGTATTCCAGCCGGCAATGCATCGGCAAGACGCATTGAACACCGCGCCGCTAGTGCTGATATCAACCCATATCTGACAACCGCTCTTATCCTTAGCGCTATGGTGGATGGGATCAGCAATGCCTTAACGCCGCCTGCGATGACAGAAAAAAATGCTTATGATGCGCCTAACCGTGACGGCTTGCCGGCGACTTGGGCAGAGGCTAATGATATGTTTGTAAAGAGCGCATTTGTCAAAGACTGGCTCGGTGCGGAATATACCAAAGTCTATATTGCCACCAAAGAATATGAACGCCTGACCTTTGATCAGACCATTACCCCGCTTGAATGGCAGTGGTACCGATAGCCCTACCCCTATTGCCCCAAACCAATTTACCTTGTAAGATTTTTCTTATATAAGATTGAGAAGATTACGGCCGAATAAGGTGATAATAAATCAGCAGGGAGATAGAAATGTCTTATGATGTTGCCATTATTGGCGCTGGTCATAATGGATTAACCGCAGCAGGATATCTAGCTGCTAAGGGGCTTAAAGTCGTCATGTTGGAACGCCGCGATGTGATTGGCGGGGCAGCGGTGACGACAGAGTTTAGCCCAGGCTACCGTAATTCGGAGTTTTCATACGTTGTTAGCCTGCTTGATCAGCTTGTTATTCGCGACCTTGAGCTTTCCCAGTTTGGTCTGGAGGTGATCACCCGCGAAGGCTCATCCATTACTGTTGATGGTGATACCGCATTATGGATGCCAAGCAAGGCGGAAGATTCCGTCAAAGAAATCGCCAAATTTTCCAAATCTGATGCTGAGCAGTATCAGCGGCTTGATGAGATTTTAGATGCGATTACCGAAGATGTCCGCAATCTGATGCGCTCCACCCCCTATAACCTGACACAATCCTTATTCAGCCAGATATCCGATATGTGGAAATCTGGCCGTATCCTGTCAAAAATGCCGCTTGAATTAAGAGCGCATTTAGCTGAGCTGATGACCAAATCGGTTGGTGATTATCTCAATGGCTGGTTTGAAACAGATATCCTCAAAGGGACAATGGCTTATAGCGGCAGTGTTGGCAATTTTGCCTCGCCGTATCACCCCAGCACAGCCTATGTCTTGCTGCATCACCATTTCGGCCAGGCCAATGGGAAAAACGGCGCATGGGGACATGCGAAGGGCGGAATGGGGGCGATCACGCAAGCTATGGCTAAATCCGCCCAAGCCCGTGGCGTTGATATTCGTACCGATGCTGAGGTCGATAGCGCCATTATTGATGGTGACCGTATTCGCGGTCTCCGCCTGCGCAATGGAGATGAGATTAAGGCCAAGGCTGTATTGGCTAATTGCCATCCGCAGATCCTGTTTGGGCGGATTATCAAGCATGATCAATTGGCCGCAGATTTTAGCCGCCGGATCAAGGGCTATCGGTCGGAATCAGGCAGTTTCCGGATGAATGTTGCGCTCAAAGAATTGCCGCGATTTACGGCTCTTAAAAACAGCAAAACAGCACCAGAGCTGATGCTCAATGGGTCGGTTAATATCATGTCATCTATCCCTTATGTGGAACAGGCTTGGCGAGATGCCATGGATCATGGCTGGGCGCGTCAGCCGGTTATTGAAATGTGTATCCCGACGCTTCTCGATGACAGTCTGGCGCCATCAGGGCACCATGTGATGAGCCTGTTTTGTCAGCATTTCCGCCGCGAGCTACCTGATGGCAGAAGCTGGGATGACGCCCGTGATGAGGCGGCAGACACGGTTCTTGATACGGTTGAAAAACATGCCCCCGGCTTCCGCGCCAGCATTATTGATAAACAGATTAACTCACCTCTGGATATTGAACGTAAACTGAACATGATTGGCGGCGATATCTTCCATGGCTCGCTCCATGCTGATCAGCTTTATGCCATGCGGCCAGTTGCTGGGGCGGCGAATTATCGGATGCCGTTTAAGGGCTTATATCTTGGCGGCTCTGGCTCCCATCCCGGCGGTGGCGTATCAGGTTTACCGGGGCGCAACGCCGCGCTTGCCATGATCAAAGACCGCAAGCAATGGGCATCCTGAGTCAGAATAATTAAGTCCACGTAATGTAGTTAGGGTATGTTAAGTCAAATGCCCCCGAAGGCTCTACCCTGCCGCCATCAGGCCATCAGGTCTTCGACCATTGCCGTCATGGCATGGCCTAGCGCAATATGGCTTTCCTGAATATGCATGGTAGATGGGCTGGGAACAGCGATCAAGATATCAGCATGGCTAGCCAATTTACCGCCACTCTCACCTGTCATGGCAATCGTCGTGATACCATGCGCCTTGGCATAGGCCATGGCCTTCTCAACATTAGCTGAATTACCGCTAGTCGAAATGCCGATCAAGACATCCCCCGATTTGCCCAAGGCTTGAATCTGGCGTTCAAAAATACCTTCAAAGCCAAAATCGTTAGAATACGCGGTGATGAATGAGGTATCTGTCGTCAGCGCCAACGCCGCCAGCCCTGGCCGCTGCTTTTGGTGATTGAGCGTGGCCACAAACTCAGCCGCTAAATGCTGCGCATCACCAGCCGAGCCACCATTGCCGCAAAGCATTAGCTTACCGCCTTGCTTGAGGCTATGGGCGATGGCATGCGCCGCCTCTGCTGCTGGCTTGGCACAGTGTTCAGCAACACTAAGCTTCACCTTTGCGGAGGTTTGCATATGCTGTTTTATGATATCTGACATCGCTAATTACTCACGTCCTTTGACATTCATTCGACCAATATTAAACAGCTTAAGATTATTTTTTGCCATTGTCACCGGATCAAATATATTGCGTAAATCAACAACAATATCGGCTGCCATGACGCTGGCGAGTTGCGCTGGGGCAATCGCCCTAAACTCATTCCATTCGGTCAGAACAACAACAATATCTGCCCCTGTGATTGCCATCATCGCATTATCACAATACGTCACTACATCAGGCAATAACGGCTTAGCCTGATCCATAGCCGCCGGATCATAAGCTTGAATATCAGCGCCATGATTAATCAGGATAGGGATGATATCGAGGGCTGGACTTTCGCGCATATCATCTGTTTCAGGTTTAAATGATAACCCCAGCACGCTAATGGTTTTGCCTGATATATTACCACCTGCCGCGGCGATAATGCGATCTGCCATAGCCAGTTTGCGGGCTTTATTATAGGCCACAACATCCTCAACAATGGAAGCACTGGTACTGGCCTGCTCTGCTGTTCGCACTAAGGCTTGGGTGTCTTTCGGAAAACATGAGCCGCCATAGCCAGGCCCCGGATGCAGAAACTTGTTGCCAATCCGTTTATCCAGCCCCATGCCCTTGGCGACATCATGGACATCTGCACCTAGCTTTTCGCACAAATCAGCCATTTGATTAATATATGAAATCTTCACCGCCAAAAACGCATTCGCCGCATATTTAATCAGCTCAGAGGTTTCTAAATTGGTAAACAGTATTGGCGTTTCCAGCAAATATAGCGGCCGATATAATGTTGTCATGAGCTCTTTAGCACGATCAGTTTCTGCCCCAACGACAACGCGATCAGGGCGCATAAAATCCGTAATGGCAGAGCCTTCGCGCAAAAACTCAGGATTTGAGGCAACATCAACATCAGCATCTGGATTTGTGCTTTTGAGAATACGTTCCACTTCACGCCCGGTTCCAACAGGCACAGTCGATTTCGTCACAACAACGGTATAGCCTGTTAAATGCGGCGCAATTTCTGCTGCCGCCGCGTAAACAAAGCTCAAATCAGCATGGCCATCAC
Source organism: Alphaproteobacteria bacterium (assembly GCA_016778985.1). Classification (GTDB taxonomy): domain Bacteria; phylum Pseudomonadota; class Alphaproteobacteria; order Puniceispirillales; family UBA1172; genus UBA12202. Next base: position 6,017 of record JADHOM010000036.1, on the reverse strand, counting down.
CGCGCCGTTCAGGTGTTCCAACGGCAATAAATACAGCATCAGCGTCGGCAACAGACTGCTCTAACCTTGTTGAAAATGTTAGCCGACCAGCCGCCATGTTGCGCGCCACCAGATCATCAAGCCCTGGCTCATATATCGGAATCTCGCCGTGCTTTAGGCGCTCTATTTTCACATCATCCTTATCAATACAAGTGACATTAAATCCGAACTCAGAAAAACATGTCCCTGAGACAAGCCCAACATATCCTGTACCAATGACCGTAATATTCATTTCTTAAACCTTAATGCTATGCAATGTTGTAAATGTCTTATAGCATATATCCTTCAAACAGGTGATCAGTATCTGATAAAACCTTAACATATTTATGGATTTTTTAATGAAATCGCCTTGGCTTATCGTGCTTTTATCAGCGTCATTCCTTGTCACTATTGGGCTAGGAATTCGGCAATCTATGGGGCTATTCCTTACCCCTATCAGCCTTGAGATGGGTTCAGGCAGAGAGGTGTTTTCCTTTGCCATTGCTATCCAAAATATTCTCTGGGGTCTGTCATCACCGTTCTTTGGCGCCATTAGCGACCGTATCGGCTGTTGGAAAGTCGCAGCCATGGGTGGTGGATTTTACCTTGCCGGATTGCTGACGATGGCAGGGTTTGTGACCCCCGGCGGTATGATATTCGGCAATGTGCTTTTTGGCTTGGGGCTTGGCAGTGCCGGCATGGCGGTAACGCTTGGTGCGGTTAGCAAAATTGTCCCTGATGATAAACGCACACTAGCCATAGGGCTAGTCACGTCATTAGGCTCATTCGGGCAATTCGCGCTTGTGCCGATCACGCAATTACTAATCCTGGGCTATGGCTGGCAAGTCGCCATGATCAGCCTATCTTTGGTTGGCAGCACTATCATTGCAGTGAGCTATGGTCTGAAAGCCGCTGATGACAGCACCACAACAATGGTCGCAGAAAGCAGCCTTGGCAAAACCGTCATCCATGCGTTTCAGTCACGCGATTATATCTTGCTTGTCGCTGGGTTTTTTGTGTGCGGCCTTCATCTGGTGTTTATCACAACGCATCTGCCTGTGTTCTTGCAGGATAATGGTATTCATCCTTCGATTGCCTCATGGTCGTTGTCGCTTATCGGCTTGTTTAATATTGCTGGCGCAATATTTTTTGGTTGGATTGGCGGTAAGATGCCCAAGAAAATCCCGCTTGCGCTGATTTATCTGGCGCGGACAATTATTATCTTTGCCTTTGTTAGCATGCCAATCACCCCGGCAAGCGCAATTATCTTTGGGGCGGCGATGGGCTTTATCTGGCTTGGCACTATTCCACTAACCAGCGGTTTGGTGGTGACATTTTTTGGCCCTCGTTATCTGGCCACGCTCTATGGGGTTGTCTTTCTCTCACATCAGCTTGGATCATTTATTGGCGCATGGCTAGGCGGCCGTATTTATGATCTGACCGGCAGTTATGATCTCATGTGGAATATCAATTTAGCGGCGGGTTTGGGGGCATTTCTTATCCATCTGATTATCCGAGAGAAGCCTATCCCCTTCCCGACCCCGAAAATGGCATGAAACATTTAGATCATTGTTATAAGGCGCATTAAATTCTACAATAAAATAAATAACAAAAAGGAGCGCATATGATCGCCATTATTTTTGAAGTTTACCCCAACGACGGCAAGCTGGATGAGTATCTCGATATTGCTGCCAAGATCCGCCCGATAGCCGAGGCGACTGAGGGGTTTATAAGCGTTGAGCGGTTTCAGAGCCTGACTAATCCGGATAAATATCTTTCTATTTCTTATTTTGAGGATGAAGCGGCAGTTGATCGCTGGCGCAATATCGCCGAACATAGAAAAGCGCAAATCCGCGGCCGCAGAGATATCTTTGATGATTACCGCATTCGCGTTGTTAGCATTTTGCGCGACTATGGCATGAACGACCGGTCACGTGTCCCGACAGACAGTATTGACGTCCATAAAGGCTAAATCCGTTATTCGCGCCAACCACCAATAGCGATAAAGCCGGGATTGCGCCAATCCGGCTTTCCATAGCGGAAATCTTTGCCGTCAATATGCTTTACTGTTCCGCCAGCCGCCCTTAACACCGCATCACCTGCGGCGGTATCCCATTCCATTGTTGGGCCAAAACGTGGATAGACATCGGCAGCAGCTGAGGCGACCAGCCCGAACTTCAAAGATGAGCCGACCGAAACCGTCTCATTAATGCCATGCCCTGATAACCAGTCATCGGTTGCCGCATCACGGTGAGATGCGCTGGCCACGGCAACGGCACCTGTTATTGGCACGTCTCTTATGCTGATGGGGCGCATTTCATCATTTTCCCGCAACATCGCGCCATCGCCAACAACTCCGATATAAAGCTGGCCTCGCGCCGGGGCCAGCACCAATCCCATGATGGGCTGTGACTGATAGATCAAACCAATATTGACGGTAAATGCCCCCTTATCATCTGCCTTGATAAACTCTTTCGTGCCGTCAAGCGGATCAACCAGAAAATAGGCTTCACTTGGCTTAAGGTCATGGCTAGCGGCATTTTCTTCGGAAATAACGGGGATATCGGGTGCGTATTGCGCCAGAGCAGGCAGAATAATCGCCTCTGCCCTAGCATCGGCAATGGTAACCGGGCTACCATCTGATTTTTGCTCGGCGACAATAGTATTTTTAGGGGCATTAGCATCAGCATTAGCGCTCTGGCTAGCAGCTTTGACCGCCATAATGGCATCACCAGCGGCATCAAAAACAGGGGTTAAATGTTCCGCTAAGTTTCGCAAAGCATTAGGTGACTGGCAATCTGCCAAGGTAAAAAACTGTGTCATGCCTGACACCCTATGCTGAGTTTACTGGCAAAACAATACCCTAATTGCGTGTACTGATTTGATAGTCGGCTTTGGCCAGCCATTCGGGATTAATCGCAATCCCCCAGCCCGGTGCATCGCTGACTGTGAGTTTGCCATCCTTAACCGTATAAGGATCATGGGTATAAAGCCCATATTGCCATGGATAATAGTCTGCACCTTCAATCGACAGCTCCAGATATTTTCCGGGATGTGGCAATGCCCGCATCAGATGCATGGTGAATAATGTGACAAGCGATAAATTAGCGCAATGCGGGGTAACTGGCAAAGCCGCAGGTTTAGCCATCTCAACCACCTGCATCGTCCGGCACATGCCGCCTAGATACAAAATATCTGGCTGAATGATATCAACCGCTGGCATGGTGATGATACGCTTCCATTGATTAAGATCATAATCCTGTTCACCGCCGGTAACCGCAATATCCAACTTGCGCGTGACTTCTGCTGTTTGCTCCAGCTCCCAATAAGGGCATGGTTCTTCAAAATGCTCAAACCCAGCATCGCTCATCATCTGACCAATTGCGATGGCGCGTTCTGGCGAAAACCCTGAATTAGCATCTGCCAATAACGCGACATTATCCCCCATAGCCTTTCGCATATATGGGATAATTGCCTCACTGCGGCCTGGCCATTCATCAATATCTCTGCCGCATTCAGCACCAACCCTGATCTTAAAGGCATCAAATCCAAACTGGCCACTAAGCGCTTTAAGCCGCTCTGCTTCGTCTTCGGGCGTGATATCTCGCCGCATGGATGAGGCATAGGCGCGCAAATCACCAGCGCTACCGCCAAGCAATGCCGCCACTGGCTTGCCTGCCATCTTGCCGCGCAAATCCCAAACCGCCGTATCAAGCCCTGCCATAGCTCGGCATAGATATGTCCCCGGATATTTATGTTCTCGAAGCGGGATCAGATCAATGACCTGCTCAAGCGCATCAATCCCGCGGCCTAGCATCCATGGCGCGACTTGCCTATGCAGCACCTGACAAGACAGATCGCTGTTATACGTCGATACTTGCCCCCAACCGGTCTGACCATTTTCAGCCGTCACCCGAACAAAGCCAATCAATGGCGTGGTAAAGGTTTCAATACTGGTAATGCGAACATCCTGATCGGCGCTGCCTGCATCATAGTAATCGGCCATTGCACCAGAAGCAGAATATAGTGGGGCAGTGGTCATTTTCGGCTCTCCATGATCAGTTGCGCCGCCCGCCACGCTAGCATCATTGTAGGCGCATTTGTGTTTGCCGATGTGATATTGGGAAAGACAGAGGCATCAACAACACGCAATCCATCAACCCCAAAGACCCGCAATTCATGATCAACAACAGCCGTTTTCGCATTTGCCCCCATCCGGCAGGTGCCAACAGGATGGAATACTGTGCCACATCTTTTACGAAAATCATCAAGCATATCATCTTCACTCATCTGAGACACATCCTCACCAAAAGGCGTATCAATCAGCTGCTTTATGCTCTCTGTATTGGCAAAAGCGCGGCATAATTTTGCCCCATCTATGACCATCTGACAATCCTGATTTGTGGCTAGGGAGTTTGGCTGGATAAGCGGTTTAGCCGCCGCGTCTGCATGGCTGATTTGCACCTGCCCTCGGCTAGTTGGGCGGGCTGGTGAGAAGCCGATAATAAATCCGGGGAAAGGATCGGTATTAATGATCGTGCGCGTGCCTTTTGGCGTCGTTGTATAGGTGACAGGGTTGAAATAAATCTGCTGATCTGGCCTATCTAAATCAGGTCGGCTTCGAAAATAGCCGCCGCATTGATTAACCGAAAGCGCCATTGGCCCGCGCCGTGTTAGCGCATATTGGAGGGCAAGTTTGATCCGTCCAGGCCAAGAATGAAGAACATTATTTAGCGTTGGCTGATTGGCCTTGAAGAAATAATTGAGCCCTAAATGATCTTGCATATGGGCGCCAACATTTGGATTATCGACCACAGGAGTGATCCCATATGGGCTAAGCTGTTTGCCGTCACCAATGCCCGAACGCTGCAAAATCATCGGGCTAGCAACCGCGCCTGCAGATAAAATAATCTCATCCGCCGCGCGCACCATATGGGTCTTGCCACGCCACTGAAATGAAACAGCAACCGCGCGATTTTGTTCAAAATGGATACGATCAACCAAGGCGTTGACACGCAACTCCAGATTTTTACGCCGCAATGCAGACCTCAAAAATGCCCTTGAGGAGGCATTCCGGCGACCATTTTTGGTATTAATGCGATAGCTAATAGCACCTTCAAATGGCGCCCGATTATAATCATCTTGGCGGGGATAATTAAGCTCATCCGCGGCTTCAAAAAAATACTTTGTCGTTGGGTGAATTTGATCTGAAATATCCTGTACCGTCATCGGGCCAGACCCTGTTTTCGTGCCATCAGTGGCGATCTGTGTTTCCATCGCCTCAAATGCGGAAAACACCGTATCCGCATTCCAGCCAGTCGCCCCCGCATCTTGCCAGTCATCAAAATCATGGGGCAAGCCGCGCGCATAGACCATGGCATTAATTGCCCCCGAGCCGCCAACCACCTTACCGCGTGGCCAATATCCTTTGCGGCCATGGAGCGATGCCTCAGCCTCGGTTTCATATTGCCAGTTGAGGTTTGGATGGAAAAAAGTTTTTCCATAGCCAATGGGAATATGCACCCAAGGTGAGGTATCCTTGCCGCCAGCCTCCAGCACCAGAATGCGTTTGGATTGATTAGCGCTTAATTGCCCAGCCAAGACGCATCCCGCCGAGCCAGCACCAATAATGATCTTGTCAAAAACTTCCATGGGAACATCACATAAAGGGTTCAGGACGCCGAATTATCATCATATTTATGTAATATTGTAAATATATGATAGTAATATTTTTGTTATTAAGAATTATTCTTCTGACATCGACTGAAACTGTGCTGCTGTCATCCAGCATGACAGGTAATAAGTTCCGTTGGATATTTTCTGACCCAAGGCAGTTTTGCTAATCGGCTGATCATTCGCAGGCAAGGCCTTGATACCATTACTGTCGAGCAAGCCGCTTAAAACATTTGCCTTAATCCCAAAATTGGTATTTTCCGGAATATCGCCAAAATGTTCCATGAGATATTCAGCATCTAATTTAGCCACTGCCACGCCAACAA
>JADHOM010000035.1 GCA_016778985.1 Alphaproteobacteria bacterium | reverse complement strand
ATACACAATGTGCTTTTGCCAACACCACCCTTTATATTTCCAAAAAATACCGACCTTCCCGGCAATGATAGAGTCATAAAACACCGCGATTACAGAGGGTAAAAAATTATATTATTATATTTGCGACTATGACGCAACTATATTGATTTTACTAATCAATTTCTCGTTACCTGTATAAAAACTGAATTGCATTTATTTTTTATTGGTATTGCTAGTTATCCTTAAAACTAAGTATTACCGAGTTCCCATCATCATTTGCGCTGTAATTAACGTCTTGGCAAAGGATTTTCACTAACTCCAACCCCATCCCTCCATTTATTCTTGTTTCTGGCACCCCTCTCTTTGGCACTCTTGTTTCGGATTTTGTCTTTGATGAAGCATCTTTGTTCCATAAACTTGCATCCTGAGGCCAAGCATTATCCCTAATCGTAATCTTCATCTGATGGGTTTGGGGGTTAATATTAATACTCATTTTTGCTTCGGATTTAATCCTCCAGCGAGCGTGACGGATAATATTTTGTAAGACTTCGCCAATAGCGATCTGAATATCATCTCGCTTGTTATTCCATCCACATTGGCTAAGAATATCATCAATAAAGCGTCTGGCTTTCGGTAGGGCTGTTGGGCGCGCTGGCAATTAACATTGATACAGGCGTTTTTGGCTTGGCTTTCGGCTAATCACCAGCATGGATGCATCATCATGGGTTTCTAATTGCCCTTCTCGGACTAGCCGCATAATCGCGTCCACACGCTCAGTCGCGGTCATATCATGATGCTGACGGCTTAGGTTAATCACACCCTGCACCTCAATCACATTCGTTTCATCTACCATCGCCTCACTTATCCCATCTGAGAACAGATAAAGGCTGGCAGAATGGTCAAGCGTCCCTTGCCAGATATCAACATCCGCATAGGCAATAACCCCAATCGGCGTTGTATGTGATGGAATTAAAATAGGCGCGTCAACTGGCTGAGGGGTTTCTGGCCAATAAATCAAATGCCCATGCCCGCAATTTATCAAATGCAAATCACCAGTATTTTGATTGAACCAGCCAATAACCATAGTGGCAAAACGGCCACTCGTTTTCTCTAGCCATTCATTATTAATGGTGTTGGCAATATCAATACAGCCAACGCCGCATCTGGCCTGATAGCGAAATAATGTCAGGCATTGCGCCATCATAAGTCCTGCCGCCATGCCTTTTCCTGATACATCGACAAAACAAAACGCGATCCAGTTATCAACATATAAATAATCAAAAAAATCACCTGATATTTGCCGTGCTGGTATGACCTGACCGGCAATTTCAGATTGCTGTTGTTGGGCTGGCATAAGCAATTGCTGGGCGTCGGCAGCTTCTGATAAATCACGCTTCAGCATTTGAGCATTAACGGCCTTTTTGGTTAGCTCAAGATGACTAAAGGCCAGCGCAAGCGCATTGGCTAGGCCTTCTAACAGCTCTAAGTCTGTTTGATCAAATCTGGGTGATACATTATCCAAAGCGATACGATTAATAACTTGGATGACACCAAAAGATTGCTCAGGCATCAAAACAGGTGCTGTTATCAGCGATTTTGTTGTGAATCCACTGTTTTGATCAGAATGGCTGAAATGACTTTGGTCATCCTGGACGTTTGAAACTACCTCAGCCTGTCCAGACGAAAACACCCGACCAACAATCCCCTCTCCTAATGGCACCTCCATTCCTGTTATATCAACAGGCCCTAAGCAGATAATACATTGCAGAGACTTTGTGTTGTGATCATGCAAAAAAAGAGATACCGCTTCTGCGCTTAAGGCAGATAAGAATTGCGGCAATGCCCAGCGCAAGGCTGATATAATATCACCACTATGATTAAATCGCGTCATAATCCCTGTTATCAAGGCAAAACGTCTATCCTGCGGCTCTTTTGAAGATAATGGCATGGTATGTTTTCTGATATCAGATTGACCTGCAATATCGCCATAGCGCTTATGAAAAATTACCTGGCTTAAAGTGATCTGAATAGTCTTTATCCTCACCCTCTTTTGGTGGCGCCAGCGACGTATCTAGATGACGATTAGGCGGTTCAGGATGAGGCGGCTGGGATGGCGGCAGCGGCGATGGTGGCGGCTGGGATGGCGGCTGGGATGGCGGCTGGGGCTGGGGTGGCGGCTGGGGTGGCGGCTGGGTTGGGTTAGCGCCAATTTCCTCGCCATGACTCATCTGGACATCAGCCTGTTCATGCGTTGTGGTCTGTGCTGCAAGATCAGCTGATATCGCCGCCTCAACATCAATATTTTCATTAGGATTGGCTATTAGATCAGCCACAACGTGCTCAGCTTCTGGTTCAAGTTTAGGTTCTGGTTCAGGTTCAGGGTTGGCTTCAAGGTTAGCGTCAGACGGCAGTGATAAACCAAAGGCATCTGTTGAGCTATCCGAGCTCTTAATCACATGACCAATGGGCAGAATGGTATCAAGACGAGCCACTTCTAATATACGGAAAACGCTACTGCTTATGGTTGAAATGGTAAAAGAAAAGCCACCATTCAAAGCCATTTGGCGTGCGTAAAGCAACACGGCAACGCCACTTGAATCCATATACGTCACGCCACCTGCCACAATATCCAAATGCGTGATATGCCGGCATTGATCAATATAGGCTTTCAGCTCACCAGTGACTTGTAAATCAATCTCCCCGTTAAGAGTCATCGTCACCTTGTCATCATCAATATGATAATCAAATCCCATTAAAATCACCCATCAAATCTTCATAAAATGAAATATCCCAAAAAGAGGAGAAACCCTCCTCTTTTTGGGGTTTCTAGTTGTTAAAAAGTGATGGAAGCATCAACAATCTCAGGCGCACTTCCCGCCTCGACACAAACCAATACACGAATGATATTTGTCGTCACTGTCATGGTGAACGTCCCCGTATCATCAATGTAAATATTACCCAGCGATGTATCGGTACATGATGCTGGCGGTTCTGTCCCACCAGTTTCAACACCTTGCAGGATAAAGTTTACTGCGGTCTGACTAGTATATGGATTAGTAAATGATTCCAATGGATTACCAGCAGCAACAGCAGAGGTCAGGCAGACACTAAAGGTATTACCAGTCGTCGATTCACAATCACTAACATCTAGTGTTAACCCACCGGCGCGAGCAACCCCGGCATTAGAAAGCCATCTAGCGATTTGGCTAGCATTGGTTTCGGATACATCTGCTCTTGTACTAACCAGATAACGTTGATACCCGACAACGCCAACCGATGCTAGAATGCCAATTATTGCAACAACCACCAACAATTCAATAAGTGAGAAACCCTCACGTTGTAACGTTTTCATGAAAACCCTTTCGCATATTAACAATAGTTAAATAACAATTTCATTTTTTTGTAATTGAAATCAATAACTTATAAGAATAGGCAATATACAAATAGAATAGGTTTTGTGGTTTCAATTAGCATCAGCGGTTATTCAGCAGCATATGCTTCTCGGCGCTTTCGTCAGACATACAACAGCGTGTGATAGCTGGCATTTGGCTGGTATATGCAGATAATTAGGCAATTAGTTTTTTCTGCTCAAGGCGTTCAATGTATTTATTCATGGTGATCATGCCGTGCTGTGCGCTTGTCTGCATCACCGTATCAATCTGAACAATCTTGGCTTCTCTGATCAGATTAGCAACGGCAGGAATATTGACCATGACCTCAAAAGCACCAATGCGGCCGCCGCCCCGCCGCTTCAGCAATTGCTGAGTCATCACTAACCTTAGCGATTGTGATAATTGCGCCCGCGCTTGGCCTTGTTGGTTAGCCGGAAACACATCCAAAATCCGGTTAATAGTTTCAGGGGCACCATTTGTATGTAACGTTCCAAATACCAAATGCCCTGTTTCAGCCGCCGTCAAAGCCATTGATACCGTCTCATAATCTCTTAGCTCACCCAGCAAAATGATATTAGGGTCTTGCCGTAAAGCGCCTTTTAATGCGCGGCCGAACGATATCGTATCACGGCCAACCTCGCGCTGACTAACCAATGATTGTTTCGATATATGAACAAACTCAATCGGGTCTTCGATGGTGATAATAGTTTCGCTGCGTTCGCGATTAATTTTATCAATCATAGCCGCTAATGATGTGGATTTACCTGAACCTGTTGCTCCTGTAACTAACACTAATCCATCTTTCTGCGTAAGAACATCATGGACAACTTGCGGGATACCTAACTGCTCAATATGTGGCACTTCGGTAATAATCACCCGCAGGATGAGCGCTATTCCTGTCATGCTGCGATAGGCGCTTGCTCTAAACCGTTGGCCTTCATAGGTCATGGCAAAATCCAGATCACCTTCTTGCATGAATTGTTGAAACCCCTCTTGCCCTAACTCCACACTTAAGCATTGCGCCAACTCATCATGTGAAACCGTATAATTATCCATGATTTGAATTTGACCATCACCACGATAAGCCAATGGACGACCGGAGTGGAGATGAAAATCAGAGATGCGAGACTGTGACAATATCTGCATCAAATGTCCCATAATGGGTCTCGACATAAGCCTTAAATCCTATACCAATATATAATTATAACTATATGATAAAATTAATATTATTATCATATATGAGATATGTAACTTCCTTTTTCAAAAGCCTGTGGCTCAGTCTGATTATAGTCATGGCAAGCATGTCAGTTTCGCTACATGCAGACAATTTGCCATTAAGTATGGCTGATGCCATCAAAGATGCACGGCAAGGCAATGCCAATGCCATGTTGATTTTAGCAAATGAGCTGTTACAACGTCATGACCAGCATTTAGATAAAGATGCCTTTGTCTGGGCTTTACACGCGGCCCGATTAGGTCACCCCGATGCCGCCGCGTTATCAGGACGGCTTTACCGAACTGGCCGCGGCATAACAAAAAATTATATCAAGGCGCGATATTGGTTAAACATAGCTAGCACATCCGGCGCGCGCGGCGCATCCCTAGAACTTGCCTTGCTTTACGCTGATCATGGTTTTAATGGTCGTGACATTAAAAAAGCCAATATATATTTTCAGATAGCCCTTAATAAAACTGATCCGCGGGCCTGTCTTTTGGTTGTGCAATCAAAATATAGGCGTGGTACTGAGCCGTCTTTATTTTTGCCTGAATTAACATGCGCGGCGCATGGCAATATTCCAATTGCTATGCGGATGCTAGCCGATGTTCTTGATCAAACAGCCTCCCCCCAATCACAGGCCAAAGCCGCGAGATGGCGACTTGATGCGGAAATCATTGAACAGAGCAGGTTATTGCCATGATCTTTGCGCCATGGATATCAGAATACGCAACTGTTTGGGATGTCGAGACAAATCTTGGATTAGAAGCGTTGCTCATCTTAGTTGGCGCGGTGTTAGGGGCCTGTTTAGGATCATTTGCCCATGCAACAGCATGGCGGTTAAATCGCGGCATATCACTCTTTATGCCGTCCACATGTGATCAATGCCGCGCGCCATTAACTTTGGCCATGAACTTACCAATTATAGGCTGGCTGATTTGCCGCGGCAAATGCCAGCATTGTAAACAACCGATCCACTTCAACATGTTATTATCAGAAATACTGATGGCATTTTTAGCCGCCTTTATCATCACTGGCTTTGCATGGCCGTCATCTGCCCTGCTTATTTCAGCTATGACATTTCTTTGGATTGCCATGATATCGGATGCCAATGCCTTGGTCATTGATCTCAGAATAATTGCCATTATCGCCATTTCTGGCGGCGTCATGCTTATTGGGACAACTCATCCGCATGCCATATTTATCGGGCTTGCTGGCCTGTTTGTTCCGGCGGGCTGTATCTATGGGTTAAGCTTATGTTATATGATCATAAGGGGTGAACGCGGCTTTGGTAATGCTGATCCATGGCTGATGGCGGCTATAGGCATCTGGACAGGCGCAATTGGCGGTATACTTGTCTTTGTCGGCGCAGCTTGGATTGGGGTAATTTATTGGGTTTTAATACGTTTGCTTAGGCAAAAATCAATAAAATTGCTGCCATTTGGAGTTTTGCTTGGAATTAGTTTCATAACCTATATAATTGCATGATGGTTTTGGATGCTTATGAAGCATACTGTATAATGAAAATGTCAATATAATGAAATGATAATAAATTGATATTGACAGGAGATTTACCTTTGCAACAGACAGATGCACATATCATGTCATCTATTGAGGTTTTGTGGAACGAAGCCAACGCAATAGACGTATTAGAAGACACCCAACCTGTTAAACCAGACAATAATGGTGCTGAAAAAGCGGTGAGTTATGACTTAGGTGAGATTGGCCAACGGGTTGAAGAGGCAAGTATCATTGATCATAATGCTGCGAAACCTGTTGCGGCAGATGATGCCATTAACCGCATTAAACATGCGACAACAATTAACCCAAGCACACCTCAAAACACACCTCAAAATACGCCGCAAGCCATGCCAAAAGATATTGACATGCAGTCGCCTGAATACATGTTTGGCGAGGCTTTTACCAATCTAGTTCGGCATATCGTCATAGATTATCTGGATAAATCGGTTGAGCCGATTATCCGAGAAGCCATTACCAGCGAAATCAAGCAGATCGCTAAAAAACCTAAATCTAAAAACAATTAAGCAGACGTTTTCTTGCAAGGATTTTGCTCATGCGGCATGGCATTGTCTGCTGTTTTCTTGCTGTTTTTATACTGCTGACAGGGTGCGACTCACCCAACAGGTTACAGCAGGATGCCAGCATAGAGACGGTCAAACCTTTGGTCAAAAACCGACTGATCGCCCCCTTGGGGCAGGCATCAGATGATCGCTTTGCTTTGCCTGAAAAACAACCACGGCGGCAGCTTTTACAAGTGCGTTATCATGAAAAAAGTCTTTATCAAGATCAGTTCCTTCGTGTTCTTAAAAGATTAGCAGAATACCATCAGCATCCAGCCAAGCCATTGATTGCGAGTGGAGCTAGCACCAATTCATCTGGTCAAACCGCCGCTGATGAAACTAACGCCATTGCCATTGAAAGCGTCACAGAACGTGAGCGATTTTCCGCGAAAAGGCAAACGGAGCGGCAAGATATTATCCGTGATGAGCAAAATCATATGTTGAAAAAACAACAATCTTATGCCGCCCAGATTGATGCCGCTTTAATAGAAATATTGCTTGATTTTGAAAGCGATATTCGTAGTGAGATAACGCGCATTGATAAAGTGGTGAGTGAAATTAAGACCTATCATGTAGCGGGTATTACAGCCAGCCAGCCTAAACAAATTTTCGGGATGGATTTAACCATAAATGCCGATGGCTATTTATCGTTGCCATCACATTTGGCGTTTCTTGGTGATAGCTATCACGGAATTGTGTCAAGCAAGCTAGGTCATGCGCGGCTGCATCTGGATAATATCAATCACAGTTTTCATTTCAGCAATTTGCCCCTGACTGAGGTGATGCGATTAATCAGTCACGCGGCAGATTTACAAATCATTCTGTCACCAAGCGTTAGAGATAAAGACGCTGCGGTGACCTTCACTATTGAGGCTCGCACGATATCAGCGCTTGATGCGCTTTTTCATCAATATGATATTTCCATGATCTACAATCTGGAGCTTGAGGTTGCGCAAATCTATACCGATGATGAGTTTGAATTACGCCTATCGCGGATTAGTAAAGCCATAGAAAATCATAACACCCATCATCACCGACAAGAACAGATCAATATACTAAACAATCAGCTAACCGCTCTGACCACGCTATTGTCATCACTGCGGCGTTATACTTATGCAAAAACCAAGACAGAGAAAAGAAAAACAGCACAACAGATCTTGAGTAAATTACAAAACGCCGACACTAGTATGGCAACCATATTTAGCCAGCGCACCACCTTAGATACTTGGCTCAGTGCCGCCATTGATATCACGTCTTGGGCAAGTCATTCAGACTTAACTTCCGCGCATATATCGAAAACGCAAGTGAGCAGCCGCCACCCGATATTGGAAACGGCAAGGCAAGATATTATCCGCAGTCATCATCATCTTACTAAACGGCTGAAACAGTTTGATGCAGATACATTGGCTTATCTATCCGGGCAAGCGATCACCCGATCAAAGTCAGTTAACCCCTATCCAGAAGTAAACTATATTGGGATTTTTTTAGGGTTAGAGCATCTGGCCATTAAGGATGAATGCATCACGCCAGGACGTGAAATCTATACCGAAAAAGTGGCGGTATATGGCGGCGAAAATGCCATGACAAGGATCAGCACCATTCTTGATAGTTACTTCACCGATACACCGGCACCAGCGCAACCGCCATCTGACAATGATGCTGCTAATGATGCCGCTAATGATACAGGCGCATCTAATCTGCCAGAGAGCAAGGCGCAACCGCCTAATCAATGCCAGACAGTATCAGGTAACTTGAATTATGTGCCGGCAAATGATGCCTCCGGCTATGTTGTGACTGGCTATAATAAAGATATTGCGTTGCTAGTTAGGCTGGTCGAACAATTTGACCGCCCGCAACGACAAGTCCTAATCGAAGTCTATATGATTAATGTCGTCAAAGATTTTAATCGAAAGCTTGATTTATCCATTCAAACCGACGCTTTAGCGACTGATGTGGCCGATACTGGCGGGTTCTTTTTGCGCCGTGATTTGACAGATTTGCAGAGGTCTGTCACCTCACAATCACCAGGGGGATTTGTGTCTGGTCTCATCTCACCAAATAATCAGGTTGAGGCATTGGTAGATTTTATTGAAACTAATAATCTCGGTCAGACAATCTCAAGCCCTACGATCTTGGTTGAGGAAGGTGGCTCGGCCTCTGTCACCCGAACGAATACCAAGCCTGTTACTCGCGTTAGCCAGAAAACTCTGCTCGATAGTAACAATAATCTTATCGAAGTTCCGGTTTTAGAAACTGTTGATGAATCGGTGTCATTCACCTTAGATGTGGCGGATATCAAAATTAATCCAAACAACAATAATGTGACGCTGAAATTTGCCCTCAAGGATCAACCTTTTGAAACCAGTCTTGCCAATGTTAACGCGACCACTGGCAAAACCGAGGATGCGATCAATACCAGTTTTATTGCCGCTCCCGGTGATGTCATTATTCTGGCCGGATTATTCAAACAGATTGATACTACCGCCGCCACAGGTCTGCCCGGAACGACCAGAACTAATCTTCCGACTGCCTTTTTGTTAGGTGGTGACGATCAGGTGACCAATAAAACCGAAGAAATGATTATCTTAATGGCACCAACGGTGATTGAACCCGAAATTGGCCGCAAATCACCACATTCGGCATTGGATTAATCCGATGCTTGCACCCATAAAATATATCAATGGAGACGTCTTAACCAGAATAGATCGCCTTCGCCACTTCATAAAGATGCCGACTTTCGCTTATATAAAGATCAGCTTTTATTTTGCCAGCTTCATAAAGCTCTTTCAAAGCCTTCATATTTGTCTCAATCGTCTTAAGATCAGGCTCAGCCGCGCTTGCAGCGTATTCATTTTCGGGCTTAGACGCCTCTTTTGGGGTGCTATTAATCACCGAAAGCATCGTCAAGGAAGCCATCATATCAATAGAGTTCACATGAGGTTTAGAGCGCTTAAAGGCTGCGATGATAATGATCAAAAGCACCAGTACGATGCCGCTAATTACCAAAATCACCCCGGCGGTATCCTGATTGATATAGCCCGAAAGCAAATCAAGAAAGCTCGTCTGCATATAAACCCAGACAAAATGGGCATAATCAACAAAGCGGTTCCAGAAAATCAGAATAGTATCCATGTTTTGCGCCTCTTTCTCAAACATGCTGATAATTATTTTAGCATATCTTGGCGCATCAGGGCTAGCACTAAGGCATGGTCATGACAGCAGGCTGGCGATCATGACAGGGGTTTTTAGCAAGACAGCCAGACTGTTTAAGCCACTGGCAAGACGCCCAGATGAGCTCGTTGCCATCAAATTTCATCTCAAAAACCGGATTGATTAAAATCGCATCCCTGCCTGTTCGCGGCAAATCCGATCATGTCAATGTATATAGCACTGCCCCAACGTCAGGGGCGAAGCTGACTTGACCTGTTGCCCTTAACATATGAAAATAGGGTATGTTCAATCTATTCACTTCAGCCAAGTCAAAATCACATTCAGCAGCAAAGTCACAAATCATTAATCTGACGCTGGCTGATAAGATGGTTCAAATGACCATTAATTACCGCCAGAACGCGAAACGGCTAACCTTGCGCGTTGATGATGATCAGATCAAAGTGACGGCGCCTGTCTATGTCTCTCAACGTGATATTATAGCCTTTGTTGACAGTAAATCGGATTGGATAAATGCCAGATTAGAGGCATATGCCGATGTTTATAAGAATACGATGCCTTCTATTATCTATCATGGAATAGAAACCGCCGTTCGGATTACACCTGATTATCAAGGCCATCGCTATCACTTGCGGCATGAGGATAATTGCCTTTGGCTTGACCGCCCCATTAAAGCCCGCATGAGCATTGTCAGACAAATGGAAAAGCATCTCAAAGCTGAGGCTGAAACCCATATCCGTCAGTTTCTGACACCTGTTCTTGCCCAATTAAACGAGGCCCCTGTTAGTATCAGTATCAGAGATCAAAAATCACGTTGGGGGAGCTGTTCAACAACACGAAAACTTTCTTTTAGCTGGCGCCTAGTGATGACACCACTTGAGGTCATGCGATATGTTGTTATCCATGAGGCGGCGCATCTAAAGCACCATAATCATAGCCAGCAATTTTGGTCGCTTGTCCATGCGCTAATGCCTGAATATCAACAGCATCGCAATTGGTTGAAACAATATCAGAAGCATGTGATGGCAAAACTAGACAGGCGTCTAGCGGGATTAGATGCCTGATCAGACGATCAATCGTCATATTAAGCCATGGCTTACTGCGCATTGGCTATTATTACCATTTTCGATCACTAGAAACTTCACTTGACTAATGATAAATGCTGGTTTGTAAATTGATTTTAGTTTGAAGTGTTTATTCTATGTTTCGCTTATCCAATATTATCCTCACTCTGATGCCGGTATTCTTAATGATTGGCATTGTTAACAGCAAAACAGCATCTTCTGATGACCTGGTTTGCTTAGAGTCGGTTGATAAGTTTGTTGATCCTGGTTTTTGCGCTGGCCTATCCATTGCCTATCTCGATATTTTAGATGATAAGAATAAAACACGAGCGGTTGAATTATCAAATGCTATCGCACAAACAAAAATCGTCCATGAGCAATGCCATAAAACAAAATATGAAGATGCGTATGCGCTCGGCCAAACCGCATTTCACCGGATGCTGTTTTATCAAACTCCTGATCGGCTAAACATGCGGCTGTCGCAATGTTATTCTTTGTTGAATGAATACCGCATTTCCATAGAAACCAACGCTGCAAATCAGTAAAGAAAATCAAACCTCTACTTGTAATCATAATGGTTACAAATCATTTGGTTTAAGACGTCATGTTAAGGAAAGATGAGATGCTGTTATGGTGGGCGCGGCAAGGATTGAACTTGCGACCCCTACGATGTCAACGTAGTGCTCTCCCACTGAGCTACGCGCCCATAACATATCTTGCCCATTCTATACCCTA
>JADHOM010000015.1 GCA_016778985.1 Alphaproteobacteria bacterium | reverse complement strand
CTCAGGTCGCAATCAATACCTGGCTCAGACAATATAACCAGATCAGACCTCATCACGCATTGGGCATGAGACCACCCGTCCCCGAAACCTTATTAGAGAACGACAAAATAAGTGGCACTGAAAAATGGGGCTAGACACTCAAACTGAAGTCTTAATCCTGTTCCAGTAAAGAATTGTTTTGCAACTGGCTGATGTCTTGACTCGATGGCTTGCACCAACTGTTTCCAACTGATGCCCCATTCACTTAGTTTGAGTTCGTGGGGTGGTTGCTTGAGTCGATGCTCTGCATTAAGCATGGCATTGAACGCTCTCTTAACAACGTTACGGAAATCACCACTGTTTTTACCAGCAGGTGTGGTTTCTGGCTTCAGTGCAATTTGATATGCATCTTGTTCAAGTTTTACCCCGGCTTGAGCATATAAGATGGTTGGATGGAGAGTGCTGAAATCCAGTTCAACTGTTCGCTTTCCATCAATCAAGATTTTGCTTCGGTATTGTGATGGAACCATTTGCCACCAACCCCCATAAAATCGGCCACCCCTATCAAAATCAAGACTGTTAAAAACACGATATATTTGCCTATCATGGAGACGTAGTCTTCCTTCCCCTTCATTACGCTCAATTGACCGTTGATGCATTCGTAATTCGAGCTCCTCAAATTCATCATCAGTCAGTTCGAGGTCTATCCATCGAGTAGAAAGAGCAGCATTGATGATTTCTAAATTCCTTCGCATTTCTTGGATGTCATCGTTGTCGTTAAAGCTAACAAGTTGCTTCATTCCATCAACTTCAATCCGGACACGAAGCAATTCAGGATTTTCAGAAACCCGTTCTTGAACAGGAAGTGTTAGTAAAGTCATCTCATCAAATAAAGAAGTCAGCTTATCAGTTGCTTCATATCGAGTTAATAAACGAACATTCCCATTGAAAACACCGGACTTAACTTCAACAAGATAGCCAAGTTGAATTAAACTTTCGTAAACCCTCTCAATATGAATTTTGTAAGTTATGTCGGGGTTGCTGTATTGGGATGAAGCATAGTGGTTGCTGTTCTAGGGTATGTGGTTCATTCATTTCGGCACTCTATGCGTGACAGACTTAGAGCAGTTCAATGTCCAGCAGACATGATAGACCAGATTGGGGGGTGGGCTACAGCTGGTGTGGGTCAGGGTTATGGTGAGGGGTATAATACTCACAGAAAAAAGATTCTGGATGGATAAACTGCAAATAAAAAGCAATTAAAATATCGCACTGAAAAAATATCATACTGCAATTCAGTTGAAGCTATGGGTTATTTAGAGGCTGTTTCTATTTCGGACAAGTTTGCAATCAAGTCTTTTGAGATAGTTGGATCTTGATATAGCTGAGTCGTAACAAATTTTTCAATATCCATACCACTTTCGGCCTTTGCAATTTCTAGTTTTTCGCTCGAAATATCCAGATTTCCTAATAGTTTGTGACACACAGCGGAGTAAAATAAACTAGTCCGAGTATCTATCTGCATATTTTTAAAGGATTCCAGTGCTTCTGAGAAGTTCTGCAAAAGGTACTCACAAACACCTTGTGTTTCGAAAATTAGATCTGAGCCAAAAGGATTAATCCGTAAAGCTTTATCGAGCTGCTCTATTGCTTCATCGGCTTTACCTAAATACGATAGTAGAACCGCATATCGTGCTAAGTGAAAAGTATCACTGGGGCATATTTCAATAGCTTTTTTGTGGTGAAATATTGCTTTTTCCATGTCTCCTTCGAACATAAGCTTCACTGCACCAAGTATTCTGTGAGCTTCTGGGTCATCTGGGTCTAATTCCATAGCTCTGTTTACAGAAGAAAAAGCATCCTCCATCCAGTTATCAGGCATATCGTTAGGAAACCATTCTGAGTTATTTGCTAACGAACAGGTTTTCCAAGCAAATGCTCTTGCATAATTAGGATCTACTTCCGTCGCTTTTGTAAATAAACTCAAAGCTTTTTTGTTGTTTTCTGCTGAAACTGAGCTTTTCCTGTGGTATTCTAGACCTTTAAGAACGAGATCATATGCTTCCATAACTTCAGGTTTTTTATTTGCCAGCTGTTTAACTTGGTCGCTTTCAACCTTCCCAACAATTTTGGCCACCGTTGATGAGACAATTTCGTCCTGAACATCGAATATATCATCTAGGTTTGTGTCGTAGTTTTCATTCCATATAATTTTTTCGTCTTCGGCAGATAATAAGGAAACACTAATGCGCATTCGTGCACCCATTTTTCTTACTTTACCATCAACTATATATCTAACACCTAGTTCTCTCCCTATTTCGCTGTTTGTTTTGTCTTTGCTTGCATACGAGAAACTAGCATTGCTAGCACTGACCAAAAGGCTACTATGTCTTGATAGGGCTGATATAAGGTCTTCACTGAAGCCCTCACAAAAATAACCTTGTTCCTCATCGTTACTCAAATTTTTGAATAATAAGACAGCTACAGTACCTGATCCAACAGTGTCAATTTTGACTTTAGGTTCTGCTTCTGCACTAATAATGCCACGAGATGCGCCTTTACACTTTAAAACATTATAGGCCCGAACTGGCTTTGAAATATTTTTCAGGTTCAATTGACCGGCGTCTTCATATGAAACTTTGACCTTCATATTCACAATTTCAAAAATACTCTCTGAAATGCAAAGCCCATCTGCAATTGCTTGGCTTTCTAATCTGGCGGCAACATTCACTGCATCTCCAAATAAATTGCCGTCGGATACTATTACTTCGCCCATATTGAGGCCTATTCTATAACTCATCCTATCAGCTTCATCAGCTTTGTTATTAATTGAGACTGATTTATTCTGAATTTGTACACCACATTCTACAGCGTCTACTGGGTTAGAGAATTCTGCTAATACGCTATCTCCAGCCGTATTAAATATTCTACCCCCTTTTATCTCGATAAGTGGATCAATAATTTTCCGTCTAGCTTGTAAATTTACCAAAGTTCTATCTTCGTCGATTGACATAAGTTTACTGAATCCAACGACGTCTAAAGCTAAAATCGTGGTAAATTTTCTCTGCATTTCAAGAGCCTTTATCTCAGTTTCAATATTTTCTTGATCTATTAAAGAATAAGCCCGGAACATAAGCTTTGAATATATTCACACCACAGCTTAGTTTTGTCCACAACTATTTATAGGTATATACATATTCCAAATAATATTTCAGCTAGAAGTTTAATACCTTATTAGCTAGACACTTCTCAAAAAGGTTATTAAGCGTTATATAGCATCAAAGGCAATTCACACACGGCTGTAGTTGATGAGGGTTAAGGCCTCTTTGATCAACTCATTGAGCCTAAGTTATGTTTTCACCACAAACATTTATGGCTACTAATAACATCAGCAAAAGATTATCAAGCTATGATCACCCCTTACCCTTAACCAATCAGGTTGCGTGCTTTGAGGGCGGCGGTAATCTCATCAAAAATAGCTGGGTCGTCAATGGTTGCCGGGGTCGTAAAACTGATCCCGTCAATAATCTTTTGCATCGTTCCGCGCAACACCTTAGTTTTATGTTTGGGCAAGTGCGTTTCGCCAGAGGGATATTGATCTTTTGGAGGAATAAGATGCTGGATACCTGTCCGCCTTTTACGAAATTTTTTCAGCCTTTGTTGAGACTTGCTAGCGCTGGTTAAATCAATGTGCGAGAGAGCGCAAATAAAATCGCCGATGAGTTTGACTTATCGGCTCAAGCAAGATTAGAGACTACAAAAAGCGGTAATCAAAGACGATATATTGATAGAACCCATTGGGCTGCAATCTATTTGTTTCAAGCAGGATTGCTGGCTACCACTAGGCGAGGCTTTGTTAGCATTACACCTGATGGGCAGAGTTTTTTTGAATCCCAAAAGGAAGACATATTAGTGAATGATTTACGTTCGCTGCCAGCATTCATTGACTTTCAAAATAGAAAAGGCACTAGGGCGCATGCGGGTACAGATAAACAGGAAGATGAGTTTGCGCTAACCCCACTTGATAAGATAACGGAAGCTCTCGAGGAGATTGAGGACAGTTTGGCAGCAGAATTGCTGGATCAATTGCAGTCTTCGTCGCCAGATTTTTTTGAAAAAGTTATTGTCGATTTGCTGTTAAGCATTGGCTATGGGGGTGATGACGATAATGCAGGTCAGGTATTGGGTAAGTCAGGTGATAACGGGGTAGATGGCTTAATTAATCAGGATATACTTGGTCTTGAAAGCGTATATATTCAAGCTAAGCGGTATCAAAGTGACAGCACTATTTCATCGGAGGCAGTGAGAAGTTTTACCGGCGCCCTAAATGTTCAGCAAGCACAAAAGGGTTTGTTTGTAACGACATCTTCATTTTCAAAGTCAGCAAAAGAAACAGCTGAAAAAGTCCCCCAGCGTATCGTTTTGATAGATGGTGACACCTTATCGAGGCTAATGATTAAACATGGGGATGGATGTGTTTCGCAAAAAACCCTTGAAGTAAAAAAGCTTAATGCCGATTACTTTGAATGATTAATAGTAGAACTTCTAAAGATACAATATAGCCCTACCAGTTTTCAGCATAAAAATCTGAGGGCTTATATAACAAGAGCGAGGATAGCTTCACCCTCAACCCCCGCAGCGATACATTCCTCTTGCCAAAAATCTGATAACTAGATATGTTTTTAAAATATTTGCAGGATGCAATTATGGTGTGGTGGGTTAGTCGCGCTAGTCCTCTTTCCTGATTTTATTAGTGGCCTTTTCTTGCCAACAGGATTTAACAAAATCTTATGGGAGAAAACCAACTATTAATACCATTAACCCTCCAATAGGCAGACTATTTCGGGCAAAGCCATTGCTTCGGACCGCCCTTGTAATCGTCGGCGGTCTATCGCTTATGTCTTGCGCCTCACTAACCAATGATGCGTTTGTGCCGATGGCAATCTCATTCAGTGATGGCAGTTCAGGCACTTGTCAATTGTCAAATAAACGCATGTCTCTCAAGGCTAAAATACCCAGCACGCAGATGATTAGACGCAGTGATGATGTCCTTATCATGACCTGTAAAACCGAAGACGGCAGGGAGGTCACGGCATCTGTGCCGAGTACGATTGGCGGCAAAATTATTGCCAGCGCCGTTTTTCTTGATTTGGGCATTACGGATTCCATCACCGACAAGCACCGAGAGTATCCAGCCAGTTATGTTATCCCTATAGAGAAATAAACCACTTATCATAATTGAGAGGGGCGCTCCCTCTCTCAATTTTTTTGGCAATTTTTTGGTAATTTTTTGGTAGTTCTTGCGGCAATCCACCTCTTGATGAAGATTTCAACCACGTTATCAGGCTAGAAACCTACTTCACCAAGCCGCGTGCGTTCAGCGCTTCGGTGATCTCATCCAGTATCGCCGGGTCATCAATCGTCGCTGGCATATTATACGGCTCACCATCAATAATCTTTTGCATTGTCCCGCGCAGAACCTTGCCTGATCGCGTTTTTGGCAGACGTTTCACCGCAACAGCGGTTTTGAACGCCGCCACCGCCCCGATCTGGCTGCGGACGAGCTGTATTAGCTCAGCTTCCAGCGCTTCTGCGGTTTTATCAACACCGTCATTAATCACATAAAAGCCGACAGGCAACTGGCCTTTCAATTGATCGGCCGCGCCCACTACCGCACATTCGGCGATATCGGCATGGCTGGTGATCACTTCTTCCATGCCGCCAGTCGATAGCCGGTGGCCAGCGACATTAATAATATCATCGGTACGCGCCATGATAAAAACATTGCCATCAGCATCAATGATGCCCGCATCTGACGTCATATAATACCCTGGAAATGTATCCAGATACGCCTCTCTAAACCGTTCATTGGCGCCCCATAACGTCGGCAGGCATGACGGCGGCAATGGCAGTTTGACAACAATATTGCCCAGCGTTCCGGCATCAACGGGGTGCCCCCCATCATCAAGCACCTGCACATCATAGCCCGGCATCGGCCGCCCTGATGATCCTGCCGGCACGTCAACCAACCCACAGCCCAGCGTATTGCCGGCAATCGTCCAGCCTGTTTCGGTTTGCCACCAGTGATCAATGACCGGTACGTTCAGCTTGTCTTCGGCCCAGTGAAGCGTATCAGGGTCTGTTCGCTCCCCTGCCAGGAACAGGGCTTTAAAACCTGACATGTCATAGGCATTGATTAAATCGCCTTTGGGATCAACTTTGCGAATAGCGCGAAACGCCGTTGGCGCGGTGAATAAAACCTTAACATTATAGCTGCTGATAACGCGCCAGAATGAGCCTGCATCGGGGGTGCCAACGGGCTTGCCTTCATAAATCACGCTACTGCATCCAAACAGCAACGGCGCATAACAGATATAGCTATGGCCAACGACCCAGCCCACATCAGATGCCGCCCAGAACACATCCCCTGGCTCAACCCCATAGATATGATCCATCGTCCACATCAACGCAACCATATGGCCGCCATTATCACGCACCACGCCTTTCGGCTGACCTGTTGTGCCAGACGTATAGAGAATATAGAGTGGATCGGTCGCCGCCACTGGCACGCAGTCTTGCTTTAATCCGGCAGCGCGCGCCTCTGTCATCGCCACCTTGTAATCCAGATCGCGGCCTTCTATCAGTGTTGCGGTGATTTGCGGACGCTGTAAGATCAGACACAAATCGGGCTTATGCGTGGCGTCTTCAATCGCCTGATCGAGCAACGGCTTATAGGGAATGACCCGCGATGGCTCAATCCCACATGAGGCGGTGATCATTGCCTTGGGGGTTGCGTCATTAATGCGGATGGCAAGTTCTGCCGGCGCAAAGCCACCAAAGACAACCGAATGGATCGCCCCTAGCCGTGCCACCGCCAGCATAGCTATGACGGCCTCCGGCACCATCGGCATATAGATAATGACACGGTCACCTTTGCTGATGCCGCGCTTGGCCAGCACTGCCGCTAGGGTTTCGACCTCATCAAGTAATTCGGCATAGCTGATCTGATAGGCTTGATCGGTAATCGGGCTGTCATAGATCAATGCCGCCTGATCACCACGGCCTGCCAGGACATGCCGATCAACAGCATTATAGCAGGTGTTGGTGGCCGCATCTGGAAACCACTGACCAGATGCATTGCCGTTGCCATTAAAACAGGTTTGGGGGGCGGTGAACCAGTCGATCTGATCTGCCGCGCGCATCCAGAAAGCTTCTGGGTCATGTTTCCACTGATTATAGATATCTTGATATTGTGATGCCATGACCTTGGGTACTCCCTCAATATTGATTTTATCACATCTTTTGAATAGAGATTAATCTGCTTCATCTCATTCGACAAGCCTGTGATCTATTTTGGATAAGAAATTTACTGATCTTATTGCTGATCTTGACCGTGAAAAAACATCCGAGTAAGAGTAATTTATGGGGCAAGACCACGACCATCTATCACCGCGTCCGCAAGAGGCTCGCTTTGTGCCGTTGGATGAGCCAAAACAAGTGGCCTATCTGGCTTTCCGCGATTTGTGCCAAGTGCCGGGGTTAGGCTTATTCTTTTCTATGGTTGGATTTGCCGCCATTGCCCGTGAAGCCGGATTTGGGCTGAAAGAAGCCCTTGCCACCAGCGCCTTAGTCTGGGGCATGCCAGGGCAGGTGGCGTTGGCCAGCCTCTATCTGGCAGGCGCCTCAGCGGCAGTTATATTCATGGCGGTGGCGCTGGCCAATATGCGGATGATGCTAATGGTCGTCTCAACTGTTGATTTAGTAGGGTTTCGCCGTCATGGCACCGCCATCATAAAACAGATCATCCTAATGCATTTTCTGGCGATTACGACTTGGATACAGCTATCAGTTGTTCGCGGTAAGGTCGCTGATCGTGCTATGGTGATTTATTTTATGGCTTTTGCGTTGCCGTTATTTGCTATTGGTATGCTCGGCACGTTGCTCGGCTTTTATCTGGTTGATTTGGTGCCGCCGCTCATGCTCAAGGCGATTGTCTTCACAACGCCGCTATATATCCTCATGATGGTGGCCAAGATCAGGGTACAGTTATTTCGCTATGCTGGTGTCGCAGGTGGCGTATTGGCGCCATTGCTTTACCCTATCATTGGCGAATGGGCTATCCTGCTCGCTGGTGTGGCTGGCGGCACATTGATTATGTTGCCGCGTCTGATTACGGCAAGGCAAGTGCGCCACAAACGCCAGCACCGACTAACGAAATCAGAACTTTCCAACCATCAGAATAGGGGGGATTAGCCATGATAGATGCATCTTCCCCTTATCTCTGGTTATTGATAATTCTCGCATTTATTGCTACCGATATCTGGCGCGTGCTTGGGGTGCTCTTGGCTAACCGGATATCACCGGAAAGCCTTTTGATGAAATGGATTAATGCGGTGGCTTATGCCATGGTATGCGGTGTCATGATGCTTGTTGTTGTGCATCCATCGGGTCTTGTTGCCAGCTCATCCTTGATGGCCAGACTGCCCGCCTTTGCTGTGACAATTGGGTTAATGCTATGGCGCGGCAACACATTGCTGGCGGTTTCATCGGGGGCGTTGACGTTTTTCTGCCTAGACCTGATTATTTCGCCTTAAATTTTGGGTTTTTACACATTTAAAGGCGAAAAGGGCTTGCCGTATCTGTCGGTAAAGGCATATTTATTAGTGAATGTAATGAGAATGACAATGAATATGACCATGAATATGACCATGAATATGACCATGAATATGACCGCAGAAGACATTATTGCCGCCCTTGAGCTCCAGCCACATCCCGAAGGCGGCTGGTATCGTGAGACATTTAACAGTCGCCCCGATGGGGAGACGCGCGGCGCCATGACAGCCATTTATTTTCTTCTCAAAAAGGGCGAAACCTCACATTGGCATAGAGTGACGGATGCCGATGAAGTTTGGTCGTGGATTGCTGGTGGAGCACTGGCGTTTTCGCGTGTGCCGCCACTTCAGGATGAGGATGATAAGCCAGAAGTGGAACAATTGACCATCGGCATGAACCTTGCCGCAGGTGAGGTGCCACAACTGACGGTTAATGCCGGGCATTGGCAAACCGCCTCAGCGCGCGATGATTTTGTTTTGGTGACATGCGTGACTTCACCCGGCTTTATCTTTGATAGTTTTGAGCTGGCGCCCCAAGATTTTCAGCCAGGCTTTATTTTCTAAAAATTACCCCAATTTATGAATAAGTAGTAATTTTCATTTG
The DNA here is from genome assembly GCA_016778985.1 of Alphaproteobacteria bacterium. Taxonomy (GTDB): domain Bacteria; phylum Pseudomonadota; class Alphaproteobacteria; order Puniceispirillales; family UBA1172; genus UBA12202. The sequence goes on along the minus strand of JADHOM010000015.1, from coordinate 39,958 downwards.
ATGAATTTTGTTGTAGTTATTTGTATTTAGTAGTAATAATGATAATTATTCTCATTATCAAAAAAGGGAAAGCGTTTAGATGTTTTCAGTTCTGTTAAGGCAATTATCATATCTGGTCATGGTTACGGTGACGGTTCTCGGTCTTGGCATGTCAGAGTTTAGCTTGATAGCGAAGGCGGCACAGGCCGAAGTGCTTAATATTTATTCGGCAAGAACTGCGCAATTAATTGAGCCTCTTCTAGATGCCTATACGCAAGAAACAGGGGTGGAGTTAAAGGTTTTGCATCTGTCTAAAGGCATGGCACAAAGACTAGCCGCAGAAGGTGATGATACACCAGCGGATATTGTTCTAACGGTGGATATTTCACGCCTGGCAGAATTAGATGAGATGGATATTTTTGCGGCAGTGGACTCACCTGTCTTAACAAAAAATATTCCGGCAAAATGGCGTGATCCAGACGCCCATTGGTTTGGGTTATCTACACGAGCAAGGGTAGCCGTTATTTCGGCGGAACGTGTCCATCCTGATGAGCTGAAGCGGATAGAAGACTTGGCTGATGAGCGCTGGAAAGGGCGGGTATGTACGCGCAAAGGCAGTCATCCATACAACCGCGCGTTGCTAGCCTCTTTGATTGCCCATAATGGTGAGGCGGCAGCGCAAGACTGGGCGGCCGCGCTCGTGGCAAATATGGCGCGAAAACCCCAAGGTAATGACAGAGCGCAGGCCAGTGCTATTCATGCCGGGCTTTGTGATGTTGCGCTTATGAATACCTATTACTACGGCTTGATGAAGTACAATCTGAAAAAAACCGAACAGCAAGAATGGGCAAAATCTCTGCGCATTGTTTTTCTCAATCAAGGTGATGGTGATCATGGTCAGCATGTCAATATTACTGGCGCCGGTATTGTGGCGAGTACGGATAAATATGATACAGCAGTGGCATTTTTGGAATGGTTGTCGGAGCCAACAGCACAGCAGATTTATTCCAGCACAAATTATGAGTATCCGGTTAATCCCACGGTTGCCCATGATGCTGAAATGACATCTTGGGGAGCATTTCGTGCCGATGAGTTGCCCGTGCAATCATTATCAGAGCATGCCCCAACAGCACAACGCATCATTAATATAACCGGCTGGTAGACCCCTTTAGACCTTGCCTGCACGCCATTGATCCTGTCATATAGATAACGTATATTGCTTTTGACAGGATAAATTTATGTCTCATTTATCAATACCAGAACCTAGTACACGGCTCCGCCGGTGTTTATTATCTAGCCCAGCCTCATCCGCAAAAATGATGGCAAAGGCGGCGCAATCAGATGCCGATGCAGTGTTTCTTGATTTAGAAGATTCAGTTGCCCCAAATGCCAAGGCTGAGGCGCGAAAGCTCGCCATTGAAGCCTTAAAATCCCACGATTGGCGGGGCGCTGGCAAATCTGTATCAGTGCGGGTGAACGGTCTGGATACCGCCTGGACAATCGAGGATATCACGACCCTGATCACAGCGGCAGGGGCCTATATTGATACGATTATTATTCCAAAATTGGGATGCCGTGATGATCTATATGCGGCTGATCTCATCATCACCCAGACTTGTCGTGCCATGGGGCTTGACCGTATCATCACCATGGAAGGCCTGATTGAGAGCGCTGCCGGCGTTATGGCGATAAATGATATCGCAGGCTATAACCGCTATATCGGCGCGCATCGACTTGAAGCCCTGCATTTTGGTGCTGGTGATTATGCCGCTACTATTCGGGCGCCGACAATATCTATCGGTGGTGCTATTCCCGATTATCCCGGCGATATATGGCATTATCAATTATCAGCTATGGTCGCCGCATGTCATTCTAATGGCGTTATCCCGATGGATAGTGCTTATGGCGATTTTAACGATCCTGACGGCTATAATGTTGTTGCAAAACGCGCCCGCGCGCTTGGCATGGCAGGCAAATGGGCTATCCACCCATCACAAATTGCCTTAGCAAATGCAATATTTACCCCTGGCGATGAGGATATTGCCAAGGCTGAGGCCATGATAAAGGCACTGGAAGCATCAGAGGCGGCAGGCGCAGGCGCGGTTATGTATGAAGGTCAGATGATTGACGCCGCATCAACGCGCATGGCTGAAAACATTGTGGCGATGGCAAAATTGCTTAGACAGAACCAGCGGTAGCCGCGCATGCTTGCCGATTGGCGCCAGATAGCGATTAATCTTTATGATCAGGTGGTGGCTGCCGGTCAGCCTGATCAGGTGGTGCGGCAAGCCTTGGCGGCAGGTCATCGAGAGGCTAAGCCAGAGATCAGGCCTGAGAGTTTTTCAGCCATCCTTGCGGTGGGTAAAGCCGCTCTTGGCATGGCGCAGGCGGCATATGATGAAGGGGTGCGGGTTGCGCCGAATAAGGCACTTATCATTGCGCCAGCACATGCTGGAAGTGATGATGGCAATGATCCAGAGACAGCGCCAAATCAGCATCTATGGCCAGTAATCTTATCCTCGCATCCTGTCCCTGATGAACAGAGTCTGGCGGCTGGACTTAAAGCGGCGGCATTATGTCAGTCATTAACAGCAGATGATCATTTACTGGTTTTGCTTAGTGGCGGCGCATCTGCATTGATGGTTAACCCAAACCCGCCTCTAACCTTGGCTGACAAAGTTTTGCTTAATGAACGTCTGCTGGCTAGTGGTGGCGATATTCATCAGATTAACGCAATCAGGCGCCTAGTATCGAAAATCAAAGGCGGGCGGCTGGCGGCGATGGCACATCCTGCTCAGATCACACAGTTTATTATTTCAGACGTTGAAGATGATGAATTAGCGTCTATCGGCAGTGGTATCATGGTTGGTGATCCTGTTCCATTATCGGATAGCATGGATTTAATCAAAACATTAGGTCTAGCGGATTACCCCTTTATGAAGGCGTTTATTGGGCATCTGGAAAACTGCCAAGCCAAACCGCCTTTACCCCCTGATCATGCTGTTTTTGATCATGTCAAAAGCCATATTTTAGCCAGTAATAGACAAGTTGTTCATACGGGGCTGATATCCGCAATCAAGCCGAACATAGCGACAGCATTGCCGCTTGATATTATCGCACTGCCGCGTCTGGCAGGTGAGGCTAGTCACATGGCAAGCCATTTGGCGACGCTTATAAAATCATCTGCTTCTTCATCTGCTGGCTCATCTGGTCGGCCTGTCATTGGCATTACAGGCGGCGAAACCGTGGTAACTTTATCCTCAGATCATGGGCTAGGTGGCCGCTCACAAGAACTTGCTCTTGCCTTTGCCCTTGCCATGCAGGATGCCGATATCCCGTGGCTGATTCTTGCCGCCGGAACCGATGGCAGAGATGGCCCAACAGATGCGGCAGGCGCCATATTAGACAGCCAGATGGAACTAGATGTTTCGGCGGCGCAAAAGGCGTTACTGCGGCATGATGTCTGGAACCTGCTTAATCAGTGCGGAGGCTTGTTTCGGCCAGGGTCTAGTGGTACTAATCTGGCGGATTTAGTTGTTATCATGGCAGGATGAAAAACATGGCTTTCATGGCTAAGAAACCGCTGGATAGTCAGTTCATAAATCTTAATGTGATAGCGCGCCTGATGGTTGGACTGATGCTCATGCTGGCAAGTCTCATCCCCATATCGTTAGCACAAGTCTCATTGGCACAAGCTGATGAGATTATGGCTGGCGACCTGATCTTGCATGATCCTTGGATTAAGGCAACTATCGGCAATAAGCCAGTGACCGGAGGCTATGTCATGATCCATAATCAAGGTGATCATGATGATCGGCTGATAGGGATTGCCGCCGCATTCGCTGGCAAGGTGGAGATACACGAAATGTCTATGGTAAATGATGTGATGCGGATGCGGCCATTAGCTGATGGCCTGCCCCTGCCAGCTGGCGAAAAGGTCATGCTTGAGCCGGGAGGGTATCATTTTATGTTTATGAAGTTAAATCAGCCTATTGCCGCTGATACTATGTATCCTGTAACACTGATCTTTGAAAAAGCTGGTGAGATTGAGATTGCTATCATGGCAAAAGACATCAAAGATATGGATAAGCATTCACATTAATTATACACATATATCATGCTAATATAACCAACACGCAAATGAATACCTTTAGAGGGTTTTGATATGGAAAATCTTACACATTTAGGGAAGCCTTCGTTACTTCCTCAATCACCAGAAGAAGCGGTTCTCGACCGTGTGCCTAATCCGCATCCTGATACGATGTTTGTGGCAAGGTTTACTCAGCCTGAGTTTACCTCACTTTGCCCGGTTACGGCACAGCCTGATTTTGCCCATCTCATGATCGACTATATTCCGAATAAGTGGATGGTCGAATCCAAGTCGCTGAAAATATATCTCAATAGCTTTCGCAATCATCAGGCTTTTCACGAAGCCTGCACGGTTGATATTGGCAAGCGGCTCGTGGAATTGATGGAACCGCATTGGTTTCGCATAGGTGGCTATTGGTATCCTCGCGGCGGTATGCCGATTGATGTGTTCTGGCAGCATGGAACAGCACCTGAAGGTGTCTGGATACCTGATCAGGGTGTTGCCGGATATCGTGGCCGTGGCTAATCCTTAATAATTGCTCAATATTGATATTTAGAGCATGGATTTTAGAGCATATTAAGGGCACGGTTAAATATGTCTTGATCAACATTGCCGCCAGAAACAATGACAACCGTCGTTTTATTCCTGACATCGACTTTACCAGCCAAGATCGCGGCTAAGGCTACGGCTCCTCCGGGTTCTGCCACAATCTTTAGATATTGCCAGGCAACAGCAATCGCGTTAAGCGCGTCATCATCCCTAACCGCAACAGCCTGGCTAACATGCTGGCTATTGATAGCAAAGGTCATCTCACCCGGCGTGGGGGTGACAATAGCATCACATATGGATCGCGCATTAGGATCATTGCTGACCCGCTTGCCCGACTCCAGTGATCGTTTGAAATCATCAAATCCTTCTGGTTCGGCGGCAATGATGGTGACATCTGGAAAATGGTGGTGAATACCGATGCTTATCCCTGCTAGCAAACCGCCGCCTCCAGTACAGCAAATCAGCTGATCAGGAGTAACATTTTGCTGCTTTAGCCAATCCGATACCTCAACCCCTATGGTGCCTTGACCTGCGATAACGGGCAGATATTCAAAAGGTGGGATTAATGTTGCGCCTTGCTCTTTCGCCAATTTAGCACCAATGGTTTCTCGGCTTTCCTTATAGCGATCATAGGTCACAACCTGCCCGCCGAAGGCCTTTGTATTGGCGATTTTCATGGCTGGCGCGTCTTCGGGCATGATAATTGTTGCAATCATCCCGCGTGAGGCAGCAGCGGCGGCAACGGCGGCGGCATGATTGCCTGATGAATAGGCAACAACATGCGTCACCTCATCGGGTAAGTTCCAAATGGCGTTGGTAGCACCGCGAAACTTGAATGATCCGGTTTTCTGCAAGGGTTCTGCCTTTATTAAAACGCGCCCGCCAATATAGTCGTTTAACAAAGCGGATTCGAGTAAAGGCGTCTGAACGATATGCGGTGCTGTGCGTTTAACCGCGGCTTCTAGGTCTCTATAACTTGGCAGTATCATTTACGCTATCCTGATTTATATGGGCATCATTATTCTATTTAATCTTAGATCAAAACGAAACCTTGAAGTATAGCGCGGTTAGTTTTATTGTCGCATTTCAGAAAACTGACTTTATGGGATATAAGATAATGATGACAGGCGATCCACTTTTTCGGGGTTCATATGTTGCTCTGGTGACGCCATTTAAGAATGGCGCTGTTGATGAAGCCGCCTTTCGAAAACTAGTCTCATGGCAAATTAGCGAAGGTACAAAAGGCCTTATTCCCGTTGGCACAACTGGCGAGTCTCCTACGCTCAGCCATGATGAGCATAAGCTCGTGGTGGAATTATGTATTGATGAAGCGGCTGGCCGGGTGCCTGTTATTGCTGGCGCTGGCTCAAACTCAACGGCTGAGGCGGTTGATTTTGTCCGTCATGCTAGCCAAGTAGGGGCTAATGCGGTTCTTGTCGTGACGCCATATTATAATAAACCCACGCAAAATGGCTTAATGCGGCATTACGAAGCTGTCGCCGAGGCATCAGATGTACCGGTTGTCATTTATGATATTCCGGGGCGTTCGGTTGTCAGCATGGATATTGATACGATGGTCGCATTAGCTGAACATCCTAATATTACTGGCGTCAAAGATAGCTCACAAGATTTATCCAGACCAACCATGCTGGCCAATGCCATAGGTTCAGGATTTAGCATGTTATCGGGTGAGGATGGGACGGCATTACCATTTCGGGCGGCTGGTGGTCATGGCTGTATTTCTGTGACTGCAAATGTGGCTCCTCGGATGCTATCTGATATGCATGAAGCATGGGATGCTGGCGATATCGCGGCTGCTATGGCAATAAATGCCAAGATCATGCCACTTCATAGCGCGATGTTCTGTGAAACTAGCCCAGGGCCAGTCAAATATGCGGCTAGTCTATTAGGTATTGGCATTGGCAGTGAGGAGATGCGTCTGCCAATGACAGATATATCCAATACGTCGAAACAGACTGTCCGCCTGATCATGCAACAGCTAAATCTGATCAGCTAGGTCAAATAGGGGATCAAAATGGCCTCGACCATATCTGTTGGGCGTGTTGCGGAAAACCGCAAGGCGCGTCATGATTACGATATTATCGAAACGATTGAGGCTGGTCTCATTCTGTTAGGCAGTGAGGTCAAATCGTTGCGCCGTGGTCGTGCCAGCATTGCGGAGGCTTATGCCGCTGAAGAATCAGGCCGATTAGTGCTGATTAATGCCAATATCCCCGAATATGATGGCGCGCGTGACAATCACGACCCTAAACGGCATCGCTATCTGCTCCTTAAAAAGAAAGAACAAAACCGTCTCTTGGGGCATATTAATCGGGATGGAATGACGCTGGTGCCGCTTAGCCTTTATTTCAATGATCGGGGTCTAGCCAAGGTCGCGCTTGGTCTGGCCAAAGGCCGCAAAAAACACGATAAACGTGAGGCGATTAAGCGCCGTGATTGGGATCGCCAAAAGGCAAGAGTGCTTAAAGGTGATTTATAATCGCATTAATGCGGGTAAAAATATCATTGAACATAGGCTCAGTTAGTCGCCGTGTTTGGGTGTTGTAGCGCGAGCAATGATAGGATGAGATGATTGTTCTGCCATCATTGAGTTGCCACTCCCCGCCATGACAAAACTTATAGTCACTGCGCTTTAAGCTAAGCATATCCAGAAGCGAGTTATGGGCAATCTGGCCTAAAGTCATGAATACCTTTACCGCTGGCATGTTCAGGAGGTCTTTTTCAAGGAACTGGCGGCAGGTTTTAATCTCTATGGGCAGAGGTTTATTTTGTGGTGGCAGACAGCGCACAGCATTGATAATTCGTGCCCCATGCAATACCAGATCATCATCCCCATCTGGATCAAACTGCCCCGATGTCCAGCCATGTTTCTGCATCATTTGATAGAGTAAATTTCCTGCAAAATCACCGGTAAATGGACGTCCCGTTCGATTGGCACCGCGCAATCCGGGAGCTAATCCAACAATCGCGACCTTTGCATCTATAGCGCCAAAGCCATGCACAGGGGCATTATACCAGTCTGGAAACCTGGCTTGCTGAAGCTGGCGGAATTCTAGCAGCCGCGGGCATAAATGACAATCTTGTGGTGGATTAACAGACATATCAGATTGGTCAGCTAATGATTTCGGCTTCAGCTTTTTTAACATCTTTTGCATCAACTTGATTATCATGAAAATCATGATTACCATGATTACCATGATCAACATGATCACCATGATCAACATGATCTTCACGTTCGATCAGATGCTGTATCTGTTTCATTTCGATAAAATCATCAGCTTGCCGCCGTAAACTGTCAGCAACTAATTTATTGCTTGAGATAACGGTGACGCTAACCCCTTTGTCTTGAACCTCATGCAAGAGCCGGCAGAAATCGCCGTCACCTGAAAATAACACAACATGCTCAACATGATTGGCAAGTTTGATCATATCAAGGGCTAGTTCCATATCCATATTGCCCTTAATTCGGCGTTGGCCAGTTTCGCTATTGGTGAAGTCACGCCACGGTTTAGACACCACTGTATAGCCATTATAATCCAGCCAATCAGCTATGCGCTTGATCGGTGAATACTCATTATTATCTGGCAACGCGGTATAATAATACGCCCGCACCAGATGGCCGGATTGCCGTAAGACTCGCAATAATTTTTCAAAATCAACATCAAAGTTAAGGGCTTTTGTGCTGGCGTGAAAGTTTGAGCCGTCAATGAAAACAGCAAAGCGGAGATCAGATTTAATGTTTAACATTGTTATTCTTTCTATACGTTAAAATTATGACAGTTTGAACTATAAGGAAAAATAAATGTGATGATTGATATAATAGCGTTGCAACATAAATATAAATGAGGCAATCATCGAACCTTCTTCTAAATTAGCATAAATATCATGAAAACAAACTATAAATCTTATATTGGAATCGGTGCGAATTTATCAATATCTGGTTATGATAATCCTAAATCAGGCTGTCTTGCCGCCCTTGATCGTCTCATCGCAGATACAGAATTAACTGTCTTGGATATATCGCCATGGTATCGCACCGAACCTGTTCCAGTATCCGATCAGCCATGGTTTTATAATGCCGTTGTTGCGGTTGAAACAGAACTGACAGCAGATCAGCTGATTGCTGCTATTCATATTGTTGAGATGGATATGGGGCGTATTCGCATCACCCGTAACGAAGCCCGCATCATAGACATGGATATTGTTGATTTTGCCGGTCAGGTACAGTCAGAAAATCCAATATTACCGCATCCGCGAATGCATCAGCGCGCCTTTGTTCTCTATCCATTGCGTGATCTGGCGCCGCACTGGGTGCACCCAGTGACAGGGCAATCCATAGATGCGCTAATCTCGCAGCTCCCTGAGCAGAATATTAAACCTGAGTAATCATCATGCCATTTTTAATTGGGCGATCCAAATCATGTCAGGTGTTGTCTTTTTTTCATAAATTGATTATAAAGCGTCATCCCTTTATATGGAGTTGAAAAAATGGCTCGCGTCACCGTCGAAGATTGCATTGAAAAAATCAGCAACCGTTTTGATCTTGTCTTGACTGCCGCCCAGCGTGCGCGCGGCATAGCCTCAGGTGATCCGCTTACGGTTGATCGTGATAATGACAAAAATCCCGTCGTTGCGTTGCGTGAAATTGCGGCTGAAACCATCTCCACCGAAGAGATACAAGAAGAACTGATCAAAAGCCTTCAGCAAATTAGTCGCCGTGAAGAAGAGCAGACCAGCAATGATGAGGCGGCTAGCATCGCCAAAGATGATATTTCAGCCTATACTAATGACAGCGTTGATCAGATTGCCGATGAAAGTGGAATGCAAGTTGAGTCGGCAGGCACAGAAGAAGCACCAGCACAAGCCGCCATTGATACAGCAAACATTTTCACCGCAGACGAAGGCAGCTTTGCTGATGAAGGTGGATTTGGCGATAATGATCTTGGCGCCGAAACAGATGAGATTTAATTTGGCTTAATCGGGTTCAATATAAACCGATTTTAACAATATAATTCTGTCTTATTGCGCTTTTTGCTTGGCATAATTGCCGGTGGCATGCGATTCTATTTTCATGGAAGCTATGATATCTGTCATAACGGCTAAAGACCTTTGTCGTCGAATTAAGCCATATTATCCGCAACTTGATGCGGATATGATTGCACGCGCTTATGAGTTTTGTAAAACCTCGCATGAGGGGCAAACCCGTTCTTCGGGTGAGCCCTATTACACGCATCCGGTTGAGGTCGCGTCTATCCTTGCTGATATGCATCTTGATCCATCGACGATTGTCACCGCGTTATTACATGATGTTGTTGAAGATACCGGCGTTACCCTTGAGCAAATCAAAGCTCAATTTTCCCAAGAAATTGCTAATCTTGTCGATGGCGTTACCAAGCTGACCCAGATGGAAATGCAGAGCGATAACAAGCAAGCCGAAAACTTTCGCAAGCTCGTTATGGCGATGAGTAATGATATCCGTGTTTTATTGGTGAAACTGGCGGATCGGACGCATAATATGCGAACGATTTTTGCCATTACGAAAGCCGAAAAACGCGAGCGTATTGCCCATGAAACCTTGAGTATTTTTGCGCCTTTAGCCGAACGTATTGGACTATCCAGCCTGCAGAATGAGCTGGAGGATATTTCATTTCAGGTGCTTCATGAAAAACCGCGTGAGTCGATACAATCAAGGTTAGAATATCTGACGGCTAGTGCCAAGGATATGATCGAACAAATTAAAAGTGAATTGCAGGAGCATCTGACGCGCTGTGGGGTTAATTGTCAGGTCACGGGGCGAACCAAAACACTGTATTCCATCTGGCGCAAAACCCAGAGCAAAAAAGTTGATATGGAAGAGTTATCAGATGTCATGGCATTTCGGATTATTGTGGATGATATCCCGACTTGCTATCAGGCGCTTGGGCTATTGCACACGCATTATCAGACCGTCATGGGACGCTTCAAAGATTATATTTCAACGCCAAAAACCAATCAGTACCAGTCGTTACATACGACTATTATTGGCCCATATAAGAAAAAGATTGAGATACAGATTCGGACCGAAGCCATGCATCGTTTCGCCGAGGATGGCGTCGCCGCCCATTGGCGATATAAAACCGGCAAAACCCAGATTAACCCAAGTGATATCAAAGGCTTTAACTGGCTCAATGATTTGCGAGATATTCTTAATCGGGCAGACACCCCAGAGGAGTTTTTGGAAAACACGCAACTTGAGATGTATCGGGATCAGGTGTTCTGCTTCACCCCTAAAGGCCGCCTGATTGCCTTGCCGCGAAATGCTACGGCGATCGATTTTGCCTATGCTGTGCATTCGGATATTGGCAATACTTGTGTTGGTGTTCGGATCAATGGCAAGCATCGGCAATTAGCCACCGTTTTATCAAATGGTGATCAGGTTGAAATTATTACCAGCCCTGATGCCATTCCTAACGCTGAGTGGGAAGATTTTATGGCGACAGGGCGCGCCCGCTCAGCCTTGCGGCGGTTTATCAGAATTAAAAAAGAAGTTGAGTTTTCGCGCCTTGGCCGGGCTCTGCTTGAAAAAGACAGCCGTAAGCATAATCTCAATTTATCAGATGATATGCTGGAGCCTTGTTTAATCAGTTTTGAGGCTGAAACCGTTCAGCATCTCTATGCGCTGGTCGGTGAGGGGACGGTTAATACCATGAGTATCTTGCAAAAACTTGATCCTGAATTACGGCCAATCTCAAAGCCAAGTAAAAGCACAGCTAAACAAAAAAACGTTGCCCTAGAGATTAAGGGATTGGTGCCGGGGATGGCCGTACATAACGGCAATTGCTGCTACCCTTTGCCGGGTGAGCGTATTGTTGGCATTATCACAACGGGGAAAGGCATAACAGTGCATCGGGTCGATTGTTCCGTCCTTGAGAAGTTTAATAACATGCCCGAATTATGGCTTGATATTGAATGGGATAAAGAAGGCTCAGCGCATGTTTCTGGACGCTTGATCGTTGTCTTGCTGAATGAGCCGGGTAGCCTTGCCTCAATCACCATGCTGATCAGCCAATATGATGGCAATATTAGCAATATTCACTTGCTCGAACGGTCATCTGATTTTTTCCGCTTTCAGCTAGATGTTGAGGTGACCCATATCAAACATCTGAATGCCATTTTAGCGGCTATGCGGTCGAGTAAGTTTGTTGAAAGTGTTGAGCGAGAAAAGATATGACAATCCAGCCAATTTCATCAGAGCCAAAGGCAATGTCTCAAGAACCATACTCTCAAAAGTCATATTTGCGGTTAGGGGTCAATATTGATCATGTGGCGACAATCCGTAATGCCCGTGGCGGTAACCATCCGGAGCCTGTTAAGGCGGCGCTGTTGGCAGAGCAGGCAGGTGCTGATGGCATTACCGCACATCTGCGCGAAGATCGCCGGCATATCCGTGAGGCTGATTTAAAGGCGCTGAAGGCTGAGATATCTGTGCCACTTAATTTAGAAATGGCAGCAACTGATGAGATGGTTAATATTGCGCTTGCAACGATGCCGAATGCGGCCTGTTTCGTGCCTGAAAAACGTGAAGAAGTCACAACCGAAGGCGGTCTTGATGTGGTTGGAATGCGGGTGCGGCTAGCGCCTATTCTGGCAACGCTGAAAGACGCTGGTATCAGGCTATCGCTCTTTATTGAGGCTAACCCAGATCAGCTTAATGCGGCGGCTGATTTAGGCGCAGATATCGTTGAATTACATACCGGGCGTTATTGTGATTTGCCCGCCGGTGCCGAAAGGGACGCCGAATATGCGCGCATTGTCGCGGCGGCAAAACTAACCCAGTCATTAGGCTTGGAATGTCATGCCGGTCATGGCTTGCGGGTTGATAATGTTGCCCCGATTGCCGCGCTCCCCGAAGTTGTCGAGCTTAATATTGGGCATTTCTTAATCGGTGAGAGCGTCATGATGGGTCTGCAACCAGCGATTATAGAAATGCGCCGACATATGGACGAAGCGCGAGCCTGATGATTATTGGTATTGGGACAGATATGACAGTCACCGCTCGCATTGAGGCATCTTGCCAGCGGCTTGGCAATCGGTTCCTTGACCGTATATACACACCAGCAGAACAAAACGAAGCTATAAGCCGCGGCCGCCGCCGCATAGACTTTCTGGCGAGTCGCTTTGCGGCTAAAGAAGCTGTCTGGAAAGCCATAAATGCTGATCGTCAGGCGGTTATTGCGCTTAATGAGATTGAAATTCTGCCCGATCCATCAGGGGCACCGAAAGTCACGCTTTATGGGTCTGCTTTGAATGCTGCCAATGCAAAAGCCCTTAAAAATTGGCAAATTGATATCTCATTGTCAGATGAATCAGGCATGGCACTTGCTTTTGTGGTATTTTCTGCGCCATAACACCATTTGAATATTTCGATGTATTGTGATCATAAAGAAAGAGGCAGTGATGGAAAAGAAATCGTCATCATGGTTTGATTTTGCCAAGACCATATTCTGGGCGATTGTTATCGCTGTTATTTTTCGGTCATTTCTGTTTGAACCGTTCAGTATTCCATCAGGGTCAATGATACCGACATTGCGTGTTGGTGATTATCTCTTTGTATCAAAATACTCGTATGGCTATTCAAGGTATTCTTTTCCGTTCGGGGTTATTCCGATCAAAGATAGAGTATGGCGGGGTGAGCCTGAATATGGTGATGTCGTGGTATTCAGGCGTCCGGGCAATGAGGGTGTTGATTATATCAAGCGGTTGGTTGGCAAACCTGGTGACCGTATTCAAGTCATTGATAGCGTGCTTTACATCAATGGTCAGGCGATGCCGCGCGTTGAACATGATCTTGATCCATCAGACCCAGCGGCCGCTGACCCCGCCGTTCAGGCCTATATGGAAACCCTGCCGAATGGACGCGAATATATGATTTTGGAACGTCTGGATAAATCCTATCCGCTATCTAATAATACCAGAGAGTTTTTGGTCGATGATGGGCATTACTTCTTTATGGGCGATAATCGGGACAGATCAAATGACAGCCGGATGTCGGTTGGCAATGTGCCAGAAAAGAACCTTATTGGTCGGGCGGAGTTTTTGTTCTTCTCACATAATGGGTCTGCCCATATCTGGGAGATTTGGAAATGGCCATTTGCTATTCGCTTTAGCCGTATTGGGATGGGTATAGACTAAATGGGCAAAACTAAGCCAGAATTACCAGACCATATCATTAACGCGCAAAAATCTCTGGAAGATAAGATTAGCTACCATTTTGTTGACCAAAAATTGCTGATTGAGGCGATGACCCATCCCAGCATTAATAACAGTATACATTCTGATATTAATAATCAGCGGCTTGAGTTTTTGGGGGACAGGGTGATTAATTTGATCATTGCCGATGCCATATTCAGCCAAGTTGCTGATGAGCGTGAGGGCGTTTTAACGCGGTTTTATCATGATTGTATTGATAATATCACAATGACGGAATTGGCGCGTCAGTTATCGCTGGGGCAGGCCCTATGGGTTCAGCCAAACACCGATCTTGCTAATACCGATAAAGTGCTTGCCGATGCGTTAGAAGCCTTAATTGGCGCGATCTGGCGTGATGCTGGCTATGATGCGGCAAAGCGAGTTGTGCTGTCTCTCTGGAAAGACAAACTAGCAACACGCCCACAGCTCGAAAAAGATGCGAAGTCACGTTTGCAAGAATATGCGCTTAAACATTTTTCAGTCTTGCCCGAATACAGCATTGTTGATCGCACAGGGCCTGATCATGCGCCGCAATTCACCGTTGCCATAACGCTAAATGATCAATCCATTGAGGCAAAGGGCAGCTCACGTCGGCTGGCTGAACAGCATGCGGCGGCGGCTTGGTTAGATGAATTCAGCCATTCACTTAAGCTATCAGCAAAACCATCATCAGCAACATCATCATCATCGGGGGGCAAAAGACAATGACCAAAGCAGGATTTGTATCACTGATCGGGGCGCCCAATGCTGGCAAATCAACCTTGATGAATACCATGATTGGACAAAAAGTATCTATCGTTACACCAAAGGTGCAAACCACGCGGAGTTGTATTCGCGGCATTGCTATGGAAAATGAAAGCCAAGTGATTTTTGTAGACACGCCGGGTATTTTTCAACCCAAGCGCCGCCTTGATCGGGCAATGGTAAGTGCCGCATGGCAAGGCGCCGGTGATAGTGATGTGATTATGCTGGTGCATGATGTGGCGCGCGCCCAGATTGATGCTGATACGTTGCGGATTCTCGATAGTATCAAAGAAAAGCAAGTGAAAGCCGCGCTTATTCTTAACAAAATTGATCTGACAACACCTGAACATGTGATCAAGCGAACAAGTGCGCTGTCAGAGCTTTATGATTTTACCAAAATCTTTATGGTATCGGCGGAAAAAGCCAAAGGCACGGATGATATTCTAGCATGGCTCGCGGAGCAAATGCCGGATAGCCCTTATTTATATGATCCGGATGATCTATCTGATCTGCCTCAACGCTTGCTGGCGGCGGAAATCTTGCGTGAAAAACTGTTTCTTAATCTGCATGAAGAACTGCCTTATCAGCTCACCGTAGAAACCGAGGAATGGGTCGAACGTGATGATGGTAGCGCTGAAGTTCGGTGCTCCATTTACGTGGCAAGAGAAGGCCATCGCGGCATTATTCTGGGGAAGGGCGGCAAAACCATTGGCCGAATTGGTAAAGCGGCAAGACAAGAATTAGAAACCATGCTGGATCGTCGGGTGCATTTATTCACCCATGTCAAATTTCGTAAAAACTGGCTAGATGATCCTGCTCGATACAGGGATTGGGGTTTAGACTTCAATGCCTGATCATGCCTGAATGGACGGATACCGCTATCATCATTGATTGCCGACCGCATGGCGAACACGCCGCCATTGTGCATATCCTGACCCGACATTATGGGCGCTATGCTGGTCTGGTGCGCGGGGGTCAATCCCGCAATATGCGGCCAATTATGCAGCCCGGAAATCAAGTCTCGGTGAGCTGGCGGGCGCGGCTGGATGAACATCTCGGCAGCATGACAATGGAACTGGCTGATGCGCATGCTGCAACGATTATGAATGACCGTATGCGGCTGATGGCATTAACCTCAATCTGTGCATTGCTGCAAGGCGCGATTGCTGAAAGAGAGCCAGTTGAAACCGTCTATGATGCGACGGTGGCGATGCTAGAGCTGTTATCATCTGATGTCGATACACCGCTTTGGCTGGCGGCTTATATTCGCTGGGAAATTGGCTTGCTAGCGGTGGCTGGCTTTGGCCTAGAGCTTAGCCGTTGCGCGGTTAGTGGCGTCACCGAAGGCTTGCGCTATGTCAGCCCACGGAGCGGTGCGGCTGTGACTTCAGAAGCGGCTGGCGAACATATCCCTCGCTTGCTTATTCTCCCAGGGTTTTTGGGGGGCGACACAAAATCACTTGAAGAAGATGTAATCAATGGTATTCGTATGACCGGACATTTTATTGCGCGCCGAATATTCGGGGTTCATCATCAACCTATGGCAGAGGCAAGACAGAGATTGCAAAATATGGTGATGCTGCAATTTGGCAAAGATATGGCGTCTGATATTACAAATGATCATCCCTCGCATGAGGAAGGATAAGCGAAGATGGCTGAAAATGAATTGATCAAAACCGATTTTTCATCGGAGCTAAGCCAGCGCTATCTTGCTTATGCCTTATCAACAATTACCTCACGCTCATTGCCTGATGTTCGTGATGGTCTGAAACCTGTTCATCGCCGCCTGCTCTATGCGATGCGGCTATTGCGCCTTGATCCGGGGCAGGGCTTCAAAAAATCAGCACGGGTTGTTGGTGATGTTATGGGTAAGTTTCACCCGCATGGTGATGCCGCAATTTATGATGCGATGGTCAGATTGGCGCAAGAGTTTGCTATGCGCTATCCGCTGGTTGATGGGCAAGGCAATTTCGGCAATATCGATGGTGATAACGCGGCGGCGATGCGCTATACCGAAGCCCGCATGACGCTAGTCGCTCAGCTCTTGCTCGACGGCATTGACGAAGATGCCGTGGATTTCCGGCAAACCTATGATGGTGAGGGCGAGGAACCGGTCATCTTGCCAGCGGCTTTCCCTAATCTCTTGGCCAATGGCGCACAAGGTATTGCTGTTGGTATGGCAACGTCAATTCCGCCGCATAATGCCATTGAGCTGATTGATGCCGCCCTGCATTTGATCAAGCATCCTAATGCCAGCCATGCCAAGATGCTGGACTTTATCAAAGGCCCTGATTTTCCGACTGGCGGAGTGTTAATAGAGGCGCACGAACAACTGGCTGAGGCCTATGCCACTGGCCGTGGGGCGTTTCGGTTGCGGGCGGCATGGCAATGTGAAACCGAAAAAGGCGGCGGCTGGAAAATCATCATCACCGCCATCCCCTATCAGGTTCAGAAAGCCAGATTGATTGAAAAAATGGCTGAATTGATGCAGTCTAAAAAACTGCCCTTCATTGCCGATATTATGGACGAATCTGCCGAAGATATTCGGCTTGTTATTGAACCAAAATCGCGCCGAATTGATCCCAAACTGTTGATGGAAAATCTGTTTCGGATGACTGATCTGGAATATCGGATTGGGCTAAATCTGAATGTCTTGGATGCCACAGGAACGCCTGGGGTGATGTCTATCAAAGATGCCTTGCTGGCATGGATTGAGCATCAGTTAGTGGTGCTACGGCGGCGCACATCACATAGACTGGGCAAGATTACCGCCCGCCTGGAAGTGCTGGAAGGTTATCTGGTCGTCTATCTCAATCTCGATGAAGTCATTGCCATTATCCGTGAAGAAGATCACCCCCGACCACGGCTGATGGAACGCTTCGGGCTTAATGAAAATCAAGCTAATGCGATATTGGATATGCGGCTACGGTCTTTGCGCAGGCTTGAGGAAATGGAGCTCAGAAAAGAACGTGATGATCTCAATGCTGAAGCCGCAGACCTCAACGCTATGATGGCTGATGAGATGCGCCAGAGAGCTGTGATTACGTCCAGCATTAAGGCGATGCGGGCGCAGTTTATAAAAACCGATCAGCGGCTGACACAAATAGAGCCGCAGCCTGTTTTGGATAGTGATCCTGCTGACATGCTTGTCGAAAAAGAAGCGGTGACGATTGTCTGTTCAGAAAATGGCTGGATCAGGAGCATGAAGGGCCGGATTGAGCCTGATGCTGATATTCGCTTTAGAGAAGGTGATGCGGCTAAGTTTCATCTGCACGCTGATAGCACAGATCGGTTGGTGATCGGGCTGGAAAATGGCCGTTTCTATACCATCTCTATCGAAAAACTGCCCGGTGGGCGCGGCTTTGGTGAGCCATTGGCGTTAATGATAGACATTGCCGCCGATACCCCCATCATTTCCATTATGGTGGTGAAGCCGGGCAAGATATTGCTGGCTTCGTCTTCGGGGCATGGCTTTATTACTGAGATTGATCAGCTTATTGCCCAGACGAAAACAGGCCGTCAGGTTATGACGATTATGGATAAGGCGCGGATGGTAGCGGCAAAACCTTTAGCGGGTGAGAGTGTTGCGCTAGTTGGCAGTAACCGAAAAATGCTGATCATTAATGCCGATGATATCCCCGTTATGGCTAAAGGCAGGGGCGTGATTTTACAGCGCTATAAAGATGCGTGGCTTGCCGATGCGACTAGCTTTAATGCTGAGGACGGCTTGAGCTGGCTGCAATCAGGTGGCCGGACAAGAACAGAGAAAGATATCACGCCTTGGCTTGGCAAACGCGCCAGCGCGGGTAAAATTGTTCCTGTTGGCTTCCCAAAACCGCCACGATTTACTTAAATCAGAGCCTTTGTTAGATATCCTCATTTATCTCAGCAAGCGGAGTCCAGTGGCCATTTGATAGTATCTCGGCTGGCTTAAACTTGGATTTGTAATTCATTTTATGTGATGTGGCGATATAGTAGCCTAGATAGACATAGGGCAAACCCATGTGATGCGCGACCGCCGCACAATCCAATATCATGAAACTTCCCGGCGATAGATGCTGTTTCTTGGGATCAAAGAAACTATAAACAAGTGATAGCCCATCATCCTGAATATCAACCAAAATAACGCTGTAAAGCGCCCCTTGATCTCTATATTCGATCAGTACCGTGTCAATGGGGCTGCAATTAATCATTGCCGCATAACTGCTCTTATCCATGTCCGCCATCTGGCCATCACTATGGCGGCTATTCAGATAGGTCTGAAACAGCTCATAATGTTCATCAGTGCCATAATTATCAAGCAAATCACGCGAAATATGCGCGTTTTTCTTAATGATACGGCGTTGGCTTTGGCTGATCTGGAGCTGACCTTGATTGACGTTACCTGATGGAATGCGTAATGGCTTACAGGCATTACAATTCGCACAAATCGGCCGATAAACCCAGTTTTCAACACGCCTAAATCCAGCTTTCGCCAGCTGATCATGGCTTTTCGGTTGGGATGTGATATCGGCGGCAAGCCGCTGTTCTACGCGCCCATGCAAATACGAACAAGGTGATGGCCGCGTCACGCGCATGACCAGAGGGTCGGTAAATGAGATGTCATTTCTGTTATTCATCTGCACCTCAGATTATGATGACATATCCGATAATACGGTCACGGTAAATCCTTTATCCCTAATCGCTTGCACAATTTCTTGCAGATGATCGCCGCCACGCGTTTCTATCACGGCATCAATTTTGGCGAGTTTAGGGGGAACATCTTGGAACATGCGCTGGTGGAAAATCTCAATGATATTGGATTTACAGCTACTGATCGCAGTGGTGATTCCAGCCAACATTCCCGGCTCGTCCGTAATATCAATCCGCAGGCGAGCAATCCGGCCATCCCGCGCCATATTGCGGGTCAGTACCGCCGACAGCAAGCGTGGATCAATATTACCGCCACAAATCACAACGCCGCATTTATGGCCTTTAAACTTTTCAGGATATTGGAGCAGTGCCGCGACACCGGCGGCACCCGCACCTTCTGTTACCAGACGTTGCTGTTCCACCATAACCCCGACCGCTTGTTCTATGATGACTTCGCTAACCAGCACGATCTCATCGACCAGATCACGGACAACTGGCATGGTAAGCGCACCTGGCTTTTTGACGGCAATGCCCTCAGCCAGGGTTTCGCCGCCGCCGCGAATATCATCACCAGCCACCATATCTGTCATGGTTGGCCATAATTCGGCTTCGACACCAATAATGCGGATATCAGGATTAATATCACGCGCGGCAATGGCGATGCCTGAGATTAAGCCGCCGCCACCAACAGGGACGATCAGCGTATTAAGATCCGGATTATCGGCAAGCATTTCCAAGCCGACTGATCCCTGACCTGTCATCACCAACTCATCATTATAGGGATGAATTAGTGTCATGCCGCGTTCAGCTATAATTTGCGAAACAACACCTTCACATTCATTCAGATTACGGCCTTCCAAAATAACCTCTGCTCCCCATGCGCGGGTGCGATTAATTTTGGCAAAGGGGGTTTGTGCAGGCATAACAATAACCGCAGGTATCCCCATTTGTTTGGCATGATAGGCAACGGCCTGCGCATGATTGCCTGCTGACATGGAAATAACGCCGCGCTTGGCTTCATCAGGGGTCAATGCGCTCATTCGGGTAAAGGCACCACGCGGCTTAAATGATGAGGTGATTTGCTGATTTTCAAGCTTCAACCAGACATCGGCATCGATCATGCTCGATAACGCTGGCGAATATACGCTAGGGGTACGAAGAACCGCGCCTTCCATGGCTTTATGGGCTTCGCGGATAGCATCAGGGGTGACAGTCATGGCTATATCTTCTTTAGGTTTATGTTTATTAAATATTAAGTCTCATTCCACCATTCGGCAATCTGATAAGCAAAATAGCTCAAAACTCCTGTACATCCAGCGCGTTTGAAACTGACCAGCATTTCCATGATCAAGGCATTTTGCTTATCCTCAGGCAACGTGCTGGCAAGGCTTTGGATCATTTGATACTCGCCGCTAACCTGATAAGCAAACACAGGAATATTAAATTGGTCAACAGAACGGCGAATAATATCCAGATAAGGCATCCCTGGTTTCACCATGATAAAATCGGCACCTTCCTTGATATCCAGGGCAATTTCGCGCATGGCTTCGTCACTATTGGCAGGGTTCATCTGATAGCTTGTTTTGTCTTTAATCTCAGCAAGTGCGCCAGCGCTTACCGCCGTCCGAAACGGCGCATAGAGCGATGATGCGTATTTCGCCGCATAGGACATGATCATCACTTGCGTGAAGCCAGCCTCATCTAGCCCCGCCCGAATAGCGCCAACACGGCCATCCATCATATCCGACGGTGCCACAATATCACTGCCAGATCGGGCATAATTAATCGCTTGTTTAATTAGCACTTCAAGGCTCGCATCATTATCAACAACACCACCTCGAATAATCCCATCATGGCCGTGGGTGGTAAAGGGGTCGAGGGCGATATCAACCACCACACCCATTTCAGGTTCAGCCGATTTAATGGCGGCAATGGCACGACAGACCAGATTATCACTGGCTAGGGCGTTGCTGCCATCATCGTCTTTAAGGGCTGGATCAATGCGCGGGAAAATAGCAATGGCAGGTATCCCCAATCGATATGCCATCTTTGCTCTATGGGCAAGAATATCCAGGCTAATCCGATCAACATTGGTCAGGCCTTCAATCGGCTCAACTATATTCTGGCCTTCTGTGATAAAAACCGGCCAGATCAAATTACTTGGCTGTATCGTGTTTTCGGTCAGCATTGAGCGGCTGAACATATTCATTCTGCCGCGCCGTAATCGGGTGACAGGATAGCCGGGCATAAGATTATTTTGTCTAGTCATAGGGTTATATAAACATAGCTATGACAAGGTGCAAATTGTATTCTTGCAATTGCTGAACCAGATTGACGCATATATGAGGTAATTTTCAGGTGTTCTTTTGCTCTGCTATCTTCTCAATAGCCTTAATTTGGCGTATAGATCAGGCATGAGCATTGAAACCGAATATCTCAATTTTGATACTATTGGCCAGACAGGAAGCCAGACTGGGCAAATTATGCTGAACAGGCCAAAGGCGTTGCACGCACTGACAACAACAATGTGCCATCAGATCAGGCATAGGCTTGAGCAATGGTGGCATGATGATACCATTCATCAGGTCATGCTTTGTGCTAGCCAAGGACGCGCTTTCTGTGCTGGCGGTGATATTCGCGAAGCCTTAGAAAGTATGCAGGGGAAATCACTTGAAGCGCTGGATTATTTTGAAGCTGAATATGGGATGGATATGATCATTGCTGGCTTCCCCAAGCCGGTGATTTGCATTGCTGATGGGCTAGTGATGGGCGGTGGTTCTGGGCTTTTGTTTAATTCTTCGCACCCCGTGATCACCGATAGGATTGATTTTACCATGCCAGAAACAGGGATCGGGCTGTTCCCCGATGTTGCCGCCTCGCTTTTCCTGCGGCGGGCAACTGGCCGAATAGGGCTTTATATCGGGCTAACAGGAACCCGCATCGGGCATGGCGATGTGATAGCATCGGGGCTTATGGATTATTTTATCCCGCATGACAAGCTAACGGAGCTAAAAGCCGCCATAGCCGCCCTAACCACCAGACCTGATCAAGAATATATTGATGATGTGCTTGCCGAATTTGCTAGCCGTGATGTTGAACCGATGCTGTTGATGCCGCATCTTGACTGGATAAATGATATCTTGGCGCATGATCGACTTGAAGATATTCGTGATGCGGCGGCAGTATCTGATCACAGCCTTGCCGCACCACTCTATCAGGCGCTGACCCAGCGCTGTCCATTATCATTAAAAGTGACGCATCGGCTGCTTACCAGCGCGCCTTCAGATGGTTATATTTCTGCCTTATTGCTAGATTATTGTTTGGCTAAGCGCATAACGGAGTATCCTGATTTTGCAGAAGGTGTGCGAGCAGCGGTCATTGATAAGGATCAAAACCCGCAATGGTCGCATCAAAGCCTTGACGATGTAACAGATAAGATGATTGACGATATATTTGATGATAGTAACAGACCACATTTTGCCCTACCGTCAGTTTTGTTGTAACAATCTAAGCAGCAATTGCCGATATCACCAACACCAGAAACCCTAATAACAGAAGCCCTGATAAAGACATTAATTTGAGATGATAAGGAAACCCCCATGCGTTTAAGCCAGTATTTTATTCCAACTCTTCGTGAGACGCCGAAAGAGGCGCAGATCGTATCTCATCGCTTGATGCTTCGGGCTGGCATGATTCAGCAATCAAGTGCAGGGATTTATAGCTGGCTTCCACTGGGCTTGAAAGTCATGCGCAAGATTGAACAGATTGTCAGGGAAGAACAAAACAGAGCAGGCGCTGTTGAGGTGCTGATGCC
Organism: Alphaproteobacteria bacterium; assembly: GCA_016778985.1. Taxonomy (GTDB): domain Bacteria; phylum Pseudomonadota; class Alphaproteobacteria; order Puniceispirillales; family UBA1172; genus UBA12202. The sequence goes on along the minus strand of JADHOM010000015.1, from coordinate 16,901 downwards.
AACTATTCAGCCTGCTGAATTATGGCAAGAGTCAGGGCGCTATGATGATTATGGGCTGGAGATGTTGCGGATCAAGGACAGGCATGATCGGGACATGCTATTCGGGCCGACAAACGAAGAACAGATCACCGATATCTTTCGCTCACATGTCAAAAGTTATCGGGTTTTACCGTTAAATCTATATCACATTCAGTGGAAGTTCAGGGACGAAGTGCGGCCGCGGTTTGGGATTATGCGCGGGCGTGAGTTTTTGATGAAAGATGCCTATTCTTTCGCCATTGATGCTGAGGCGGCGCGGATTGAATATAATAAGATGTTTGTGTCCTATTTGCTGACCTTTAAGCGGCTTGGGTTGACCGCTATTCCAATGGAAGCCGATACTGGGCCGATTGGCGGCGATATGAGTCATGAGTTCGTTATTCTCGCTGATACTGGAGAAAGCGAAGTCTTTTGCCATAAAGATTGGATGAATTACAGCCTTGATGCGGGTGAAGTGGATTATGCCGCCGACTTGCAGCCAATTGTTGACCGCTTTACTGAGTTATATGCGGTCACAGATGAAAAATATGATGCCGCAAATTGCCCCATTCCATCTGATCAATTAATGACAACACGCGGCATTGAGGTTGGTCACATCTTTTATTTTGGATCAAAATACTCGACCCCGATGGGCGCCAGTGTGGCTGATGAAACCGGCAAGCAATGTCATGTTCATATGGGATCATATGGCATTGGCGTATCGCGCCTTGTTGGTGGCATCATTGAGGCTAGTCACGATGATAAAGGCATTATCTGGCCGCAATCTGTTGCCCCATTTGATGCTGTGGTGGTTAATTTGAAACCCGGTCATGAAGATTGCGATAAAGTGTCAGAACAGCTTTATGGGCAGTTGACTAATGCTGGCTATGATGTGCTGATGGATGATAGCGCGGACAGCCCGGGGGCGAAACTTAACGCGATGGATTTAATCGGCATCCCCTATCAAATCATTATAGGCCCGCGCGGCATGAAAGATGGTGAGGTTGAGTTCAAAATCAGAAAAACTGGCGTCAGTGAAAATATGTCACCTGATGCCGCGGCCAATGCTTTGCTTGTTCATTTGGCAGAACAGCTAAAAGGACAAGGCGCCATATGAGCGGAGTTTTCGGCCATCTTGAGCGCATGCTAGCCTTGCGGTATATCCGCTCACGGCGATCTGAGGGCTTTATTTCCGTTATTGCGTGGTTCTCGCTCTTGGGGATTTCACTTGGTGTTGCCACCCTGATTATTGTGATGTCGGTGATGAACGGCTTTCGCGCTGAGCTGGTCGGCAGAATTTTGGGATTGAATGGGCATTTGGTTATCTATTCTAGTGGCCCGCAAGGGATACCACAATTTGATACATTGGCTGGTCGTATTGGCGGCATACCTGGAATTATGGCGGTGACTCCACAAATCGAAGGTCAGGTCATGGCTAGTCATGACGGCTTTGCTTCTGGTGCGGTTGTGCGCGGGGTGCGCTGGGAAGATTTAGCTGCCCGCAAGCCGCTTTGGGATGTGCTTGATGCGGCGAGTATTGAAGGCATAAAGAAAAAGGAAAGTATTCTTATTGGCTATGAGCTAGCGCGGACATTAGGCGTCAAGACAGGTGATACGCTGTCGCTGTTATCACCATATGGTAAAAAAACGGCGTTTGGAACAATTCCTGAACGCCGGCGTTTTGAGGTTGCTGGTATCTTTAATGTTGGCATGCATGAATATGACAAGGCGTTTATTTTCATGCCTTTGGATGATGCTCAGTCGTTCTTTGCCATGAATAACACGGTAACCGCGCTTGAGATTTATGCTCATGATGCTGATCAGCTAGAACCGATAAGCATGAATTTGAATCAGACCATTGGCCAAAATATGCGGGTATATGATTGGCGCCAGCGCAATAAGAGCTTCCTGACAGCGCTTAATGTAGAACGCAATGTCATGTTTATTATCCTGTCGCTGATTATTCTGGTCGCGGCATTTAATATCATTTCATCCATGATCATGCTGGTGCGGTCAAAAAATAATGATATTGCGGTTCTGCGTGCTATGGGTGCGACCAAGGGTTCAATTATGCGGGTATTTATGATGACAGGGTCAAGCATTGGTCTGGTCGGAACGGTTATCGGCACCCTGCTAGGGCTTGGCTTTTGCTGGAATATCGATAGCATTAAAAATATTGTCGAAAGTCTGACCGGAACCGAGCTATTCGCGGCGGAGATTTATTTCCTATCAACCTTGCCAGCCAAAGTTGATCCTAATGAAGTGATAAACGTCATTATTATGGCGATTACCTTATCATTTTTGTCATCAGTCTATCCGGCATGGCGCGCCTCACGCATTGCCCCTGCAGAAGCGCTTCGTTATGGGTGATCATATGGCGGAAACTGTGATGGATAGAGATGATCAAGACACTGTGCTTTTGATGAATGATGTGTCGAAAGCCTTTCATCAAGGTGATCGGGTTATCCAAGTGCTGAAAGATGTATCGGTCAAGATAAAAAAAGGTGAGCTGGTAGCCCTTGTTGGCCCTAGTGGGTCGGGCAAGACAACCTTGCTTAATATTGCCGGTATTCTGGAAAAGCCTGATAGCGGCCAAGTCACTATTGCGGGCAAAGCCACGCATCGGCTTAATGACAAGGAAACCTCAGTCCTGCGGCGAGATTCGATCGGCTTTGTCTTTCAGTTTCATCGTCTGTTGCCAGAGTTTTCGGCGTTGGAAAATATTATTATCCCACAGATTATGAACCGTCTATCACGCCATGTTGCCGAAGACCGTGCCGAACAATTGCTTGATATGATTGGCTTGAGCGAGCGCCGTCATCACCGCCCAGGCCAGCTGTCAGGGGGTGAGCAGCAAAGGGTCGCCATCGCGCGTGCAGTGGCTAATGTGCCGTCACTGCTGCTTGCTGATGAGCCAACGGGCAATCTTGATCCTGATACGGCAGCCGGTGTCTTCAAACATTTGGTCGCTATTCTGCGGTCAACAGGAACGGCGGCTCTCCTCGTCACGCATAATATGGAATTAGCAAAATCGCTGGATAGAGTGTTGACGATTCGCAAAGGCGAGTTGGTGGGATAGGCGCATTCGCCTGCCCTTAGCTGTCCGTTTCTGAAACAAAAATGATTGGCGACTTGTCAGCCTCTAGTCGTCTGGGCGATACTTAACCACATGACGTCTCCATTTATTCATTTACGCACCCATTCTTCTTATTCGCTTGCTGAGGGCATGATGCCAATCAAGCCGCTGATTGAAAAAGCGGCAAAGATGCAGCAGCCGGCTTTGGCGCTGACCGATACCTTCAATAGTTATGGCGCGCTGGAGTTTTCAGAAGCCGCATTAAAAGCAGGTATTCAGCCCATTATTGGCGCGCAAGTGATGCTCAAAGATGAGGCAACGGACGATGCTTTGGGTGAGGTTGTTCTGCTGGTTCAGAACAAGGAAGGCTGGATAAACTTATCTCTATTGATGTCTCGTGCCTTGCTGGCAGGTAGGCATGACCCCTATATTCCGGTAGCAGATTTGCGCGCCCATGCCTCAGGGCTAATTATTCTAACAGGCGGGGCAAAGCGCGGCTTTCTTGCCGCCCCATTGGTTGAAAATAGAGCTGATCTTGCCAACAAGCGCCTTGCTACTCTGATGCCGATTTTTCCAGAGCGGCTTTATATTGAGCTTCAGCGGCATGGCATAGAGGCTGAGGCTATTGCTGAGCCGCAGTTGCTGGATATGGCTTATACCAATAATATTCCGATTGTTGCCACCAATGATTGCTATTTTGCGAGCCAAAGCGATGCTGACGCGCATAGTGTTTTGCTCTGTATATCGGAGGGCAAAACCCTGTTTCATGATGATCGCCGGCATGAAACGAATGAGCATTATTTCAAATCTGAACGCGAGATGCGGGCATTATTTTCTGATCTTCCAGAGGCCATTGAAAACACTACGCATATCGCTCGCCGTTGCGCCTTTGCAGTTGAAAAACGCAGCCCTTTATTGCCGCCTTTTGCCACCCCTGATGGCAGTGATGAGAAAGTCTGGCTGCGTAACCTATCGCATCAGGGCTTGGCCGAACGGCTTGAGCAAATCAAAGCTCTGACAGGGGATAGCGCCTATGCTGAGGCGGATGTACAGGCAATGAGCAAAACCTATGAGGATAGGCTTGAGCTTGAGCTGGATATCATTACCAAGATGGGTTTTTCAGGATATTTTCTGATTGTTGCTGATTTCATTAATTGGGCAAAACAGCAGAATATCCCGGTCGGGCCAGGACGTGGGTCTGGCGCCGGATCATTAGTTGGTTATGCATTGGGAATAACTGACCTTGATCCTATTCGTTGGGGGCTACTGTTTGAACGCTTTTTGAACCCTGAGCGGATTTCAATGCCTGATTTTGATATTGATTTCTGCCGTGATCGGCGTGAAGAAGTCATCAGCTATGTTCAGCAAAAATATGGCGATGATCGGGTTGCCCAGATTATCACCTTTGGAAGCCTGCAGGCACGAGCGGCGCTGCGCGATGCTGGCCGCGTGCTAGGCATGCCCTATGGTCAAGTTGATCGCATTGCTAAGCTGGTGCCAAGTAATCCGGCGAAACCTGTCAAACTTTCTGAGGCGCTGAAAACCGAACAAGACCTAAAAGCTGCCGTTGAAAGTGATCCAGATATATTGAACCTGGTCAATATTTCAAAACAGATTGAAGGCTTATTAAGGCATTGGTCAACGCATGCCGCGGGGGTTGTGATTGGCGACCGCCCATTGGCTGAATTGGTGCCGTTGGCGCGTGATCCAGCATCAGAATTGCCAGTTACCCAATTCAATATGAAATCGGTGGAAGATGCCGGATTGGTGAAGTTTGATTTTCTCGGGCTGAAAACGCTAACCGTCTTGCAGCAAGCGATTGATCTGATCAAACGCAAGGGCATTGATCTGCAATTAGGCGATATCCCGCTTGAATGTGAAGCCACCTTTGCCATGCTGGGAGAAGGTGAGGCGGTTGGGCTGTTCCAGCTTGAATCAAGCGGTATGCGTGAAGTCCTGAAAGGTCTTAAACCTGACCGGTTTGAGGATATTATTGCTGTTGTCGCTTTATACCGTCCGGGGCCGATGGAAAATATCCCGAAATATATAGCCCGTAAGCATGGCCGCGAAGAGGTGAGTTACATGCATCCGTTGCTTGAGCCAGTGCTAGAAGAAACCTATGGCATTATGATTTATCAAGAACAGGTGCAAAGAGCGGCACAGGTTTTATCTGGATATAGTCTTGGCAAGGCTGATATTTTGCGCCGTGCTATGGGTAAGAAAATCGAATCCGAAATGGTTGCCCAGCGCGGTGAGTTTATTTCTGGCGCAACAAAAAATAATATTAATGAGAAATTAGCAGGGCAGATTTTTGATCAGATTAGTGCCTTTGCCGGATATGGATTTAATAAATCACATGCCGCCGCTTATGCCCTTATTGCGTGGCAAACGGCATGGCTGAAACGCCATTACAAGGCTGAGTTTTTGGCGGCACTAATGACAATGGATATCGGCAATACCGAAAAACTGGCGGTCTTTAGGCAAGATTGTAACAGCTATGATATCGCTATGTTGCCGCCATCAGTTAACTATTCTGAGGCGATATTTACGGTTGAAGAACGTCCCGGGGGGCAGGGTATCCGCTATGGCTTGGGGGCTATCCGCAATGTTGGCTATGATCTGATGAAGGCTCTGGTTAATGAGCGGGTGCAGAACGGCCCGTTTACCTCACTTGAGGATTTTGCCAGCCGTGGGGCTGCCAATCTTAACCGCAGGATGCTTGAAAACTTAATCAAATCTGGGGCCTTAGATGATTTTGGCATGACCAGATCAACCTTGTTTGATGCTATTGACCGTATTCTATCTTATGCCCAAATCGCCAGGAAAGAAGCCGAAACCGCGCAAGATAACTTGTTTGATACCGTTGCCGGTGCGGCGCTAGATATCCCTCTGGAACAACGGCCAGAATGGGAAGCAAAGGACAAGCTAGCCTTTGAAATGGAAGCTTTGGGGCTTTATCTGAGCGCCCATCCGCTTGATGAATACATGGATCAATTAACGCCACTCAATATCACCTTTGCCAGCCAGTTATCGGAAAAACTTAATGACACAAAAGACGCGGTTGACCTTCATTTTGTTGGGCTTGTCTACGCTAAGCAGATTAGAACATCGAAGAATAATAACCGCTTCGCTTTTATGCAGATGACTGACCCCACGGGCATGATTGACGTTACTCTATTTAGTGATGTTCTGGCCGCTGCCGAAGAATACTTGATTGAAAATGAGCCGATCTATGTGAAGGTAAGCGCCCGCCGTGACGATGACCGCGTCAAGCTCTTGGCGAGAGAAGTCTTACCGCTAGATACCGCAATTGAAACGAAAACTATGGGAATGGTGGTGCATGTCATGGATAATTCGGCGTTTTCTGGTATTGCTAGTGGGCTTGCGCGTGATGGCGAAGGGCGGCAAAAGCTCATTTTGAAAATGCATGTGCAAACCCATGAAGTCATGCTGAAACTAGATGGTTCTTATAAACTCAGCCAAGGCTTTCGCCAGCACGTGAAATCGCTTGATGGGGTAGTTTCAATCAGTAACATCTTTCTTTAGACGTTTCCTCAATTTTTCAACAATAATACTTGCAAATGGGCGCGTTTGTCGCTAATCAAGGGCTACCAATAATTGATTGGAATTCGCACATGAAGGTGGCAATGCTTGGCATTGCCTTCCGGTGGATCGGCAAAACCGCTTCCTCACCCTTCATGGAGGCTTAACCGGAAAAGGAGCATGATTATGCCTATGCCTAGTTTTACCATGCGTCAGCTACTCGAAGCTGGTGTTCACTTTGGTCACCATACTCGCCGCTGGAACCCTAAGATGAAGCCGTTCATCTTTGGTGATCGCAACAATATTCATATTCTTAACCTGCAACAGACTGTGCCGATGCTTTACCAAGCCCTTGAGGCGATTAGTAAGGTTGCATCAAATGGTGGTCGTGTGCTGTTTGTTGGCACCAAGCCATCAGCATCAGAAGTCGTTGCCGAAGCGGCAAAGTCATGTGGTCAGTATTATGTTAATCACCGCTGGCTTGGCGGTATGCTAACAAACTGGTCAACCGTCTCCCAATCCATCCGCCGTCTGCGTGAAATGGAAGAACGGTTAAGTGGCGAAGATGTTAACGCATTGACGAAAAAAGAAACCCTTACCTTGACCCGCGAACGCGATAAGCTAGAAAAGACGCTCGGCGGTATTAAGGAAATGGGTGGTGTGCCAGATTTGCTTTTCATCATTGATACCAATAAAGAGGACATTGCGGTGAAAGAAGCCAATGTTCTGAATATTCCTGTGGTTGCTGTGGTTGATAGTAATGCCAACCCGGATGGGGTTGATTATGTTATTCCGGGCAATGATGATGCATTACGGGCGATCAGTCTCTATTGTGATCTCGTTGCCGGATCAGTTATCGAAGGTCTGAAAACAGAAATCATCCGTTCAGGTGCTGATGTTGGCGAAGAAGCAGCGCCTGTTGAAGAGACCATTGCTAGCGACGCGCCTGCCGAAGCACCAGCTGAAGAGCCAGCAGAAGCGGCACCGGCTTAAGCGCCAGCCGCTAGTGAGCTAGACGAACAGGCAAGCCAGTAAGGCAGGCACAGCATTATTTTTGATTCCAGCCGCTAATTGGCTGGGGTCACTATAAATGATATTTCAACTAAACCTTAACCTGAGGATTGAACAATGGCGATTACTTCTCAAATGGTAAAAGACCTCCGCACGTCCACTGGTGCTGGCATGATGGATTGTAAAAAAGCACTGGATGAAACAAATGGTGATATGGATGCGGCTGTTGACTGGTTGCGGAAAAAGGGGTTAGCCGCCGCTGCCAAAAAAGCCAGCCGTGTTGCGAGCGAAGGACTGGTTGCTGTGAAAACATCAGGGGCTGTTGGTGCCGTCATAGAAGTCAATTCAGAAACGGATTTTGTCTCTCGCAATGATGAGTTTCAGGGCTTTGTCCGGACATTGGCTGATCTTGGCACGAATTGCGATAGCCTTGAGGCACTGATGGACATGCCTTATACTGGGGCAAGCCATTCTGTTGATGACGAACTGACTAACAAAATTGCCAAGATTGGTGAAAATATGTCAATTCGGCGGATAGCTAAACTATCTGTTGATAATGGCGTTGTTGTGTCTTACATCCATAATGCGGTTGCTGATGGTATGGGTAAAATTGGCGTGCTTGTTGGTCTTTCCTCTACCGCTGATGCTGGTGTTCTTGAACAGCTAGGTCGTCAAATAGCTATGCATATTGCTGCCACTGCTCCTGCTAGTTTGAGCGAAGATGATCTTGATCCTGAATATGTTGCGCGTGAGCGTAAACTGCTTGTTGATCAGGCTATCCAGTCTGGCAAGCCTGCTGATATTGCCGAAAAAATGGTTGAAGGCAGAATGAAGAAATTCATGAAAGAAGTTGTTCTGTTGGAACAGGTTTTTGTCATGGATGGTGAAACTGTCGTATCAAAAGTGATCGAAAATGCCGCAAAAGAGGCAGGTTCACCGATCACCTTAACTGCCTTTATTCGTTTCAATTTGGGTGAAGGCATTGAGAAAGAAGAAACTGATTTTGCCGCTGAAGTAGCAGCCCAGCTAAAAGGCTGATTTCTGACTGGCTTTATGGCGGTAAAATGCGTTAATCTATTGCATGAGAGTGCCTTTTGCTCTCATGCAATTTATAGGATTTGCTATGCCGGATACAGCCCCTTCTCATAAATACAAACGCGTACTTCTTAAGATTTCTGGTGAATCTTTGATGGGGGAGAGGAGCTACGGTATTGATCCGGCAATGGTGTCTCGCGTCGCCGAAGAAATCAAGCATGTGATTGAACAAGGCATTGAGATTTGCCTAGTCATTGGCGGCGGTAATATATTCCGCGGCATTTCTGGTGCTGCATCTGGCATGGAAAGAGCAACCGGTGATTATATGGGTATGCTAGCAACGGTGATGAATGCCCTTGCCATGCAAAACGCGCTCGAAGATTTATCGGTTAATACGCGGGTCTTATCTGCCCTGCCAATTAGTGCTGTTTGTGAGCCATATATTCGCCGTCGTGCCAAACGCCATATTGAAAAGGGCCGTGTCGTCATTTTTGCGGCTGGCACAGGTAATCCATTTTTCACCACCGATACGGCGGCGGCGCTTCGGGCAACGGAGATGAATTGCGACCTTATCCTCAAAGGCACGCGCGTTGATGGGGTTTATTCGGCTGATCCAGAAAAAGACCCTAATGCCATACATCATCCACAATTGACGTATAAAGATGTATTGTCACGGGATTTAGCTGTCATGGATGCGTCAGCGATTTCTTTGGCACGGGAAAATGATATTCCCATGATTGTGTTTTCGATTGAAAAGCAAGGCAGTTTTGATCGTGTCTTGCGGCATGAGGATAAATTCACTTTGATTACCGATAAAAAAGGAGACTAGTGTCATGAGCTTTAATATGGATGATACACAGAGACGCATGCAGGGCGCCGTTTCCGCTCTTGAAACCGAATTTCAGGGGCTGAGAACTGGCCGCGCTTCGGTTGGGATGTTAGAACCAATTTCTGTTGAGGCCTATGGCTCACGCATGCCAATTAATCAGGTTGGCAATATTTCTGTTCCTGAACCTCGGCTTTTGACTGTGCAAGTTTGGGATGCCTCCATGACGCCCGCGGTTGAAAAAGCAATCCGCGAATCTGATCTGGGGCTTAACCCCCAAGCCGAAGGTACATTGATCAGGATACCGGTGCCTGATCTGTCATCGGAACGCCGAGAAGAGCTTGCAAAAGTAGCTGGAAAATATGCAGAGGCGGCACGCGTCTCTATCAGAAACGTCCGACGTGATAGTATTGAGCAGGTGCGCAAAGGGGAAAAAGATGGCGATTATGGTGAAGATGAACGCCACGGATTAGAAGCCAAAGTGCAAAAACTAACTGATGATCATGTCAGCAAAGTCGATCAGATGCTAGCAACAAAAGAAAAAGACATTAAGACGGTATAGAATACAAATTGATGAAAACAGCAATACCTCATCATCTGGCTATCATTATGGACGGCAATCGCCGCTGGGCCAAGGCGCGAGGTATGCCCATCAGGTCAGGCCATATGCAAGGCGCGTCAGTGGTTGAAAAGATCACTGAACATGCGCATGAGCAGGGCATTTCTTGGTTAACAATATTTGCCTTTTCCACCGAAAATTGGTCGCGGCCAGCCAATGAAGTCAAAGATATTTTGGGCGTCTTTCGCTATTTTCTTGATCGTAAGGGCAAGGCACTAATCGACCAGAATGTGCGGCTGAGAACGATTGGGGATTTGTCTGGATTTCCACTAAATATTCAGAAAAAAGTGATTGAGTTAGTTGATCTTTCTGCCGCCAATACAGGGATTAATCTGACCGTTGCGCTGAATTATGGTGGGCGATCGGATATCACGATGGCGATGCGTGAGATAGCAGCAGATATTGCGGCAGGCAAAAAAGATGCCTCTGATATTGATGAAACACTAATCAAAAACCATCTCTACACCGCGCCATTACCGCCGATTGATTTGCTCATTAGAACCAGTGACGAAAAGCGCATATCTAATTTTATGCTATGGGATATGGCGTATGCCGAGTTCTTGTTTATGCCGATGTATTGGCCAGATTTTAGCCCAACTGATTTAGATCAAGCATTGGAAGAATATGGCTCTCGTGAGCGTCGTTTTGGCAGTGATGGCAATAGTGTTGACAAATCCTCTCGATATATTGGCTGATCAAATTATGGATGCTGGGCAAACTAGCTAGTAGAAAGCATGAGTATGGTCCAAAAAGAAACCGCCGTAAGACTGATCACGGCATTGATTCTATTGCCCTTACTTGTGGTCATATGGTTTGGTGGGATAACCGCTCTAATTCTTTCTTTAATTTTTGTTCTGTTTATGTCAGCTGAGCTAGCGCTGTCAGCGAGAGCTTACCGCCTTGACCTTACCACTCTGCTTATCATCACCGCCATTGCCATGCCGCTTTTGCTCTCTCTCATGGCAAGGCATATGGGATTTGATCCTGCTGCGCTCTATATGGTTGGCACCGTAATGGCGATAGCGATAGTCTTTATTGGGCTATTTTCTTTTCGTCATATCTCTGGCTTGGTCATGATGATATTGCTGACGGGCTTAGGCTTGTCCCTTATTGAGCTGTTGCGTTTTGATGATGGTGGTGTCTGGCTCGTCTTAGGCCTGGTTACGATAGCCTCAGTTGATACGATGGGATTTCTGGTTGGTCGCCGTGTTGGTGGGGTAAAGTTATGGCCAGCCATAAGCCCAGCGAAAACATGGAGTGGTGCTATTGGCGGGATAGTATTTAGCCCGCTTGCCATTCTGCTATATCTTATCCTATCTGGCGGTGATGTGGGTTTAGCTTTATTGGCATTACCGATAGGGGTGGTGGCGATTGCCGGTGATTTAATCGAGTCATGGTATAAGCGCAGCCATTCCTTGAAGGATATCGGCCGTTTATTGCCTGGTCATGGCGGCTTATTGGATCGCTTTGATGGCTCATTACTGGCGCTGCCTTTGCTTTATCTTATGCTAGACAAAGGATGGTTAGGATGACACAAAGGCCAGCCAAAATGGTACCAGCTAAAATCATAAATGTGTTGGGCGCAACTGGCTCAATCGGCATGTCTAGCCTTGATCTTATCGCTAAATATCCTGATCAGTTTTCGGTGCAGATACTGGCCGCGCATAACAATGCTGATGCCTTAGCGGATTTAGCGGAACGGTTTAAGCCCGCGCATGTTGTGATAACGGGCGCCGACGGGTATGAGCAGCTTAAATCACGGCTAGCTGATAGCGGTGTTGTAATTCATCAGGGAATGGACGCATTGCTTGATCTGTTGATGCTAGACTGTGATCTCACCATTAATGGCATTAGTGGCGTTGCCGGATTACTGCCTAGTCTGAAAGTGCTTGAACAAGGCGGCACCTGTGCCATTGCTAATAAAGAATCGCTGGTTGCGGCGGGGGCAATCCTGATGGACACATGCCGCAAATATGGTGGCACGATACTGCCAACAGATTCGGAACATAACGCCATTTTTCAAGTCTGGTCGAAACCGCATCACCATGCGATTAAAGATATCACGCTAACCGCCTCTGGTGGGCCGTTCCTGCATGCCACGAAAGCAGAGATAGCGGCGGCAACGGTGGGACAGGCGTTACGGCATCCAAACTGGCAAATGGGGCGCAAGATTAGCATTGATTCTGCAACGATGATGAATAAAGGGCTTGAGGTAATTGAGGCCTGTGTGCTGTTTGATCTGCCAGAGCATAAGGTCAATGTTGTCGTGCATCCGCAATCAATTATCCATGGCTTAGTGAACTATGCTGACGGCAGTATGCTGGCCCAACTTGGGCCTGCGGATATGCGGGTTCCATTATCATATGTGTTGGCATGGCCAGATCGCCTGCCATGGGCAGAACAATCAATAGACCTGACTGCTATTGGGGCATTAGATTTTATGGGCCTAGATCATGAGCGGTTTCCCGCTGTTGGGCTCGCCCGCCAAGCATGGAATATGGGCGGCCTAGCGCCGGCTATCCTGAATGCTGCAAACGAAGTGGCTGTGGCGGCATTTCTTGATCAGAAGATTGGTTTTACTGATATTATTGCCGCTATTGATCATGCATTATCGGATATGCCTAAGGTAGCAATGGTTTCGACGGCTTCGGCGCTATCGGATATCAGCCTTGATCATATCCTGGCGACTGATTTAGAAACAAAAATACGCATTTCATCTTGGTTAGAGGAAAGACGATAAACAATGCTCGACACGCTTATCTTTCTATTTGGATTCTTATTTGTTCTGACTGTTATCGTCTTTGTTCATGAATACGGACATTTCTGGGCGGCGCGCCGGTCTGGAGTTTATGTTGAGGTCTTTTCCATAGGCTTTGGACAAGAGCTATTTGGCTTTAATGATCGTCATGGAACGCGCTGGCGGTTTTCGGCTATTCCGCTTGGTGGCTATGTTCGGATGCGCGGCGATAAAGACCCATCTGGAATCCCTGATGCTGATGCGGCAAAGCAAGAAGGCAGCTTTATGTCGGCGTCATTGGCTAGCCGCGCCTTTATTGTATCAATGGGGCCAATTGCCAATTTTATTCTAGGAATTGCGATTTTTGCTACCGTTTTCATGATGATGGGTAAGGCGTTTACGCCGCCAGTGATTGATGAGCTGATGGAAGGCAGTGCCGCTGACCAAGCAGGTCTGCAAATCGGTGATCGTGTCCTTAGCGTCAATGGATATCAGATTGATGATTTTAATGACCTGCGTATCCATGTTGCTGAAAATCCCGGCCGGGAGTTGATTTTTACGATTAACCGTGATGGCAGGGTTAGTGAAATGCCCGTCACGCCTCTAACAATTATTGACGAATGTCGAGGTGCTGAATATGGCCAGCTTGGCGTCATTAGCCGCAGTGGTGAGATTAAACAGCTTGGCTTTGGTGCGTCCATTGTTGCGGCGATGGAGGAAAGCTACACCTTATCGCTAGCTATGTTGCGTGGGCTTGGCCGCTTAATCACTGGTCAAGCCAATAAAGGGGAAATGGGCGGCCCTGTCAAAATTGCGGAAATTACCGGGGAGGCCGCACAAAACGCGCTTGATCAAAGAGGTTTTATTCAATTCCTCATCTTGATTGCGGCATTGTCAATTAATTTAGGATTTGTCAATTTAATGCCTGTACCGGCATTAGATGGCGGGCATCTGGTATTTTTTGGGCTGGAAGCCATCATGCGCAGACCTTTATCACCACAATGGCAAGAATGGGTGATGCGGCTTGGAATTGCTTTCTTGTTGACCTTAATACTTATGTTTACATTTTTTGATGTGGTGAGCTGGGTAACTTCACCATGTTAATTAAACTCGGGTTGGTTAAACCGGACTTAACGTGATTTAGTTGGTTAATCCTATGAAAACGCGAACAGTTGTCATATAGTAGTTCCCGATATGGTGGAGAGAATAATGAAACTTGGGTTGAGCAAATTACTAATTCTTTGGTTAATGAGCATGATGCTTATGGTTAGTGCACCTTCGGCTCAAGCGCAGCAAGTCACATTATCTGAGGTAATCATTGAAGGTGCGAAACGGATTAGCCCGTCAACGGTTCAATCTTATATGCCGATACAAGTTGGCGATGAGATTTCACCATCTGATCTCAATCGAGTGATATCATCACTCTTTGCAACGGATTTGTTTCATGACGTCATGGTGCGCCTTGATGGTGACAAGCTGATTATTACGGTTGATGAAAATCCAATTATTAATCGCATTAATATTGAGGGTAACAAAGTCCTCAAAGATCAGCAGCTACTGGATATTCTAAACATAAAACCAAGACGTGTTTTCACCCGGCAAATTGCCCTAGAAGGTAAAGCTATTTTGATGGAAACCTATCGTCAAAATGGCCGTTATGCCGCCAAAATTGAACCTAAGATTATTGAGCTTCCGGATAAGCGGGTTGACCTGATCTTTGAAGTTAATGAAGGTCCATTGATTAAAATTAGTAAAATTAAGTTCATTGGCAATCAGCAGTTTAGTGATCGCGCCTTGCGGAGTGTTGTCGTCTCTAGGGAAAGAAAATGGTATATTTTCCTTACCTCAAATGACAAATATGACCCAGCACGGCTTGCCCTTGATGAACAGAGTCTTCGTCAATTTTATTTGCAGAACGGTTATGCTGATTTCACTATTCTGCGCTCATCGGGTGAATTATTGCCAGACCGGCAAGGCTTTGTTTTAACCTTCCATGTTGATGAGGGTAAACAATATACGGTGTCTGACATTGTCATTAATTCTGCGATTGAGACAGTCAATAATGATATCCTGTTAGCTGAGTCGACGCTTGATGTTGGTGATGTCTATGATGTGCGGTATCTGGATGACACATTAACGCGGATAACCGATAAACTGGGCGAATATGGCTTTGCTTTTGTCAATGTTGAGCCAGATTTTGAACTAGATAAAGAAAATGCGACCTTGGCACTGACGATTAATGTTGGTCGAGCCGAACGCAATTTTGTTGAGGAAATTCGTATCGTTGCTAATGACAGAACCCTGGACCGTGTGATCCGGCGCAGATTTGAGCTTGTCGAAGGCGATAGTTTTAATCAGCTAAAACTGACAAACTCTATCCGTAATATTCGCAACCTTGGTTATTTTGGCAATGTGACGAGCAGAGTGTTGCCGGGGTCGGCAGGCGATCAATCTATCATTGAGGTTGAAGTAGAGGAGAAGTCAACAGGTAACTTTACTCTCGGTTTTGGGTATTCTTCGGTTGATGATGGGTCAGTTCAAATTGGTATCGAGGAAAGTAACTTTCTTGGTAGCGGCCGCGGCTTACGGGCCAATGTTTCGGTGTCTGGCAGTAAATCAAACTTCCGTGCAGGGATTACCGAACCTTATCTTTTTGATAGAAACCTTAGCGGTAGCCTTGATATCTTTCGAGAGGAAGAAACCTTTTCAGACGTGACGCTAGAAAAACAGGGTTTTGATACCGGGATTGGGTTTAGCGCGCAAAATGATTATTCTCACCGCTTTGGATATCTTCTTGCTGAAACCCAAACAACAACGAAATCATCCAAGGCGACATCAACTAGTGGTGATGAAGGGGCGCAGGTAGTATCTGAGGTCAGCTATGTCTTGCAGCAGGATAAACGTGATAATAGGTTTGATCCGCGTAGCGGATATTATTGGCGTGTGTCTAATAACGTGGCTGGCATTGCCGGTGATGTTCAATTCCTTAAAACAACGGTAAGGAGCCAATATTTTATGCCCTTTAATTTTAAGCGCTTTGTCATTGGCTTTGGAGGTGAAGTTGGCGTTGTTGATGGGCTTGGTGAAAACGTCTCACGGTCTAACCGTTTTGTGATTGGTGGTAAGAAAATACGCGGATTTGCCCGTGATGGAATTGGCCCCCGCGATACAGGTGATAACTCTGTTGTTGGCGGGAATCAGTATTATGCAGGCACAGTCAATGTCATTTCCAGCTATGGGTTCAATCCGGATTTAGGGGTTCGGTGGACAGTTTATTATGACTTTGGCTCACTTTGGGGAACAGATTATCCGTCAAGGGTGACCGGCGCAGATGATAATGATATGCGCTCATCATTTGGATATGGCTTTTTCTGGGATACCGCTATTGGCCCTCTATCGTTCTTCTGGTCTGTTCCATTAAATGAAAAAAGTTATGACAAAAAACAAGAATTTCAATTCAGCATTGGGGGGCGGTTCTAATGCGCCCTAATATAATGCAACAGATCAAATATTTATGTTGGGTTATATTATTGACCGCTACAATGTTGGGTGGCGCTATCGTCACGACAACATCGGCGGCAATGGCTCAGGATGCTGATCAAGCGGATATCAAAATAGCGGTTGTAGATATTAATGGAATTCTTGAGCAATCCGAGGCTACCAAGAAAATTCGCACTATCATTGATGAAGAAAATCAGAAATTCTTGGCGTCAACAGAAGAAGAGCAATTAACCCTGCGGACGCAAGAACAAGAACTTGATTCACAAAAAGAAATTCTTGATGAGGCAGAGTTCAATCGGCGTCTCAAGCAGTTTCAGGATAGGGTCTCATTATTGCAGCAAAAAATACAACGACAGAGGCGTGAGTTTGATTTATCGCTACAACAAGCAAATGAACAGATACGCAATTTGCTGTTTCAAATTATCACTGATATAGCAAAAGAAAATGGCTATACTCTGGTTATGCAAAAGCAGAATGTCATTCTATATGACTCATCAATTGATATATCCAAAGAGGCATTAGATCGGCTGAATGA
>JADHOM010000034.1 GCA_016778985.1 Alphaproteobacteria bacterium | reverse complement strand
AAATTACATATCAACCGCCATGATGAAACAATGATCATACGATGATGATACGAAGATGATATCATGATTAAAACCCATAATATAAACAGAATGGGTCTTACTGCCGTTTGGATGGCGGTCTGGCTTTATGCTTTGACCTTGGCCGGCATCGCCTCTGCTGAACGGATAAAGGTTGTGACCAGTTTTACCATACTTGCCGATATGACGCGGCAAGTCTCTGGTGAATATGCTGATGTGGTATCGATTACCAAAGCGGGGGCGGAAATTCATGGCTATCAGCCAACACCGCAAGATTTGGTGCAAGCGATCGATGCTGATCTGTTGATTTATAATGGTCTCAATTTAGAACAATGGATGGATCAGTTTTTGCAAAATCTGGGAGATGTGCCCGCGGTTCGGATTAGCGATGGCATTACGCCAATATCTATTGATGCCGGAAATTACAAAGGTAAGGCAAATCCACATGCCTGGATGGGATTGCAAAACGCCCATATCTATATTGATAATATTGCGGATGCCTTGTCCGATATAGACCCTCAACATAAGACGCAATATATGACAAATGCTAGCCGTTATAAATTGCGGTTAGATGACCAGATATTGCCGCTTAAAGCCGATATTGCCAAATTGCCAGAAGCGGCAAGATGGCTGGTGACCTGTGAAGGGGCATTTAGCTATCTGGCCGCTGATCTAGGCATGAATGAGCTGTATCTATGGCCGATTAATGCGGATAGCAGAGCAACCCCACAACAAGTGCGGCGCGTTATTGACCATATTCGGGAACATCATATTCCAACGATTTTTTGTGAGAGCACCGTCAATACTGCACCCGCAGAACAAGTCGCAAGAGAAACCAAGATACATTATGGGGGCGTGCTTTATGTCGATAGTTTAAGCGCTGAAGACGGCCCAGTGCCGAGTTACGAAGATTTGATTATCGTCAATGTTCAAACGATTATTGCGGCCATTAATAAAGGTCTTACAAAGACAGAATGAAAACGAAACCTATGCAAAAGATATGATGCAAAAGATATGATGCAAAAGGACAAAATGCAAAAAACCGATTACGGGATAGTAGCAGAAGGCGTTACCGTGACGTATCCGAACGGCCATCGGGCGCTATGGGATGCTAGCTTTCGCCTGCCGCATGGAACGGTTTGCGGGCTAGTTGGTATCAATGGCGCCGGTAAATCAACGCTTTTTAAGGCGATGATGGGGTTCACCAGAGTGTCGCAAGGGTCGATTGAGATCCTGGGTAAATCAGTGGCAGATGCTTTAAGAGAAAATCTCATCTCCTACGTGCCGCAAACTGAGCAAGTGGACTGGAACTTTCCGGTATTGGTTGAAGATGTGGTGATGATGGGAAGGTTTGGTCATATGGGGTTCTTGCGTATCCCCAGAAAGGCTGATCATGAAGCTGTCGATCAAGCCTTGAGGCGTGTCAATATGCAGGACTTCCGCCAGCGCCAAATTGGTGAGCTTTCCGGCGGCCAACGAAAGCGAGTCTTTCTCGCCCGCGCGATTGCCCAAAATGGCCATGTTATTTTGCTGGATGAGCCTTTTACCGGGGTTGATGTTCATACCGAGGAGCAGATCATTAAGCTGATGTTGGAAATGCGCGATGAAGGCCGTATCATTCTTGTATCAACGCATAATTTAGGATCTGTGCCTGAGTTTTGTGATCAGACAATTCTGATCAAAGGCACGATACTTAGCCATGGCGAAACCGAAACCACCTTTACCCAAGATAATTTGCAAGAGGCATTTGGCGGGGTCTTACGTTATTTCACGCTTAGTGGCAAAACCCTACATGAAGATAGCGATAGCCGATCTGTTACTATTGTGACTGATGACGAACGTCCATTGGTGCAATATGGCGGTAAAACCAAAACCAAGGAAGGTAAGACGGAGTGATACTGCTCGAGCCATTTTCATATAGCTATATGAATAATGCCATGCTGATGTCAGCGCTGGTTGGCGGTATGTGTGCATTTCTATCGGCCTTTTTGATGTTGAAAGGCTGGTCGCTAATTGGTGATGCCTTATCACATTCGGTTGTTCCGGGCGTGGCAGGGGCTTATATGCTGGGTCTGCCATTTGCGCTAGGGGCATTTCTGGCTGGTGGCTTGGCGGCGGCGGCAATGCTGTTTCTGTCAGAACGCTCGGGGCTAAAGATTGATGCGATTATCGGGATCATTTTTACGTCGTTTTTTGGTCTGGGGTTATTCATGATTTCCTTGTGGCCGATGTCTATATCTATCCAGACGATTGTCTTTGGTAATATTCTCTCGGTAACGCCCGAAGACTCGATGCAGCTTTTGCTAATTGCTGTTGTTGCAATCACCATATTGATCTTGCGCTGGAAAGACCTGATGGTGATGTTTTTTGATGAGGAGCATGCGCGTAGTATTGGGCTTAATCCAACCCGATTAAAGCTGCTGTTTTTTATGTTATTATCGGCATCTGTTGTTGCAGCTATGAAAACCGTAGGGGCGTTTCTGGTTATCTCAATGGTGGTAACCCCAGGTGCTACCGCCTATTTGATTTGCGATAGATTTCCGCGGCTTGTTGTTGTTTCGGTTGGTATTGGTGTGATCTCAAGTCTGGTAGGCACATATATCAGCTATTTCCTTGATGGCGCGACGGGTGGTGTGATTGTCACAGCTCAGCTCACTATCTTTTTGGTGACGTTTATTGTTGCCCCTAAATATGGGCTGATTGCTAGCCGCCGAAAGGCGACAACAGGTCGTCTGTCTGAGGAGCATAGCTAATGCAATGGGTTGATCTGATGCTGCCGTTTCAGTTTGGCTTTATGCAGAAAGCCTTTGTTATTGGCATCATGGTTGCGATCCCAACAGCATTATTATCTTGCTTTCTGGTCATGAAAGGCTGGGCGTTAATGGGTGATGCTGTCAGCCATGCTATCCTGCCCGGGGTTGTGCTGGCCTATATATTTGGCTTACCATTGCTCATCGGGGCATTTTTGGCAGGCATGCTATGTGCGTTAATGACAGGGTTCCTTACAACAAATAGCCGTATTAAACAGGATACGGTGATGGGGGTTGTCTTTTCAGGCATGTTTGGGGTCGGCATTGTGCTTTATGTATCGGTCAGAACAGACCTCCATTTAGATCATATTCTGTTCGGGCATTTGCTAGGGGTTAGTGATGATGATCTATGGCTGACGGCAATGATTGCTATCCCTGTCAGCCTTGTTTTGATGTTAAAGTGGAAAGATTTTATGCTCCATAGCTTTGATGAGATGCAGGCAAAAGCCAGCGGGCTTTCGGTAATGATATTGCATTATGGGTTATTAACTATGATCTCGCTTGGCGTTGTTGCGACGCTATCGGCAACAGGGTTGATACTGGCGATTGGGTTGCTAATTACGCCAGGGGCTATTGCCTTTTTATTGGTGCGGCGATTCTCGCATATGTTATGGCTATCGGTGGTGATTTCTATCAGCGCTATGGTAATTGGTATTTATGTGAGTTTCTTTATTAATTCTGCGCCGGCTCCGACGGTCATTCTTATCCTGACATTCTGGTTTATCCTCGCCTTTGGTTATCGCATGGCACGGCTAAACTTAGCAACAGGTCAGGCCGAGAGCTGAGTTTTACACCATGGAATTCCGCTCCTAAAAAAATCCATGAAAATTTCCATGAGCCTCAAAAAAAACCGCTTTACAAACATCATTGTTAACAGGTAATTTTTGCCTCGAATGATGGCGTCATTCATTGGTGATATTTGGAAAACTGTCGCCAAACCTTTGTTTCTGATGTGATTAATAAAATCCTGTACGCCGGGATAATCATCTCAGGGGTAGGGGAATATGGGCTCCTGAGACTTTAATTATATTTTTAATTATGTTTCGAAGGAGCTTAACATGCAAAGACCCCAATTCTATCGTTTTCATAATGGAAGCAAAGCCGCTTTACCATTCTCGCATGCTGAATATTCGCGTCGTCTAACCGCGATTAGGGCGCGCATGACGGCTAAAGATATTGATGCCCTCGTGCTTACCTCAATGCATAATGTCGCCTATTATACAGGGTTTCTATATTGCGCCTTTGGGCGGCCTTATGCGGCGGTTATTACACCAGATGATGCGATCACGGTATCGGCGGCGATTGATGCTGGCCAGCCTTGGCGACGCTCGGTCGCTGACAATGTCACCTATACGGATTGGCAACGTGGCAACTATTATCGCGCGATTGCTGATCTCTTGCCAAACGCCAAGCGCATTGGCATCGAAGATGATCATGTGACATTACAGCATCGGCAAGCCTTTGCCGATTTTATGCCGAATGCCAATTGGCTGGATATATCCGCTGATACGATGGCAGAACGGATGATCAAGTCTGATGAAGAGATTGCCCTAATCAAAGCCGGAGCCGCGGTTGCAGATGTTGGCGGCCATGCGATCCATGCGGCCATAGGCGAAGGTGTCCGGGAGATTGATGTGGCGATGGCAGGACGTGATGCCATGGAAGCGGAGATAGCGAATCGGTTTCCCGATAGTGAGTTGCGCGATACATGGGTATGGTTTCAATCAGGCATAAATACAGATGGTGCCCATAATCCGGTGACATGCCGGAAACTGACCGCTGGTGATCTGTTATCATTGAACACTTTTCCCATGATTTCTGGATATTATACGGCGCTTGAACGGACGCTCTTTTTGGGTGAGCCTGATGCCGCGACACATAAAGCATGGCAAGCCAATCTTTCGGTCCATGAGCATGGATTAAGCCTGATCAAGCCGGGCGCAACATGCCAGGGTATCACGGCGGAGTTAAACACCTTGTTTGATGAGCTGGGATATCTGGATCGCCGGACATTTGGTTATGGCCATTCATTTGGCGTCTTGTCGCATTATTATGGGCGTGAGGCAGGATTAGAATTACGCGAAGATATTGACACCGTTCTCGAAGCGGGGATGGTTGTATCAATGGAACCGATGATCACCATTGGTGATGATGAGCCAGGGCGCGGCGGCTATCGTGAGCATGATATCCTGGTTGTGACCGCAGAAGGCGCGGTAAACATCACCGGATTTCCGTATGGAATGGAACATAATATCATTGCTGTCTGACCGCACATCTGTCTGGGAAACATGACGTTGCTTGAAGGAATATAATATTCCTTCAAGCAATACCTACAGTCTGATCAATTTTTTGTGATTAGACATCACCAATTTTACTCTCTTTAATGAATATTATTAAATAATCAGTTGATGTTTATTAAACATATTTTCATTAAGGGAGATAAATAATGAAAAAATTTCTTACCTTAGTAGTTTCCGCAGGAGTAGTTTCCGCAGGTGCCATGATGATTGCTGGTGTAGCGCAAGCAGCCACACTTGATGATGTGAATGCAAGAGGCTATCTGCAATGTGGTGTTAGTCAGGGGCTTCCTGGTTTTTCAAATGCTGATGATAACGGTAACTGGACAGGAATTGATGTTGATCTGTGCCGTGGTGTTGCGGCTGCCATATTTGGCGATGCAAACAAAGTTCGCTTTACACCATTATCGGCAAAACAGCGTTTTACCGCCCTGTCTTCAGGTGAAATTGATATCCTGTCACGCAATACGACATGGACAATGACTCGTGATACTCAGCTTGGTTTGAACTTTGCTGGGGTTAACTATTATGATGGTCAGGGTCTAATGGTTCCATCTGGTCTTGGTATTACATCTGTGTCTGAACTTGATGGTGCTAATATCTGCACCAACACTGGAACAACGACTGAACTCAATATCACGGATTACTTCCGTGCCAATAATATGAGCTTTGAGTTAATTGCCTTTGAAAAAGCGGATGAGGTTGTTGCTGCATATGATGCTGGTCGGTGTGACGTTTATACAACTGACCGTTCAGGTCTAGCCGCCCAGCGGACAAAGCTGACTAATCCAGACGCCCATGTTGTTCTGCCTGAAATTCTTACAAAAGTACCGCTAGGCCCTGTTGTTCGTCAAGGCGATGATCAGTGGTTTAACATTGTTCGATGGTCACTTAACGCGATGATTAATGCCGAAGAACTTGGCGTAACACAGGCAAATGTTGGCAGTATGATGGGTTCAAATAACCCTTCTATCGCGCGGCTTCTTGGTGACGAAGGTAATTTTGGTGAAGAGCTTGGTCTGGGCAATGATTGGGCTGCTAACATCATCAAGGCTGTTGGCAACTATGGTGAGTCCTATGACAAGCATATTACTCCACTTGGTCTTGCTCGCGGTGTTAATGCTCTATGGAATGAAGGCGGTATCCTTTATGCCGCTCCTATCCGCTAGGATATATCAAAATCAGGCATCCATCCCTTTGCTCAAATTATGGGTTCAATTTATGGGGGTGGATGCTTTTCAGTAATTGCCGTTCAGAAAATACAAAAACCCATATGTGCCAGGGATGTTTATGAATGAAAATATCTGAATTATTTAGCTATTTGAATGATGATCGTGTCCGTCGCATCATAGCGCAAGTTAGTTTGGCTGGCTTTGTTGTGTTTTGTTTTTGGTGGCTAATCACCAACACATCACAGAACCTTGATCAGCTTAATAAAACCATTGGATTTGACTTTCTGTTTCAGAATGCCGGCTTTCAGATTGCTCCCACTTTAGGCACTTGGCTGTTTTCGTATGAAGTCGGCAGCTCAACATATTGGGATATATATTTAATTGGCATTATCAATACGCTTCTGATAGCCGTGCTGGGTATTTTTGCGGCGACGATTATTGGCTTTCTGATTGGCATTATGCGGCTGTCCAATAATCTCATTTTCAGGAGCTTTGCTACCGTTTACATTGAAGTTCTGCGGAATATTCCGTTACTTTTGCAGTTATTTTTTTGGTATTTTACGGTGCTTCGATCATTGCCTGATAAGCGCGGCAAAATTGATCTTATTCCCGGCGCGATAAGCGTTAATCTCGAAGGATTATTCCTGCCATATCCGATCTGGCATAGTGGTGCTGGTTTTGCTGGCATTGTTCTGCTGGTAGCAACCATTGCAACCATGTTTATGCGGCGAAAGTCTAAAAACAGGCAGTTATTAACAGGGCATCCCTTACCAATCTGGCGGATAACAGCCACTATCTTTGCCGCTGCTATTTTGATGATCTTAGTATCTGTTGGAATTCCTATGGAATGGAGCCAGCCAACATTTATTGAAACTGGCTCAGTGATCAAGCGCGGGTTTGATAAAACAACAGCGATATTGGTGATCCCTGAAATGCTGGCAGTTTGGTTTGCGCTGACTTTATACACCGCCGCCTTTATTGCAGAGAATGTGCGGTCAGGTATCTTAGCGGTTAGCAAAGGCCAAGCTGAAGCGGCCAGTTCATTGGGATTGAGTTCAGGCCAAACATTACGTTTGGTCGTCATCCCGCAGGCGTTGCGCGTCATTGTGCCGCCACTTACCTCACAATATCTAAATCTGACGAAAAACTCATCTCTGGCGGTTGCCATTGCCTATCCTGAATTGGTGTCAATCTTTGCTGGCACAGCCATGAATCAGGTGGGTAAAGAAATTGAAATGTTCTTCATGATGATGATGGTTTATCTGACCTTTTCGTTACTGACCTCTGCATTCATGAACTGGTTTAATCATCGAAGCAAGCTGGCGGAGCGATAATGGAAAACGATAAATCATATGCCTATGTGCGCCAACAAGATGCGCCGTTATTGCCGCCGCCAATATCAGAAGCGGGCTTAATTGGCTGGTTTAATCAGAATATTCTTAACCTGATGAATGACTTTAGCAGTGTTAAGGCGTCACTGCGCTCAATCGTCATGGCGGTTGTGACCTTGGGGCTTATCTATTATTCCGCGCAAATTATCTGGGCGCTGATTGATTTCATGTTCATTGAGGCGGTTTGGACTGATCCTGATGAAACGAAGCGCGATGTTTGCACGACTGTGATTGCAGGCGGTATTCAGCATGATGGCTGCATGGCGCGTGTTGGCCATTGGTGAAGGCAAAGACCAAGTTTCTGATTTATGGGGCCTATCCGACAGAGGAGCTATGGCGGGCCAATCTTACTGGTTTTGTGCTGATGGTTGGGTTGCTGTGGTTGATGTTTGAACAGCTGCCATACCGAATGCAGGTTGGTGTTGCTATGCTGACAGCATTTCCGATTTTTGCCTATATCATGCTGGTTGGGCTTGGTGACTGGAGCGGCCTGCCGCATGTTGATACCCGCGATTGGGGCGGCGTTATGGTAACGCTGGTGGTGGCTTTCACAGGCATTATTGCCTCACTTCCGCTAGGGGTGGTGCTGGCCTTGGGGCGGCAATCTAAAATGCCTGTTATTCGTTTTATCTGCACCGGGTTTATTGAGTTTTGGCGCGGCATTCCGCTGATCACTGTTCTCTTTATGGCATCGGTCGCATTGCCGCTTTTCCTGCCCAAGGGGGTTAGGATTGATAATTTGCTGCGAGCGCTGATCGGGGTGACGCTGTTTGCTTCTGCCTATATGGCTGAGGTGATCAGGGGCGGGCTGCAAGCAATTGATAAAGGCCAGTATTAAGCCGCTAATGCATTGGGATTAGGCTATTGGAAATCCATGCGTCTGATTATTTTGCCGCAAGCTCTGACCTATGTCATTCCGGGAATTGTAAACACCTTTATCGGGCTGTTCAAAGACACAACTCTCGTTGCCATTATTGGGCTGTTTGATCTGTTAGGGGCGGCGCAAGCGGCTATTAATGATGCGGCTTGGTCATCACCTGTTCAGGCGATCACGCTCTATCTGGTGGTGGCGATATTTTACTTTATTTGCTGTTTTATTATGTCGCGCTATTCGATGCGACTGGAACGAAAACTTGACCGATCAAACCGCTAGATTTGTATCCAGTAATGGAGGGATAATATGGCTAAAACAAACGCCAAGATAAAAACAAAAGGCAGTAGTGAGGTTGTAATCAGCATGCGTGGGGTCAATAAATGGTTTGGTCATTTTCATGTCTTGCGCGATATCAATCTCGACGTTCATAAAGGTGAGCGAATTATTGTATGCGGGCCGTCAGGGTCGGGGAAATCAACGGTCATCCGTTGCTTGAATGCGCTTGAACATCATCAAGATGGTGATATTGACATTCTGGGTGTCACGCTTGATAACAATGTCCGTCATGTTGAGGTGATCCGCCGTGACGTTGGCATGGTGTTTCAGCAATTCAATTTGTTCCCGCATTTATCCATT
This sequence comes from Alphaproteobacteria bacterium, assembly GCA_016778985.1. Taxonomy (GTDB): domain Bacteria; phylum Pseudomonadota; class Alphaproteobacteria; order Puniceispirillales; family UBA1172; genus UBA12202. Next base: position 3,596 of record JADHOM010000034.1, on the reverse strand, counting down.
TTGGAAAATTGTATCCTTGCCCCGATATGGGTCAAGAAAACACCTCGCGCCAAAGCTGTCGATTTAGCCATGTCATTGCTTGAGCGGGTGAAAATTCCTGAACAGGCCAATAAATATCCGGGGCAGCTATCTGGCGGTCAACAGCAAAGAGTGGCGATCGCAAGGGCATTATGTATGCAGCCTGAGATTATGCTGTTTGATGAGCCTACCTCAGCACTTGATCCGGAAATGATTAAAGAAGTGTTGGATGTGATGGTTAGCCTAGCTGAAAGCGGCATGACGATGATTTGTGTGACACATGAAATGGGGTTTGCGCGCAAAGTGGCAGATCGGGTCATTTTTATGGATGAAGGCCAAATTGTCGAACAGAATGAGCCTGAGGCATTTTTCAATAACCCCTCCTCGGAGCGGACTAAATTATTCTTATCGCAAGTGTTAAGCCATTAATGGCTGACTAATTTAGCGCATCTAGTGCATCTAGTGCATCTAGTTCAAGGATGCCTCCAGCTTTAAAATATCTGCCCATGTTTTTTCAGGAATGGCGATCATGTTATTTGCCAGCTTGCGGTGATTGCGTTCTCTTTCGCCCGGGATCTCAACCTGATCAAACCCCGGTGCTGGTGGGCATTGCCGTATATCATCACAGATCGCCTCTGCCATTTGTTTCAGTCGGCTAGCCTCTTGAAACCGCCGCGTATCAATTGCAATAAGCAGCCAGTTTGCCTCAGTCTCAACCTCACCTAATAAGGCTTCGGCAATAAGTTCAGCCATTAATGCCAGCGCATAGCCTTTCTGCTCACCTGCTGGCAGGATAGCGCCATCATCAAAATAATCATCAGGGTTCGTTGTTGGTCGTCCATGCTTGTCTATAATGCAATCAGGCGGCAGGTTAGCACCAGCACTTTGAGCCGCATAAATCCAGCCGCCAGCAATTTTTGATGTCGCAAAATCTAACACCACGCTGCCTCTATCGCCGCCGGGGAAGCCAATGCAATATGGATTTGTCGGCAATTTAGCTTTGGCGCCGCCATAGGGTGCCACTTGTCGCCATAGCCCCCGATTGCCACCACCAATGAGAATAGTCATCACCCCATCATCTGCTGCCTGATCAGCAAAGGCGCCATGCCGCCCGGTATGGCCAAGATTGCGGATCGCCAGCATAGTGATGCCGTTCTGCTTAGCGGCTTTGGTGGCATGTTGATAGGCCATTGTCATCGCCGGGATGCCAATACCGCCATTGCCATTAATCGCATCATTATTGCCTATATCAGTGGTCAGTGTCGGTGTTGCAGCGGCATCCATATAGCCTGATTGAAACTGTTCAGCATATTGCAGACAGCGCATAACACCATGCGATTCTACCCCGCATAGGCTTGCATCAGCCAGATGCTGCGCGACCGCTTGCGCCGTGCTATCGGCGCAGCCTAAGGCTGTAAATACTCGCGTCATATGCGCAATAGCGTCATCAGCTGATATCATGAGCCGTACCCCTTCATCTTGTAACTTAGTGGGCAGTTTGCCCGAAAAGTTGTGCAGGGGTGAAGATTGCATATGTTGAAAGCTCAATTTTTACTATATATTAATCTTTAATAAACATAAAAACTCATTATCAAAATTAATACCACCGCTAATTTGGAATACACATGCTCGCCACATATTTTTCGCAACAACTGCCGAAGCGTCAAGCGTTACTAGCGGTATTCATTTCATCGTCGGTTTGGGGGCTATTATGGATCCCTCTTAGATGGCTAGATGATCTTGGCTATAAAGATTTGTGGTCAACATTTGCCTTTATGATTATCCCTATCCTGCCATTATTGATTTTTGCATGGCCGCGTATGCGAAAAGATATGCAACATATGCCGATTTATTTGCTGGCAGGTGGGCTCATTGGGGCGGGATTTGGATTATATTGCACAGGGCTTGTCATTGGCTCGGTCACCAAAACCACATTGCTGTTTTATCTGACGCCGGTATGGACTTCGGTTTTAGGGATGATCTTTCTTGGTGAGAAAGCGACAATGTCCCGCTGGCTTGCCAATATTCTTGGATTAACCGGATGCGTTCTTATTCTTGGCATTAATACCGGTAATATTGTTTTGCAAGGTGCTGATGCGCTTGGTTTTCTGGCAGGGTTAGCCTGGGCGTTTGGCGGTGTCGTGATCAGACGCTTTCCGCAAGCCGATTATGTCACCTTGGTTTTATGGCAATATATTCTTGGGGCAGTCATGACGTGTGCCGCCATAGCTTTGATAGCGACGCCACCACCATCGCTAGCTCAGACCATTGATGGGATGCCGATTGCGATCTTAACAGCGGCATTATTTCTGCCGATCATGATCTTGATATTACGCATTAGCCAATATACATCACCCGGGCTAGTGGCTTTGCTGATGATGTCAGAGGTTGTGTTTGCGGTACTTTCGGCAATGCTATTGCTAGGCGAAACCTTGACCATATTTCAATGGGCAGGGGCAATCTGTATCCTCTCCACCGGCGGCCTTGTCGCCTTATCCGCAGAAGCAAGAGATTAGTCTTGATCTAAAGGCGGGAAGCGCGTTTTCGCTGCCGCCTCTGTCCAGTCCATATGATTGCGAACATATTCTTCGGAGGCATGGCGTGGCGGATTATAATCCCAGTCTGCGCGCAATCCATATTGCATCGCTTGATAGACAGCCCGACGTTGCTTTTGTTTGGCAATGACATCTTGGCGAATACTATCCATATCCCAACCTGCCGCAATCTCATCGGCAAAGGCATGCGCTAGCTCAGCATGGCTAGCATCATTGACCAGATTGGTCGTCTCCTGTGGATCATTTGCGATATCAAACAGCATCGGCGCATCGCTAGGGCAATAGATATATTTATAATCACCGCGCCTGATCATAATAACCGGATGCGCTGTCATTTCGGCGCAATATTCGCCAATCGCAACCCCATGATCTTCTGTACCAGATGTTGCCATTGCCCATAAGGAGCGGCCATCAATCGGCTGACCATAAATGGGGCGAGGGGTTTGATCAGTTTTGGCTATATCCAGCATGGTCGGCAGAATATCAACCAGTGAACAGGGGCTCGTTACCTTACCATTAATGACCCCTGGGCCAGCCATGATAAGCGGCACACGTGCCGAATGTTCAAAGAAGTTCATCTTATACCAAAGCCCGCGCTCACCCAGCATATCGCCATGATCGGCGGTGACGATAACAATGGTATTGTCAAGCTGACCACATTCTTCAAGCGTCTGGACAATATTGCCAACCTTACTGTCAAAATAACTGGTATTGGCGTAATAGGCATGTCGGGCGTTGCGGATATCATCATAGCTGGCAATAATTGTTGAGGCTTCGATACCATCCATCAAGCGCTTTGAGAATCCATCTTGCTGATCAAATGGTATTGTCAGGGCAGGCATATCAATCTCATCATGATCATAGAGGTCCCACCATTCTGGATGTGAGCCTCCCCATTTTTACTGGTCCATGTTTATGTTTAGGAAACGGAGGACCACTAATGGCAAACAAGCGAGCGAGGCCGGAGAATATTATTACAAATTTGCGGCAAGTTGAGGTGTTGATGGGGCAAGGTATGTCCCG
>JADHOM010000033.1 GCA_016778985.1 Alphaproteobacteria bacterium | reverse complement strand
AAGGGCTTTACCCCGGGCGAAGATGCTATCCAGTTTGGCAACCGCAACACTGCGGCTGACAGTATTGACAGTATTGACGCCTTCCTCAACAAACTGAACACGGATTTCAAGGTGATGCTTGATTTTGAACGCAAGCAGGGTGCCTCCTCCTCTTCTACCAGTCTCGCTGATTACAATGTGACAGCGATCAAGTTGCAGTTTGCGGAAGCGATGCTGTTGCCCGGCGGCAAACTGGCGGGTTCGATCGTGGTCATTGAATTTAAGGCGCCGATAGCCTGGACTGAGTTTAAGAGAGACTGGCTCGATGGTGATAATCAAGCTAATTTTGCAGCTATTTTTGACATAGATACCTTATCATTCAAGCATACGGATGCTGGCAAGGCGGCTTTGAGTGATTTGCTATGGGCTCAGTTTCAAGGCCGATACCACGACCCGCAATGTTGCGATTGGCGGTGATCAGAAAGATAGCATCGCCATTGTGGATGATTCCGGTGGCTGGGTTATTTATGGCGGTCAGGGGAATGACTTCATCACGCTGTTCAACGGGGCGGAAGAAGTGGTCTATACCCTGTCAGATACTGGCACATCTCTCACCACATCCGATGGCAGTGATACTATCAACAATTTTACCCTCGGCAATGATAGCCTGCGGTTTGTTGATGATGACGGTGCTGTACCCACGGTTGACGGGCTGATGAGTCGAAAGACCAGCGTTGCGCTCAAATATGACGGAACATCCTATACAGGTGTGGAAATCTCTATTGATAGCGGTAATACGCTGACGGTGAACTTTGCCGCTAACCGCGGGACAACAGACAATATTATCACTAATCTGCTTACTGGTACCAGCACACCGTCAGCGGCAGGTGATGTCACGCTCAGCCTCGCTGGGCGGGATTATATTGATGATCTATTTGGCGGAACAGATGGGATATTTGTCAGCGATACTATCCCGACCGAATTGCTCTGATGACGCCTACCTTGCTAGGCGGTTCATATAACCTAAATCTAACCTTGATCACTGATATGAAAATATTGGCCATATGCTGATCTAAGATTTGTTCTTGCCAGAGCCATATGCTAGCGTCAGGCATTGAATGGAATTGAGGCAGAAATGAAACTACGATCGTATAAAATTCTTACCTTTGATGTTTACGGGACGCTGATTGATTGGGAAAGCGGCATGGTCAATGCGCTCAAACCCTTAACCGACAGGTTGCCCGACCTGTTATCGCGTGATCAGATACTTGAAGCTCATGCTTTTCATGAATCAACCACCCAAAAATGGACACCTGGCAAGCCATATACCGAATTATTGGCTATTGTCTATCGGCGCTTGGCAGAGCAGTGGGGTATTGCCGTGAACTGGGAAGAATGTCAGGCCTATGGTCACTCGGTGCGGCAATGGCCAGCCTTTGATGACAGCAGATCAGCCTTAGCCAGATTGAAAAAACATGTTCAGTTAGCGGTGCTAACCAACACAGATAATATTAGCTTCCAAGGCTCATCATCACGCCTAGGAATTGATTTTGACGGCGTCTATACCGCCGAAGATATCGGCAGTTATAAGCCTGACTTACGTAATTTTGATTATATGCTAGAGCAACTGGCGGTACGAGGTATTGAAAAGCATGAAATCCTTCATGTGGCAGAAAGCATGTTTCATGATCATGCCCCTGCCAATGCTAAGGGATTAACAAATTGCTGGATTTATCGGCGGCATGGCAAAGAGGGTTTTGGGGCGACGATGAACCCCGGTGATATGCCAGATGTGGCGATGCAATTTAACAGCATGGCAGAATTGGCTGATGCGTTTGATGCCGAATAATTGGGATCAGAAGCATAACTAGCTAATGTGTGTTAGGGGTGTGATGTGTTGATGCGTATTATATGTGTTTTGCTGCGGGTTTTGGTTTTATCGGTTGGCATAGTCTTATTCAACATGATGCCAATATTTGCCCATGACAAAGATCAGGTGACATGCCTTGTTGATGTCGCGTTTGGTGATGATGCTGATGGGATATCGACGGCATATGTCTTGCGGCTTCAACATAAAAATAACAGTCGCCGCACTATTGAAAGCGTATCTGTGCTGGTCATGGATAAGGACGGTGACGTGTTTCGAACAACCGAAACCATATGCGGTGAGCCGAATATTGGCATTGAGGCCGGCGATACAGGCGAATGTAAGCAGACCTTGCAAACCTTATCAGGGCGAATGGCACAAACCTTGGGTTATGATGCGTGGGTACATATGGTAGATGATCAGAAAGCCCAATTAGCCAAAGCTCGTTATTGTCAGATTGAGGGCGTGAATTACGCCGACTAGCAGATATCGCGTTAATGCCACGAATCATTAATAAAGGATTGCTATTATGACAGCAAAAGAAGCCAGTCAGAGCCGTCAAAAAACTGCACTAATCACGGGATCAGGGCGTAATATCGGTAAAGCTATTGCGCTTGCCTTAGCGGCAGAGGGCATTGATATTATCCTCAATGGATCAACTGATCAGGCGGCATTAGAGAACGTCGCACATCAGATCCGCGGCATGGGCAGAAATGCCACTATTGCGATGGCTGATATAGGTGATAGGTCAGCGCTAGATGCTATGATCAGCCAGATCAAGAACGATATTGGTGATGTTGATATCTTGATCAATAATGCGGCGATCAGACCAAAAGCCAATTTTTTGGATATGGCTGAGGCAGACTGGGATCAGGTCATGAATGTTGATTATCAGGCCGCGGTTTTGTTATCGCGGGCTTTCCTTCCTGATATGATAAAGCATCAATGGGGGCGCGTGGTCAATTTCTCGGGTATGAATAGTCAGCGCGGCTATGCTGGCGCATCGGCGGTGGCGGTGGCTAAACATGCGGTATGGGGGTTAACCAAGGCGCTAGCAACTGAGTTTGCGGGTGATGGTATAACCGTTAATATTATCGCGCCGGGGATTTTCCCGCCAGAGGATATGAGCGCGGCAATGGCGGCAAATTTTACCGCACAAGCTAAGGCCAATCCAACAGGTACTCTTGGCCAGCATGATGATATTGCCGGGATGGTCAGCTATCTAGTATCCGATAAAGGCCGCTATGTTAACGGTCAAATGCTGCAGATTAATGGCGGCGCGGTTAATCAGTTCTGATGCGGCTAGATACAAAACCAACCAACCAGCAGATGAAAAATGTAAATATGCTCGTGCCAGTTGTTGTGACATAGAATGACTGCCTGCCATCCCAATCTAAATCATTGAGGAAAGGATAGGGTAGCCCTGAAGTAATCGCGCCAACTGGCATATCATTTAGCGGCCCAACAAAAGTCTCTATCCAGATAATATAAATCAAGCATAGAAAAATAGTGGCAAGACAGCCTTTGATAAAGCCACGAAACGCCCGATTAAACCAGATGGCATCAATGGTAATCAGTAATGGCCCAAGGATATGCATGTAATATTCTTGATACCAAGCAGGGTTTTCATCACCATTTACCAGTGCCGGATCAATGAAATAAAGCCGCCAGTATAAAAATACGACCAAGATATTAAGAACAGTCGCCGCCGCGTTAAAAGCATGATAACTTTCTGGCAAGTCAGCGGCGCGCCGCCGCCAGTTGATAAAATGAACAACCAGCGCCAGACTAATCGCCCAATGCGTCAAGAAACGGTATTGAAACCCAAAGCTGCTAAAATCAGCTTGGGTATATTGATAAAGCCAATATCCGAGTGCCAGAAAAAAACTATACTTAGCAAATTGCATTTTCATTTTTTATCACTGGCGTCTTAGCCTTTTTATGAAGCGCGAGACGCCTTCTTTCGTTCATGTGGGCAAAGCAAACGCTTACGAAGCCGCAGATGATTTGGCGTAACTTCCAGCAATTCGTCGTCATTAATATAGGCCATCATATCCTCAAGTGACATTAGCCGTGGCGGCGTCAAGCGGATCGATTCATCACTTCCTGATGCCCTTACATTGGTGAGTTGTTTGCCTTTAAGCACATTGATTTCCAGATCATTATCGCGATTATGTTCACCCACGATCATGCCTTGATAAACCTCAATCTGGGGGCCGACAAACATCTCACCGCGATCTTGCAGATTAAATAACGCATAGGCAACGGTGGCGCCGGAATCGGTGGAAATTAATGATCCATTACGGCGGCCATCAATATGACCTTTGAATAAGGAATAGCAATGGAAGATGCGGTTCAGCACACCGGTTCCTCGCGTTTGCGATAAAAACTGGCTTGGATAGCCGATTAAACCGCGTGATGGAACATGATAAATTAAGCGTGTCTTGCCAGCCCCGGCGGCGCGCATATCAATCATATCGCCTTTGCGGCGGTTGAGATTATCGACAACGACGCCTGAAAACTCATCATCAACATCAATCGTGACTTCTTCGATAGGTTCTAATTGCTGGCCATTTTCATCATGTTTATAAAGCACTCTTGGCCGTGATACCGTCATCTCAAAGCCTTCACGGCGCATGGTTTCAATCAACACGCCTAGCTGTAATTCACCTCTGCCGCCAATTTCAAAAGCATCTTTATCACCGCTTTCATTGAAGGTGATAGCGACATTGGACTCCGCCTCAGCCAATAGCCGTTTGCGGATCACCGTTGACGTTACTTTTTTGCCGTCACGACCAGCCAGAGGCGAGTCATTGACAGTGATAGTGACCGACATAGTGGGCGGATCAATCGGGGTTGAAGCTATTGGAGTTGTGACTTGCGGAGAACAAATTGTGTCAGCAACAGAGGCTTTGCTTAACCCAGCAATACAGACAATATCGCCAGTCTGAACGCTATCAACAGGTATTTTTTCCAGACCTTCAAAACGCAGCAGTTTAGTGAGACGGCCATTTTCAACGATATTACCGTCAAGGTCGATCGCTCGCACGGTTTCATTGACTTTGGCGGTGCCTTGCATCACTCGGCCAACCAAACAGCGCCCCAAATAGGGATCAGCATCAAGCAAGGTTGCAAGCATAGCAAAAGGGGCTTTGCTATCAAGTTGAGGCGCTGGGACATGATCAAGGATGATATCAAGCAATGGATCGAGGTTAACCCGATCATGGGCAAGATCAGTAACACACCAACCGTTACGCCCTGACGCATAAAGAATGGGGAAATCAAGCTGTTTATCATCCGCATCAAGCGCCACAAACAGATCAAAGACTTCGTTTACAACATCATCGGGCCGGGCATCGCTACGGTCAATTTTGTTAATAATCACAATCGGGCGGAGGCCTTGTTTAAGCGCTTTACCGAGAACAAACTTAGTTTGCGGCATTGGGCCTTCGGCGGCATCTGTTAGCAATATGACGCCATCTGCCATGCCAAGAACCCGTTCCACTTCGCCGCCAAAATCGGCGTGGCCGGGGGTGTCAATAATATTGATACGCGTGTCTTTCCAGATCACTGATGTTGGCTTTGCCAAAATGGTAATGCCACGTTCTTTTTCCAGATCACCTGAATCCATGACTCTTTCATCAACATGCTGATTATCGCGAAAAATACCGCTTTGTTTCATGATGGCATCAATCATGGTGGTTTTGCCATGATCAACATGGGCAATAATTGCAATGTTGCGTAACTCTTTAAACATAGGAAATCCTGAAATAATATCTGTTCCATCAGTGGAATCATGCCCATAGCTACTCGCCACAGCAATAAAATCAAGTATAAAATGCGTTTTCTGGCAATTAGATGATAAAATTAATAACCATCGCACATAATCAAATCCAATTTTATAGATGTATCTTGGTTCGTTGCGGCAGAGATGCTAGGTTTAAACGAAAGTCTTACAGCAGAAGATAATATGAGGTAGGTAATGATTGACTTTGCATCAGATCAGGACTGGTCTTTTCCCGTACCAATTAAATATGGTGCTGGCCGAATTAAAGAATTGCCGCAATTATGTCTAGATCAAGGGATGACAAGGCCATTTCTGGTGACAGATAAAGGCAGTGCCAATTTGCCGTTTATTAGCGCTATTATGGCTGATCTCAAATCGGCAGGAATGGATGCCTCGCTCTATTCTGACATTTCCCCTAATCCACGTGATGATGAGATTTTAGCTGGCCGCCAGCATTACTTGGATGGAAGCCATGATGGTATTATTGCCGTTGGTGGGGGCAGTGGCATGGATGGCGGCAAAGCAATTTCACTTACCGTCAATAACAGCCATGATATATGGGCGTTTGAATGGGAAAAGACGCCGCCAGAGATTGATCCAAATCATCCCTTTCCGCCTTTAATCTGTATCCCGACTACTGCTGGTACTGGTGCTGAAACCGAAAGTACAGCTATGGTTACTGATACGAAATTAATGATGAAATGGTGTATTGTTCACCCGCTTCAAAAACCTGTCGCGGTTATTCTTGACCCTGAATTAACCTTTGACTTGCCGGCAAAGCTAACCGCTTGGACAGGTGTTGATGCGCTTGTTCATGCGATTGAGGGCTATGTTGTTGATAATTTTCATCCGCTCTGTGATGGCGCGGCGCTCGAAGGAATGCGATTGATTTATCCAAATCTTCCTGTCGTTTATGATCAGCCCCATCATCTTGAGGCGCGTGGAGCCATGCTTGTCGGCTCATGCCTTGCTGGGGTCTCTTTTATCAAAGGGTTGGGGCTGGTTCATGCGATATCCCATATGGTAGGGGCGGAATATGATACGCATCATGGGCTGACCAATGCGGTTATCCTGCCCGTTGTGCTGCGCTATAATGCCGATGCAATCGCTGAAAAGATTCCTAATATGACGCATGTCATGGGTCTGGCTGAACATAATTTTGATGGTTTTTATGGGGCTGTTTGTGCGCTGCTTGATAGGTTAGACATCCCCAAAAATCTATCTGATCTAGGGGTGCCAGATGATGCTATCACGCGGCTTGCGGAGAAAACGATGAAAGATAGCGCCTATGGCACTAACCCAAAACCGTCAACACAGGCAGATATCGAAGCTATGATAAAAGAGGCGCTGCATCATGGCCGCTAGGCTATTCTGCATGGTCACAAATCAGGTTATCGCCAATGTCTTCTCATAGCGCCAAGCAGCGTTCGCATAAAGCACATGCCAAGCGGTCGACTAGACCAAAGAGAAATGCTGATAGCTTATCGCATTTGCCGCCAATATCGGTTGTGATAGACCACCTGGGCGAAAAAGGTAATGGTGTCGCCTGCTCCCATGCTGATCATAAAACCCGCATCTATGTCCCCCATAGCTTGCCGGGAGAGACGGCGATTGTTCAACCAAAGCGAAAACTAGCAACGGGCATAGAAGCTGAAATTATATCAATTTCAGCACCATCGAGTGCGCGTAAGGCCGCTGATTGCCAAGCTGCGCCTGCATGTGGAGGCTGTCAGTTTCAACATGCGGAGCTGGAATTTTATCATGATTGGAAAGAACAGCGCATCAAAAATAAAGTCGAGCAAGCTGGTATAGTTCCGCGTCAGTGGCTGCCGCCATTTCGGGCAGAGCCATTCAGCCGTCGGCGAGCCCGATTTGCTTTCCTGCGGCTAGCCAATAGCACCGCCTTTGGCTTTCGCGCCCGCGCCAGTCATCAGATCATTGCCTTAAACGGATGTATGATATTATCAAAGCCTATTCTATCCGCATGTGATGATATACGGGCAATGCTCGATCAATCTCTCATGGTTGGCAAGGCAGGTGAGGTTGAGGTTAATCAATGTGATAATGGGCTAGATGTTGTCATCATAATGAAGACAGAATTATCACTCGATAGCATCCGTCAGCTGGTTGAGTATGCTGTTTCAACAGATATTATTCGGCTATCATATGATGATGGAAAATCTGAACCTGAGTTACTATATCAGCGTCAGCTTCCGGCTCTGGCATGGGTGATGCCAAGTGGGGCAAGGCGTGATGCGATCATGTTTTATCCGCCAGCCGGTGCATTTCTGCAATCCGTATCCGCGGCAGAACATATCATGCGCACAGATTGCTATTCGGCATTATTTGCCGCTAATTGCATTATTGATCTGTTTTCGGGCAGTGGCTGTCTGGGCTTGGCTTTGGCCATGCGCCCGCAACCGCCCAAAAAACTGGCGGCTTATGATATTAGCCAAAGCGCAATCACGGCGTTCCATGATATCGCTAGGAATATTACGTCTGATGCATCGTCGCGTTTAATGGCAGAACAGCGTAATCTTCATGATGATCCCATGACTGAGGCAGAATTATCCGAATATGATGCTGCTATTCTTGACCCCCCAAGAAGTGGTGCAAAACAGCAGATGCAGGCATTAGTCGATGGCGGCGTTACAAAAATTGTAATGGTGTCTTGCCATATCAACAGCTTTATCCGTGATGCGGCGGTCTTGATAGAGGCAGGGTATATATGCCATTGGGCGCGGCATATTGATCAATTTTATCTAACATCACATTCGGAATGTATTGCCTATTTTGAACGCCAATAAGCAATATGGATATGACCGATAGGATGGTATGAACATTCGGCCTCAGCAGGCATTAGCTAGGGCTGTTTTCAGGCTCAGTCGCCGTGATTATGCCTCGTCTTGTCATTGGCCAAAGCCATGCCATGAATAAAAGCGTTAATGTTGGAAAGATAGCAACTTTGACAAAAACCCAGCCCGCGTCATCAAGCATCCGCCATGCCAATTCATTGGCTATCATCATGATAATAAAAAAATAACCCCATTTGCGGCTCAGCTGAAACCATGTGTATTCATCTAACTGGAATTGTGCGGCAAAAAATAACTTCATCATAGGTTTGCCAAAGAGCAAGCCGCCCAGCAAAATCACCCCAAAAAAACCGTTAGCGATTGAGCCATGAATTTTGATAAACAGCGTTTCATTGACCAGCATGGCAATAACCAAAAAGATGAGCGAGAACAGCATGGATATGCCAACAAAAAGCGGTAGGCGGCGTTCATATAGCCAAGTTAAGGTAAAAATGATTAGCCCGGATGCAACAGATAATCCTGCTGCTAGATAGAGCCCAGATAAATTAAATCCTAAAAAGAATAAAATGATAGGGATAAGCTCAGAGAGGAACGATCCCCATTTGATAGGTAAAGATGACATCAATAGTTAATCTTTCCGCATGGATTTTCGAACTTGTCGCAAGATAAAGAAGTTAAGGAAAGCAATAACCGGAACCGCGACTGCTAATATCATGCGATCATGTTGTTCTATAAATCCTGATGAGAACCCTTTCAGAACATACGATAATAACCCAACCATATAATACGTTACGGCGGCAATGGAAAGTAATTCAACAATTTCCTGAAGCCGGATTTGTGTTCGCGCCCGTTGCTCCATGGAATGTAACAGCGCATTATTCTGTATTTGTATCTGCATCTCAATGCGTGTCCGCAATAGTGTATTACTGCGCTGGGCTCTTTCCGCCAGCTCATCCAGGCGCCGCTGAAAGGCAAAGCAAGTGCGAATAGCAGGCACTAAGCGGCGTTCTAAGAATTGTGAAATGGTTTGAAAACTATCAATCCGGGTTTCGCGTAAATCGGTAAGACGGCTTTCGATCAGGGCATTATAGGCTTTGGTTGCCGCCAGCCTATATGAACTCGTGGCCGATAGTTTTTCAATTCCTGCTGTCACTTTGGTGATTTGTGTTAGCTCTTTATTCAGCGCCATTGTTTGTGGGTCATTGCCGATATCTGTCATGCCCTTGCTAATGCGTTGAAGCGTTGCTTCGGTTTTTGCTAGTTGCGGGGTTAATGTGCGGACTAATGGCAGTGCCAGCATAGCAAAATGCCGATAGGTTTCGATTTCTAAAATCCGTTGAATTAATCGGCCGGTGCGCTCTTCGCTCAATCCATCATTTTGAACAAGGATACGCGTAAAAGCAAAATGACCATCTCTATGCGGGTCTGTCTTCATTGAACAAAACACTCGTGCGCCATTATCAGCGGTATATGATCCGGTAAAGTTATCATGCCCAAATAACGCCGTCAGCTCAGCTGGCTGAAAGGATTTATTATCCATAGACATATCTATCCATGTCGCCACAACAAGCTCACCGGGAAAGCTGCTAATAATCTGATCAGGCAAGACAGAAGGGGCAGATTGAGAAAAATAGTCAGGCCGTTTTTTGTAAACACTAATCGCGTTTTTTAAAATTAAAGTAAGATTAGTAAACTCAGTATGCCGTTCATAACGATACATAATATCGTTCTCATCATGCATAAAAAACCGTGGTGGGGTATCTGAATTATCATCCAATGATACGTTTTTGGGCAACTTATCCCAACCATAGGTTTGGCGCATCATATCAATCAAAAATGCCCATTCATCTCCTGTATTTCTTTCACCCGTGCGAAAGGCAAAATGAAAAATACGTTGATTAGTACCAAGTTTAAGATATGGACGTGCATGCAATTCAGCATCGATATAATCCTGAATAGATTGCCCTGATTGCAATTTCATAACCGTCTACCCCGTCATTTAACATTAATATTAATTCGTTTAGTTTGAATTTCACCTGTGACATTTGAAAGCATGTGCTTATTTACCTTGATAATGGCCGAAAGGTGCTATCGAACCTACTCAAATCAGGCATAGAAAGCCCATCCTCATTCATAATACCGTTCAGACGTGCGCCATAATCTTCCAGTATCTGTTGACGTTCCGTATCCGAAATATAAGGAACATGAAACCCAAAAAACGGCTCTAACACTGTCATGCCTGCATAACCAAGTGTGCCTTGGATTAAATGTTTGAGCAAGTCATGAAGCGATCCGTGAATGGCGTCAGCACCAAACATATCTTGGCGACCGCCAAGCGTACAGGTGATCAAGGCACGTTTGCCAGTTAAACCAGCTTTCTCATAAATCCGCTTACCGCCATAAACAACGCCAGAGATTAAGACACGATCTATCCAGCCTTTCATGATGGCAGGTGTGGAAAACCAATAGAGCGGGAAGTTCAAAATAACTAAATCCGCCGCCAGCAGCTTATTGACCTCACGCGTGATATCATCAGATAGCGTATTCGCGTTCCAGTTATGGCGTTGCTCTAGCGCATAGTTCATATAGTTGCTATCAGCGCGGTCTTGAAAATCTGCGGCTGAGGCAGTAGGGTTCCATGACATCTGATAAAGATCACTTAAAGCGACATCATGGCCGTTTTCGGTTAGCGTTGACATCGCTGTTTGCGCCAAACTCGTTGAAAATGATTGCGGCTCTGGGTGCGCATGGACAATTAAAACCTGCATGAGTGCGCTTAGTTAGCCTGAAATGGTGATAATAAATCACTGGCCTCACCATCCAGCAATTCATCCATTGCTGCCTCAGCAACGCCAGCCCCGTTTGAGAACCCGGAATGCATCACGGCCAGATATAATCCTTTCAGCAGCTTGCCAGAATCCAGCGTTAGGCGGCCAATTTTTGGCATACCGCCCTCAGGGATAGGCCGATACCCTAAGGTGAATCTCTCCACTTCTAATGGAGCGGGCATATCAAATGCCTCTCTAACCAGATCAAGTTGCGCCTCGGCATCACTGGCTAGATGACCTGTTCCTTTGGCCGGATCATAAGCGCCGAATGTGCCGCCAACCAAGAGCCGACCATCGGGCTGTTGCCTAAGATGAAACTTTGGTGCGGTAATTAATCCTTTTAGCATAGTGGGAATAGGCTTTGATCGAACCAGCAAGCCATATGTGGATGCCATGGAAAAGCTAACACCAATCGTGTCCAAGAGACGAGGTGTCCCATTACCGGTGGCTAATATCACCTCATCGGCTGAAAATTCACCCTGATCAGTCATAACGCCGGTGATTTTATCGGCACTACCCAACAAGCCATGACTATGCGCCTTTATCGTTTCCGCCCCCGACGCCTTAAGCAAAAGCTGCGCTGTGCTGACAGGCTCAACGGCACCTTCTAGGGGCAGATAAAGCGCGGCAACAGGAATGTCACGCAAGCATGGCAAATGGCTGATCAGTGAGGCGGCGCTCAAAATAGAACATGGATAGCCCCACTCAGTCAGCTGTTGAGCGGTGGTTCTAATGTCATTTGGCGACAAATCCCAGCAATAGCTGGCTTGGGCAGAATAGTGCAGACCATCAAGCTGTTGCATCCAGCCTTGCCAGCGTTGTAGGCTCTGATAACGCAGTTGAAAATAGGCATGGTCATTGGCTGAACTGGCATTTATCCACGCCCAGCTTGTGGCGGTGGCGGTGTGGCCACTATCCGGCGCATCACCAGAAATGACTAAAGGGCGGCATCCGCGTCCTGCCGCAGCATAGGCAAAACATGCTCCCATAATGCCTGAGCCAACAATAATAATTCTAGGTGATGCCATAACGCTAATATCCATAATCAGTGTATATTAATACTTTAGTTTAGCATAGCCGCATACTAGATTAAATCTTCCCCTTTATGAGATTCTCGATATAGCCTTTTGAGCAGGGGTTATTGGTAAAATAATGGCCATAAATAGCCGTGCTTTGGCTATTGATTTTATTTACATTATCAGTGATAATTTTCTAATATAAAGTTCATTTATTTATAAAATGAAGGGTAGAAAAAGTTTTCTTGCTAGTCATATGGATGAAACTAAATTAGAGAAAATTTTATATAAAACATCTGCTGAACTACTTAGTTACAGCGATAGCTTTGAGTCGCGGGCGCGTGACCGATTTATTATCTATGTCAAAGACCTCCTAGAACTCGGCTCGCATGATGAATATCAGAAAATGTTTCATAGTGATAAAATCATGCTTAATAAAAAGCCACGCCGGCTGATGGACTTCATAGAAGTTGAAACATTTATTGATCGCGTTGAGATCACGTCGCTAAACGAAGAGGTGACAGCCGCGCTTGTGCCATTGATCAAAAATGAAAAAGGGTTCAAAACGGTAAAGCTTGATCCAGTCCGCAATATGGTTTCTATCATGTTGCCGCCATTAACTATGAATGCCAAATTAGAATTGGCTGGTGCGGTTGAGGCAAAGTGTAAAAGCTTTGGCAAAACGCTTGCCGCCGTCAAAGCTCAGACTGGTCAGCAAATTCGCGCAGGCATCAATAATGAATATATTTTTGGCCCTGACGCTGCCAAAGCGCAGAAGCAAATCGACAGTATCATCAAGCATTATGTCACGTATTCCCAGCTCTTCATGATGGCGAAAACTGAAACGATTATTGGTAAATATTCGCCGCAAAACCCTGAAGAAAAGAAACTTTATGCCTCAGTATCTAAAATACGAGCTTATGTAAAATAAGCCCTCTCGCATGATGTCTTTTTGGGTTATGCTTTGCCGGCTGTAATTTTCTTTTTGGGATCGTAAAACGGTTTTTCGACAACAACCGCATGGCGTCTGCCAGTTGCTGTCTCAACGCTTAATTCAGTGCCTAACTCAGCGGCGGCTAGATCAACCATGCAAAGCGCAATATTTTTTTCAAGCCGTGGTGTATAGACGGCGGAGGTAACTTTGCCAACGGTCGCCCCATTCATCTTTAGCGGCCAAAAGGTTGTGTTCGGCCCGGTCAAAGGCGCGCCATCCATGACAATGCCGATCTGCTTACGGCTAATTCCCTTATCGCGAATATCACGCAAGGCGGCTTTGCCAATGAAATCATGCGGGGCATCAAGATTGATAAGACGATCTAGCCCTAGCTCATATGGATTGGTTTTGATATCCATGTCAGCGTGGTAAGACAGCATACCGCCCTCAATGCGGCGAATAGAAGAGGTATGGCCAGGCTTCAACCCAAAAGGCTGACCTGCGGCCATAATCTTCTCCCATAGCTCACTTCCACGTGTGCCATCTTGGAGATAAATCTCATAGCCTAGTTCGCTTGACCAGCCTGTCCGTGAGACGACCAGCTCAATGCCGTCTAATTCCAGATGCCGGAGCCAGTAATATTTCATAGTTTCAATGTCATCGCCAAAGAGCGCTTTCATGATATCCATTGAGCGCGGCCCTTGTAGCTGAAGTGGTGAAACATCAGGCTCACATATCTCAACGTCCATCTCGGCATGAGTGGCAACGCCTTGCGCCCATAGCAAGACATCACTATCGGCTAGGGAAATCCAGAATTTATTTTTTTCTAGACGGAGCAGAACAGGGTCATTGATCACACCGCCCTTGGCATTGGTGATAATAATATATTTGCACTGGCCAATGGCCATTTTGCTTAAATCTCGTGGGATTAGCATTTGAACAAAGCGCGCGGCATCACTGCCTGTGATCTGAACCTGACGTTCTACGGCAACGTCACAAAGGATTGCTTCATTGACCAGATTCCAGAAATTTTGCTCAGGATCACCAAAATCACGCGGAATATACATGTGATTATAAACCGAAAACCCTGCAGCACCCCATTTCACGGTTGCATCAAAATAAGGGGATTTTCTGATCTGCGTTCCAAAACCAAAATCTTCAGGACTAGTCATCGTCAACTCCTTGGGGTGATAACTTGCGGCATGATCTTGATGTAATTCATTCAAGTGGTCATGAAAAGGGGGAGGCACAATTAAATCATCAATAAAATGCAAAGCACAGCCGAACTGCAGCATAAGACGGCAATGATGGTGCTATCCTTTTATTCGATATTGGTAGAGATGCTCATAATGCGGAAGCATACGGCGATAGACACGCTGAACGCTAAAGGGGGCATCTTTAATTTCGACATATTTGCGGGTTTGCGGCTTAAGCCCGGTTGAGCCGCGTAAATTATCATGGAAACTGCCACCATCCCACCAGCTATACGCGCTATTGCTATTGCCGCGCTCCCAGCTTAGTGCCTCAGGGATAAAGGGTATCCCTACTGCATCACAAAATGCCGCGACAACCTGTTCGGGGCGCTCAAGCAAATCATCACTGTCAATCACTGGC
>JADHOM010000014.1 GCA_016778985.1 Alphaproteobacteria bacterium | reverse complement strand
CTGTTAATATTGGTGCCGGAGCCATGGTTGGCGCTGGTAGCACAATTACCACTGACGTTGAGGATAATGCGCTAGCAGTTGTGCGCGCTGATACTAAATCAATAACAGATGGCGCCACGACATATCGTAATCGCGAAAAGGGAAAATCGTGACAGATCAAAATCGCTTATCAGCAAACCACGCAGCCGCCATATTAAGTAACATGCAACATCGCCATATTGTTGTCATTGGTGATGTCATGCTGGATACGTTTGTCGATGGGTCTGTTGGCCGTATATCACCCGAAGCCCCGATCCCTATTCTGGCGCATCAAAGCACAAAACATATGCCAGGCGGCGCTTCCAATGTTGCGCGTAATCTGGCGCATTTGGGGGGGCAGGTCACGCTTATTGGCGTTACAGGTGATGATGGCGCTAGAGACATGTTGCTTCATTATCTATCCGAAGAACCTGCTATTACCGCGCATCTAATTGCTGATCCATTGCGGCCAACAACAACAAAGACCCGTTTCATGGCAAAAGGCCATCAGTTACTGCGAGTTGATGATGAATTAACGAAACCTGTCACTGGCAACAGTTTGACGGAGATCATATCAATCATCCAAGCGACCCTCGATGATGCCGATATGGTGATTATTTCTGACTATGACAAAGGCGTTATTCAGCCGCCAATTATGAAAGCCATTATCGAACACCCTAAGCGCGATAGGTTCAAAGTTCTTGCCGATCCTAAACAGCCACATATCAGCCTATATGATGGGGTTGATATTTTGACGCCAAATCTGGCTGAGTTTGATCGGTTCTGCCTTAACCATAGCATCGCTATACCCGATAGCATAGACAGCCAGGTGATTGATAAGATTGCGCAAAACCTGTTAAGTCAGACATCCATTAATGCCATGATAACGACATTAAGCGCTGATGGAATCCTCGTCAGCCAGCAGGATAAACCGCCGTTTCACTCGCATAGCTTTGCCCGCTCAGTGTTTGATGTATCAGGTGCTGGCGATACGGTTATTGCTCTCTTAGGGGCGGCTTTCAGCGCTGGTGCTTCGGTGATAGATGCCGCCATTTTGGCTAATATTGCGGCCGGAATTGTCGTCGCTAAATCAGGCACTGCGACGGTAACACCGGGGGAGATATTGGCGGCAAATCAGCAAATACCGCCATTTGAT
The DNA here is from genome assembly GCA_016778985.1 of Alphaproteobacteria bacterium. Lineage (GTDB taxonomy): Bacteria > Pseudomonadota > Alphaproteobacteria > Puniceispirillales > UBA1172 > UBA12202. The sequence continues at coordinate 56,411 of JADHOM010000014.1, read as the reverse complement.
CTTAACCGCCTTAGCGATCAGATCAAAGAATGGAAGGTGCAAGGCGACCGCATTGTTTTCACTAATGGCTGTTTTGATTGCCTGCACCCTGGGCATATCTGGCTCCTCCAGACAGCACGCGCAAAGGGTGATCGGCTGATTGTTGGGCTAAATAGTGATGCCTCAACAAAACGGTTTAAAGGTGCCCATCGCCCCTACCAAAATGAGACCGACAGGGTTAGCGCCCTCGCCGCGCTGGCGAGTGTTGATGCTGTCATTATATTTGAAGAAGATACCCCAATTGAGCTTATCACTCAGCTTAATCCCGATATCCTTGTCAAAGGCGGCGACTACAAAGCCGCTGAGATTGTTGGCGCAGATCATATGAAAACAATCGGTGGCAGTATTGAGATTATTGCATTGCGTGATGGCTATTCCACAACACGGCTTAATCAGAGCTAACACTTAACAATCAATCCGAATACAATCGCAAACAATCGCAGACACAGATAGAATAGGGATGAGGTATGTTTAGGTTTTTCAAATCGCGTGAATGGGCATTATGGGCATGGCTAGGGTCTGCCATTATTCTCTCATCATTATGGGTACAGGTGCAGATTGATGTTAAGATCAATGAATGGTTCGGTCAGTTTTATGACATGATCCAAACTGCGCTTGGCACCCCAAATGCAATCACTATGCAAGAATATTGGGGCAGCTTATTATCCTTTATCACCTTGGCTGGCATCTATGTCTTGGTAGCCGTTTTGGTCAGTTATTTCACCTCACATTTTCTGTTCCGGTGGCGCGCCTCTATGGTGGAATGGTATCATAGCGTTTATGATAGAGCTCGAAAAATAGAGGGTGCGGCGCAACGGGTTCAAGAAGATACCATTAAGTTTAGCAGGATTATGGAAACGCTAGGCACCAGCCTTATCGAATCCCTGATGATATTGATAGAGTTTTTCCCCATCTTGATCGGGCTGTCTATCGGTATTCCGATTTTCTTCTTCGGCGAATGGGAATATGGGCTTGTTACCGGTGCCCTGATATGGAGCATTGGCGGTACAATTTTCTTGATCGGCCTTGGTTGGCTGTTGCGGCTAGTTGGCATTGAATATGATCTGCAAAAGAAAGAAGCCGCCTATCGGAAGATCCTTGTGATCGCCGAAGATGATGAAACTATTCGCCCGAAAAGCATTGATGAGCTTTTCCATGATGTCCGCAGCATCCATTTCACTAGCTATTTACGTTATCTCTATTTTAACGTCGGCCGTATAGCGTATCTGCAAGCAAATGTGCTAAGCGCCTATGTCTTTCTGGCGCCTGCCATTGTTGCGGGGGTGATTACGTTAGGGGTGATGCAGCAGATTATTCGTGCCTTTGGCCGGGTTGAGGGCAGTATGCAGTATCTATTGAAATCATGGCCAACAATTATTGAACTGGCCAGTGTTTACAAACGTCTGCGTGAGTTTGAAAATAAGCTTAAAGAACAAGAGCAACTAGCATAATTAGGCTTAATACATAATCTTTGGTTTAATTTTCAGGGCTTGATTTTCGGGGCTTGATTTTCGGGGCTTAATTTTTCGATTGGGGGCTTTGGCAATATGATGCTTGGCACGGTGTTTAGCGATCGCCCTTGGGGTTAGGGTGATACCGTGCTGGGCGGTTATGGCATCAGCGATATTAGCATCACTAAGCGGAGCCAATTTATCCTCTGCCATGATGAGCGCAATAATCGTTGCGGTGACAGCCCTGCTGGCGACAGCTATACCGTCAGGGCGTGTTATAGCTGGGCTAAAAAAATGTGATAATGGAATAATCCCACGCGGAGTTACCACTAATTTGTCTTTGACAAGCCGCGTGATTGTGCTCGGATGACAATTCAAATGCTGGGCTGATTCAGCCATAGTCAGCGGCACAAGCTTATCGTCACCACTTGCTAGGAATTGGGATTGCCGAGTTGCGGCAAAGCCAGTTAATGCCGTCAGCAAGTTCGTCCGTGCGGTAAGCGCCGCTTGCAATGCTGCGGCTTCGGCTTTCGCCTTTTGCAAGACTGGCTTCATGTCTTTATCGGCTTTAATGTCAGCCGCAACCGTGATGCTTGGCAAGGTTGAAGCATTAACCGCCACATCATACCCATCATTTGTTTTTGTGATAATAAGATCAGGGTGAAAAATATCACCATCATCAATGCTAAACCTTGCCCCAGGTTTAGGGTCTAGCTGGCGGATTTGTTTAAGAAGCTGCTCAAGCTGATCAGGATTAAGCCCTATTTTATGCGCCAGACCATCTATGCCTTCATCCAACAGCACTGGCAAAAATGATAACAGCTGTTGCATATTATCATCATAGGCACCGCGATCTTTGAGCTGTAAGGCCAAACATTCTGTCAAATTCTGTGCAAATAGACCTGCGGGTTCAATCCTCTGCAACTGCTCCAGGAGCGCTTGATAAGCATCACCCTTAATGCCGTATCTGGCGGCAGTATGCTTGGCCTCATCGTCTAACCAGCCGGCAGGCGTAATATGCGCCACCAATGCCATCGCAACAGAGCGCGCTAAGCCTAGCGGAAACAAGAGCCCAATCTCAGCCATAATATGCGCATGAAGGGATATATCTGGCCGATCTATCGCCATCGCTGATGAAAACGGAAAGTCAATTGGAATATCCGCCTGACTACTTGTCTTGTGAAATTTGGAAGGCTCAGGATAGCGAATATCCAGGAAAGGGTTATCTGCTGCTAGGTCACGGATAAAAGGCGTGATCTGATGATTGCGCCATGACATCATCTGTAGCGACTGGCGAATAGCGGGGGTAAGCGAAAGGCGTAATCTAGTTTTGGGGTTAAGTGTTTGGCGACGCTGTTTGGATAAAACCATTAATCCCTAATTTCCTTATCATTTCGCATCGCGCTTATGACTAAGCCAAGCCCCAAAAACACCGTCAACATGGCCGTTCCACCATATGAAATTAACGGTAATGGCGCCCCAACAACAGGCAGAATGCCAGATACCATGCCAATATTGACTGTGACATAAAAACTGATCATTGCGGCGACACCAATAATCAACAAGCGTGAAAACGTTGTTCTAACCGAAAAGCTATATTTTAATAATAGAAAAATCAGCCCTGTATAAAGTCCAATGACATAAAGACAGCCAAAAAACCCAAACTCTTCACCAATCATGGTAAAAATAAAATCTGTCTGCCGTTCAGGCAAAAAGTCTAAATGGCTTTGGCTTCCTTGCAGATAGCCTTTGCCAACAACCCCGCCACTACCTAATGCTATTTTAGATTGTGTCACCTGATAGCCGGCACCAAGAGCATCCAAATCAGGATTGAGAAAAACCATAATTCGGCTTTTCTGATAGGCATAAAGCATTGACCAGCCAATAGGAACAGCCGCTAACACTAGCCCGATTGCTGACATGACCATCCAGCGTGGAATGCCCGCTACATAAATCAACACAGATGCCGAAAGCAACAACATCAGTGACGTCCCAAGATCAGGTTGCAGCAAGACCTGAATAAATGGAATACCAACGATAGCAACAACCGGGATATAGGTTCGCAAATAGCGCATTGATTCTGAATATATATTATGAAAATACGCCGCCAGCATGACGATTACCGCCAATTTAGCTGGCTCAGATGGTTGTAAATTAAAGCCGCCGACAGAAAACCACCTTTGCACCCCTTTGCCTGTGCCCAGAACCTCTAATATAGCCAGCAAAATTACCGCCCCGGCCCACCATAGCACGGCATATTTTTTGATGAAATTGATGGGAAACATGGCAACAACAAGCATTAATACAAAGCCAATGCCGATCCTCATGCCATGCATCATGGACCACGGCCTCCACGCCCCATGCGCCGCCGAATAAAGTGCCAATACTCCTACCATGCCAATCAGACCAATGATCAAAATCATCAGCCATGGTGTTGTCCAGAACCAATTCCTGTCACCACTATTTTGACTATGCAAAGGGGTGCTAAAGGTCGGTTTATGTCGAGGCTGGATAATTTGTTTCATATGCCCTGCTCAAAGATATAGGTTAGGATATCACGGGCAATTGGCGCCGCCCCACTTGACCCGCTACCGCCATGCTCAACAACAACAGCAACCGCATATTTAGGATTATCAAGCGGCGCATATCCGGTAAACAGCGCATGATCCCGAAACTTCCACGGTCTGTCCATATTATCAACGATGCCACGCTCACGTTCTGCTTTGGTGATGCGCTTGACTTGAACAGTTCCGGTTTTCCCAGCCATAGATATCCCATCTAAATCAAGCTTATAATTTCTGGCCGTCCCATTTTTTCCGTTCACAACCGCATCCATGCCGCGCCGAATTATTGCCATAGAAGCCGTAGAAACACCCATCTTATCATGATTGGTTGTTTTCTGTTCCTGACGCAGAACAGGTAAGATTTTATTCTCACCATGGGCAATTCGGGCTGTCATTACCGCTAACTGAATGGGCGTGGCAAGAACATATCCTTGGCCAATTGAGGCAACAACCGTCTCACCCGGTGTCCATGCCTCACCAATATTTTTTTGCTTCCATTCTTTATCAGGGATAAGACCCGTTTTCTCGCCCGGGATCATAATGGCGGTTTCATCACCTAAGCCAAAGCGTTTTGACATGCTAGCAATGCGCTTAATGCCAGTTTTCAATGCCAGTTCATAAAAAAACACATCACAGGATTGTTCCAGCGCCTCAACAACATTAACCCTGCCATGGCCAAGTTTATTCCAGCAATGAAACTTGGCATTACCTAATTCCTTATGCCCGGGACAAAAAAACGTGCTTGCATCATTAATGATACCTGCCTCAAGCGCTGCTAAAGCAACAATCATCTTAAAGGTTGAGCCGGGGGCATATTGACCTTTAATACAGCGATCGAGCAAAGGCGTGCGTGGGTGGTCAACCAGCTTATTCCATTCCTTGTGGCTTATGCGCCCAGACAAAATATTAGGATCAAAGGTTGGTGTTGAAAGCATCGCCTTGATTGCGCCTGTCTGCACATCAATAACCACAACAGAGCCTGTTTCCGGCGGCACGACGCGGCCTTTAGCATCCTCAAAAACCAGACCATCTGATGCACTTAGCACTTTTTCCAATGTCGGATCATTGGCGATTGCGCGTTGTACTTTGGCTGATTTCATTGAAAGAGGTGTATTGCGACCACGTTTCAAAATGCTAGCAGCATAAGATTGCAGATTAATATCAATGGTAAGATTGATATCTATTCCAGATATGGGCTGTTCCTTAATAGATTTTTTAATTGGCCGCCCTAGCGCATTAACCAGAACCTGCTCACGCCCCGGTTCACCGCGCAGATCATTTTCAAATGCATATTCAATCCCCGATTTTCCATTGCGGATATTAATAAGTTCAGGAAGCGCTCGGCCTTGGGCGATATCTTCTTTCGTAATCCTGCCAACATATCCTGTCAGATGCCCAGTCAATAATCCTTGGGGGTAGATGCGCTTTTCAATACGGTCAAAACTCACCCCCGGCAATTCCGGCGCACGCACCACAACACGCGCGACTTCACGCTGGGTTAAATCATCTCGAATGGTGAGTGGCAGAAAAGATGGCTGGCGTTCAGCCTCTTCCATCAGATCAGCAATCTGTGCATCATCTAGCGTTACTAATTGTGATAAGGCGCGTAAAGATTGATATAAATCATCGGTAAATTGCGGAATAATTTTCAACGCATAAGCCTCAGCATTACCGGCGAGAAGACGACCTTTAGCATCAAAAATGCGGCCGCGTGATGGCGGCATAATCACATAATCAAACCGATTACGGTCTGACAGAGCTTCGTATTGACTGGATTCAACGACTTGCAGATAAAACAGGCGCCCAACTAATATAGACGTCAGCGCAGCTTGTCCCCCACCGATAAGCAATGAGCGCCGTGACAAAGATCGTTCAAATTGTTTTGCCTTGCGAGTAATCATCTCAACCTGCTCACAATTTCAACCAGATAAAGGATGCCTTGAAACAAGAATATCATGACCGGAAATAGTAATACAGATGAGCTATATTGAAAAATCAATGGCCCAGTGGCGGGAAGCGACTTATAATAAACGGTAATGCAAATCCAGCAATACATCATGACAACGGCCATAACCATAGCAAAATCAAGCCATAGATACGACATCAGTTTGGAATTAAAGCGACGCTTACCGATGATGCTAATAATATTAACGATAAGCAAAACCGATGACGTATAGCCGAAAGGCGCTCCCTGAAGGCTATCAAATATCAACCCAATGACAACCAAGTTTATTAAATGAATGTCTTCTTTATTAAAGACTGCCATGAGAAAAACCATAGCAACAAGCAGTTTAGGTGTAGCCCCTTGAAAGACAGCAAAATACCCAAGTGATATTTCAACCATCATGATCATAAACAGCACAGATGCCACCATCATTTGATGTGGCAGAGTAAAATAATGAGAAGACGGGGCAATAACCATATCTTACTGATCTCCCTCAGCCGCTGCACCTGTGCGCTGACCAAAGGCATTTATGCCTTCTAGGCTAAACGCATTGTCTTCATCAGGAAGCGGCGAATAGCTTTGATCAAACAGCTTATCTGATGGCATGTCATTTTCTTCCGGCCAGATCAGGACTGTGACAAATCGGAGCCGCTGAATATCAACAACTGGCTTAACACGAATATAATTTTCAGTTATCTGGACAACCTGACCGACTGGCAAGCCAGCTGGCAGAACCCCACCATGCCCAGATGTTTGCACCAATTCACCTAACTCAAGTTCGGCTTGCGATGGCACAAATTGCAAATCCAACAAATGCGAGTTATTGCCAGCAGCAATAACTGGCCATGACGTATCAGACAAGATCACCGGTATCATGGCATTGAGATCAGTGATCAGCAAAACCTGTGCATATACCCGTCCGACCTCAACGACTATTCCGACTAGCCCATCTTCGGTGGTTACAGTAGCGCCTTTTTTTATGCCTTTGTCGGCACCAGCATCAATCATCACCGAATGAGCAAAACTATCAGCATTGATCGCAACAATACGCGCTGAAATGGATTTCATCCCTGTCGGCACAGGAAAATTGCTCAATGCTCGCAGTTGGCGGTTTTCAGCAAGTAGCATTTGAGACTCATTCTGCCAGCGCTGAAGTTGCTTAACTTGTTCTTTTAACTTAATATTTTCTTCGCGTAATTGGGCAATATTACCAATACCATCAGCCATGATACCAATAGCCCTAAAAGGCACACTAACCATTTCAGCAATAGGCGTAAAAAATCCAGCAATAATGCCGCGAGCGGAATTCATGGCAGAAATATCTGCCTTGCCTGCTAGCATAAGAACAACACAGACCAGAAAAATGATCAGATGAGTAAATAGACCTGCTGATCGACGGCTTTTCTTTCGATCAGGCGCTATTTTTGCCAATGCCGTTTCCCCTTAATAGGCTCCAACCAGAACATTCTGAAGCGTTTTCATTTCTTCAAGGCAACGTCCCGTCCCCAGTGCCACACAAGTCAAAGGATCATCAGCAATAGAGATAGGTAGCCCTGTTGCTTCTCGGATGACTGTGTCAATTTCATTCAATAAGGCGCCGCCGCCTGTCAGAACAATGCCTTTTTCTACGATATCAGCGGCTAGTTCAGGTGGTGTTTGTTCCAATGCCACCTTAACCCCCTCAACAATCTGACGAATAGAATCCGATAGCGCATCCGCAACTTGCGACTGTGTAATAATAATTTCCTTTGGCACACCATTAACCAAATCACGGCCACGGACATTTTCTTTACGGCCGCTTGACCCTTGCGGCTTAAGCGCCACGCCAATCTCTTTTTTAATCCGTTCTGCGGTCGATTCACCAATCAGCAAGTTATGCGTCCGCCGCATATAGCTGATCAAGGCTTCATCAAACTTATCACCGCCAACACGGACAGAATGAGCATAAACAATATTGCCAAGCGACAGAATAGCAACCTCAGTCGTGCCGCCGCCAATATCAACAACCATTGATCCAGATGGTTCAGTCACCGGCAAGCCAGCACCGATCGCCGCCGCCATTGGTTCCTCAATAAGATAGACACGTCTAGCCCCGGCAGATTCGGCAGATTCCTGAATAGCACGACGTTCAACCGCGGTTGATCCCGAAGGCACACAGATAATTACTTGCGGGCTGGATAACGGCATTTTGCCATTTACCTTACGGATAAAGTGCTTAATCATTTCCTCAGCGACTTCAAAATCGGCAATCACACCATCTGCCATCGGCCGAATAGCCCGAATATTACCCGGTGTTTTACCAAGCATTTCTTTCGCTTCATCACCAACAGCCAATACTTGTTGCTTGCCTTTCACTTGGGCAATAGCAACAACTGACGGCTCATTAAGAATGATACCTTGACCTCTAACATAAACAAGCGTGTTAGCTGTTCCAAGATCAATAGCCAGATCATTGGAAAATAGTCCGCGAATCATGTTGAACATACTGGCTTAACGGCAGCGCCGCCCCCTTATAATATCATTGACGTAGCTTGTGAAAATCCAATTAGAAACACAAGTATCCAACTCACCTGAGCTGGATACTTTGTTTTAATACAGAAATGTGGCTAAATCCAGCCACAAGGTAATAATTAGTTTTTCGACTTATCAACAAGACGATTAGCCCCGATCCATGGCATCATCCCGCGCAAGGTCTCACCAACCGCTTCAATGCGATGGCTAGCATGCTGACGGCGCTGAGCTTTGAAGGATGATTGGCGGGCTTTGTTTTCCAGCATCCAGTCACGCGTGAACTTCCCTGATTGAATATCAGCCAGAATATCGCGCATGGCTTGGCGTGTTTCATCGGTAATGACGCGGGGACCTGATACATATTCTCCATATTCTGCAGTATTGGAAATGGAGTAATTCATATTGGCAATACCGCCCTCATAAATCAGATCAACAATCAGCTTCACTTCATGCAGACACTCAAAATATGCCATTTCAGGATCATAACCAGCGTCAACTAATGTATCAAAGCCAGCTTTAATCAGCTCACACAAACCGCCACACAAGACCGCTTGCTCACCAAATAGGTCAGTTTCACATTCTTGTTTGAAGCTGGTTTCAATAATACCTGACCGGCCACCACCAATAGCAGACGCATATGACAGGCCAACATCATGGGCATTGCCGGAGGCATCCTGATGGACAGCCAGCAAACATGGAACGCCGCCACCTTTGACATATTCACCGCGGACAGTATGGCCGGGGCCTTTAGGCGCAATCATGATGACGTCAATATCCTTGGCTGGAACAATCAGATCAAAATGAACATTCAGCCCATGAGCAAAGGCAATGGCAGCGCCTGGGCGAATATTATCGGCAATTTCCTGCTCATAAATATCAGCCTGTAATTCATCAGGAGTAAGCATCATGATGACATCACCCCAAGCCGCCGCTTCCGCCACATTCATGACTTTAAAACCAGCTTGTTCCGCTTTCGGCGCAGATGCTGATCCTTCACGCAACGCAACAACCACATCAGCCGCGCCACTATCCTTTAGGTTAGCGGCATGAGCATGACCTTGGCTACCATAGCCAACAATCACAATCTTTTTTGATTTGATGAGATTGACGTCAGCATCTCTATCATAATAAACGCGCATTACTTTTCTCCTTGATGTATCAAATTATTTAGTCAGATTATTTCATATCAATATGGTGCTGGATAGGCATATCAATATCAGAGCCTCTAGAAATAGCAGAAACACCAGTCCGCGAAACTTCTAATTCACCCAGCGACCGCATTAATTCTATAAATGCCGTGATTTTAGAACTACTGCCCGTGATTTCAAAGACAAAAGACTCAAGCGTGCTGTCCAGTGTTCTGGCGCGAAAGGTATCAGCTATGCGGAGAGCTTCGATCCGCGACTCACCAGTATTTGCTATTTTGATTAATGCCAGCTCGCGCTCAATATGACGACCCTGCTCGGTCAAATCTCTCACCGTGTGAACAGGAATAATCCGATCAAGTTGAGCTTTGACTTGTTCAATAACCATTGGCGTGCCGCGCGTGACAATAGAAATGCGTGACAATTTATGCCTTTCATCAACGCCAGCCACTGTCAGGCTTTCGATATTGTAACCACGGCCAGAAAACAGACCAATAACACGAGCCAATACCCCCGGTTCATCATCCACAAGGATGGATAGGGTATGGCGGACTTCTTCTTGCATTTTGGGATTTGACATAAATAAATCTTCAGGTTTGGCTTAAACCAGAACCATGCCTTCTTCAGAAACTGGCTTTGCAGCCTTGTCATTCGGGCCCAACAACATCTCATTATGCGCCGCCCCTGATGGAATCATTGGGAAACAGTTTTCTTCTTTGGCCACACGGACATCAACCAAGACAGGGCCAGCCGTTTCAAGCATTTCGGTAATCACACTATCAAGATTGTTAACGTCATCAACCATCAAACCTTTGATACCAAAACATTCGGCTAATTTCTGAAAATCTGGTAAGGATTCGGAATAACTCTCTGAATAACGGCCACCGTGGATCAGTTGCTGCCACTGCCGCACCATCCCCATCCATTCATTATTGATAATATAAATTTTCACCGGCAAATTATATTGCGCAATCGTTGACAGCTCCTGCATATTCATCATGAAAGACGCTTCACCAGCGATATCAACAACGGTTTTGTCAGGATTACCAATCTGCACACCCATCGCCGCTGGCAGACCATATCCCATCGTGCCTAAGCCGCCAGATGTCATCCACCGATTAGGATTACTAAAGCCAAAATACTGGGCTGCCCACATTTGATGCTGGCCAACCTCAGTCGTGACATAAACATCTCTATCCCTGGACATTTGCCAGAGCCGGTGAATAGCATATTGCGGTTTGATGATGTCACTGCTTTGATCATAGTCAAGGCAACGAACCGCGCGCCATTCTTCGATTTGCTTCCACCATGATGCAACAGCATCAGTCTTAATCTTAGCTTTCTTCTTCTTGACCTCAGCTATTAGCATTTCGAGGGCGATTGCCGCATCACCAATAATGCCCAGATCAACACTGATATTTTTGTTAATGGACGACTTATCAATATCAATATGAATTTTTTGGGAAGATGGTGAAAATCCAGATGTGCGGCCAGTCACCCGATCATCAAATCGCGCCCCAACATTAAGCATTACATCACAATGGAACATGGTCATATTGGCCTCATACGTGCCATGCATACCAAGCATCCCCAGAAAATGCGGGTCTTCCGCCGGTAATGCCCCTAGCCCCATCAGCGTTAAGGTTGTTGGAAACTTAGTTAGATCAACAAGCTCACGTAACAGCGCTGAGGCTTTATCACCTGAATTGATTATGCCGCCACCACCATAGATGATCGGCTTTTTTGCATTGACCAGCATATCAGCAGCTTGCTTAATCGCATCAGCATCGGGCGTCACTGTTGGCCGATATCGCATTTGCGCCTTTTCCCTCGATGGCTTCAAATATTCCATGGTAATCTCTGCCAGCTGAATATCCTTGGGCAAATCAACGACAACCGGCCCCGGCCGGCCTGACATGGCGACATGATGCGCTTCATATAAAGAAGGAATGAGGTCTTCTGCTTTCTTGATCAGATAATTATGCTTCGTGCAGGGACGAGTAATGCCGACGGTATCCGCTTCTTGGAAAGCATCATTGCCAATCAGATGGGTTGGCACTTGACCAGTCAGACATAGGACAGGGACAGAATCCATCAAGGCATCGGTCAGCCCCGTAACCGCATTAGTCGCCCCCGGCCCAGAGGTCACTAGGACAACGCCAACCTTTCCCGTTGAACGGGCATAACCTTCGGCAGCATGAACCGCCGCCTGCTCATGACGAACCAGAATATGACGAATAGAATTGCGCTGAAATAACGCATCATAAATTGGCAGAACGGCGCCACCCGGATAGCCAAAAATAACATCAACACCTAAATCTTCCAACACCCGCAAGATTGCATCGGCGCCATTGGTGGTCATTTTATCGTCATCCTTGCCGCTTGTCTTAACAGAAGTCTCAGTTGTTGTGGTCATAGCTGACATTTGCCTCAAAAAAAGATTACATGAATCCACCTAACTTCTATTATTTGAAGTCATCTGGATTATGTTGCAATGAAAATAGCAGAACCCTTAGGATTCATAATATGTTTAGTTCCATATCCACGAATATAAATCAAGTGAAAAAACTAATTTTTAGTAAGTTTTTTAATCAAACTCTTTTTGAAAATTACTCAAAATCAAATTTATGACCTGATCACCCTGCTCATCATCTGGAAACTGACTTATCGTCATATCAGCATGATATTGGTGATCAAACCATGTATATTGCCGCTTAGCATAACGCCGACTATCCCGTTGCGCCAATGTAATCGCGGTCTCTTTATCAATCTCATTCCTTAGCATATCAAGAATGGGGCGAACGCCGACCGCCTTCATTGCTGGCAATCTCTCATCCAATTGGCGCGCCGCAAGCGCCACCACTTCAGCAATCGCACCAGCCGCAAACATGCGGCTAAAGCGGCAATTGATCCGGTCATAAAGGGCATCACGCGGCGGCTTTAGATAGATGGTAAACGGCTTACCATCTATCTGGCCTTGAGGGCTGCCCTTTTGCCACTGGCTCAAAGGGATTTGGCTGGAGAGCCATATCTCTAATCCGCGCAATATCCGCTGAGTATCGCCAGTCTCAAGCCGATTTGCCAGTTCAGGATCAACATCAGCCAGCTTCGCGTGAAGCCCGGCATTATCATGTGCACGCATCATTGCCCTGGTCTGTGCTTTAATATCAGGGGGAATATCAGGCATCGGAACAATGCCCTCCAAGGCAGCCTTAAAATAAAATCCTGTTCCCCCCACTAGAATAGGGATTTGCCCATCTGTGCGGATCGTGGCGACGGCTTGACGGGCATCATCTAGCCATTCTGCCTGCGAGTACGGCTTGCTTGGGTCAATATGCGCAAACAGATGATGCGGAGCGCTTGCCATTTCAGCCTGATTAGGGGCGGCTGTGATGATCGGCATATCGGCATAAACCTGCATCGAGTCTGCATTAATGATGGCGCCATTAAGCCGCGCCGCCAGCGCCAGCCCTAGATGGGATTTGCCACTAGCCGTAGGGCCAGCAATAAAAATCATATCGGTATCAGGCATCATATATAGTCAGATACGCTATCCGGCGCGGCTTGTCTATTGACCCGCAATGTATCACTATTTTGGATATGAGGTATAAAAAACCGCCCTGATGATTACGATCAGGACGGTCTCGATTGAGGTTATGGGGCGCATCATTAGGATGCAGGCCCAATGTATGTGACCGTAATTATTTTACGGTAATTGCCATAAAGCGGTCTCTGCCGCCACGATTGATCAACAAGACAATGCTTGTTTTGCCATTGTCCATTTCACGGCTAATCGCGGCATCGGCTTTATCCAATGTATCCACGGATGATTTACCGACACGGCGGATAACATCACCAACTAAGAGACCGGCATCATCAGCAGCTGAGCCTGACTCAATACTAGAAATAACAACGCCATTGATATCATCACCCAGCGAGAACTCTTGGCGTTTTTCAGGAGTCAACTGCTCTAACACAAAACCAAGTTTTTCGTTACTTAGCTCATCACTCGCATCAGGAGCTGTTGGAATTGAGGCCAGTAGCCCAGATTCCTCGGCTTCCTCAAGCACGCCAAGCGTAACCGATAGCGTTAGCTTTTTGCCATCACGCATGACAACAATATCAATCGGCTTACCAATAGGGGACTCCGCCACAATGCGCGGCAAGCTCCGCATTTCATCAATAGGCTTACCGTTAAAGGCAAGCACAACATCACCAGCCTTTATGCCTGCGGTTTCTGCAGGGCCTTCCTTATGAACAGATGAGATCAAAGCCCCACGTTCATCTTCAAGACCAAAACTTTCCGCAATCTCAGGCGTAATCTCTTGAATAAAGACACCGAGCCAGCCTCGTCTGGTCTGACCAAAGTCAATCAGTTGATCAACCACATTATTGGCAAGATTAGCGGCAATCGCAAAGCCGATGCCGACTGACCCACCTGATTGTGAGAATATGGCGGTGTTAATGCCGATCACTTCACCATCAAGATTGAATAATGGGCCACCAGAATTGCCGCGATTGATTGATGCATCTGTTTGAATAAAATCATCATAAGGGCCACTGCCAATATCACGCCCACGCGCCGAAATAATGCCAGCCGTGACACTGCCGCCAAGACCAAAAGGGTTACCAATCGCCAGCACCCAGTCACCAACACGCATCTGATCACTATTGCCAAATGATACCGGCTGCAGAACTTCATCAGCAGGATCAATTTTCAATACAGCGATATCGGTCTTTTCATCTCGGCCAATTAACTCTGCATCAAAACTGCGGTCATTGTGCAACGTCACCCTAATCGCATCAGCACCATCAATGACATGATTATTGGTCACGACATAGCCTTCGGCAGAAATAATAAAGCCTGACCCTAAGGCCTGTGCTGTTCTAGGATTATCTCTATCCTGAAACTCTTCAAAAAAATCTTCAAAGGGTGATCCTGGCGGGAATTGTAAAGGGTTATCGCCATCACGATTAACTACTGTTGAGGTAGAGATATTGACGACTGACGGGGTCAGCGCTTCGGCTAAATCAGCAAAACTTTGTGGCCTGTCGCCAGCGAGTGCCGGGGTCATCATAATGGTGAATAAAAATGCCACGGCTAGACCAAAATGCAATGCCAAATGCTGCGCTAAATTTCGGGCCAAATGCCGACCTGATTGCCGAACTTCAAATAGTGAAACCTGGGTATTGATTAACAGATTAGATTGTTTGCCGACATCCGATGTCATGGTTTACTCCGATCTATCCATATCAAAATTATGTAATTATTTGAAACACTCATTACATCTATCTTGCCGAATATTATGTCAATTATTAGGCACAATATCGGCAAAGATGATGATTTAAGCAGTGTTTCTTATGCTGGTTTTATTTTGCATCAACGATGCCAGACTTATTGCCAAAGAAACGGAAAAAGTCACTATCGGGTGAGATCACCATTGACGTAGGGTTATCAGCAAATGATGTCCGATATGCCTGCATCGACCGGTAGAAGGAATAAAAATCTTCATCAACACCAAAGGCCTCTGCATAAATGGCAATGGATTTGCTATCGCCGCTACCACGAATAATCTCAGACTCACGCTTGGCCTCAGCCAGAATAACCGCCCGTTGCTTATCTGCGGTAGCACGAATTTTCTGGGCTTCTTCCTCACCCGTTGCCCGAAACTCTTTAGCTTCACGCTCACGTTCAGACTTCATTCTGTTGAAAATATTTTGTGAGGTAGCGTCAGGGTAATCAGCACGTCTAATCCGCACATCGACAATACGAATGCCAAGCGTATCAGCAGAAGCATTAACCTCATCACGGATCGTTGTGATGATCTCATTACGCTGTTCTGACAAAATCTCAACCAAGGATTGATTACCGAGAACCCGACGAACAGATGAATCGACCATAGCTTCAAGCCGTTCTTGCGCTGTTCGCACCGTCCGAACAGTCTGATAGAACTTCAACGGATTGACAATGGCGTAACGCGCATATGTATCCACTTCAAGACGCTTCTGATCTGATAAGATCACCTGCTCCGAGCCTTGCGATACCATCGAAAGCACACGGTTTTCGTAAAAAATGACGTTCTGAACGAACGGCAATTTCCAATTCAGCCCAGGTTCTTGCACGGTCCGCTTAGGCTCACCAAACTGCAATACAATAGCTTGCTGGGTTTGCTGGACAAGGAATAGTGTGTTGTAGGCAAGAAAGCCAATCAGACCTACAGCAATCAAAATATAAGTTTGTAGTCGCATGAGTTTATCTCCGTCTTGCTAGGTCTGTTATTTCGTTTTGCCAATTTCAGATAGTGGTAGATAAGGAATAACTCCTGATCCAGCGCCATCATCAATGATAATTTTATCAACATTGCTCAAAATATCTTCGAGCGTTTCCAGATAAATGCGGTCTTTAGTGACGTCTTTATTCACCAAATACGCCTCATAAACCTGTGTAAAGCGTGAGGCATCACCCTCTGACTGATTAACGATCTGCTCAGCATAGGCTTCGGCTTCGGCGATAATCCGCGCCGCCTCACCCCTCGCTCTTGGGATAATATCATTGCTATATGCTTCCGCTTCGTTTTTCAGCCTGTCTCTATCCTGACGTGCTCTTTGCACCTCATTAAAGGCATCAATAACATCGACGGGGGGATCAACAGCCAATAGCTGCACTTCACGAATAATGACGCCAGCCTGATACTCATCCAACAAGTCCTGCAGTTGTTGTTTGGCTTGCCCTTGGATTTGCTCACGACCATCGGTCAAGGCAAATTGAATATCAACACGGCCAACAATTTCACGCATCACGGCTTCTGCTGCTACTTTCGTTGTTTCTTCTGGATCAGTCAGATTAAAGAGATATTTGCCGGCATCACCAATGCGCCAAAAGACAACAAAATCAATATCAACAATGTTTTCATCACCAGTAATCATTTCACTTTCAAAGGGCAGATCACGGCGATTGCTAGGCCCGCCATCACCAATGCTACGGAAGCCAATATTGATGCGGTTATCACGCGTGACTTCGGGGGTTAGGACGGTCTCAATGGGATACGGCCAGTGATAATGTAATCCAGGCGGCGTTGTTTTTATCCATTCACCAAATCGCAGGACAACCCCCTCTTGCTGGGTATTCACGCGATAAAATCCAGATGCTAGCCAGCCTAGAGCTGCCAAGACAAGCAAAATAATAATGGCGTTACCACGAAAGTAACTTGGCATAAAGCGGCCAAAGTTATCACGCCCTTTACGAAAAAATTCATCAAAATCTGGTTTCTGGTTGCGGGGACCTTGCCCAGACCCATTAGGCGAATTGCCCCATGGGCCACCTGGGTTTCCGTTATCGTTTCCTTGATTATTCCCTTGATTATTCCCCTGATTATTCCAAGGCATTATGTTCTCCGATCTGGCTGAGATGTGCGTATTCTAGGTGATTGTCAGGCATGCATCTGAATATTTCAAATTAAGGTTTCATATTTAACATAAACAATAATATTGACCTTTATATTTGTTCTTTATTGGCTGATTTCAAGAAACCCTCTTTATTCTCTTGGCATATTTCCTAAATACATACTAAACAACTTAAGAAATTTATGAAAGCGAGATCATCATGTCACCATCAATAACCGAAGCAGACGTTCTAAAAACGCTCTCATCTGTTACCATTTCTGGCACAAGCCATGACTTAGTTGCAACAGGTTTAGTATCTGGTGTTGTTGTTAAAAATGGTCATATTGGCTTCTCGCTTGAGGTAGACCCCAAAGAGGTCGAAAAAAGCGCGCCGATTAAGCAAGCCGCCGAAGATGCGCTGCGGGCGTTGCCTGGGGTATTGTCAGCAACCGCCATGCTGACCGCGCATAACCCCGCACAAGCTAAGGCTCAACAGCCGCAAGCCCCAAATGCTCCATCGGCCGCGGCTTCATCTGGCGCAACAGCTGAGGCACGCATGTACAAGCCTGCAAAACATGTTATTGCTGTCGCCTCTGGCAAGGGCGGTGTTGGCAAATCGACCACAGCGATCAATCTGGCTTTAGCGCTTCAACAGCTAGGACAAAACGTCGCTATTCTTGATGCGGATATTTATGGCCCCTCATTACCTAAATTATTAGGCACAAAAGAACGCCCGCGTGCCGAAAACAATAAATTAGTGCCGATCAAAGCTCATGGCCTGACGGCGATGTCTATTGGCTTTCTGGTTGATGAGGATGCGCCAACGATCTGGCGCGGTCCAATGGTTATGTCTGCCATTGAACAGATGCTGCGTGATGTTGAGTGGGGTGAGCCGGATATATTGATCATTGATATGCCGCCGGGCACGGGGGACGCGCAATTAACGCTGTCACAGCGGGCTAGTCTGGCCGGTGCGGTGATTGTCTCAACACCGCAAGACCTTGCCCTGATTGATGCGCGAAAAGGACTGAATATGTTTCGTAAAGTCCATGTTCCGGTGCTAGGTATCATTGAGAATATGAGCTATTTTATCTGTCCCAACTGTCAAACCTCACATGATATTTTCAGCCGTGGTGGAGCTGAAAAAGAAGCCAAAGAGCTTGGCGTGCCGTTTTTAGGAGCTATTCCACTTGAGATGGCAATCCGATCCGGCGCCGATGCTGGCAATCCTGTTGTTGCCGCAGACCCAGAAGGGCCTTACAGCGCGCCTTATATCAGTATTGCAAAAACGCTACTGGCATCTTTACCCGAACAAAACCGCACTGCCCCAAAAATCACTATTAACTGATCTTATTTTTGGCTTGCTTATTTATGGCGTGCTTATTTATGGCGTTCGAGGCGCACCAGATCAAATCCTATGGCGCTATCGGTTGACGGATGATGCGCGCGGCTTACTTCAGTCCATTCAGCATCATTCCATTCAGGAAATAAGGCTGCGCCATCAGGGGATAAATCGACCTCTGTCAGATCAATAACATCCAAATATGGCATAAAGGCAGAATAAATCTCACCCCCACCAAAAATAACAATTTCCCCAATGCGATCAGATGCTTCACTGATCCAGTCCTCAGCAGCAACGATAGCATCATCGGCAGAAGATACGCAAAGCGCCCCCTCGCCTGACCAATCTTGTTGGCGGGTTAAGACGATATTGGCGCGGCCGGGCAAAGCGCGGCCTATGGATTCAAATGTCCGTCTGCCCATGATCAGTGGCCGCCCCATAGTCAGCGATTTCACCCGCGGCAGGTCGCCAGGAATATGCCAGAGCAATTGCTGGCCGTCCCCAATAACTCTATTTTTTGCCATCGCAACAACGGCAACAAGAGGATAGCGTGATATTTTATCGGTCATACGGCAACCTCAGCGGTAATATGCGGATGCGGATCATAGCCCTCAATGACGATGTGATCGGCGCGAAATGCCTCTAATTGATCGGGTGGGTCAATCAATTTTAACTGCGGCAACGGCCTTGGCGCACGTTGACATTGCAGCTTGGCTTTATCCAGATGATTAACATAGAGATGAGCATCACCCATTGTATGAACAAAATCGCCAACCTCACATCCGGTAACATGGGCCACCATATGTGTCAGCAACGCATAGCTAGCAATATTAAACGGCACACCCAGAAAAATATCGGCACTGCGCTGATAAAGCTGGCAAGACAGTTTATTATCCGCGACGTAAAATTGAAAAAGCGAATGGCACGGCGGCAAAGCCATCTGGCCAATATCAGCCGGATTCCAAGCCGTCACCAACAGCCGCCGCGAATCTGGATTAGTTTTGATCAAATTGACAACATCTGATAATTGATCCACTGCACCACCATCAGGGGTTTGCCAATGCCGCCACTGTCGCCCATAAACAGGCCCAAGATCACCATCTTCATCTGCCCATTCATCCCAAATTCTAACCCCATTTTCATTGAGATAGGCGATATTTGTGTCGCCTTTAATGAACCACAGCAATTCATGAATGATTGATTTCAGGTGAAGTTTTTTTGTTGTGACTAATGGGAAGCCGGCGGCAAGCGGATAGCGGCTTTGCCAGCCAAATACTGATAATGTGCCTGTTCCTGTACGGTCATCCTTGCGGTGGCCATGTGTTAACACATGGCCCAATAAATCCAGATAGGCTTGCATAATGTCTCCTCACCTTTGCTTGAATATATGTTAAGCCGAAGGCTATGTCTTGGCAATGCGGTTAAAAGAGATTATATTAGTCATGCTGGTAACAGCTATGGCGATAAACGCGATGCGAAATAGGCAGAGCGGACCCGGGGGCAGTGCCCGGCGCCTCCACCATAATTTCTTTAGGAACTTTTGTATAAGAAACGTTCTATCGGAAAAATTTTTATGGGGGCGAGTCAGGATCGACGCATGTAGTAAAGGCAAAGTTTTCGCTCGGCATGGCACCACCGATATCGGGCCAAAATAGTAGTTGCAAACGACAACTATGCTCCGGTTGCTGTCGCTGCTTAATTGCGGTTACAAAAACCACTCTTAAACTCCAACAGGTTGAGCCCTGTTGGCGGGGTCTGGATTGACCTTGCAACAGAATAATCCGGCGGCAGGGGTTTACCCCTGCCGTTTTACGTTTGGCGGATCCCTTTTGGCGTTTTATTTTTTGCAACCCCAAATGGGTATTTGAAAACTGATATAGAATCAGATTATAGTAATACGCTATGGGGGGATGGTTAAATGTCAGATGAAAATGGTATTAAATCTCAAATAAATTATGAGCTGCTGGTTGAAAATGCCTTAAAAGATGTGGTGAGGTCTGCTTTGATGATCACTCAAGAGCAAGGTCTTGCTGGTGAAACCCATTTTTTCATAACCTTTAACACCAATCAGGATTATGTAAATATCCCGTCCCGCTTAAAAGAAAGCCATCCTGATAAAATGACTATTATCATTCAGCATCAGTTCTGGGATTTGTTTGTTGATGACAATCATTTTGAAATCACCCTATCCTTTGGCGGCCAGAAAGAGCATCTCAGCATCCCATTTACCGCTATAACAGAGTTTAATGATCCGTCAGCAGGGTTCGGGTTACAATTCACCATGATGGAAAATAACGATAACGTAGAAGACATCTCAGCAGACGATAGTAACGATACCAACACCGGGGACATTGCCGCCAAAAGCGCCGATATCGTATCATTAGATACCTTTCGTAATAAAAGCTGACACTTATGACTGAATTTAAATACAGCCCTATTTTACCAAAAACTCGCCCTGAATGTGAGTGGGTGCATATAACATCCGATTATGTTGAAGAGGTGACTTTAAGCGGCAGTTCTGGCGAAACATCATTTTTGCGAGTTCAGCCTGAGGCGCTTAGCCTTATTTCAGAACGCGCATTTAAGGAAATCTCACATTTTTTGCGAGCATCTCATTTGGCGCAACTGCGCGCTATCATTGATGATAAAGATGCCTCACATAATGATCATTTTGTGGCGCTAGAAATGCTCAAAAATGCAGTCATTGCTGCTGATCAAGTGCTGCCGATGTGTCAGGATACGGGAACGGCGATTATCAATGGTGTCCGTGGTGATCGTGTTCTCGTTGACGGTGATGATGGTGAGGCATTGGCGCGTGGGGTCTGGCAAGTCTATCAGACGAGCAATCTGCGCTATTCGCAAGTCGCACCGCTATCCATGTTTGATGAGGTTAATACCGCGACAAACCTGCCTGCTCAAATTGATCTATATGCTGGCAAGGGCATGGAATATCATCTCGATTTCATTCAAAAAGGCGGCGGCTCGGCGAATAAAACCTTCTTGTTTCAAAAAACCAAAGCGATTTTGAACCCTGAAACGCTTAGCCAATTTATAGACGAAACTTTACGCACATTAGGAACAGCCGCCTGTCCACCTTATCATTTGGCTATTGTCATTGGCGGCACCTCGGCGGAGGCAAACCTTAAGACTGTTAAAATGGCATCAACGCGCGGGCTTGATCATCTGCCAACATCAGGTGATGGGCTTGGCGCCGGCTATCGTGACCGCGAATGGGAAGACATCATTTTGGAAATTACCCGCAATTTGGGGATTGGCGCACAGTTTGGCGGCAAGTATTTTTGTCATGATGTGAGGGTTATTCGTCTGCCGCGTCATGGTGCCTCTTGCCCTGTTGGCATTGGCGTATCATGTTCCGCCGACAGGCAGGCCATGGCGAAGATTACCACAGACGGGATTTTCCTTGAAAAGCTAGAGCATGATCCGGCGCGTTTCCTGCCAACGGTTGAAATGGATGAAGATGATGCGGTCGCTGTTGATCTTAATCAACCTATGGATAAAGTTCGCGCCCTGCTCAGCCAGTATCCTGTTAAAACGCGGCTCAAATTGACCGGAACATTGATTGTGGCGCGTGACAGCGCGCATGCCAAATTACAAGAACAGCTAGAGGCAGACGGCAAACTGCCTGATTATTTTTGCAACCATCCGATTTATTATGCTGGCCCTGCAAAGACGCCTGAAGGCATGGCATCGGGCAGTTTCGGGCCGACCACCGCTGGCCGCATGGATAGCTATGTCAGACGCTTTCAAGAGGCTGGCGGGTCTATGATTATGCTGGCGAAAGGTAATCGTAGCCGCGAGGTACGGGACGCCTGCGCCACCTATGGCGGATTTTACCTTGGGTCTGTCGGTGGGGCCGCGGCAAAGCTGGCCCTTGATGCTATCCGCAAAGTAGAGGTTCTAGAATATCCTGAACTCGGCATGGAAGCTGTCTGGAAAATTGAGGTGGAAAACTTCCCCGCCTTTATTATTATTGACGATAAAGGCAATGATTTTTTCAACCTGAGTTAAGGCAATCACCTAAACCACATAAAACTAAACCGCATAAAACAGAAAAAGCCCGGTAAAACCGGGCTCATTCAACATCATAAACACATAGATTTAGCCTTGGCGAGCCTTCATCCGTGGGTTCTTTTTGTTGATGACATATAAACGGCCGCGACGACGTACCACCTGACAGTGGCGGTCGCGATTTTTAAGTGTTTTTAATGAGCTTGCTACTTTCATCGCTCCAACCTTTCTCATGAACAGTTGGTGTGATACCGCCTGATGCATAAAACGTCAAGCCGTAAATACCATTATCCCATGATTTTGAGGTAAATTCGATAAAATTACGGTTAATACGAAACCCCGCAACCAGCCAGCCCACAATAGCCGTTTGGATTCTTATGCAGATATTGCTGATGATAATCCTCAGCCAGATAATAGGCGTCTCTAAACCCGATCTCAGTCGTGATACCAGCCATGCCCTGATTGTGCAGTTTGCCAGCATAATGGGCTTTCGATGCTTTGACGATATCCATCTGCTCAGGCGTCGAACAATAAATGGCTGACCGATATTGCGTGCCGCGATCATTACCCTGCCGCATGCCTTGAGTTGGGTTATGCTCTTGCCAGAAACAGCGCAGAATATCGTCAAGGGTGATCACGTTTGGATCATAGACAATCTCAACAATTTCCGTATGACCGGTAAGCCCTGAACAGACTTCTTCATAAGTCGGATTTGGCGTTGCACCGCCAGCAAATCCAACCGAGGTCGTCCAAACGCCATCCAGCCCCCAGAATAGCCGTTCTGCCCCCCAAAAACATCCCATCCCGACCAAAATCGTCTGCATTTGATCAGGGAAAGGTGCAGCGATTGGCCGCCCATGAACCGCATGTGGCTTTGGTGATAAAATAGCCATATCGCGCCCTGGTAAGGCGTCAACGCCATCAGGGACAGTCATTGGCTTGGCAAACAGCGATGACAACATAGCAAGGCTCCATTTTTACAAAGATCAGCTTAACCTATATAGGACTAACATATATATGGTTAGTGGCGGCGAGGCTGACAAGGTTTAGGCAAATATGCGGTTTCGGCAGATCAGGATTTTGCCATAAGCGCGGCCACCCCTGGCAAGGTCTTACCCTCAAGCCATTCAAGGAAAGCCCCGCCAGCGGTGCTGACATAGCTAAATTGATCAAGCACATCGGCGTGATTAAGTGCCGCAATAGTATCACCGCCGCCGGCGACTGAGATTACTTCACCAGCCGCCGTTCGCTTAGCCACATGTTGCGCTAGTTCTGTTGTCGCTTGATCAAATGGGGCAAGCTCAAAAGCGCCCATCGGGCCGTTCCAAATCAATG
The DNA here is from genome assembly GCA_016778985.1 of Alphaproteobacteria bacterium. GTDB lineage: Bacteria > Pseudomonadota > Alphaproteobacteria > Puniceispirillales > UBA1172 > UBA12202. The sequence continues at coordinate 32,667 of JADHOM010000014.1, read as the reverse complement.
TCTGGCAATTATCAATCGCCGTCTTGATCATTGCCACCGCATCACTGCCAGCATCGAGTATCATTTCATTTTCGGCCAATTGGTCACGCGCAAACTGCACCTTTCGATGCGGCGCATGGGCGGCAAAAGCTGTTGCGACAATACCATCTTGCGGCAACATCAATTGGCAGCCAATAGCTGCCGCCTGCTGGCGAATAGCTTTTGCCGTATCGACCATATCTGGCTCAACCAATGAGGCGGCGATATTATGACCTTCTGCCATAAGAAAAGTGTTCGCCATGCCGCCGCCAACAATAACAACATCGACTTTGGCAATCAGATTTGTCAGCACATCTAGCTTGGTGGATACTTTTGCGCCGCCTACAATCGCACCAACTGGCCGCCGCGGTTGGCCCAATGCTTGATCGAGGGCTGATAATTCATCCATCATTAACGCACCCGCATAGGATGGCAGATAGGCTGTAATCGCCTCAGTTGAGGCATGGGCGCGGTGACTACATGAAAAGGCATCATTGATATAGGCATCGACGCCTTCGGCCAAGGCTTTGGCAAAATCATGATCATTCGCTTCTTCGCCGCCTGCAAAACGCAGATTTTCCAGCATCATAATATCACCGTTGTTTAATTCCGCCTTGGCTTGCGCCGCCGCCTCACCAATAATATCGGCAACAAAGCGCACAGGCTGGCCAAGGGATTGCGCCAAAGCCTCAGCAACCGGGGCAAGGCTCATCTCAGGGTTGGGCTGACCTTTTGGGCGGCCATAATGCGAGACCACAACAATTTTCGTGCCATGCTCTGCCAGTGCCTTTATACCGCCAGAAATTCGATCAATGCGCGTTGTATCAGTGACGTCACCATCTTGCATTGGGACATTTAAATCTGCTCTTAATAACACGGTTTTTCCGCGCATCATTTGCGGCTCTACTAAAAGCGGAAGCTGTGACATAGTATCCTCACTGTATCGTCATGATATCGTAAATGATATAATTTTCATTCGATTTAATAAGCCATTGCGACTATTTGGCTTTTCACATAGCATGCGAACGGTAATCTTCCAATATGTGTTTAATGATCTTCGCTTATGGCAAAACCCACCTCAAATTATTCCCATCATCGTCGCCTGGATGAGTTCATGCTTGGCGTAAAACATGAAGCGCCCTTGCTGGTTGGGGTCATTCCATTCGGCTTGATTTTTGGTGTCTTAGGCATTGAGGCTGGCTTGACGCCACTGCAAATCATACTGATGTCGGTGATTATCTTTGGTGGCGTTAGTCAGATTATTTTTCTTGATCTTGTCGCAACCGGGGTTAATCCATTTTTGATTAGCTCTACCGTTGGAGTAATTAATTTGCGACACGCGCTTTATTCGGCGCGCATAGCCCCCTTTTTTAGCCAACTAAGCCTTGGCTGGAAAATCATACTTTCCTATTTGTTGACGGATGAAGCCTATGCCATGACCATTCGGCGATTTGAGACTCTGCCCCATAATGCTTTTATGCATTATCATATGCTGGGAACCGGGTTATGCCTCTGGATAAGCTGGCAGATCACAACAGTCCTGGGCATATTGCTTGGTGCGGCTATCCCGCCATCACTAGGGCTTGGCTTTGCTATCGCCCTCACCTTTATGACAATAATAATTCCCTATTGCACGCAATTCCCGCATCTGATCGCTGTCTTGGTTTCAGCTAGCATAGCTATATTTACCTATGCCTTGCCTTGGAAATTAAACCTTATCATTGCTGCCATAGCAGGAATGTTGGCAGGATACCTAACCGAATCTTTGACTAAATCTATAGCTAAGAATAGGGGGGAGGTATGATCTGGATTGCGATTATTATTTCTGGCCTATTCACGTTCTTGACACGCTTTGCTTTTATTGGTGGCTTATCTGGTCGTCAGTTACCGCCATCAGTTCGGTCATTATTGGCATATGTCACGACCGCGGTATTAACCGCGTTAATCGCCTCAGATGTGCTTATCATTGATCATCAATTTAATGTGACTGAGAACCCTCAGGTGCCGGCGCTTATCATCGCTGGAATTGTCGCTTTATTATTCCGCAACATCGTTCTGACTATTGCGGTTGGATTGCTGGCATTATGGGTCTCACGGCATATGATTTTTATTTAGCGAACAGCTTTATAGCAAAGCGCCCATGACGGCGGCGGTATCTAGCATCCGCATGGAAAATCCCCATTCATTATCATACCATGCCATGACACGGCAAAACCGTTGGTTTAACACTTTTGTTTGATCTAATGCGACCACCGAAGATCGGGGGTCATGATTAAGATCAATGGATACTAACGGCTCATCCGTTATTCCCAATATGCCTTTCATCTTGCCTGTTGCTGCTTCCGCAAAGCAGGCATTAATCTCATCAATACTGGTATCACGCCCAGCCATAAATTTAAGATCAACAGCAGACACATTTGGCGTTGGCACACGCATGGCAACACCATCCAGCTTGCCGCTTAACTCTGGCAAAACCAGCCCAACCGCCTTGGCAGCACCCGTTGTTGTTGGCACTATGCTTTCCGCGGCAGCACGGGCACGATAAGGGTCTTTATGATTATTATCTAATATCCGCTGATCACTTGTGTAGCTATGGATGGTCGTCATAAAGCCTTGTTCTATTCCGATCGCGTTATGCAGAACCGACGCTAGCGGCGCCAGACAGTTGGTCGTGCATGAGGCATTTGAGACAACAATATGGTCTGCGCTAAGCTGATCATGATTTACGCCATAGACAACAGTTAAATCAGCGTCTTTTGCAGGTGCTGAAACCAGAACCTTTTTTGCCCCAACGGCGGTATGCTCAATGGCTTTATCGCGGCTATTAAAGGCGCCCGTACATTCCAGCACAATATCAATCCCAACAGCCCCCCAATCAAGATCAGCAATATTTCTGGTACTTGTAATACGCATAGGGCCTTTGCCAGCATCCATTATGTCACCGTCAATCGTAACCGGGTGCTGAAAGCGGCCATGAACGCTATCATAGCGCAAGAGATGGGCAGTGGTTTCAATACTACCTGAGATATTTATTGCGACGACCTCAATATCTGATCGATTTTCTTCTATGATCGCACGCAATACATTGCGTCCAATGCGGCCAAATCCATTTATGCCCAGACGTATTGTCATGTTGTTATCCTTAAATTCATCTTTTAGAATTAGAGTGTCAATTCTTGAACTGTTTCCACAATATTTTCAACGGTAATGCCAAAATGCTTATACAGATCAGGTGCCGGGGCAGATTCGCCAAAGCTATTCATACCAATAAAGCCCTTTGGATCAGAAACATATCTATCCCATCCAAAGCTGCTTGCGGCCTCAATCGCTAGCCGAGGGGCACGGCCTAACACCTTATGACGATAGGCTAGGTCTTGCTGCTCAAACAGCTCCCAGCACGGCAAGGACACAACCGCTGCCTTCATGCCCTTTTCGGCAAGCTGGTCAGCCGCATTACCGGCTAGCGCAACCTCTGTTCCTGTTGCGATTAGGGTTACATCGCGCCTGCCATCGGTTTCTCGCAAGACATACCCCCCCATTAGGGTTTTGTTGAGAGAGCTGCTCTCATCGCGAAGTGTTGGCGTGCTTTGACGTGATAATGACAGCACCGATGGCGCATCAGATATGGATAATGCCGCCTCCCAAGCCTCTGCTACTTCTACCGCATCAGCAGGACGGAAAACATACAAATTAGGGGTCGCCCGCAACATCGCCAAATGCTCTATTGGCTGATGCGTTGGGCCATCCTCTCCCAGACCAATAGAATCATGGGTCATGACGTAAATCACCTGTTGCCGCATCAATGCCGACAGGCGCATAGCGCCGCGTGCATAATCAGAAAAGACTAGAAAAGTGCCGCCATAGGGCACTACTCCACCATGCAGAGCCATGCCATTCATGGCCGCTGCCATGCCATGTTCGCGAATACCGTAATAGACATAACGGCCTTTGAACTGTCTGGCCGAAATTGGCTTTGTGTCATCAGTTTTGGTCAGGTTAGAGCCTGTCAAATCGGCTGATCCAGCAATGGTCAGGCTAGTCGCCGCATTTATCACTGCCAGTGTTTGCTGTGATGATTGCCGTGTCGCTATTTTAGGCTGGCTTGTCTTAAACTGTTGGCGCAATTTTTTTAACTCACGCCATAGTTTTTGAGGATGAACACCTTCAATGGCTTCATTAAAACGCCGTGCTCTGCGCGATTGGGCGTAACGAGCTTGCCATTCTTGATAGGCATCATGGCTACGTTCTGCCGCCTGTTTCCAGTCAGCGCGAACATCATCAGGAACAACAAACGGCGCATGTGGCCAACCCAAGGCTTTGCGGGCACCGGCAATTTCCTCATCCCCCAAGGGCGCGCCGTGGGTTTTAGATGATCCTGCCAATGTCGGGGCGCCGAAGCCAATTGTTGTTTTACAGGCAATCAGCGATGGCCGTGAATTAGCCAGTGCCTTTTCTGTCGCCGCGGCAATCGCATCTGGATCATGCCCATCAACCGATTGCACATGCCAGCCTGCGGCACGAAAGCGGGCTAGCTGATTAGTTGAGGTTGATAGATCAGTTGCACCATCAATGGAAATGCTGTTGTCATCCCAAAATACGGTTAAGCGTCCAAGCCGAAGATGGCCAGCAAGATCAATCGCCTCATGGCTGATGCCTTCTTGCAGACAACCATCCCCCACAATCACCCATGTTCTATGATCGACTAGCGAGGCTCCAAAGCGTGCCGACATCATGCGCTCTGCGAGTGCCATACCAACCGAGGTAGCAAGCCCTTGCCCTAATGGCCCTGTTGTCGTCTCAATCCCGCTAGCCAGCCCATATTCAGGATGGCCTGCGGTGATAGAACCAATCTGGCGGAATTGGCGCAACTGTTCTGTTGTCATATCAGCATAGCCGAGCAAATGATTTAAGGAATAATGCAGCATTGAGCCATGACCAGCCGATAAAACAAAACGGTCACGATCTGGCCATGCTGGATCAGCCGGATTGATTTTAATAAATTGAGAAAACAGAACCGTTGCTACATCTGCCATTCCCATGGGCATACCGGGATGACCAGATTTTGCGGCTTGAACCGCATCCATAGAAAGAAATCTTATGGCATTGGCCATATGATTATGACGGTCAGATGAAATCTTTTGATTTGGCATGGTTCTTCCCTCAGGCTAGCGGGCGCGTTATGGTATCTTCTACCAACTCCTTGCCTCTGCTTCAACAATCTTATGCCTCATTTATTGTGATGAAGCGTATTCAGGCGAGTCATTTCTTGGGTTGCGCCAAAAAATAGCGGTGTCCGTTGGTGCAGGCTTTCCGGCGTAAGATCAAGAATAGCATCTTTACCATTGGTCGCCATACCGCCAGCCTTTTCAATTAGAAAGCTGATCGGGTTTGCTTCATAAACTAACCGCAAGCGGCCATCCGTATAGCCTTCACGCTTATCACCTGGATATAAAAAGACGCCACCACGTTGAAAAATCCGCCACGCATCAGCAACCATTGAACCAACCCACCGCATACGATATGCCTTACCGTAAGCGCCTTGTTTGCCTGCAAGCACTTGCCGCATCCATTCCTGCACAGGTGGAAACCAATGCTCAGCATAAGCCGCATTAATGGCGTATTCTTCTGTTTTTGTGGGGATGGAGACAGCGCCGCCAACAGCAACAAAGCTGTTTTTTCGGTCATCCAAAATAAAACATTGCGGGGCTTGATCGCTGGCGACAGCGAGAATTAATGTCGTTTGTGGCCCATAAACAAAAAATCCAGCGGCGAGCTGATCACGGCCAGCACAGGCGATAGGGGCATCTTGTCGCGGCATTAATGAGAATATCGTCCCAACGCTGACATTCACCGCGATATTAGATGAGCCATCGAGCGGATCAATTGCCACCATCACCTGCCCATCCTGACCAGTGGTGATAGGATCATCTTGTTCTTCGGAAAGAATATGTGATGCCGCCGTATGTTTGAGATGATTGATGATAATGTCTTCAGCCAGAACATCGAGCGTTTTTTGCTCATCACCATCGCTATTTTCAGCACCAGTTTCGGCACCAAGATCATATTCAATCCCGCTCAGACGAATGGTCTTTGAAATGACCATAGCAGCATCCGCCAGTTGGCTAATAATGCCGCCAACATCCTCACCAATACGGCCATCCGCCAGACGATTTTTGATATATTCCTCTAATCTCATAGGGCTCTTTGTCACTTATCCTTTAATAATATGCAATGAGAAATATGCAATCCGCATATATTACTTTTGATCAGCGCATAAGATATTCTAATGGTATCAGAATGATTAGTGTTGGCTAGGCGGCAGACCAACAACAACACCCGGTTTAAGATAATCAGCATCCCATGCTTTTCTGCCAAATACCTCATAAACCATAGGGGCGAAATGGTCTAAATCCTGCATCACATAATTCGGGTCAAATGACATCTGATCCCAGCGTTCACAAAAATCAGCGCAGCTTTGCCAATAGGGATTATCTTTAAACTGGTCACGCTCATCAGGATTCCAGTCATAATGGTGACCATAATATTTCATCTGAAATATGCCATGTTTTTCAACCACCCATGACACTTCTTCCCGCACAAAAGGGCGGATAATTTCTGCCGCCATGCGGTCGTGATTTTGTGGCGACAAGCCGTCGCCAATATCATGAATAAGCGCAGCAACGATCCAGTCAATATCAGCTCCATCACGCTCCGCTCTTGTTGCTGATTGCAGCCCATGTTCAAGCCGCGAGATTTGATACCCTGACAGCGATTCTTCGCCTTGCGCGGCTAATTGAGCCAGTATCCGCTTTGGTGTACCGCTAAAATATTCAGCTTCTAACTCATGCAGAAGCTGATAATCTTCATAAGTTCCCTCATCCATCCGCGTAAATGAAACTTGATCTGATTTATTCATTTTCATCTCCACTTTGTTTCTCCAAAAAAAAGTATAGATAAGAAACCGTGATGGCAATATCTAAACGTCTTTACAACTGCGCCATCACATCATTATATTGTCGTTCCTCTTTACTAATAGAATAAGTTATCATGAGCAGTATCACAGATTATTTAAATTCCATTGGGATCACCAATATAGCTGAGGTTTTACACAACCCTTCATACGAGACACTCTATGAAGAAGAAACCAACCCTGAGCTTTCCGGTTATGAGCGCGGCGTTGTGTCTGAACTAGGGGCTGTTAATGTCCTGACTGGCGAATATACGGGGCGCTCGCCAAAAGATAAGTATATCACCATAGATGATAAGACGCGTGACACATTTTGGTGGAATGGTGAGATCAAAAATGACAATAAACCTATATCACCTGATATCTGGGCAGAGCTCAAGCAAACCGCAACCGATCAGCTATCGGGTAAGCGGCTTTTTGTTATTGATGCCTTTTGCGGCGCCAGCGCAGACACCCGACTAAGTGTCCGTTTCGTCATGGAAGTCGCTTGGCAGGCGCATTTCGTCAAAAATATGTTTATCCGCCCTAACGCCTCAGAACTTGCCGACTTCAGCCCTGATTTTGTTGTTGTTAATGCGTCGAAAACAGGTTTTGCCGATTACGCTAAGCATGGCCTCAACTCTGAAACCTTCATTGCCTTCAACCTGACCGAGAATATGCAAATTATTGGCGGTAGCTGGTATGGCGGTGAGATGAAAAAAGGCATGTTTTCACTGATGAATTATCTGTTGCCACGGCGCGGCATTGCCTCCATGCATTGTTCTGCCAATATGGGGCATGGCGGCGATACAGCATTGTTTTTCGGGCTTTCCGGAACAGGTAAGACAACACTATCGGCTGATCCAGATCGCTTGCTAATTGGTGATGACGAGCATGGCTGGGATGATCATGGTATTTTCAATTTTGAAGGGGGTTGTTATGCAAAAACTATCAATCTTGACCCCGCAAAAGAGCCTGATATTTATGCCGCGGTCAAACGTGATGCCTTGCTAGAGAATGTTGTTGTTAGCGATGATGGCAAGATTGATTTTGATGACGATACCTTAACCAGCAATGGCCGTGTATCCTATCCAATTGAACATATTGCCAACCGTGTCCAGCCCGTATCCAAGGGCGATCACCCTAAACGTGTTATTTTCCTTACCGCTGATGCTTTTGGTGTTTTCCCGCCTGTTAGCATTTTGAGCCATGAGCAAATGCAATATCATTTTCTGTCTGGTTTTACGGCAAAAATGGCTGGAACAGAACGTGGTCTAACAAAATCGACTCCAACCTTTTCGGCTTGTTTTGGTGCCGCTTTCCTGAGCCTCCATCCAACCGTTTATGCTGAGGTACTGAATAAGCGCATGATTGATGCTGGCGCCCAAGCCTATCTGATCAATACTGGCTGGAATGGTAAGTCTGAGCGTATATCTCTCAAAGATACACGGGCTATTATCAAAGCCGTGCTAGAAGGCGCGCTTGATGGCGAAAGCACGACGAGCTTGCCTATTTTCAATCTGGATATGCCGCAACATGTGCCTGGTGTTGACACGTCTATTCTTGATCCACGCAACAGCTATGACACGGTTGAGCAGTGGCAAGAAAAAGCTAATGATCTGGCCAAATTGTTTATCAATAATTTTGAAAAGTTCACCACCACGCAAGCAGGTTCAGCCCTTGTCGCGGCGGGCCCTAATATCAGTAAGTAATCATCAGGGTTTAGGCAATTTAAATAAAATCACCCTGATTGCCGCTATGTTATCTGGCAAGATCACCAGTAACGCGGCCGGGGATAAGCTGTGCCAATTCATCAAAACTTAAGCCCACCACAAGATGCGTATGACCAGCAGATGCCCAGACCCGATCAAAGCGTCCTAACGCACTATCAATCAAAATGGTAATGTCCTCGCTAAGTCCTATCGGTGACACCGCACCGATAGAATATCCAGTCATCTCTTTGACATAATTGGCATCTGGCCGTTTTGGCTTGCCATCAATAGCGGCGAGATCCGATAAGGCCTCAATAATACATTGACGATCACCGCTGACTAATGCCGCGACCGTCCAGATTTTACCTATTAAGATCTCATCAATAGTAAAGATTAGAGTTTTCACGATAGCGCCGACTTCAACGCCGATCGCGGCGGCAGCTTCAACGGCACTGCGTGATGTCTCATTAAGCTGAAGCAAGCGGTCTTCTAGCCCTGCTTCAGCTAAACATGCACGGACATGTCTGGTTGCTTTGGTATTAATTCCATCCATAGTTAGCTGCCTGAATTAACTCCGTTGATCCACCGCCACTGCAAGCATACATAGAATCTCAAACATCATTGAAACGCCTACCCATGCAGTATTGCCACTGTCATCAAATGGCGGTGATACCTCAACCAAATCTGCTCCAATCAAGTTCAGGCCTTTCAGTTGACGAACGAGCAATTGCGCCTCTCTGGTTGTAAATCCACCAATCTCAGGTGTCCCTGTTCCGGGGGCAAAGGCAGGATCAATACAGTCAATATCAAAGCTGACATAAGTAGGCTTAGCACCGACAATGGATCGCGCCTGCGCCATAACATCAGCGATAGTTTGGTCAGCAAACTCATCCATAGTTATGATGGTAACGCCATTGGCGCGCCCCCATTCAATGTCTTCGCCGTCATACATTGTGCCACGAATACCAATCTGAACAACTCGTTTCGGGTCAAGCAAGCCTTCTTCTATCGCCCGTCTGAACGGTGTTCCATGGGTATATTTAAAGCCATCAAAATAGCTGTCAAACAAATCGGTATGGGCATCAAAATGGATCATGCCAACAGGCTCATCGCTGGCAATGCCGCGAAGCACTGGCAAGGATACCAAATGATCACCCCCTGCCGTCATTGGCGTGATGCCGCGCGATTTCATTTGTTTATAAAACGCCGTCACCCGTTCCATCGTATCATTAAGATCAGCCGGATTAATAGGACAATCACCCATATCGGCGCAATTCACCATTTTGAATGGTGAGATATGTGAGACCGGATGCGTTGCTCTGATCATGGTGGACAGATCACGCAACTGCCGAGGGCCATGGCGCGCACCCGGACGATTAGTGGTGCCGCCATCCCATGGCACACCAACAATACCAATATCAACATCACCAATGCGGTCGTGGTTATCCTCAACGACAGGCAGGCGCATAAAACTAGGCACACCAGCAAATCGCGGCAAGACAGCGCCTGATACAGGCTCAAAAAAAGGATCGTTTTTCATCATTTCCCTCTATTCATCTAATGCTATATAAGTTGCTTTGACATCGCTATAACCTTCTAGTGCAAATAGCGATGATTCTCGACCAAAACCAGACCCTTTGACACCACCAAATGGCAGATCCGGCGGGATCAAGTTATAGGTATTTACCCAGACATTTCCTGCATCAAGGCGGTCAGCCATGCGATGCGCGCGTGCCAGATCGCGTGTTACCAATCCAGCCCCTAAACCATAGGGGGTAGCATTGGCACGACGTATCACCTCATCTTCGTCATCAAAGACCAGAACGCTCATCACCGGGCCAAAAATCTCATCCCTGACGACGGTCATATCATCCTGACATTCTGTCAATATTGTTGGCTCAACAAAATAGCCATTTTCAAAGCCTTGCGGCCGAACTCTTTGCCCGCCAACAGCACATTTAGCGCCTTCTTCAAGACCTTTGGCAATCATGCCCATAACTTTACCCAAATGTTCCTCAGAAATTAGCGCCCCGATATCAACATCTTCAGCCATAGGATCACCAACTTTCAGCGCGGCCGTTTTTTCAACCATTCGCGCGATTAGCTCATTAGCGATAGACCGATGCACAAATACTCTGGTGGCATTGGAACAGACCTCGCCAGCCGTATAAAAATTAGCCGCCATAGCCAATTCGACAGCCTTATCAAGATCAGCATCAGCGCAGATAATAAACGGCGCTTTGCCGCCCAGCTCAAGCGTCACGCGTTTTAAGGTATCAGCCGATTGCTTCATAATGATGCGGCCAGTATCAACGCCGCCAGTCAAAGACACTTTCGCAATGCCAGGATGCGCGCAAATCGCCTGCCCCATCCGATAATCACCATGAATTATATTCATCAAGCCTTTCGGCAGCCCTGCATCTTCCATGATGGCGGCAATCCGCATTGATACGAGCGGCGTCATTTCAGACGGCTTGAGGATGAAAGCATTGCCCATTGCCAGCGCTGGCGCCGATTTCCAGAGCGCAATCTGCGCCGGATAATTCCATGCCCCAATACCTGCACAAACGCCCAACGGAACCCGCCGCGAATAGCCGATAGCCCCCGGCCATTGGTGCTGAACCCCTGTATAGGTCATGATCGCCGCACCAAAATATTCAAGCGCATCAGGCCCTGATGGGACATCACCGCTCACCGCCTCAGCATAGACTTTGCCAACATCCTGGACTTCTAGTCGGGACAGCTCATCATTGGCATCACGCAAGGCATGCGCCGCCCTGATCATGATCTGGCCGCGTTCCTGAATGGATTGCGCCGCCCATAGTTTCTGGGCTTCACTTGCCTTGGCAACCGCTTCATCAAGCATCTCAGTTGAGGCGCATGATACTTTAGCAATCACCTCACCTGTCGCCGGATAATATTTATCAATATAACTTCCATCACCATCGACCAGTGATCCGGCAATATGATTTTTGATAATAGTTGTCATTGTTACTTGATCCTCTAAATGCATTCACGATAGCATAAGTTTATATATAAGAAAGGCATAAGATGACAAATCTATCAATCCTCCGCCACCTTTGTTTTGCTGATCATATCGTCCCCCTTGGTCACCCAGAACGTCCTGATCGTATCAAGGTGATCAATGCCATGCTTGATGATGATTTTGCCGATATTCCGCAATCAGAATGCCCGTTAGCAGAAACCGATCATTTGCGGCTAGTCCATAGCGCCGCCTATATTGATACTATTGTTGCGGCCGCACCAAGCGACGGCATGATCAGTTTGGATGGTGACACGCATATGTCAGAGGGCTCTTTGACCGCGGCATTGGCAGGGGCTGGCGGGGCAGTCGAAGCAACACAGCAGGTGCTTAACGGTGCAAGCAAACGTGTCTTTGTTGCCTCACGCCCACCGGGGCATCACGCCGAACCTGAACAGGCCATGGGGTTTTGTCTGTTCTCAAACGCCGCGATTGCCGCCAAATATGCCATTGATACGCATGGGCTTGATCGGGTCGCGGTGGTTGATTTTGACGTCCATCATGGCAACGGTACGCAAGCCGCGTTCTGGTCTGACAGCCATTGCGTCTTTGCCTCAAGCCACCAGATGCCGCTATACCCCGGAACTGGCGCGAAAAGTGAGACTGGCGTTGGCAATATTTTTAATGCCCCTATTGACCCCGGCACTGATGGCGCCACTATCACGCAAATCTGGCGTGATCATTTATTGCCGCAAATAGCGGCAATGGCGCCTCAATTAATCATCATCTCGGCTGGCTTTGACGCGCATGAAAATGACCCACTTGGCGGCTTGCGGATGCAGGATGTCGATTTTGGCAATATCACCACCATGATCAGAGACCTGGCCGATAAATATGCCGACGGGCGTATCGTTTCTATCCTCGAAGGCGGTTATGATCTGGATGGATTACGGACATCGGCGACGGCGCATCTAAACGCTCTGCGCTAGAGCAATGCCAGCATTATACCGATCATATTAGCGTTCAAGCGCGAGCCTTATGCCAAGCGCAATAAACAGTCAAACATGAGAGGGCATCCTTCGTTATGCCCCTAAACTCATCGCTTCATGGTTAGGCTGACGGCGATAGCGGCAATGATTAGCCCGATTATGCCAGCATTGGTCACGGTTTCCGCGAATAACAGCCATGCCATCATCATGGTGACTGGCGGCGATAAATAAATCAGGCTTGCCACCTTGGCCGCAGCAATACGCCGCAGAAGCAAAAACATCAACCCATATGCTGCCATAGAAACAATTACCGCAAGCCAGATAATCGCAAAAATTAATTCCCCATTCCATGTCGCTTGAAACCCTTCAAAGCCAAAGGCCATCGGCGTTAATATGATCAGCGAGGCAACACTATGCCAAAAAGCCACAAGCATAATCGACGCTTGATTATCGCCTTGATTAGTGGCTTTACGGTCGATCAGCGAGGCAATGCTAATGGCAATAACTGAGATAAATGGCAGAACATAAGCAATAGGCGCACCGCCAAGCGCAATGCCATCACCAATGACAATCCCAACCGCCAGCAATCCAAGGACAAGTCCGCCCCATTCACGCGGTGAGACAGCCTCCCCTGTCATTCGCGCAGACAGCGCCCCCGTCAAGATCGGTTGAAGCGCCGTGATAAATGCCGTCAGTCCAGCCGACAGCCCAAGATTAATCGCCCCCAAGACAGCAGACAACCAGACCGCATGTGCCATGCCGCCAACAATCAGATGCCTGATGAGCTCACGCGGCGGGATCGCCTGCCATTTTCGCCACACCGAAACCAATACAGCCAACAGCAAGACGACAAGCAGATACCGCCAAAATAGGATGGTAAATGGCCCTGCAAAGGCAAGCCCATATTTTGCGCCGACAAATCCTGAACTCCAAACAACAACAAAAAGACCACCAAGGATTATGTTTGATTTCAACCCCATATCAGACGCGCCGCGCGATGGGTTTGAATGATGCCTTTGCTTGTGGCATCAATTTCATGGGTTTTGATTGTCTTATCCGCCTTTTTAGTTAGCTTATAGCCAACCATACGTCGCTTATCCGCTCGATCCAAGCCTTTTGCTATATCGTCCGATACCGGTGCCAAGTCTGATACCAAGTCTGATAACAAGTCTGATACCAAGTCTGATAACAAGTCTGATACCAAGTCTGATACCAAGCCAGGGGCAGATCATTACTCAATCATCGGCGAGCCAGTCAGCCATGACAGCATCATTATGCTCACCACATTGAGGCGGCGCGTGACGATAGCTCACCGGCGTTTCGGACATTTTAATAGGATTACCAATTAACCGGACTTCCCCATCCCCGGACAGATCATAAGGCATTTGAACGACCATATCTCGCGCCTTCACCTGTTCAGATGAAAACACCTCATCAAGAGTATGCACAGGGCCGCCGGGAACACCTGCCGCTTCCATTGCCGCCAGCAATTCGGCTTTCTGCCTATGGCTAATGGATTCAACCAAGATCGGGATCAATATCTCCCGATGCTCTACTCTAGCAGGGTTGGTTGTGAAACGCGCATCTGCGGCTAATTCTCCTAGACCAAGAATATCTGCAAAACGGGCAAATTGCTGATCATTGCCAACCGAGGCAATGATATGCCCATCGGCGACGGCGAACACTTGATACGGCACAATATTAGGATGCGCGTTGCCATAGCGCGCTGGCACCTGACCATTGAGCAGATAATTTGCCCCTTGATTGACCAGCCATGACACTTGGCTATCAACCAGGGCAATATCAATATACTGCCCCCTACCGCTGCTGTGACGGTGATGAAGTGCCGCCAAAATGCCAGTGATGGCATGCATCCCGCACATCACATCAACAATCGCTACCCCAACCTTATAGGGCTCACCTTCCGGGGGGCCAGTCAGCGACATAATGCCGGCATAGCCTTGCACCATCGCATCATAGCCAGCACGGCTAGCATTAGGCCCTGTCTGACCAAAGCCCGTGATAGAACAGTAAATCAAGCGCCGATTAAACGCACTCAGAGTATCATAATCAAGGCCATATTTTTTCAGGCCGCCGACTTTGAAGTTTTCAATAACAATATCGGCTTTTGCGGCTAATTGCCTAACCAGATCAGCGCCTTCATCGGTTGTGATATCAACCGCCACGGAACGCTTATTACGATTGGCGGACAGGTAATAGCCGCTTTCGGTAGTGTTATCGCCTTGCTTATCCTTAACATAGGGCGGCCCCCATGCGCGCGTATCATCACCCTTGCCAGGGCGTTCAATTTTTACCACATCGGCACCCAGATCACCTAGCATCTGCGTACAGCTAGGGCCTGCTAAGATACGTGTCAGATCAAGAACTTTAATGCCAGATAATGCGCCTGTCGTCATAATAATATCCTTATCTAAACTTGTAGTTAACTATGGCTAGCCTGTCATAAAATCGCAAGTCATAGCCGCTGTAATATTGGCAAAATATCATAACTTGTCTGATCTACATTTTGATATAGATTAAAATTATGATGAAAATAAAACCCTTAAAAAAGAATAAAATACTGCGTCAGTTTAGCCTGGTAATTGCTGTATTTATCAGTATTACGATGAGCCCTTTATCCGCATATTCGGCATCAGTATCTAGTCAAAACGATACAACGCTTCAGCAATTATTCAATGAGCTGGAAGCGGCTAACGATATTGCCAGCGCCAACAATACCGCCATCAAGATTTGGAATCGCTGGATGTCAACAAGTGGTGATGATGCCACAGATGAATTGATGGAGCGCGGGGTTTATCTTATGCAAACCGGTAATTTGCCGCTGGCTGAAGATGTGTTCAGCAATATTATTTCATCACATGGTGATTATGCTGAGGCATGGAATAAACGCGCGACGGTCAGATTTATGCGCGGAAACTGGACAGGATCAGAAGCTGATATTGCCGAAGTGCTGGCATTAGAGCCAAAGCATTTTGGGGCGATGTCAGGATTGGCCATGATACGTCTGCACCAGGGAGATTATTCAACCGCGCTTAGTATCTATGAAAAAGTGCTGGAAATTCATCCCTTTAGTCCAGATGCTATTACCTATATTCCAAAATTGAAGGATATGCTGAAAGGCACAGCGCTTTAATCTTCCGCTTTAATTTTTAACGCCTAGGCCTTGCCGCCATGCTGTTCTGACCACGTTGCAGGATCATTCAGAAATGCCTCAATCGCCTTAATCTGCTTTGATGAAAGCATGCCTTTTTCCGCTGCAACATCCAGAACATCTCGCCAAGTGGTGAGATAATGGAGAGTGATCCCTGCATCAGCCAGGATTTGCCGCGCCGCTGGAAAAATATCATAAAAGAAAATCACAAAACAATGTTCAACCTTAGCATCAGCCTCACGCAGGGCATCAACGAAACTGATCTTACTGCCGCCATCAGTGGCCAGGTCTTCGACCAATAACACTCTATCACCTTTATTCAGATGGCCTTCGATACGGGCATCACGACCAAAACCTTTGGGTTTTTTCCGCACATATTGCATGGGCAGTCCAAGCCGTTCCGCAAACCAAGCAGCAAACGGAATACCTGCAGTTTCCCCGCCAGCGATAGCGTCAAATGCCTCAAACCCAGCATCACGCATAACCGTAGCACAGCCAAAATCCATTAAAGCCGACCGTATCCGAGGAAATGAGATGAGCTTCCGGCAATCAATATAGACAGGGCTTTTAGCGCCAGAGGTTAAGGTAAATGGCTCATCCGGTCGCAAATGAACAGCTTCTATTTCCAACAACATACTGGCCGCTTGCTTTGCAATAAATGATTTTTTGGGGAAACTATTATTAAACATTCTGGTCATTCCTCATCTGAGTCACCGATACCTTGATTGTTATCTATACAGCCTATTCTGTATCAGGTGCAACTGACCAATAAATAGATCGCATCGGATCAAAAACAGTAACTGCCTCACCGCCAGCATGTATCGGCGGCATGATATCAATCGGCGCATTATGTCGGATCAGGGTTAGGGTTGACGAATTAATTGGCAGATTATAAAAGCCTGCGCCGTTTATGCTAACAAACCGCTCAAGCGCATCAATGCTATTGGCGTCATCAAATACCTGCGCTAAGCATCCCATGGCAACTGGTGCTGTGTATATTCCAGCACATCCACATGGGCTGAGCTTGCCGCTATCCGGATGCGGCGCGCTGTCCGTCCCCATAAAAAATCTGCTATCACCTGATAAGGCGGCCGCAATCAGGGCATCACGATGAGTGTTGCGTTTCGCCACTGGCAAACAGTAGTAATGCGGTCTAATGCCGCCAGCCAGAATATGATTACGGGTGATCATTAAATGATGAACGGTAATCGTTGCCCCTAAAGTCAGTTCTTCTGATGACTGATCTCGTGATGCGCGAACATAGTCAACAGCATCAGACGTCGTGATATGTTCCATAACAATCCGCAGTTGCGGTAGCCGCCGCCGCAAAGGGTCTAACACCTTATCAATGAACTGCTTTTCACGATCAAAAATATCAACATCGGCATCCGTTACCTCACCATGAACGGCGAGCGGTAATCCGGCTTCTGCCATAGCTTCTAATTGCGGCATAACTTTATTGATATCACGAACACCAGATGCCGAATTGGTTGTCGCCCCTGCCGGATATAGTTTAACGGCCAAGATCATAGCATCGGCAGCAGCGGCTTTTATTGTCTCAATTTGGGTGTCTTCGGTTAAGTAGATCGTCATATAGGGCATAAAGTCCATGCCCTTGGTAGCCGCTAAAATACGCTGACGATAGGCAGAGGCGGCGGCAACATCAGTCACTGGCGGTACCAGATTAGGCATAATCATAGCTCGTCCGAAATGCCTAGCCGTATCAGGTGCAACAGCGGCCAACATAGCGCCATCACGAAGATGAAGGTGCCAGTCATCTGGCCGCCGTATAGTCAGTGTTGTCGTCATGCTTGTTGTTGTGGCCGCATATCCGCAGGGTTAATGCCAGCAACTTCAACCGGCTTTTTCATGGCATCACGGCGGAACGGCTCACCCAATTCTTGATTGAGAATGACCTCAACAAAGGTCGTGACATTGTTATCCATTTGATCATCAATGGCCGTTTTCAGCGCATTGGTGAGGTCTTCCATAGATGTCACACTAACCCCTTTCAGCCCACAGCCTTCGGCAACTTTGGCATAGCTGAGATGCGGATCAAGTTCAGTTCCAACAAAGTTATTATCATACCATAAGGTCGTGTTGCGCTTTTCCGCGCCCCATTGATAATTCCGGAAAATGATCATGGTAATAGCAGGCCAGTCATCACGTCCACATGCGGTCATTTCATTCATAGAAATGCCAAAGGCGCCATCACCAGCAAAGCCAACCACAGGCACGTCTGGGCAACCAATTTTCGCCCCTAGAATAGCAGGGAAGCCATATCCGCATGGGCCAAAGAGCCCCGGGGCAAGATACTTCCGGCCGTTCTCAAAGCTGGGATAGGCATTACCGATTGCGCAGTTATTGCCAATATCGGATGAGATAATGGCATCCCGCGGGAGCGCTGCTTGAATAGCCCGCCATGCCATCCGCGGCGACATCCGATCAGGCTCTGACTGGCGTGCATCAGCATTCCAGCTTGTCCCCGGATCATCATCTTCGTGATCAAGTGAGCTTAGCGTTTGCAGCCATGATGATTTTGCCATGTGAATAGCTGCTTTCCGATCAGCGCGATTGGTATCACCAGCTTGGGCAGAAAGCGCATCCATAATACCTGTCGTGACTTTTTTCGCATCACCACAAATACCGACCGTGACTTTCTTGGTCAGGCCAATGCGATCAGGGTTCATATCCACCTGAATAATCTTGGCGTCTTTTGGCCAGTAATCAATGCCATATCCGGGCAAGGTTGAGAACGGATTGAGGCGCGTTCCCAAAGCCAAAACAACATCTGCCTTCGCAATTAATTCCATTGCTGCGCGCGAGCCATTATAGCCAAGTGGCCCGACCCCTAGCTCATGACTGCCGGGAAAGCTGTCATTATGCTGATAACCAGAGGCAACTGGCGCATCAAGCCGTTCTGCCAATTTGATAACCTCAGGGATAGCACCGCTTAGAACAACGCCTGCGCCTGACAAGATCACCGGGAAAGATGCCTCTGATAAAAGATCAGCCGCCGCAACAATAGCATCAGTGCCACCAGCAGGGCGCTCAAAGCGAACAATTGGCGGCATTTCAATATCAATAACCTGCGTCCAGTAATCTCTTGGCATATTAATCTGTGCCGGCGCGATTGCCCGATGCGCTTGCTCAATAACACGATTCAACACCTCAGCAACACGTGATGGATCACGGACTTCTTCTTGATAGCAAACCATATCTTCAAATAGCGCCATTTGCTCAACTTCTTGAAACCCACCTTGGCCAATAGTTTTGTTAGCGGCTTGCGGCGTCACTAGCAAAAGCGGCGTGTGATTCCAGTATGCGGTTTTAATGGCGGTAACAAAGTTCGTAATCCCCGGGCCATTTTGCGCGATACACATAGACATTTTTCCAGTCGCGCGGGTATAGCCATCAGCCATGATGCCACCATTATTTTCATGAGCAACATCCCAAAAACGAATGCCCGCCTTAGGAAATAAATCAGAAATAGGCATAAAAGCAGAGCCTATAATTCCAAAGGCTTCTTCGATTCCATGCATTTGTAGAACTTTGACAAATGCTTCTTCTGTGGTCATTTTCATAGCAGTTCCTCAGATAGTGAAAAAAATATTTATTCATTTATGACTAGCACCATTACCCTTTGCGATAAAGGCATATATAAAGCAAAGATGCTATTGTGGATTTGCATTATTTATGGGCTATATCAATAACAATGACAATCAAAAATCCGACACAAAATATCCATGCTTTTATCACTGGTGTATCATCAGGAATTGGCCGTGCGCTCGCCGAAATGATGCTCGATCAAGGCATGCAGGTGTCAGGCATGGCAAGACGCCGAGAAGCACTAAAATCCCTAGAAGATCAATATGATCAGTTTTTTGGCATTACCGGTGATGTCGCCGATAGCCAAGCTGTTGCAAATGCTGTTGAGCAGGCGGAAAAACGCTTTGGTGATATAAATCAGGCGATATGTAATGCTGGTATATATATCCCGCAATCAGACTTGAATATTGATCCGACCTTATTCCGTCAGCAAATGGAGATTAATTACTTAGGTCAAGTCAATGTCCTTGCGGCATTACTGCCGCTTATGGAGGCGCGGCAAAGCGGGCATATTGTTCTGATATCGTCAGTGGCGGGCTGGCGCGGCTTGCCACTTGCCGCCAGTTATGGCCCAACCAAGGCGGCCAGCATATCGCTTGCTGAATCGCTATATTTTTTATGCCGCCAGAAGAACATAAAACTGCAGGTCATCTGCCCCGGATTTGTTGATACAGAGGCTACTGCCCAAAATACGTTTCGGATGCCCATGCTGATGACACCGCCCCAAGCCGCCAAAGCCATCATTAAAGGCATGCGGTCATCACGATTTATGATCAGCTTTCCGTTTATGTTTGCCCTTTGTCTAAAAATTCTTCGGATAATGCCGCATAGCTGGTATTTTTGGCTGACCAAACGCATCACAGGACAGCAGTAATCATGTCAGATCAGGCAATGCCCAATCCAATTATGACAAGATCAGAGGCTGCCAATGCTTATCGCAACGCATTTGAGCAGCTAACGCCTGATACACTCGATAATCTGATCAATTTAGCGGCACCAGATATTGTTTTCACCGACCCCTTTAATACAGTTTATGGCAAAGACAGATTTCGCCACGTCTTTCAACATATGTTTGATACATGTGAAGTACCGCAATTCAGTGTTACAGATATCGCGATTGGCGAGGCGGCGGTTTATATGCGCTGGATCATGACAGGTCAGATAAAAGGCAAAACAGGGCTGGCGCTTAACCTCAATGGCATGTCTGAGCTGCATTTTGATACAAATGGTCTCGTTAAAAAGCATATCGACCATTGGGATAGCGCCAGCCAGTTACTACAAACCCTGCCCTATATTGGCTGGATTACGCGGCGGATATTGCGGTTGTTTCAAATCAAGATGCCATAAGATTGATAGCCGCCGTTATTGCGGATGAAAGCTGATCAGCACATCACCAACCCATATTCCCCATTTCGTTAACCGCGCCCGATTGATAAGCACGCCATCAGGCTGTTCCACCATGACATCATCAAAGCGGATGTTTATCTTGCGATTGCCAACAGGTAAGGCAAATTGATAGCGCCAAATCAGGGCATTACCATCAATATATCCGGTAGCCTCGCCAATAACGCCATCCGCCTTTCCCGTGAAGTGATGATCTGCACCTTTCGTCACCACCCATCGGCGGCTTTCTGTCTCACCATCATCATAAAGGAAATCTTCATCCAGAATGAAACCACTTGCTTGCGGGGTCGCGACAATATCAACATCAAAGCGGCGGCGAATCACGCCTTTGCGATCAATAAAACAGCCTGTGGCCTTAAACTCACCATCAAAATATTGACAAGGATCAAAAGCCATTAGCTTAACTTACGCTCTAATAGGACATGTTTGACATCAATATAGCCGGTGCGGAAGCCGCCCTCGCAATACATCAAATAAAGCTCCCACATGCGCTTAAACTTCTCATCAAATCCCATATCGGCAATATGCTCCCATGATCTCCAAAACTGATCCCGCCACATGGCTAATGTTTTGGCATAATCAAGCCCGAAGCCATCAGCGGATTTAAGCTCAAGACCGGTTTTATTGAAAATAGGCTTGAGCGGTGTCAGAGCTGGCAACATGCCACCGGGGAAAATATAACGCTGAATAAAATCAGGCCCTGATCGGTAATAGTCATAAAAGTCATCATTCATCGTGATCATCTGTATGACCGCTTTACCATCAGGCTTGAGGCTATTGGATAGGGTTTGAAAATAGGATGGCCAAAACTCCTCACCAACCGCTTCAATCATTTCAATAGACACTATGCTGTCGAACTTGCCCTTAATATCGCGATAATCAAGCAGCTGAATATTAACCAAATGCGATAATCCAGCCTTGGCAATGCGCGCTTTCGCAAAATCATATTGCTCTTGTGAGATCGTGATTGCTGTTACCTCAGCCGCATGTTCAGCGGCAGCATATTCGGCAAAGCCGCCCCAGCCACATCCGACTTCTAGCACTTTGCTGCCTTTGCCAATGCCAGCAAGTTCAGCAACCCGCGCATATTTGTTCTGCTGAGCTTTATAGAGGTCATTGGTATCATTGCCAAAATACGCTGATGAATATGTCATGCTTTGATCAAGCCAAGTCGAATAAAACTGATTACCCAAATCATAGTGATAGGAAATGTTGCGGCGCGACCCTGTCTTATTGTTGCGATTGCGCCAGTGCTGCCATTTCAGAAACATCTTACGAATAAAGCTAAAGCCTGCGCCTTTATCAACAACATCTTGCTGGATAGATGCTAGCTCAATGACTTTGACAAGATTAGGGCTGCTGATATAGCCCATCATATAGGCCTCACAAAACCCCATCTGCGCATGTTTGAGGATCATGCTAATGGCACGCCGATCATGGCAAATTAGCTCTGCTTCTGGGCCGTCCATTTGGCCGCTAAAATGATGCGAAGCACCATCAGCCATAGTTAGTGTTAATGATCCTTTGCGGATGCGGCTACATAATCGGATAAATAACCAGTTTTGCAATTTTGATTTCATCGCATTAAACCCTTAACCAATATATCAGGATCCTATCTTGGTTTGTTTTTCTTCAACTCAGTTTTTGACCATGGCTGTTGAGGCGGCACAGGTCTTGAGAAATAACGTACACGTTTCCACCAGAGTTTCAATGCTTCTACATGGATTGAAACAAAAGGTCGCATCGGCAACTGCCATGAGCTGATAACATGCTTGACAATACTAAGCCCCGTTAAGGGGGTTAACGCGCCCCGCAGCACCGCAAGCAAGGCAGGCTTGTTTTTGATGCTATAGGCAACCATCACCTGCATTCTGTTTTTCTCATGCCGAAATGACAACCGATATTCGCCTTCAACTGGGAAAAAAGGCGATACATAAAAGCGTTTTTCCGTCACATGTACTGGCCGCGCCCCAGTAGTTTCTCCAGTAGTTTCTCCAGTAGTTTCTTCGGCATCATCTACGACATGATCATGCGCAACATAGGTATGTTTTTCGCCAAAGGTATTGCTGACCTCATAAACGGTCATAAAAATCTGGCCAGACTGATCGGTCGCCACATAAACCGACAATGGATTAAAGACTGCGCCAAGAATACGCGGAAAAGTTAGCAAGCGCACATTGGCAATTTTCGTCTCTGGAATAACCTCGGCCGCCAGCTCACGAATATATTGTGCTAATGGCATGACATAGCGCTTCGCATGAAAATTAGGGCCGTAATCTTTTTCCTTAAAAGACAAAAGGTTAAATCGGTTAATTGCAAATAACCAGCTGGCATCATTGGCGGCCGCCAGATTATCAAGGTCTATCCATAGCGACAGACCTTTTCTTTTGAGGTAATGCGATGGCTTACCATAGCGCATGTGTGAAATATCAGATAAGACCAGCATAACTGGTGACATCATTGTGCCGGAACCTCCGTTGGATGCATTAATGGCACATCTTCAAAATCGGCCTCTGTCGGGCTTGGCCACGGAACGTCAAAGCCCATAGCCTTAGCCACTTTTACCGCCGATGCCATCCCATCTTCGTGAAACCCATAGCCTGTCCAGGCGCCACAGAAATATACACCATTTTGCCCTTGAATACGCGGCAATTTGTTTTGCGCTATCATAGCTTTCTGATCAAATACCGGATGATCATATGAAAATTGCGCATGGAATTTATCCTCAGCAATGGGATCAATCGGATTGAGGGTAACAAACATCGGTTGATCAGGACGAATATTCTGCAATTTATTCATCCAGTATGTAACAGATAGATCATGTGTTTTGCCTGATGCTGTATGTTCTGTATCTTTATGGCCTGTATCTTTATGGCTTGTTCCTGTCCGGTAATTCCACGATGCCCATAAGCGCCGGCGTTTTGGCATTTGGCGAATATCACTATGCAAAATTGCCGTGTTTGGTTGAAAATCAAAAGCACCAAGAATATCGCGTTCAGCATCGGTTGCATCACTGATCATAGCCAGTGATTGATCAGCATGTGCCGCCATTACCACGCGATCATACCATACTTCGCCCTCACCTGCGATAGAAAGCATGACGCCGCCTGCCTGCCGCCTCAACCCGGTGATATGAACGCCTGACCGCACAGGTTTTTTCAATTGTGATAAAATGCGCTGAACATATTGCCGTGAGCCACCTGACACGGTACGCCAACGCGGACGGCCAGTGAAATCAAGCAACTGATGATTTTCCATAAATGCCATGAAAGACCTTGCCGGAAATTGTAGCATAGTGTCGGCAGGGCAAGACCATATTGCCGCCCCTAGTGGCAATAAATGATAATTAACAAAAGCCTTTGAAAACCGCATCCGGGCAATGAAATCACCAAGCGTTTCAGCCACCGCGCCCGCATCAACCGCCGCCATACCTTGACGATAAAACCGCATCAGATCAGACACCATCTGCCAATATGATGGCCGCAAGAGATTACTAGGTTGGCCTATCAATCCCTTGGCTGATCCTTCATACTCCATGCGCCCACGGTCTAGTGATAGGGCAAAAGACATATCACTTGCTTCGCTTGCAACATTCAGATAGTCCAGCATGCCAATTAGATTGGGATAGCGTTTGGGATTAAAAACGATGAAGCCTGTATCAACTGGTATGGTGCCATACTCGGTTTCGACATCAACAGTATTACTGTGACCGCCGATACGCGTGTCTTTTTCAAAAACATCTACGTCTGCGGCTTTATCCATAATAAGGGCGGAAGCAAGACCAGATACACCAGAACCAATAACAGCTATTCGCATGACACCACATTCACTCTCTTTGCTTATGAGTTAGATCAGATAACTGAATTGAAAAGCCATTAAGATGCTTTTATTTTCTCATACGCATCAAGGGCTTTCTGTCGTGCGGATGCGTGATCAACCAAACCATAGGGATAGGTTTCCCCGAGCCTGATCCCTGCCGCCTCAACCAGTGCTGGGGGCGCCGAAGAGGGGTCAAACAACATATCATCTGATAGCCCGTTCAATTCCGGCAACCAACGCCGAACATATTGGGAGGCATCGAATTTTAAGCCTTGGGTGATCGGATTAAAAATCCGGAAATACGGCGACGCATCAGCCCCAGACCCAGCAACCCATTGCCAGCCTGCGCTGTTGGAGGCAAGGTCAGCATCAACCAATGTATCAAAAAACCAATCCTCGCCTTCTTGCCACGGGATCAACAAATGTTTGGTGAGAAAAGACGCAGTGATCATTCTTATCCGATTATGCATCCAGCCTGTTGCGTATAATTCACGCATACCGGCATCAACAAGCGGATAGCCCGTCTCACCCCTTTTCCATGCCGATAACAAATGATCGTAATGATCGACCCAAGGGAAGCGCGAAAACGCCTCTTTCAATGGTGCTTCAGGCATATCAGGGCGTTGATCTAGCAATTCATAAGAAAACTCTCGCCACACAACCTCAGATATAAAATGTTCAGCGCCGCGATTATCATCAAGATCAGTGACCGCCTCAACAGCATTCAATATCTGAAGCGGTGATATTTCGCCAAAATGTAAATATGGCGATAATCGTGACGTCGCTTCCAGGGAGGGGAAATCACGCAGGCTTTTATAGTCATCCATCGCCTGATCAATAAAGCGTGACAGCATCGCTTGCGCCGTTTGCTCACCCGGCGTCCAATGTGGGATTAGCGTTTTATGCCAGCCTGTGCGGTGATCAACTAATTCGAGCGCGTCGCAAGTTAAGCTTTCTGGCCATTGCGCTGGCGCCAGAATATGATCAGGTCGTTGGGCTATCGGCCGATATCGCCCTAACCGGTAAAGGCTTTTCTTAAATGGCGTAAAGACTCGCATTCTCTCGCCCATTTTAGACAGCGCTGAGCCCGGCGGCCATAGCAAGACGCCTTCGCTATGATGAAAGCCGATGCCTTCAGATGTCAGACGAGACGCAAGATTTTGCTGCATCTGCCGTGACCATGGTTCGTGGTGAGTATGGGCATAAACATCACTGATAGCATGGGTTTTGGCGAGTGCAGGTATCACTTCATCGGCGCGACCAGCTGCCATAATTAATTGTGAGCCAAGCGCCCGTAAATCCGCATCAAGGGCGCGTAATGACTGATCAAGCCACCACTTGCTAGCACCGCCAGCCGCCCATTTTCCTGGGGTTTTTGCATCATACACATAAAGCGGAATAACCGGCTTGCCGCTAGCAATCGCAGCGGTTAGCGCCGGATGATCAGACAAACGCAAATCCTGATGAAACCAACATAATACAGCTGACATTATAGCATCTTTCTCATGTTTTGTTCTTTACTTGAGAATAGGCGTAGCGATAGATACGGCAAGCGTGACAGAAAAATATTTCCATATCTTCATCATGAAAGGGTTTAAGCGCAGGATGGTCAATAAATAATCCGCCCGTATAAGCGCCAAAGGCTGGCATGATAAGCCGCCAAGTTGTCGCCATGAAACATCGGCCTGTTATGCGCCGCGCGCGTGTTGCCAATCTTGCCTTTGGATGGAAATGACCCGATATTTCAATATAGTTTATTGTTTTTTTTCGCGGCAACACCCCGGCTTCGTGACGAAATATCAGACTGCCAAGGGTTAATTCATGATGCACAGAACCCACCAGAAAGTCCGGCAAATCAGGATCATGATTGCCAGTAATCCAGATAACCTGACGCCCTGATAGCATAGTATTGAGCGCGTCACGGTGACGTTCAGGCAGGCTTGCCGCCATATGGCTGCGGTGAAAACTATCGCCTAGAAACACAATGCGTTCAGGATTATCACGCGCAATCGCCGCCTGCATGGAGGCTAAAGTTGTGTCCGTATCCATTTCAGGCAGAGGCGAATGTCCAGCCATGGCACGGCCTTTTTCCAGATGTAGGTCTGAGAACACCAAAAGCCGCTCATGTGAGATAAATAATGAGCCATCGGCATAGGCTAGCATGGGGATACCAGCACGAGTAAAGGAACAAGATGAAACGGCGGTCATATCAACAAATGGGGCTGTAAGGGAAGTGCGGGATCAAGCGACAAAGCCAAATCGCTATCATCTTTCATGACTTCAGACAATAGCTCTTGTTCCAGTTCAGCCAGCGCATCTTCCACCGCAGAGGATGTCACGACCTCACGCCCGACTTCTAGCATCAACGGCAAGGCAAGAGGCGAGGCGCGGTTAAGATGCTTGGCTTTAATGCGGCCAGAAAACCGGGTTAGCATATCACTTAGCCGGCGAATATCAGTCAGCCCTCTTGCGGCCTCTTGTCTGGTTGCACGGATCAGCATATGGTCAGGTTGGTGGCGCAGCAAAACATCATAAATCAAGTCTGAATTGATCGTCATCTGGCGCCCTGTTTTCGACGCGCCAGGAAGCCGTTTTTCCAATAATCCAGCAATCGTTGCAACAACCCGAAACGCCCGTTTGAGCATTGAGCTTTCGAGCATCCATTCTTCTAAATCATCACCCATCATATCCGCAGATAGCAATTGATCGGGAATATCGACACGTTTTAGTGACCATACCGCAATGGCATAATCGGTGGCGACAAAGCCGATCGGCTTTAGCCCCAGACGTTCCATCCGCCGCGTCACCAACATGCCTAGCGTCTGATGCGCGTTGCGGCCTTCAAAACCATAGATCACCATGTAGAACTTACCGCCACGCGGAAAGGTTTCAACCAAGAGACTATCGCTATCAGGCAAGCTGGATTTGCGGCTTTGCGTCGACAGCCATTGCCGCAAGGCTAGCGGAAAATGACCCCATGCATCACTCTGTCCCATCATATCGCGGATACGATCAGCCAAATTACTGGTCAGAGGCAAGCGGCCGCCCGCATATGCCGGGACTTTCGGCTCAGTATCGGTTGATGCGACCACGTCAACGATGCCAGCTTTGCGGATGCCCTGAAAGCGCAGTATGCGGCCCGCAAACATGAAACTATCCCCTGGGACGAGGGAATTGACAAAATATTCTTCAATCTCACCCAGCCTGCCGACCCCGCGCTGATCAACTTTCATGGTTTGGGTTTCAACAATAACGCCAGCATTAAGCCGCCATTGGGTAGCAACGCTGCGACTTGCCATCCGATAAAGCCCATCTTTACCAGGTTTCAATTTATGAAACTTCTCATATGCTTTGAGCGCATAGCCGCCTGTCGTCAAAAAGGTCAGCGTTTCGTCAAAATCATCTCGCGTCAGATGCCGATATGGCCATGCTGTCTTTATCTCTGCAAAAATATCATCCGCATCAAATGGCGCATGGATAGCCAGACCAACCAAATGTTGTGCCAGAATATCAAGTCCACCATCATAATCAGGTGGATCATCAAGCAGACCTTCGGCGACATCGTGCATGGCGGCCAGGCATTCTAGCACTTCAAACCGATGCGATGGTATTAATACAGCACGGCTGACCTGATCATAGCGATGCCCTGACCGGCCTATTCTTTGCATAAGGCGTGAGGTGCTTTTCGGCGCGCCGACTTGAATGACAAGGTCAACATCAGCCCAGTCTATGCCTAAATCAAGCGATGACGTGGCAATGACAGCGCGCAATTTACCTGCTGCCATATGCGCCTCTATGCGTTGCCTTTGTTCACGCGATAAAGACCCGTGATGCAATCCAATAGTCAGATTATCATCATTAATGCGCCATAACTGCTGAAACAATATTTCCGCTTGCGCGCGCGTGTTAACAAAAACCAGCGTATGTTCTGCATCTTTGATATGCTGATAAATATCGGGGATAGCATAATTGGCTGAATGACCTGCCCATGGAATAGTATCTGCCTTATCAAGCAAGGTCAGATCGGCTTTCGGGCTGGCCTGACCGTGAATAATGCGGACCCGATTAGGATCAGGGTGGAGCCAGCCGCGCAAATGATCAGGTGTGGCAATCGTTGCGGATAGCCCAACAACACGCAGATCAGGATTAAAGCACCGCAACCGCGCCAATAATAACGCCAATAAATCCCCACGCTTGCTGCCAGCCAGGGCATGTAGCTCATCCAAAATGACCGTATCAAGTGCCCCAAACATATGATCCGCATCATCCCATGCCAGCATTAATTGTAATGATTCTGGTGTTGTTATCAAAATATCAGGCGGGTTCTGGCGTTGCCGTTGACGATCAGAGGCACAGGTATCACCTGTCCGCATTTCCGCCCGCAGCGGCAAGTCCATTTCGGTGATTGGCAGCATCAAATTACGCTCAATATCCGCGGCTAGCGCCTTCAACGGAGAGATATATAGCGTGTGCAGGGACGCCTTTGGCGGCTCCAATATATTGGCTTTATCGGCTAACGTGATCAGGCTGGGCAGAAACCCGGCCAATGTTTTGCCGCCGCCAGTTGGCGCCACCAATAGAGCCGATTGATGATGCCTTGCCGCATCCAACATCGCAAATTGATGCGAATGCAAATCCCAGCCTTTTTTCTGAAACCAGCGCAGAAATCGCTCAGGCAAAGCCTCTGCCATAGACAAACGCTGCCCGTCAGGAGCATGATGCGTGCTTGGCTTGGCCTGCTCAGGGGGTTGATATCCTATATCGCTCATTATTATATAACCAATATCATAAATACCTATTGCTGATATAGTTATGCCATAAATGGGCTTTGATAAGTCAAATAACACGAAAGAAATGGAAATAACCGAAAATGATTGATGTCTATTACTGGCCAACACCAAATGGTCACAAAATCACCATTGCTCTGGAAGAAATGGGGCTTCCCTATACGATAAAGCCGATCAATATTGGCCAAGGAGATCAGTTCAAGCCTGAGTTTCTGGCCTTCAGCCCAAACAACCGGATGCCGGCTATTATTGATCATGACACCCCAGATGGTGAACCGCAAAGCATCTTTGAATCGGGCGCTATCTTGCTTTATCTTGCTGAAAAAACAGGCCAATTTATGCCTAGTGATGATCGCGGCAAATATAAAGTCTATGAGTGGCTTATGTGGCAGATGGGCGGCTTTGGCCCGATGCTGGGGCAAGCCCATCATTTTAATTTCTACGCCAAGCAAAAGCTGCCTTATGCTATGGATAGATACAGCACCGAATCCAATCGGCTTTATGGGGTGCTAGATCGGCAGCTTGCGGATCATGAATATGTCGCAGGTGATTACAGCATTGCTGATATGGCGATTTTCCCTTGGACACGCACTTATGAGCGGCAAGGCGTTGATATCACCGATTATCCGCATGTTGTGCGCTGGCGTGAATTGATGAGCGCGCGACCAGCGGTTAAAACCGGATTTCTTGTAGGTAAAAAACTGCGTGAAGATTTGTCAAAACTTGATGATGCCGAATGGCAAAAACTGTTTGGATCAAATCCAAAGACCGAATAGAGTCTATTTCTATGGGATCAAAGACGCTGGATCAGAATACAGCCGACCGCAAACTAAGCGTCCATCCATCGAAATGGATCAGGCCGCTAGCCTCTGGGCTGGCTGTTCTTGATGGATATGGTGAGCCAATCTTTCATATTGATGCGACCCGCATAGCAGATACAGTTATCGTCACTCATGGTCATGCTGATCATGCTCGCCCCGGGCATAAGCATGTGATTGCATCAGCAGAAACATTAGCCATCATGAAAGCCCGATATGGTGCAAACTTTGCTGAGCGAGTGACCGCACTCAACTGGCATGAGACCATGCGTATCGGCGATGTTGATATCCATCTAGTGCCTGCTGGTCATGTTTTAGGAAGCGCCCAAATTGTCCTCGATTGTGAGGGCGCGCGCGTTGTCGTTTCAGGTGATTATAAGCGCAAATCTGATCCTACTTGCGCGCCATTTGAAGTGGTGCCATGTGATATCTTTATCACGGAAGCAACCTTTGCCCTGCCTGTCTTTAGCCATCCTGAGCCACTGCTTGAGATAAACCGGATATTGGTATCCTTAAAACAGTTTCCTGAGCGCGCGCATGTGATAGGCGCCTATTCCCTTGGCAAAGCGCAGAGGGTCATCGCGCTATTACGGCAAGCCGGTTATCAGGAGCCGATTTACATTCATGGCGCCCTGCAAAAGCTCTGTCAGCTTTATCAAGATCATGGCATTGATCTTGGCATTTTGGCACCCGCAACAAGTGGCGAGAAAGGCAAGCCCCAACAAGCCCTAGAAGGGCAGATTGTTATCGCGCCACCATCGGCGCTGGCTGATCGCTGGTCACGCCGCCTGCCTGACCCTCTCATCATCATGGCATCAGGCTGGATGCAGGTGAAACAACGCGCCAAACAGTCAGGTGTAGAAATGCCATTGATCCTTTCCGATCATGCTGACTGGAATGATTTGCTCACCACCATAGATGAGGTCAATCCGCAAGAAGTCTGGATCACGCATGGCCGCGAAGATGCACTGATGCGGGCATTATCACTGAAAAATATGACAGCAAAGGCGCTCCATCTCATCGGATATGAGGATGATGCCGAATGATCTCCTTTGCCCGTCTGTTAGAGAAGTTATTATTCACGCCGCAGCGCAATACCAAAATCCAGCACTTGTCGGAATGGCTCAAACATACGCCCATGCCTGATCGTGGCTGGGGCTTGGCCGCTTTAGTCGGTGAGTTCCAGAGCAAAAAGGCCAAGCCTGCCTTAATCCGTGAGATGGTCAGCACAAAAGGTGATGCTGAGCTATTTGCCATTTCCTATGATTTTGTTGGTGATCTGGCGGAAACCGTGGCTTTAATCTGGCCTGAGCCGGAGTGCCACCCTAACCAGCCACCGCCAACATTATCCGATATTGTAGGCGCATTAGATCATGCCAGCGCTGATGAAACCCGATTTTTGATCCAGCAATGGCTCGATTGTTCAGATACAACAACCCGATGGGGGCTTTTGAAACTGACAACTGGCGGGCTTCGTGTTGGGGCATCCGCGCGCATGGTGCGGTTAGCGCTGGCCGATGCTTATGGGGCGGCAGTGGAAGATATTGAGGAAATCTGGCCGCTATTGGAGCCGCCTTACAGCACGCTATTTGACTGGCTTGAAGGCAAAGCAGAGCGTCCCAATGCCGATGGCAAGGCGGTGTTTCGGCCATTAATGCTTGCTCATCCTGTTGACGATAATGATGTGACAGATATGACGCCTGATAAATGGCTAGTGGAATGGAAATGGGATGGCGCGCGGGTTCAGCTAGCGTCAGGTCATGATGGGGTCAGATTATTTTCACGGTCAGGCGATGACATCTCATCTGGTTTTCCAGAATTGACAAAAGCCTTGTCGTGGCGCGGCACATTGGATGGCGAATTGCTGGCAGGCACGCCTGATAATATCGCGCCCTTCCAGAACTTACAGCAACGCCTGAACCGCAAAAAGCCATCCGCTAATCTGATGCAATCTATCCCGGTTTTTTTGCGCGCTTATGATATTTTGCTTGAAGAAGATGATGACTTGCGCCAATTGCCGATAGAACAGCGGCGTCTGAAACTGGAAAAAACGGTCAAAACGCTTAACCATTCTGCTATTGATCTGTCGGCGTTTCTGCCTTTTACCGATCCCCAGCAGCTGATTTCATGGCGTCAGCAATGTCGTGAGGGCGGGCTGATCGAGGGATTAATGCTGAAAGCTCGCAACAGCATTTATCAGCAAGGCCGCGTCAAGGGATTATGGTTCAAATGGAAACGCGATCCGCTAACCGCTGATGTCGTCTTGCTTTATGCTCAGCGCGGCCATGGTAAGAGATCATCATTGTTTTCAGATTATACCTTTGGCGCATGGATGGAAAATCCTGATAATCCTGCCGAGCCCCCCATTCTTGTTCCTGTTGGCAAGGCCTATTCAGGGCTTTCGGATGCT
>JADHOM010000013.1 GCA_016778985.1 Alphaproteobacteria bacterium | reverse complement strand
TTGATGAAACATTAATGACAGATCATCTGATGGATCACTTTGCGACATGGTATCTGGTGACGGTATTATCGGTTGATCTGCTCAAGCTGTTTTTTCAGCATTATAACGCGACACATCCTGCCAAGGATTAATTTCGCTTGTACCTGATTTTGTTTTCTCGCTAGGATATCAGCATAACTTAATGAATTAGGACTTCTGCGTTCCCTTAATGACAAACACGATATCCATCCTTGAGCAACTGATCCAATTTCCTACTGTCAGCAGGGATTCCAATATGGCGTTGATCCATTATGTCGCTGATTTGCTGGCCGAATATGGAATAGCCGCTGATATTATCCACAATAACGATGCAACCAAGGCTAATCTTTATGCCAGCACTGGCGGCAGTCGCCAGGGCGGGGTCATGCTCTCTGGACATACTGATGTTGTGCCTATTGATGGTCAGGATTGGACGGTTGATCCATTTATCATGAGCGAGGCTGGTGGTAAGGTTTTTGGTCGCGGCACAACCGATATGAAAGGCTTTGTCGCCGCCAGTATTTCTTCCATGATAGCGGCAAGCAAAATGGACTTGGCAGAACCTCTGCATCTGGCCCTCTCCTATGATGAGGAGCTGGGCTGTTTAGGAGTGCCATCGCTGTTGCATATGATGAAAACAACCGATATCAGACCGGCCATGTGTATTGTCGGGGAGCCAACAGAGATGAAATTAGCCGTTGGCCATAAAGGCAAAACAGCTATTAGCGCCAGTTGTTGTGGGCGTGAGGCACATTCAGCGCTTGCCCCAACAGCCGTCAATGCCTTGCACCTAGCCTGTGATCTGGTTAATGAGATTAGAGCATTGCAGGCCAATATTGCCGAAAATGGCGCCAAAGATCATGATTTCAACATTCCCTATACGACCCTGCATGCTGGCATCATGTCAGGCGGGGTTCAGGTGAATATCGTGCCTAACAAAGCCAGCGTTCATTTTGAAATTCGGAATATCGCTGAAGATGATCCATTGGCTATTTTGGATCAATTGAAAGCACGCATCGAGCCGATCATCGCGGCGGCTCGTAATATCGCCCCTGATGCTGATATTGAGCTGGCCATTACCAATAGTTATCCGGGGTTAAGCACGCCGAAAGACGCCGAAATTGTGACTTTTGTGAAAAGCCTGACAGGCAGTAATGATACGATCAAAGTCGCCTTTGGTACGGAAGGCGGATTATTCAGCCGTGATCTTGGAATACCGACCATTGTTTGTGGCCCGGGGTCTATGGATCAAGGGCATAAGCCTGATGAGTTTATCAGCAAGGCGCAACTGGAATTATGTGATGATATGCTTCAAGCCTTGAACCTGAGGCTTTTGGCAGGGACAATATCTAATTAACCGTCCCAGCAAATAAATGAGGAATAGAGATGCCATCAATTTTTGCTGATGGATTCAAAGATACCCCTTATTGGTGGGAAGCCGCGCCTCCCATCACCGGTGATGATAGTTTACCGACAGATAGCCAGACAGAGAGTAATGTTATCATCATTGGCAGTGGTTTTGCTGGATTATCGGCGGCAATGGAATTAGGCCGACACGGTGTTGACGTCACCGTCATTGATGCCGGAATTATCGGCATTGGCGCCAGTTCACGGGCAGCAGGGTTTATTTCTGGCAGAGCTGGAGTCAGCAAACAAATCAATCTGGAAAAAATGGTCGGTGAGAGACATGCCACCGCCATCCTAGAAGAAGCTGATGAAGCCTATCAGCATTTTCAGCGCATCATTGCTCGCGAGGATATTGATTGTGACTTTAATGGAAATGGCCGGTTTGTTGGTGCTTATACCCCCCAATCTTATGAAGCTATTGCCAAGAAAACAGAGGAATATAACCGTGATGGGCAAAATCGGTTTTTCATGGTGAACCGCCAAGAACAAGATACCTATGTCAAAAGCGATTATTTTCATGGCGGCATGGTCACCCGTGACGCTGGCTCACTAAATCCGGCGAAATATCATGCTGGGCTGGTTAAAACCTGCCGCCGCTATGGGGTTAAGCTGATCGGCAATACGCGCGCGACCAAGATCAATAAAACCCATGCTGGATTTACAGTCACAACCAATCGCGGCAATTTAAAAGCTGATCAAGTATTGCTGGCCACTGGCGGCTATACAGACCGCGTCTCCCCTTGGCATCAAAAACGCATCATCCCCATGTCGAGTACGATCATTGCCACCGAACCTATTGGTAAATCGCGGGTTGATGCGATGCTGCCCTTAGGCTGTGCGGTCATTGATACGAGACGCGTTATCAGATTTGCGCGGCCCTCACCTGATGGCACCCGATTACTGTTTGGTGGGCGCGCTCGTTTCACCCCAATAGACGCTAGGAAAAGTGTTCGTATTCTGCATAGCTATATGCGTGAGATGTTTCCCGGTATGGCAGATGTTTCTATCACCCATAGCTGGGCTGGGTTTATGGCCTTTACCTTTGATTTTCTGCCCAAGATTGGCCGTCATGATGATGTCCATTATGCGATGGCATGTAATGGTGGCGCTGGTGTTGTTATGATGAGCTGGCTAGGTTTTCAAGCCGCGCGCAATATTATGCAATCCACCAATCAGCCAAGCGCCTTTGAAGGTCTGCCCTTCAAGACCATGCCATTTTATTCTGGCATGCCGTGGTTTGTTCCTATCATAGGAACATGGTATCGGTTTCGCGACTGGTACGATTTGCGCCGCTCAGTGTGATACGTTTAAGTGGTAGACTTAGCGTTTTTAAGACGCGCTTCGGCACCTGTTTTTGTGTTTTCTCTGACGACAATCAAAATCCCGGCGCCAGCGATTAATGCCATCCCCAGCAATGCCTGATGCCCCGGCCAATCGCCAAACAAAATGCGCCCCCAGATCATAGCAAAGATCAGATAGCTGAAATCCAATGGCGCCAGCCAGCTGCTATCCGCGGTTTGATAGGCGCGGCTAAGGAAAATATTGCCGGTCAAATTAAGCAATGAGGCAAGCATACACAAGCCAACCACCATGAGGCTTAGTTCTGGCCACCCAATGAGCAAAAATGGCAAGGATAATCGGCTCGTATCGGATAGCGGCAGGATAGCGATCACCACAGCACCAATAATACCAACAACAAAAAACATTAGCCCTACCATGAAAGCAATCGCTAGCGGTCTCTCACGCCGGCAATAGCGGCGCAGGATGAGAATATTTAGCGCATAGAAAAACCCGGCAATGACTGGCATGATCTGCATGGGATGAAAGGCTGTACTAAACGGATTAATCAACAGCAATGCTCCTGCCATGCCAATCGCCAAAGCACTAAATCGCCATATGCCAACCTTTTCCCCCAACAATGGGCCAGCCAGTATCGTCACAAAAAGTGGATAGGTATAAAGCCCAGCCGACATTTGCGAGACCGTGATATATTGGACGCCACCAAAAAAACAGATCATACAACAGGTCAGCATCAGCGCCCGCATAGCGACCGCCACCACTCGCTTTGGACGAATTAAGCTGAGCCCACCTGCCGCCGATGCGATCATTAACATGAGCCCCATATTGCCTAGTGAGCGAATGGATTGAAACTGCCAGAATGACGTGTAGTCAGCAATTTTCTTAACCATGACATCTTGGGCTGCAAGCACAAATACCCCAAATAGCAGCAAACCTAAAGCCAGAAAGGGTTTATCGCCACGGGCGCGCATGAATAATTTTGGTGGAAGCATCATAGTATCCTTAAGCTTAACTTCACCATAACCAAGATAGCGCTGTCAATTCATCAATGCCTAAAACACTATCAATAATAAGCATAATAATAAGTCTAATCATAAGTCTTATTACAGGCAGATATTTTAAGCTATTGCGGCGGCCACCTAATCATCTTAAATTTCATATCTTAATTATTTTAGGTGAGATATCTTATGCGTGATCTAGCTACAAATCTTCATACTGCCTTTGCTGAGGCGCTTCAAACCCCCGCCACTTATCCATCAGGTGCCGATCATGATGCGATGGTTAAGCAATCTGTTGATAGGTTAGCACAATTATCCGATAGCGCACGCCGTCATGTCGATATAGGCCCTTATCCAGATGCGTTAACTCGCTATGGAGCGGATTTACTTGCGCAAATAATTAAAACCCCATTAGCGGGACTCATTAAAGACCTATGGCCTGAACTTCATTGGTATGAGATTTTTTCCGATGCTTCTATAAGTGAGACATTAAGTAAAGGCCTAATCACTGCCCCAATCGCTGGTAGCCGTGGCCAGTTGGTCAGTGAGAAAATCCTCTCTGGCATTTTCTTGCTGGCCCCACATATTCATTATCCGCTTCATCAACACCCAGCCCTCGAAATCTATTACGTCCTATCTGGTGAGGTGAATATTTGTCATGGTAGAGACAAATCCCCCATGCACATCAGGGCTGGCGATTTTTCCTTAACGCCACCTGATCAGGTGCATAGCCTGACCACTGGCGACAGCCCTTGTCTGATTATTTATACATGGACTGGCGATCTGGCGAATGAGAATTGGTGGTGGGTAAAAGAAGATGATGTCTGGATAAGAAAATGCTGGCAAAGAGAGGCGAGCGGCACATGGAAAGTGGTGCATAAAGAGCCTTTACGAGATGAAATTATCGCCCTGTCTGGGGATGGATAATCATATCCAAAGAACAAAAACTCACCCATATTTGTATGAGAGTTCGTATTTTGAACATTTATCATAAATGATAAAACACAAGGCTGTCATGGGTTATAGATTATTACCAGAAACCCGATGTCGGATTTATAAAAATTAGCTAAAATTCAGTTTGGCGGTTCACATGGACTTTTTTTATGTTATGGTTTTCAAGATGATTTTCTGTTTGGGAGGATTTAACATGTCATCAGATATTAAAAACACTGATCCTGTTTTGGATCATTTATCTGCTTACGAGCGTAAAACGCTTCTAGGTATGATCCGTAAAGGCATCAGCCGTCGGGATTTCATGTCTTACATGATTGCCGCTGGTGCTACAACTGCCGCATCCGGCACATTATTCACTGGGCTGTCCGATGCATGGGCAAATACCCCAAAGCGTGGCGGTAAGATTATTTTTGCTGGTGACCAGCATGGCCCAGCCGACACATTGGACCCAGCCTTAAATACCGCGTCAATTGATTACTTCCGTGGCCGAATGTTCTATGGCTCACTGACCAGACTGACTGATAGCCTTGGCTATGAGCCTGAATTGGCAGAAGAAGTCATACCTAATGAGAATGCAACGGTGTGGACATTCAAAATCCGTAAAGGGGTTGAGTTCCATAACGGCAAAACATTAACCGCAGATGATGTTATTTACACGATGAACCGTCACCTTGGCGCTGATTCTATTTCCAAGGCATCTTCTCTGGTATCCATGATTGATCGTTGGGAAAAGGTTAATGACTATGAAGTCCGTGCGATTCTCAACTCACCAAATGCTGACTTGCCAAACGCGCTTGGAACATTCCACTTTAAGATTCTGCAAGAAGGCGTTACCGATTTCGCAACGGCTATCGGAACCGGGCCCTATAAAGTCAAAGAGTTTAAGCCTGGCGTTCGCACAATCGGTGTCCGCAATGAAAATTATTGGGGCGAAGGCGGTTATCTTGATGAGATTGAACACTACGGCATTGGCGATGCCGTTGCCCGCCTGAATGCGTTCCTCGCTGGCGATATTGACGGTATGGTTAACGTTCCAGCGAAAGCAATTTCTCAAGTACAGTCTGCGGCTGGCAAAGAGCTATGGTCACTTGAATCAGGTCGTTATATCAATCTGGTGCCACGTCATGATGTGGCAGAATCCAATAATCCACACCTATGGGCGGCAATGCAGCATCTGCAAGATCGTCAGCGTCTGGTAAAGGGTGTTCTTAAAGGTCAGGGCGGCCTTGGTAATGACCAGCCTATCGGCCCTGCGTATTTTGACCATAGCCCCGACATCCCACAGCGTGAGCTTGACTTGGATAAGGCGAAGTATCACTTCCAGAAGTCTGGAATTGGTTCTGCTCCGATTGAAGTTATTGCTGCTGAGGTTGGCCCCGGCGCGGTTGATCAGTGTCTGTTCATGCAACGTGAAGGTAAGAAGATCGGTATGAACTTTGACGTTAAGCAGGTGACCACAGATGGATATTGGGGTGCTGTCTGGCTCAAGGCTCCGATCTGTGTTGCGACTTGGAACATGCGTCCAACCGCAAATATCATGCTGACACTAGCGTTTCAGGGTGATGCAGCTTGGAACGAAACTCGTTGGAAGAGCGAAAAGTTTGATAAGACTCTTGTCGAGGTTCGC
This sequence comes from Alphaproteobacteria bacterium, assembly GCA_016778985.1. Taxonomy (GTDB): domain Bacteria; phylum Pseudomonadota; class Alphaproteobacteria; order Puniceispirillales; family UBA1172; genus UBA12202. The sequence goes on along the minus strand of JADHOM010000013.1, from coordinate 51,283 downwards.
GGTGTCACTGACCCAACCAAGCGGAAGCAGATGTACCATGATCTACAAATGGATGTGTATGAGAATTGCGGCATGAGCATTCCAGCACACCTTAACTATGTTGATGGCGTGTCATCAAGCGTTAAGGGTCTAACCCATGTTCCGCTTAATAACTTTGGCGGTGCGGAGTCACCTGTCACGATGTGGCGTGATGACGCTTAATTGCTAAATATTGAGGAATCCGGTCAATCATGGCCGGGTTCTTTATATGATATAACAAAAAACAGAATTCCATATGCTTCCACTTATTATCAAAAGACTTGGCATCGGATTAATTACGGTAATTGCCGTGTCATTGATTATTTTTCTTGGCACAAAAATTCTTCCCGGTGATGCCGCACAAATCCGTCTGGGTCAAGAAGCAACTGAGGCAAATATTGCTGCTTTTCGTGCCAGACTTGGCTTAGATCAGCCTTATTATCTGCAATATATTAACTGGCTCTTTGGATTTTTTACTGGTGATATGGGGACCTCCCTTGCCAGTGACAAACCGATCACTGAACTGATTTACGACCGCTATGAAAACACGGTTTATGTCGCCACTTTAACCGCTTTAATCGGGGTCCCGATTTCATTGGCGCTTGGTATCTTTGCCGCCATGTTCCCGGGCAGTCTGTATGACCGCTTTCTGACCATGATATCCGTGTCATTGGTCGCCTCGCCTGAGTTTTTGACCGCCACCATACTTGTCCTTATTTTCGTATTTGGCATGGGCTGGGGAAATGCTGTTGTCGTTGGCAGTATCGAAGGCAAAGGCTTTTTTGAGCTTTATCGGCATTTTGCCCTGCCCATCACAACCTTATGTTTTGTCATCGCTTCACAATTAATCCGAATGTCACGAGCAGCAGTGCTTAATGTCATGAACTCGCCCTATATTGAGATGGCGATATTGAAAGGTGTTCCGCGCCGACGCATCATTTTTCGTCATGCTTTGCTCAATGCGCTTGGCCCGATTGTTAATGTGGTGGCGCTTAATCTAGCGTATTTGGTGACTGGCGTCATTGTTGTTGAGGTTTACTTCGGATATCCGGGTCTTGCCACGCTGATTGTCCAAGGTGTCCAAACGCGTGACTTTATTCTAATCCAAGGCTTAGGCATGTTGTTCTGTCTGACTTATGTCATTTTGATGCTGATTGCTGATATTGCGGCTTTCGCATCTAATGCAAGATTGAGGCATCCAAAATGAGCAAGAGCACAAGCAGTTCCAAAATCACTGGCAAAAGCAGCAGTAAAAAAACTACTGCCAAAAGCACTGTTGAGCATAATCATTTCGTTGCGCCTTATGATGCTAGCGTAAGTTTTGATGAACTACCAGACGCCCCACAACCTAGTAAATTCCGTTTCAGCTTCACCGGCTGGGTAGGCATTATTATTGTTACGTTTTGGATTATTATAGCCATAACCGGCCCATTTATCGCGCCTTATGGGGAAAATGATTTGCCATTTCCTGATGCTTACAGTGAGTTTCAGGTTCCGCAACCAGGGGCTTGGCTGGGCACTGATGTGACTGATCGTGATATTCTCTCCCGCCTAATCTATGGCGCTGGGCGAACCATTGGCATTGCTTTCCTTGCCACCACACTTGCCTATGTTCTGGGCGTGATCTTGGGCATTGGCGCGGCGATATCAAACCCTAAAGTTGATATGATCATTAGCCGGATTAATGATGCGATCCTCAGCCTGCCAACAATCATGCTGGGGCTGGTTGTGGTCGCGGCAATTGGCTCATCCATCCCGGTTTTGATATGTACAGCGGGGGTAATCTATGCCTCTGTTGTGTTCCGCTTAGCCCGCGCCTTAGGTCAAGAGATTATGGTCATGGATTTTGTTGAAGCAGCGCGCGTCAGAGGCGAAGGGCTGTGGTGGATCATTTCAAGAGAGATTTGGCCAAATGCCAGAATGCCGCTGATGACCGATTTTGGCTTGCGCTTAATTTATATTATTTTGTTTGTTTCAAGTCTTAGTTTTCTTGGCCTTGGCGTTCAGCCTCCACAAGCCGATTGGGGCTCTATGGTGCGTGAAAATCTAGGGGCGTTACAATATGGAACATCAGTTATTCCAGTTATTGCGCCAGCCATTGCGATTGCTACTTTAACCGTTGGCATTAATTTGATTGTTGACGATGTCTCTGCCTTTAGCGGCGGCAAATTGTCGAAAAGGCTTTGATAATGGCAAAACAAACGCATAAAGATGAGATCATTTTTGAGGCAAAGAACCTGCAAATCAGCGCTATCCGGGATGATGGCAGTGAGTTGCCTATCGTCAAAGGCGTTGACTTTAACGTCAAGCGCGGCGAAGTCGTGGCACTTATCGGTGAGTCAGGGTCTGGTAAAACAACAATTTCCTTAGCGTCGCTTGGATATTGCAAACCTGGATTAAAATTCGCTGGTGGCGAAGCTCTGTTCAAAGGCCAAGATGTATCGAAAATGACAACCGATGAATTGCGCCCTATCCGCGGCGAGAAGGTAGCATATCTGGCCCAAAGTGCCGCCGCCACGTTCAATCCATCTATTCGGATTAATGAACAGGTCACTGAAGCGCCAATCCTGCACAAAACCAAAACCAAGGAGCAGGCAGATAAAAAGGCCCTTGAGCTTTACCATGCGCTCGAATTGCCTGATCCTGAAAATATTGGTAATCGGTTTCCGCATCAGGTATCAGGCGGTCAGCTGCAACGGCTAATGGCGGCGATGGCATTATGCGGTGATCCTGATCTGCTGGTCTTGGATGAGCCGACAACCGCGCTCGATGTAACCACCCAAATTGAAGTCTTAAAAGCCTTTAAGGCGGTCATTAAGCAACAAGGTGCCGCAGCAATTTATGTGACGCATGATCTGGCGGTTGTTGCCCAAATAGCTGACCATATCGTTGTTCTCTATAATGGTGAAGTCAAAGAGGCAGGACCTACCGATGTGCTGATCAACTCGCCTCAGCACCCTTATACAAAGCGCCTGATGGAGGCCATTCGGCCAATGCCAGAGGCCGGGCTTGGTGAGGATGTTGGCGATGAACATCTGCGTGATGTACCAGTGCTTGAAGTTAATGAGATTGATGCAGGTTATGGCAAGATCGTTAACGGCATGCCTTCTAGTCTCATCCTCAAAGATGTGAATGTATCAATCAAACGCGGTAAAACCGTTGGCATTATTGGCGAATCTGGATGCGGAAAATCAACCCTCGCAAGGGTATTTGCCGGGCTTTTGCCGCCTGCTAATGGCAGCATTGCACTTGATGGTGAGGTGTTAGCGCCATCGCTGAAACAGCGATCACATGAAGAATTACGGAAAATTCAATTTGTGTATCAAATGGCAGATACGGCACTTAATCCGCGACAACGTATTGGTGATATCTTAGGCCGACCATTAGAGTTTTATCACGGTCTTTCTGGCAAAAAGAAAACCGCACGCGTCAATGATCTGCTTGAAATGGTGGAATTGCCGTCACAATTTGCTCAGCGCTATCCGCATGAATTATCAGGTGGCCAAAAACAGCGGATTAATCTGGCAAGAGCGCTCGCATCTGATCCCGAAGTCGTGCTTTGTGATGAGGTGACGTCCGCCCTTGATACGATTGTTGGCGCCAATGTTATCGAATTGCTGAAACGCTTGCGCCGTGATCTAGGCGTTTCCTTTGTCTTTATTAGTCATGATCTGTCAACTGTCGCATCTTTTGCTGATGAGATTGTGGTTCTCTATGCTGGCCGTGTTGCTGAGCAAGGGCCAACAGATCAAGTGCTATCACCGCCCTATCATCCCTATACTAGACTTTTGATCTCATCGGTGCCGGAGCCAAGGGTTGGATGGCTCGAAGATATGACGGAAACCAAAGAGGCGGTTTCCGGGATTTCAGGAACAGTTGATATTGATGCTATCGGCTGTCCGTTCTTCAAACGCTGTCCGCATGCGATTACCGGCACTTGCGATACTACCGCGCCGCCACGGCAGATTGATAATAATAATCATATCATCGAATGTCATCTTGATACCAAAGACTTGCTCTAACGATTTATCGCCTTTTCCTGATCACATCTTTTATCTAGCAAGGGGTTATGTCTGGCTTTAGCTAGGCATTGACTTCTGCATTTGATTTTTGCATAAACTGTACTATACAGAACTGTACATTACTATAAGGGTACGATATTATTTAGGATGATATTAAAGCGATATTAATTCGGCATTTTGGGGGAGACTCATGAAATCACATTATAGAGTGGTCGTGATTGGTGGCGGTGTTGTTGGCTCATCTGTGCTTTATCACTTAGCTAAGTTTGGTTGGACAGATGTCTGTATGCTGGAAAGATCAGTGTTAACCGCGGGTTCATCTTGGCATGCCGCAGGCGGTATTCATGCTCTTAATGCTGACCCTAATATTGCCGCGCTTCAAGCCTACACGATTGATTTACTTTCCGAAATTGAACAAGAAAGCGGCCATAATATTGGCCTTCATATGACGGGCGGCCTAACCATGGCCGGAACCCCTGATCGCTGGGAATGGCTGCAGTCTGCTTATCGGGTATTCCAATCTATTGGTATTAGTGATTGCCGTCTTGTCACCCCCGAAGAAGCTGGCGAGCTTAATCCGATTATGTCAACTGATGGTTTGCTCGGCGGAATGTGGGCCGATCGCGAAGGCTATATTGATACGACCGGAACGGTTCATGCCTATGCAATCGCGGCGCGTAAACGTGGCGCTGAATATTTCGAACATACGAAGGTTGATAGTCTTGAACAGACGAAAGACGGCTGGCGCGTCAACACTGATAAAGGCACGATCACTTGTGAGCATATTGTTAATGCTGGAGGCCTGTGGGCAAAGCAACTTGGGCGGATGGCGGGTATTGAATTGCCTGTCTCACCCTTGAAGCACCATTATCTTGTGTCGGATTCCATCCCTAAACTTGAGGAAATTGATTTTGAAGTTCCGATGACCGTCGACCTAGAAGGCTTTACTTATCTGCGCCAAGATCAGAACGGTGTCTTATTAGGGATTTATGAAATTGACCATGAGCATTGGGCGATGGATGGGGCGCCATGGGATTATGGCATGGAGCTATTTCAAGAACAGACTGATCGCATTGAAAACGAATTGATAATGGGGTTTGAGCGCTATCCTGTCTTGCAGGAGGTTGGCGTTAAAACATGGGTTAATGGTGCCTTCACATTCTCACCAGATGGCAACCCGTTGGTTGGCCCTGTTCCTGGCAAGCCCGGATATTGGTGCGCTTGTGCGGTGATGGCTGGCTTCCTTCAGGGCGGCGGAGTTGGCAAATCCTTAGCCGAATGGATCATCCATGGTGAGCCAGAGGCCGATGTTTATGGGATGGATGTTGCCCGCTATGGTGAGTTCGCGGAAAATAAGCAATATATCAAGGAAACCACAGGCCAGTTCTATTCGCGGCGATTTGTTATGACCTATCCGAATGAACAGCTGCCAGCTGGCCGGCCGCTTAAAATGACACCAGCCTCTAGTGAAATGACCGCCGCAGGATGTCATTGGGGGGTTAGCTGGGATATGGAAGTGCCATTATACTTTGCTCCCGACGGATTTTGTGAGACGCCATCACTGAAACGATCAAATGCTTTTGATATTGTTGGTGATGAATGTCGAGCAGTACGCTCTGACGTTGGATTACTAGATATTTCTGGCTTCTCCCGTTTTGAGGTAACAGGCAAAAATGCCGAGGCATGGCTTAACCGCATCATGGCTGGCCGTCTGCCAAAACCTGGACGTGTTCGGCTATCACCAATGCTAAGCGAAGCCGGCAAGTTAAAAGGCGACTTGACGATCTTTAACTGGGGCAATGATGTGTTTTGGATAATGGGCTCATATTATTTGCGGGCATGGCATATGCGCTGGTTCAATGACCATATTGATGACGGGGTCAGTATCCGTGATCTAGGTGAGGAAATGGTGGGCTTCTCCCTTGCTGGGCCAAAATCTACCCAGGTTTTAGCTAGGCTTACCGATGGTGATATTGAAAACCTGCCGTTTCTGGGATGTGGCGAGTTTGACATTGGGCTGATCCGTGCCAAAGTTGGCCGCTTATCGGTTGCAGGGGAGCTAGGCTATGAGATTAATTGCCGGATGGGTGATCATATTGCCCTGCGCCGCATGTTATTAGAGGCTGGGGCAAAATCTGATATTCGTGAATATGGATTTAATGCCATGCTTTCCCTGCGCCTTGAAAAAAGTTTTGGTATCTGGTCAGCTGAGTTCACGCAAGGTTATACCCCGGGCATGACGGGCATGGATCGCTGGATTGACTGGGATAAAGGTGATTTTGTTGGACGTGCGGCAGCGCTGGCAGAACGTGATCAAACACCGCCCCAGCAAAAATTGGTGACATTAGAAATTGATGCTGATGATGCCGATGCCAGCGGCTATGAGCCGATATGGTCGAACGGTGAATTAGTGGGCTTTATCACATCAGGCGGATATGGCCATACTATCCAAAAATCACTGGCTATGGGCTTGGTCAATGCTGATCTGGCGATTGAGGGAGTTGAATTGACGACGCATATCGTTAGTGTCGAAAAAGCCGCCAGAGTCATTGCGCCATCACCTTATGACCCGCAAGGAAAGGCCATGCGATGAATAAGGATGTCGCGCCTCTCGACAAACCCAAACGCTTGGGCAGAAGCAAGCGGAATAAGGAGCGTACCGCACAACCTGCCCCACCCCAAGCCTTCGGCGCACTTGATAATCCTTTCCCGCCATTAAATGGGTTTGATGACACTATCATTGAGGAAATGCATCAGTCGGCGCTAAAACTTCTTGAGCATGAAGGCATTAAAATTCTGCATCCAGAAGCAAGGCGGCTTTATCAATCTGCTGGTGCGAGGGTTGATGAGAGTAGCGAAATGGTCTGGATCGGCAGGGATATTATTCTTTCTGCCCTTAAAACCGCCCCCAAGAGCTTCACCCTAAGAGGCGGCAATCGCGCGCGTGATATTACGCTTGCATTGGGCAAGTTGGTCTTTCAGCCAGGTGCGGCGGCACCCTATGCGACTGATCTGGAACGCGGCCGCCGCATCGGGTCTGAGCAAGATTTTCGTGAGCTGGTAAAACTAACCCAGCATTTTTCATGCTTTCATATGATGCCGCCCTTGGTTGAACCGCAAGATGTCGCCCCAGAGCATCGGCATTATGCCATTATGGATGCGATGCTGACCGAAACCGATAAAGTGCCATTCATTTATTCGCGCGGCTCACAACAAATCGAAGACGGGTTTGAGATGATTCGACTGTTTCGTGATATCAGCATGGAGGAGTTTCATACCAACCCTTGGTGTTATACCATTATCAATACCAATTCGCCGCGCATCCTTGATCTGCCTATGGCACAGGGATTGATTGATTTCGCCCGTGCCAGGCAGATGAGCATCGTCACGCCATTCACTCTGATGGGGGCGATGGCACCGATTACCGTCGCTGGGGCAATGATGCTTTCCCACGCAGAAGCGTTGGCAGCTATTGCGCTGGTTCAGATCACGCAGGCCGGGGCGCCTGTCTGTTACGGCACTTTCACCAGCAATGTTGATATGAAATCTGGGGCGCCTGCCTTTGGTACTCCTGAACATTTTCGGGCCTCATTAGTTGCTGGACAATTAGCCCGGAAAACTGGCCTGCCTTGGCGCTGTGCATCAGGAAGCGCCGCTAATATCAATGATATCCAAGCCGCTAATGAAACCCAGTTTGGCTTATGGGGATGCTTGATGGCTGGGGCGACTATTGTTATCCATTCAGCGGGTTGGCTTGAGGGCGGCTTGGCGTTATCCTATGAAAAACTGATCACCGATAGCGAAGTTTTGAAAATGGTAGAACATATGTGCAAACCTTTATCGATTAGCACCGATGATATCGGATATGATGCTATTGCCACAATGCCGCCCGGTGGGCATTTTTTCGGATGTGATCACACGATGGCAAGATATCAGACTGAGTTTTATCAGCATCTTGTTGCTGATCTGTCAAATTACGGCACATGGAAAGACAATGGCAGTATAGATACCAATCATCGCGCCACCAAAATATGGAAAGATATTCTGCAACAGCCTAACACTCTCAAGGATAACGCCGCACTGACCGCAAAATTACGCCAGTTCATCACAACACGAATACGTGAGGGCGGTGCACCGCCTGTCAGTTAATAGTAATCACCTTATGTAAATGGACAAATGATACGTATCTATGGATAGTTTACCACCAAAATACCAGCATCCAGCAAGTCGCCGATCTGATCGCCCATCTGGACGTAAGGGCAATATCAAAGTCACTCGTGAAGATTGGATTAAGGCTGCGATTGAGCTGCTGATCACGAAAGGCATTGATCATGTCAAAATTCTCAATATCGGCAAAAAGCTCAATGTTGCGCGCTCAAGTTTTTATGGATATTTCCAGGACCAAAATGATCTTCATGATGCTCTCTTAGAGGAATGGCATAACCGCAATACGATTAATCTGATTACCGAGGCAACGGCCCCTTGCGCGACAATAACAGAGGCAGTTTTAAGAGTCTTTCGCTGCGCTGTTAATTCTAGCCTATTTGATATCCCATTAGATTTTGCTGTCCGTGACTGGGCGAGAAAATCTGACCAGATCGCAAGCCGTATCATTGCCTCTGACAAAGATCGTATCGGGGCGCTAACACGCATGTTTGAACATTATGGCTTTCCGCTCATGGAATCCGAAACCCGTGCCCGCGTGATCTATTTCATGCAAACAGGATATAATGACGCGGTGATTAAGGAAGATATGGAAAATCGCCTTATGCTTGTGCCCTATTATGTTCGTATTTTTACGGGGAAAGACGCGAGCCAAGAGGAATTAGATGCTTTCACCGCTTATGTGGCAAGTGTTTCTGGCTGAATGACTGAGACAGACCGCGAGATAGCCCGCGAAATGGTGAATATGAAGGTAAGTTGCGTTTTCAAAAGATATATGTTGTTTTGATGATATTTAGTGATAGCATCACTTTATTATGTACAAATAATAAGTGTAATAGATGGCTGATCCAAACAACACCTCTGACCCTTTGCTACAGCCTTTCAAGATTGGCAAGAAAACCATAAAAAATCGTATTTTCAGCACTGGCCACGCGCTCAGCCATGCTAATCACGGCCGTGCTACTGACACAACCTTGCGCTACCAAATGGAAAAAGCTAAGGGCGGCATTGGACTGTCTTTTGTTGGTGGATCAGGTACCGTTTCTGCCGATACAGCACCAGTTTTTGATCAACTCATCATAGATGACGAGATTATGCCATTTTTCAAGCAACTATCTGATTTCTATCATGATCATGGTGCATTGTTAATGACCCAGATTACTCATCTTGGTCGCCGCACTAACAGCAAAGCTGGCCAATGGTTGCCGATCATATCAGCCTCAGCCAACCGTGAGGTCTTGCATCGTGGCTTCCCGCGAGAAATGGATGAAGACGATATTTTCCGCATTGTTGGCGATTTTGCGCGCGCCGCAAAGCGCTGTAAAGATAGCGGTCTTGATGGGTTAGAGATTATTGCCTCAGGCCATTTAATGGATCAATTCTGGTCGCCTATCACTAATCAGCGGATCGACAAATATGGCGGATCACTGGAAAACCGAATGCGCTTTAGCCGCATGGTATTTGCCGCCATGCGTGAAGCAGCTGGTGATGACTTCCTGCTTGGCGTTAGGATGACCATGACCGAGCAAGATCATGATAAAAGCGGGTTGTCTGAAGCTGATAATATCAGCATAGCCAGCAATTTGCGTGATGATGGCGTTATTGATTTTCTTAATCTTGTATCTGGACGGATTGATAGTTTGCCGCGACTGACCAATTATATGCCCGGCATGGCAGCGCCATTATCACCTTTCTTAGAGCAAGCAGGGCGATTCAAACAAGACATTGATTTGCCAATTTTTCATGCCACACGGATTAATGATTTATCAACCGCGCGTTACGCTCTATCTGAACATCTCATAGATATGGTGGGGATGACGCGAGGGCATATTGCAGACCCTTATATCGTTGCCAAACTGGAACGTGGTGATGAGGACCGTATCAGAACTTGTGTTGGCTCAACCTATTGCTCGAATTATGGCTATTGTATTCAAAACCCGGCAACGGCGCGCGAAGCCTCACTTCCTCATATTATAAGCCCAACCGATGACAATGCTAAAACCGTAGCCATTATTGGTGGCGGCCCTGCTGGATTGGAAGCCGCGCGAGCCAGCGCCGAACGTGGTCATAAGGTCATCTTGTTTGAGGCATCAGATCGTCTAGGCGGACAGGTTAATCTGGCAAACAAGGTCAATTGGCGGAAAGATTTGGGCAGTATTATTGATTGGCTTGAACGCGAATGTCAGCGTTTGGGGGTTGATATCCGCTGCAATCAATTTGCTGATCAAGACATGATTATGGCAGAACAGCCCGATATCGTTATTATGGCAACTGGCGGTCTACCGCATACAGATTGGGTGGATGGAGATGCTAATATTCTAACGACATGGGATGTCATGTCAGGCATGGCGTCGCCTGAGGGCAATGTCTTTATTCATGATCAAACCGGGCTCAATGTGGCTATGGCGGCGGCTGATTATCTGTCTGAGAAGGGCGTTCAGGTTACGCTCAATACGCAAGATGCCCATATCGGATATGATGCGATGCGGCTAGAAATGTCGCCTTTCATGAAGCGGTTCTATGAGCGTGGAGTGATCATGCAGCCTGATCATGAACTTATTCGTGCCGATACCTATCAAAACCAAGTCAAAGTGACGCTTCGCAACATGCATACCGCCGAGTTGAGTCAGCATTACTATGATCATATCATTGTTGAGGCAGGAACATTGCCTAATGATGAGTTGTTTTATGCTATGCGTGATCATTCTCTCAATAATGGCGTGATTGATCTTGATCGGATGGCATTAGGCGAACCGCAACCAGTTTTTGCCAATAATGATGCCAATAATAGTCATGATAACGACTATCATCTCTATCGGATTGGTGATGTTGTCGGCAGTCGTGATATTCATTGCGCCATGTTAGATGCCTTACGCATCTGTGCCAGACTATAGCCATATGGGTATCATCGCACGTATCCCTGCCTTGTATCGCGCTATATTAATCATTCTTTTTGGAATTTTTGCTTTCGATCTGATGGGGGTATTTGTCCGAATCCTTGGGGAAGAGTTCCCAATCTTTCAAATTAGTGCTTTGCGCAATATATTTGGCGTTATTCCAGCATTGCTGTTTGTCATGGCATCAGGGTCGATTGCTGGCTTGCGGCGAATATGTACGCCATATCAAATTGGGCTATGCGCGTTTCGTGGACTTTCGGTTATTTTCGCCCAGATTTGCTATTATACCGCGTTAAGTCATATCGCCTTTGCTACCGCAACAACACTGGCATTTGCTGGCCCTATGTTTATCACCGCCTTATCGGTTCCAGTGCTAGGGCATAAGGTGGGATTTTGGCGATGGTCGGCGGTTATTTTAGGCTTTATTGGGGTTATCGTTATCATGCGGCCAGGCGCAGATGCGTTTGAGTTCTATGCCATATTGCCAGTTTTGGCGGCAGTTGGATATGCTATGGCTTCGGTCACGGTCAGGCTATTCCATAGTGATGTTGGCTCAAGTGAAATTCAGCTGGTGACGCAAATCTTTTCGTTAGTTTTCTCCGTCATTATGCTCTTTATCTTTGCTGAACCTTTGCCCGTTTCCGGCAGCACCGATTGGCTGAAATTCCTGATGGTTGGCATATGTGGCGGCATCGGCGTGTTATGCCTTGTCACCTCATACCGGTTGGTAGAACCCGGGCAAATTGCACCTTTTGAGTATTTAGGTATTCCGATCTCATTTATTCTTGGCTATGTGTTTTTCAGCGAAGCCCCCTTTGATCAGCTGATCCCCGGCGTATTCTTAATCATAGGGGCAGGCTTAATCATTGTCTGGCGAGAAAGACATATCAACGCCAAAAAAGAAACTGGTGAAGCCGAAACCAGCTAGCACCGCGCTAATTTTAGCCAGTTCAGCCCATCAGCCACATCCCCTTTGCCTGAGCGATTTTTCGGCCTGTATTCGGCACCAATAAACCCGTCATAGCCCTGATCATCTAGCCATTGATATATCGGGTGGTAATCAACATGCCCATCATCAGGCTCATGCCTGTCAGGGATACCAGCGATTTGAATATGCCTTATCCATGGCATAGAAAACGCAAGCTCAGCCAAGATATCGCCGCCCATCTTGCCGACATGATAACAATCAAACATTAATCCAAGATTTGGCAGTGAGAGCGTTTCTAGCACCTTTACCGCTTGGCGCACATCATTCAGAAAATATCCTGCCACATCAATGGGGTTAATCGCCTCAATCAAAATGTCTAGCCCATAAGGGCGTGCCATATTGGCGGCATATGTCAGCATATCCTGAAAATGTTGATCGCTCGGATCATCTGATGGCGCTTTACCAGCCATAACATGAACGGCTTTTGCCCCAATCTGATGGGCATAGGTAATCGCATTCCTAATGCCTTGTTCGGCGTCTGCTTGTCTTTCTGGAACTGCGGCAAGACCAAACTCAGCTGGCATATTACCGGCGGGGGTATTTAACGCCAGCATTGGAAGGCCGGTTGCCGCCAATGCCTCAACAATTTGATCAGTCGCATAAGCATAAGGCCAATGACATTCCACCGCATCAAAGCCTGCCTGATGCGCCGCATGAATAGCGTCTGGCAGATCAACATCCGTCCATAAAAACCCAAGATTTGCCGAAAACCGCGGCATAATAACCTCACCTGTTTGATTAGTGAAAATCATATTGCCTGTTTGGATTGAACAGGTAAAGTAGTGTCCAGAGACTAATTAAGGATACTGATGATGTCACGCATAGTATATGTAAATGGGAATTATGTGCCGGAAGCTGAGGCCACTGTATCTGTGTTTGATCGCGGATTTGTCATGGCAGACGCTATTTACGAGGTTACTGCCGTTATTGATGGCAAAATGCTGGAGTTTGATGGCCATATGGCACGCATGCAACGCTCATTAGATGAGCTTAATATCGCTTATAAGGTCGATTATGATGACATGCTCGCTATCCATCGGGAGATGATCACACGCAACAATCTGGTGACAGGCGGGATTTATATTCAGATATCGCGCGGCAACCCAGGAGATAGGGATTTTATTTTCCCAGAAGGTGACGCCATATCGCCAACAATCGTTCTCTTTACCCAAGAAAAACCTGACCCACGCCTTGATGAGAGCAAGCTAACAGGCTGGCATATCATGACTATGGAAGATTTACGCTGGCATCGGCGTGATATTAAAACCGTTCAGCTATTATGGCCGTCTATCGCCAAGACCGCCGCTATTCGGGCGGGCTTTGATGATACTTGGATGATTGAAAATGGCACGATTACTGAGGGCACATCGAATAATGCCTATATTATTAAGGATAACGTCATCATTACGCGGCAATTATCCCATGATATTTTGCATGGGATTACCCGTGCCTCATTGCTCCGCTACGCGCATGACCGTCAGATGAAAATCGAGGAACGGCCGTTTACGGTTGATGAGGTTAAGTCCGCTGATGAGGCATTTATTACCTCAGCCTCAACCTATGTTAAACCTGTTGTGTCAATTGATGGGGTCAATATAGGCAGTGGCAAGGTCGGCAAACATGCACTTCAATTGCGCCAGATTTATATCGAGGAAAGCTTGAAAGCGGCTATATGATCAGCTTCTTTCAGCGTTTCTGGCCATGGGTGGTGCTAGCGGTTACTGGCACGGCATGGGGGCTGACATTCTCGCTAACAAAAATGGCAACAAATACGGGCGCCACGGTCATTGGTATTGCTTTTTGGCAGACCTTAATCAGCGGCTTGATGTTAATGGGATATGCCCTTATTCGTAACGGCCATATCGGTATCAGATGGCGGCATATCCCGCTTATTAGCGCCGTATCATTAACCGGCGTTCTGGTTCCTGGATTAATTTTCTATGCTGCCACACGCCATGTTCAGCCCGGAATACTGGCGATTGCCGATACATTGGTTCCTATGATGACCTTCGCATTGGCATTTTTACTTGGCTTTGAGAAAAGCTCAGTGCGGCGGCTCATTGGTTTACTCGCTGGTATTACTGGCATTTTATTACTGGTCATACCCGACAGCAGCCTACCTGATGAGGCGGCGACATTCTGGGTGTTATTAGCGTGTTTTGGAGCGGCGTGTTATGCGGTTGAAAATCTGATTATTGATGCTTATCAGCCTGCTGATTTAGGCCCTATCCGGCTATCAGTTGGCATGAATATCTTTGCCGCCTGTATTCTATTTCCATTAGCTTTAGTGACAGATCATTTTTTTATCCCACAATTTCCAATGGGTGTTTTGGAATGGTCAATATTAGGCATCGCATTGATCTCTGCCATCGCCTATTCGTCTTTTGTCTATTTAATCGTATCAACCGGCCCTGTCTTTGCATCACAGGTTGGTTTCATGGTCACAATAACTGGCGTTTTATGGGGCATTGTAATTTTTGGTGATACCTATGCTGCCACCGTTTGGCTGGCTTTAGTGATCATGATGATAGGACTAGCCCTAGTCACCCCGCGCAAAGACACATCCCCTGTGCCGCCATTGCCGCCATCAGGTGTTAAGCCGTTTCCACCGCCAAAAAATTAATCATTATTGACCAGACCAGACCAGACCAGACCAGGCCAGACAAGAATAGAATAGATTGACGATCGCCGCCGCATTCGGCATCATTATATTTATCTAAACAAACAGGTTGAGGGTTATGTCTTTAAAATCAGATCAGTATAATAAAAATCTTGAAAATCAGCCTATCACGCCCGATCAAGTGCAGTTCTGGGATAAAGAACATATTATTCATCCGTGGAGTGATTTATCAGACGCACCGCCTGATATGACACAAATCCAAAAAGCCAAAGGCATTTATCTGGAAGACGGCCACGGCAATAAAATGATTGATGGCCCCGGCGGTATGTGGTGCGTTAATATCGGTTATGGGCGGCGCGAAATGGCGGATGCCATTGCCAATCAAGTCATGACAATGACATATTCAAGCCCTTGGTTTACCTCTAATCAACCGTCAGCATTGCTTGGCAAAAGGATTGCCGAGAAAACGCCAGGTGACCTAAACTCAATGGTCTTTACCAATGGCGGCTCTGATGCGGTTGATACCGCACTAAGATTTGTCATGTATCGCAATAATGTTCTTGGCCGCCCTGAAAAGAAAATGATCCTCTGCCGCGAAAAAGGCTATCACGGCTCATCATTCCTATCCGCAAGTGTATCAGGAACGGGGCGGGAACATGATCGCCGATTTATGGATACGCACAAAGATATTGTGCTTATGTTGCCTAATGTGAACCCGTATTTACGGCCTGATGGCATGTCAGAAGATGACTGGTGTAATGCCAAGGTTAAAGATATGGAAGATCGTATTTTGGCTGTTGGGGCGGATAAGGTAGCCGCCTTTATTGCGGAACCTGTTTTATCATCTGGCGGTGTTATCATCCCGCCGAAAGGATATCATCAGCAGACGCGCGAATTATGCAGAAAATATGATATTGTCTATATCTCTGATGAGGTGGTGACAGCATTTGGCCGCTTAGGACACTGGTTTGCCTCAGAAGCTGTATTTGGCATTGTTCCTGATATCATTACATGCGCGAAAGGGCTAACCTCCGGCTATGTGCCGATGGGGGCAGCTATATTTTCTGATGCGCTGATGAAAGATTTTGATCAGCTTGATGATAGCGCCCGCCCATTTACCAATGGCTATACCTATTCAGGGCATCCCGTTGCGGCCGTTGCGGCATTGACAAATATGGATATCATGGAACGTGAAGAAATCCACGCCCATGTGCAAGATATCGCCCCGCATTTCCAGCAAAGACTTCGTGATATTGGCGCTAAATATGACATTATTGGTGATGCCAGAGGCATGGGGCTGCTTGGTTGCCTTGAGGGCGTTGCGGCATCTGGTGTGTCCGAGGAAAAAAAGCTGCAAATTGACAGCCGTTTTGGTTACATGATGGATGAAGCGTGTGAGAAACGCGGACTTCTGGTCAGACCAATCATAAATATGTGTGTTTTCTCGCCACCACTCATCATTACCCATGATGAGATTGATAGTATGTTTGACATATTAGAAGATGCCGTTATCGAGGTTCAAAAAACGATTAAATCTTGATGAGAAATTTTGCCCTCCTTCGGTTTATATTTGCTATTTGAGGTGAATTTGGCATTATAATTATATTGAGAAATCATAATAATTAAGTCACCTAACTTATATTGGAGGAGATGATGAATACATTAAAAACAATCGTTGCCACCGCGGCAATAACAGCTATCGGCAGCGTAGGTATCGCCTATGCCGAAGATGCTGAGCTCATAATTTTTGATTGGGGTGGGTATGAAGACCCTAATTTCTTCCCCGATTATATTGAAAAACATGGCATGTCACCGACTTATAGCTTTTTCACCGACGAAGAAGAAGCCTTTCAGAAAATGCGCGCCGGATTTAGAGCTGATCTTGGCCACCCATGCTCACAAAGTGTTGTCAAATGGCGTGAAGCAGGCATGCTAGAACCCATTGATACATCACGCTTATCACGCTGGGATGAGGTGATCCCTGAGTTCAAAAACATTGACGGCTTTAACACCGATGGTAATCAGTGGGTTGTGCCAGTTGATTGGGGTCTTACCGCCCTAACCTACCGCACCGATCTCGTCGATGCTGCTGATACGGTATCCTTACAATCGTTTGCTGATCCGAAGTTTGCTGGCAAGGTCTCCCTTCCTGATAACGTCGATGATGCTTACGCCCTTGGCTATTTAGCGGTTGGCGTTAAGGATTGGAATAAGGCCACTAATGATGATTTCCAGAAAGCCTCTGATTTCTTGCGGAAAGTTCACCAGAATATCCGGACATACTGGGCTGATGGTGCTGAAATTCGCTCATTGATGGCATCTGGTGAGGTCACCCTATCTTGGTCATGGAACGAAGTCGGTGTCATTCTTGAGGGCGAAGGCCACCCTGTTGCTATCAATGAAGATACCGAAGAAGGCAAATCCACATGGCTCTGCGGATATGTCATTCTCAAAGATGGCCAAGGCAGCAAAGACAAAGCCTATGACTTCCTTAATGCTTGGTTAGATGAAAGATCAGGTGAGTATATGGTTAATGAATGGGGCTATGGCCATTCCAATTCAAACGCTATGGATAAGCATGGCCCTGGGGCTGGATTTGGAACGCTAGCAAGCTATTCAAAAGGCACATTGTGGCAAGCACCAGTCAGCGCTGATCATAGAGAAAAAATGATTGCTGAGTTTGAGCTAATCAAAGCTGGTTTCTAAACCAATATCAATGATGAAACGAAACAGGCGGCATCTTAGCCGCCTGTTTTTTATCTGATTTTATGCGGGAATAGCGGCTTAGTTTAGGATCAGCAATGATGAGCTGCGCCAGCCGACTCTTATCGCTTCGCCCAAGCCATAGACATAGCGGCCTGACGTATTTCGCATAGACACTGTAATATCCATATCGCTATTCGGTAAAGCCAGCGTGTAATAGGTCATATCGCCATAATAATCGACATTTTTGACCTCTGACATAAAGGTATTCTCAGCTTTTTCCTTTTTGTCATAAAGAACCGTAAACATTTCTGGCCGAAAGCCGATATTGAGATGATCAAGGGAGACGCCTTCAGGCACAAGATCACGGCTAAAGCTAACCTGACCAAGTGTTGCTACCTCAACCTTAATATCGGTTTTCGTTTCACCGACACATTTACCTTTGAGGAAGTTCATGACGCCGATGAAAGACGCGACTCTTTTACTCAGAGGTTTATCATAAATCTCTTTTGGGGTGCCAAGCTGGGCGATATTACCGTCAAACATAACAGCGATACGGTCGCTCATAATCAGCGCCTCTTCTTGGTCATGCGTGACTAGAATAAAAGTAATCCCCAAGGTTCGCTGAATACGCCGCAATTCATCTTGCATTTGCTCACGGAGCTTTTTGTCCAATGCTGAAAGTGGCTCATCCAAGAGCAACACTTTCGGCTCAAGGATTAACGCTCTGGCGAGAGCAACACGCTGACGCTGGCCACCTGACAGCGCATAAGATGGCCTGTTATAATAGCCGTCCAAATCAACCATCTTGAGCATAGCATCAACACGTTGCCTAATTTCGGCTTTTGGTAGACGCTGTTTGATCAGACCATAAGCGACATTTTCACCAACATTAAGATGCGGAAAAATAGCATAGGATTGGAACACCATATTAGTAGGACGTTTATTAGCATCTACGCCATTCATGGATTGCTGGCTAATCACTATAGTACCATCATCAGGCGTTTCCAATCCGGCAATCATCCGCAATAACGTCGTCTTGCCGCATCCAGAAGGCCCTAGCAAAGAGAAAAACTCACCCTTAGCGATATTCAAATCAATGCCTTTAACGACCTCTAAATCGCCAAAGCTTTTGCGAATGCCACGAAGCTCAACCATCTGTTCATTATCATTTTGTTCTGATGTCACAGATTATTCTCCCTTTATTCATGATGGTTGATTGCCAATCAAGGTTTCCGACCTGCGCCGATAATATTCAAATATCGCCAACAGAATAAGCGACAGCAGTAATAAGATAAATCCTAATGCCATAATGCTTGGCAATTTGGACGGGAAGCGCAATTGTGCCCATATATAAACAGGCAATGTCGGCTCAACCCCGGTTAAGAAAAAGGCAATAACAAACTCATCCAGCGATATGGTGAAACAGATCAATAGGCTGGCAATCACCCCAGGCTTAACCAGCGGAAAAATCACCCGCCGAAATGTGCCAAATCTGGTCTCACCCAGATCGAGCGAGGCTTCTTCGATGCTTTTGTCCATATTATTAAAGGCTGAATAAAGAATAGAAACCGAGAACGGTGTACAGATCAGAATATGACCAAGAATGACTGTCCATATATTCAATGAAATACCAAGCTGGATCAGAACAATCAACAGGGCCACACCGATAATAATTTCTGGCAGAAATAACGGCGCCATGATCAAACCAAAGCTAGGCCGCTTGCCGAGAAAATTATGCCTTGCCATCGCTCTAGCCGTGAGAATACCAAAGCAAGTGCTAATCACCGCCGCCGTTATGGCAATGATTAAAGAGTTTTTAAGCGCCCGATGTAGCGTGTTTTCACCCATCAAGCCAACAAACCAATCGACCGTAAAGCCGGATAAAGGAAAGGCAATAATCGAGCTATCATTAAAGGCGAAAATCGGCAGCAGCATGATCGGTGCATAGAGAAACACCAGATAAATAATGACAAAAGAAAACAGCAATAGCGGCGGCTTTTTCATGATGACTGCTTCCTCAAATAGCGGCGATTAAAGAATAAAAACCCTAATGAGATCAGTAAAACCGTCAACAGCGATGTGATAGCTAATGCCGCCCCCAAAGGCGCATTATTGGCCTTAGAAAACTGGACTTGGATCATATTAGCCACCATCAGACCATCTTTGCCACCAACCAATCTAGGCGTCACATAATCGCCTATCGTCGGGATAAAGACGATCAATGCGGCGGATACAATGCCCGGCATGGCCAATGGTAATGTGACGCGCATAAAGCTCCTGATAGCGGTATCACCCAAATCTTTTGCAGCCTCAAGCATGGAACGGTCTATGCGTTCCAGCGCCACAAAAATAGGAAGAATGGCAAATGGCGCCCAGGCATGCGCCAGCGCGATAACGACAGCATTAGCATTATAAAGGATGAAGGATAGAGGCTCTTCGATCAGATTTAGCGATTGTAGCCCCGAATTGACCACCCCATTATAGCCAAGAATGATTTTCCACAGAAAGATGCGCAGCAAATAGCTTGTCCAAAAAGGAATAGTGATCAGAAACAGCCAAATTGCTTTGTAGCGGCCACCATAAAATGAAATATAATAGGCCATAGGGAAGGCCAGCAGAACTGTTGTTATCGTGACAATCAGTGAAATAATGACTGACCGCTTAATCAGCAAGACGTAAACCGGATGCGAGAAAATATCCCTGTAATTGTTAAGAGTCGGCGTCCTATCCAAATCAAGATAATCTTGTGTCCAGAAGCTGAGCGCAATCATCAAAAATAGTGGTGCCACCAACAGTAAAAAGCCAAATAGGAAGGGCGTACCAATTAATCGCCAGCCAGCTAGAGACGCATTAATATTTCTGAAAATGGATGACATAAACACCGTAATATTATTATTCAAAGAAATAACTTTAGCACACTGACAAAAAAGGCAAAGTATAAATCATTTATTCCCTGAATATATAAGACAGTTCAAAATATAAAACTGTTTTTTTGAAATAAATCATCTCTTGCGAACGAATAACAATAAGACAAGGCAAGCCATATCCATGATTGACGGCAATATCTCGTCACTATCATCAACAGTTTTGCCAGTCATATTGATTAACGCAACACAATGATCTGATTGATAAAAACAGATCAAGAAAGGGAATGAAATGAATCTCCACCTTAAAGAAATCCTTATTGCAACCGCTGCTACTGCAACACTCGCAGGCGGCGTTGCCCCAGCCCTCGCCCAAACCGGTGATAATGAGAAATGTTACGGCGTTTCTATGGCTGGTGCCAATGATTGTGCGGCTGGCCCCGGAACAACCTGTGCTGGCACATCTTCAGTGGATTATCAGGGCAATGCCTGGAAGCATGTTCCAGCTGGCACCTGCACGAAAATGAAACTGCCGGCAATGGCTAATGGTGAAAAACGCAACGGGTCACTTAGTGCCCTTGATCGTGATCTCCCCTCTAGCTGATCATAATTGGCCGGCATTGCATATGTGATGCCGGTCGTTACCCTGATGCCCTCTTTTAATAGCAACGTCAGGCTTAATTCTGACTTCAGGATGGAGACATACATTGAGCCGATTAAGAACAAATATAAATAACGCCATTAATACCATCATTAATAATAATGATAAACAGACTAAGCCTGATCTACCCAAGGCGGTTGGTGTTGGCTTTAAGCCGCAACATTTACCTGCAATTGCAAAAGATTCAAATGGCGTGAACTGGTTCGAAATTCATGCTGAAAATTACATGGTAGATGGCGGCCCCAGAAAGGCTATGCTTGAACAATTAGCAATGGATTTCCCTATATCCTGTCATGGTGTTGGGCTTTCAATTGGGGCGCCACAAGCGCTTGATCGCAATCACTTAAAACGGCTTGTTAGCTTGCTTAACTGGCTACAACCTGCCATGTTTTCTGAACATCTGGCATGGAGCACGCATGGCGACACGTTCTATAATGACCTGTTGCCAATGCCCTATACAAAACCCGTGCTAGAACAGGTTATTGCCCATATTGATCAGGTTCAGGATACCCTTAAACGTCAAATCCTGATTGAGAATCCATCGACATATATCCTGTTTGCTGAACATGACATGACCGAAACTGATTTCATTAATGCCATTATTCGCCGCACCGGATGTGGGCTATTGCTTGATATCAATAATGTCTTTGTCAGCACCTGTAATCATAATCCCCATAATCATTATCAATCTGCGCGTGAATATCTGGCGCAACTGCCGATGAAAAGCGTATTTGAGATTCATCTCGGCGGGCATTCTGTCGATAAGGATGCGGCTGGCAGCCTCCTGCTCATCGATAGCCATAATGACGCGGTCGCAGACCCTGTCTGGCAACTCTATAAAGACGTTATCAGCACTCATGGCATTAAACCTACCCTGATTGAGTGGGATAATGATGTCCCGGAATGGCATATCCTTCAACGTGATGCGATTAAAGCTAACGTCATGATCACCCATATTCAGGACAGGACTTTGAATTATGAACAGCATGCATTGGCATAAGCATTTTGCAAGAGCTTTGACTGCGCCTGATCTACCGCTGCCTGATGGCATTATCCGGCATGATGGCTGCCCTGACCTTAAGCGGTTTAATGTTTACCGCAATAACCATGTGATGAGCTTGATATCTAATTTGAAAGATGGCTTCCCGCTTGTCTTGGCGATTGTCAGTGATGATTTTTTTAGTTATATGGCATAGCTATTTGTTGAAAAGTTTCCGCCAAAATCACCTGTCATGATATTTTATGGAGAGCCATTTGCCGCCTTTATTCGTACCTTTGAGGCGGTTGAAGAATTGCCCTATCTTGGCGATGTTGCTGAGCTGGAATATTTGCAACGACTGTCACTTCACGCGGCAGATATCCCATTTCTTGATCCCGATAATCTACCATATGAGGCGCAGGAATTATTGGCGGCTAAATTGGACTTTCATCCTTCCGTCCAATTTTTAGACTCGGAATATCCTATATTTGATATTTGGTATGCCAATCAGGGTCATCTTGATCATGAGATCCGTGATCAGGCTCAGCATATCGTTTTGGTCAGGCATGATGCACAGGTCACTCTGATACTGGTGAGTGAACACTGCATGCGCTTTCTTAAAATGCTAGATCAGGGTTTGAGTTTGCAATCAGCCATCAACAGGCAAAGCGCAATCTCTGCAAATACCTTGATGGAATGGGTCAAGTGAACATTAACTATGGTCACCTCAATCCAACTTCCCGAAAAAAGGAGCTAAGATGAAGCCCGTTATTTCTCTCTATTGTTTTATTGATACGACTGCTCAACGCCTGCTAACACCCGTGCTACCTCTCGTGGCGCGGTTAGGATTTGCGGCAACATTATTACTTTTTTTTCTGAACTCCGCCAAGACCAAGTTTGGCACCTCACCATTTTCACCATCTATCGGTGGCTATGGACAAATCCTGCCAAATAAAGCCGCTTTGGTTAATTACAATACTGCTGGCTTTAACTGGTTAGACTGGCTCATCGTTATGGCTGGCACCTATGGTGAGATTATTTTGCCAATACTGATTGTGATAGGGTTAATGACCCGATTAGCGGCGCTTGGCATGATCGGGTTTATTATTGTCATGACATTTGTTGATGTAACAGGTCATGGGGTGATGATTGGCGCGCTGTTTGATCGGCATAGCAATGGCATTATTGATCAGCGGCTATTCTGGATATTGATGCTGCTGATAATCCCCGGCTGTGGCGCTGGTCGATTTTCTCTCGATCATATCTTATCCCGAAAAATATCGGCTCGTCGGTCATGATATTAGCCTCTGTTCCAAATCACAGCTATCGGTATTTTGAGGAGCAGATTGAGGATCATCATCATGATACCTCAAATCATCAAACTGTGATTAGCCATTTTCTAGACTTCAGGTATAATGGGGGCAGTAGATGTTTCTTTTTTAGGTGCCTTGCAACCCTTAGCCATTGGTTTGATTGGTACGGGATGAAGAACTTTACTGAAACCGAATTATCGTCATTAATGCAAGCCGCCATCCAAGGCGATATGGGAAAATATGAAGATTTTCTCAAGAAAGCCGTACGCCCAATTGAAAATCAAATTACGCGTATCTTGCCGTTTGGGATTGCCGCTGATAAAGATGATCTTGTTCAAGATGTGCTATTTGCTATCCATCAGAAACGCCAGACTTGGCGCCGTAACCAGCCTATTTTGCCATGGATAAATGCGATCACCAAGTATCGTACTATTGACCATTTGCGGCGACTTAACCGCCACAAGACAACGTCACTTGATCATCATGCTGATCAGCTCATCGCCGATAACCCTGATCCAATACACCGTCTTGATCTGGTCAAAATGGTGCATCGCTTAAACGGTAAAACCCGATGGGTTCTGCAAGCCATTGGCCTGGAAGGCAAAGATATCACAGGCACTGCAAGGGCATTAAACATGTCTGAAAACGCCGTCCGTATTGCCTTTCATCGCGGGCTAAAAAAATTAACCTCTCTTCACCAGACCAGACAGAACCAGAGCAAACAAAACCACAACGGCCATACCCAAAACAGGTATAAAGGAAACGGTCATGACACAACTGAATGATACCATTGCTTTATTAAGTAAAGATATCCATATGCCCCGATCAGCACGCTATTTTAGCAGGGTTTATATTAGCCTAACGCTATTCAGTATTATGGTTGTAGCGGGCTTAACCTTTATGGCTAGTCTTTATCAGTGGCTGTCTTTCCGTCCTGATTACTGGAATAATCTGATTCAGATCAGCACGACCCCTCATGTCAGCCTGAAACAGCTGATCCCTGCCTTTATCGGGATCATTATTTTGTTTAATATAAGGGCATTAGCCTATCCCGAAACTGACCGCGGACGCTGGCATCATATCCTAAGCTTGGCGCCGATTTTCATCTTTCCGATGTTATTTGTATTGGCATTATATAATATGGAGTTAAGCCAATGGCGCGATGTTATCATAGGCGGCAGTTTAGCTCGCTGCGTCGTTCTCATCCCATCCTTAGCCTTAGTAATACTGGCCGCGCAAATAATCGCGCTAATCCATTCCGCCCCACAACATCCGATATGGCTAGGCATTCGTGCCGGCATTATCGCAGGCGCATGGGCAACCATGATTTATGCATTTTTCTGTACTGAGGACTCGCCTGCCTTTTATGGGCTTTGGTATAGTGTAGGTATTATGATAACTGGCGGCATTGGTGCGCTGGCTGGCCGCATATTCCTGCGCTGGTAACTTGTCTGTTAACACTTCCCTGGGCTTATCGATTAGCTCATATCATAATTGATCTGTTTTACTGTCCGTTCTGCTGGCTCATCCTTGCAGGTCATGACAGGAAACATTTGGCGCAACCTGTTGTGATACTGGCCGACCCCACTTTCCAGATCAGAGAGCATAATGCCGTCAAATGCACTGGATTTCATGGCTTCATATGACCATTCAATCAAATGCATATCTTCTATGCCAGTAATCTCATCAATACGGGCGGCTAGGTGTCTGGCGGCGCGGGTGACTCTATCTTCATCTGGCCGCGCATAAGATGCAGAACGCTGCTGGCTTGTTCCCGTTGTCACCGGAATGTCCTGATAGAAAATGATACTATCGGGATAAAATCCTATGACCTGATTGGGGAAAAGCAAAACATAATGCCACGCTTTTGGCAAAGATGCCCAAGGTTCTGGCAGATTGTTAATCAGATTGCGATAATTCCGAACCGACCATAAATGTGACGGTGTCTTATTGAAATTGCCAACGGAAACCGATGTATCGCCGGTCAGATCAAAATCATAATAATCTTTGCCATATAAGTCTTGCAGGCCCGGATGCGCGATCGGCACATGGTAGCCCTCATTATCTACATCACGAATAGCTTTCCAGTTAACATCCCATGTTTCAGATAGATGAGGCGACGAAGCAGGCATAAGATCAGGTAAATGATGCGGCTTAATCAGATCATCATGCGGTGCCATAATGTCTTTGACACTTGGCTGTGGGCCCGGCTTAAAGCGAATAAAGATAAAGCCCTGCCATATTTCACATTCAATCGGCTTTAACCCCCATTCGACCGGATCAAGATCAGGCAAACTGCGTGGCCTTGCAGGTGACCGCAAACTGCCATCAAGATTAAAGCTCCAGCCATGAAAAGGACAGACAATGGCCTTTTTGCAAAGCCCGCTTTCTTCAGTCACAACACGAGAGCCACGATGTCGACAAAGGTTATGGAAAGCTCGGATAACATCATCTTCACCACGGATAATCAATGCCCGTTCACCAACCAGATCAAATGTCGTGAACTGACCTTTTTCTGGAATATCATTTTGATGACAAACCAGTTGCCAGTGGCGCCGAAATAACTGTTCTGCCTCTAGCTCAAACAGCTCATCATTAAAATATGTCCAGCCGGGTAGCCCTAACCGATCCTCAGGATTTTGAAACACATCATCTGCCATAACACTATCCTAACATTACCTGTATCCTATCTTACATGAACTTTTTAGAAAAAAGAAGTATGAGGGGTAATTAATGCTTTCGCAAGATAGCAATAACCTTATTCATATCAGGCATCTGCCGCAAGTCGCCTAGCGCATGGACAAGATTTTTTAGCGTTTCAGGATTACAAGTTGCGCTGGCTAATGTATTAAATTTCTGACGCAGAACATCGTCACTCACAGGCGCTTCTGGGTCACCAATAGCCTCCGTCGGGTCAGATGAGAATCGCCAACCATCTGTTGTCTCAATGCTGGCTATGGCAAGCCGACGTTTAGGAAACTCCGCGTTGAAATCGTCATTGCTGATGACACTTACTTTTCTTGCTATGGCTTGAATATCGGGATTGGTTAAGCCAGCCTTGGAAATCTCATCAACGCCAATCGTCCCATGATAAGCCGCTACCGCCACCGAAAACGGCAAAGAATATTGCGCTTCTTCGGTGTTTTCAGCCATCGAACATAAGCGTACCGCCTCATCAAAGCTGCTAATCTCAATATTGGCAATCTGATCAGCGGTGATGTCATGACGTTTCATCAGATCAAGCACTGCTTCAACCGCTGGCTGTGCCCACCGACAAACAGGGTAGAGTTTTATATATTGCTCATCCATATAATAATGACTTCCCAGATCAGCCCAATGATCAGCCACATCCTTGCCCTCAATACTGATAGCAGGGGCGCCAGTGAAGCCATCTGCCGCCAGATATACAGCGCTCACCCCTGCCATTGCGCCCCATCCTGACCCATCCTTAACCATAGTAGGGGTGTCAATACAGCGCATCATCTGGCTTCGTGGCCCATGATATTCGGCAATGCCCATAGCATGGCGCATTTGGCTCTCATTAAGCCTCATTAGACGAGCGCCTATCGCCGCTACCGTAACCGCAATCCAAGCGCCTGATGTATGATAATCTGATGTGCTGGCATGCAGACTAATGCCCGCCCTTGTGCCAAACTCATAGCCTAGCGCCATAGCTGTCATTATTTCTAGGTTATCATCAATACCTTCCGCCTCAGCAATCGCCATGATGCCAGGGATAAGCCCGCAGCCAATATGGCCCTTAGTCAATTTCTGCCCATCATGGGCATCAAGCGCATCTATGCTCATGGCATTGGCAAGCGCTGCCCCAACCGGGCTGACTTTTCGTCCATCCCACCAAAGGCTGGCACCTGCGCCACCAAACATTCTGGCGGCATGGTTGCGGATTATTGATGATAATTCGGTTTTTGTGGCGGCGGCGGATACGCCTATAGTGTCAAACATCGACCGAAAAGCGTTATGCTTGACGCTTGTCGGAAAGTCCTGCCATTGGCTGTTGCGAATATAGTCGATTACCTTGTTTACCTTGGTCATGTCGCTCATGTCGCCCATATTGCTCATTTCGCTCTTATCTTAGCCTTATCCTCATACCCAAAGCATTAAGACATATGCCAATTCTTAAAGGCTAATTTGATGGCATCTAGCGCCGTATCATCAATATTCAGGTGCATGACAAGACGCGTTTCTGGTGTGCCGGGGGTAATAATAATGCCCTGCTCTAGCAAGCTATTGGCAAGCTCAGCAGGCGAACCGTCGGCAAGCGTCAAAAAGATCATATTGGTGGCTGACCGTACCGATAATCTCGGAATAGTCGATAAAAATTGCGCCAGATCATGAGCATGGGCATGATCATCAGACAGACGCCCAATATGATGATCCAGCGCATATAAGCCTGCCGCCGCTAAGACCCCGACCTGCCGCATGGCACCGCCAAGATATTTACGCACCCTTAACGCCTTATGGATAAAATCAGATGGCCCACAAAGCACTGAACCCGCAGGTGCACCAAGCCCTTTGGACAGGCATACCGAAACCGTATCCGCAACACCTGCCAGATCACTAGGCTTGATATTAAGTGCCGTCACTGCATTAAAAAATCGTGCCCCATCAAGATGAATATTTAATCCCGCTTGCCGGCCAGCCGCCGCCGACGCCTTAATCCTGGCAAGCGAGATTGCCTCACCATGCCATGTATTTTCCAGACATAACAGCCGTGATATCGGGCAATGAATATCATCAGGTTTAACTGCCGCCAAAATATCTTCTGGATTTAATGCGCCATCGGCGGCAGGGTCCAGGGGGTCAAAGAATATGCCCCCAACTATTGACGCACCACCTGCCTCATCACAATAGACATGATAATCACGGCCGGTAATAATCTCATCCCCACGCTGGCAATGCACCAGCATAGCAATCAGATTACTCATCGTGCCTGAGCTGACAAATAATCCGGCCTCTTTGCCAAGCATGTGTGCGACTCTATGCTGAAGCAGGTTGACGGTCGGATCATCTTGATAGACGTCATCGCCGACTTTGGCTTCTGCCATCGCTTGCCGCATACCAGCGACTGGCTTGGATACCGTATCAGAACGTAAATCTATAAATGCCGATTGATTGTCTAGAGATGATCTAGCATTGGCGTAATTATTCATGATGCAGACCTATCATCAGTGGGGGTTATTTTGGGCTGAAAGTCTGATGGATCAGGGGACATCTCCAGATGCAGCATGTCGCCTGAATAGGGATTTTGCCTTGCCACGTCTTCATCCAATTCAACCCCTAATCCGGGCGCCTCAGGAACGATAACATAACCATCTTCCATCTTAACAGGGGATTTCAGTATATCCGCATGAAACCCTCCCCATTGCTCAATACTCTCAAGGATAAGGAAATTGGGTGATGCCGCCGCGACTTGGATATTGGCCGCCCCAACCAGAGGCCCACAATATAGATGCGGCGCAATCTGTGCATAATAAGCCTCTGCCATTGAAGCAATTTTCTTGGCTTCAAGAATACCGCCCACGCGACCAAGATTCATTTGCAGGATTGACGCGGCACTTTGGCTAAGCACTCGGCTAAACTCAAATCGTGTCGTCAGCCGTTCACCAGTAGCAATCGGAATGCTGGTAGCCGCCGCCACCTCTGCCATGCGTTCGGGCATATCAGGCGGCGTTGGCTCTTCAAACCATAGCGGATCATATGGCTCAATCGCTTTGGCTAGGCGTTTCGCGCCTGACACCGAAAACTGACCATGTGTGCCAAATAACAAATCTGCTTTATCGCCAACTGCCTCCCTGAGACATCTGCAAAAGGCAACGCTTTTCGCCAAATATTCACGATCAGGTTGACGCCCATCATAAATTGTATAGGGCCCCGCAGGATCAAACTTTAATGCCGTAAATCCTTTATCCAGATAGTCCAGTGCCCGTTTTGCCGCAACATCCGGGTCGCTATAAACAGCATCGATCGTGTCATCAGCATCAGGATAAATATAGGTATAGCTCCGCAAACGGTCACGCACCTTGCCACCAATGAGATTATAAACAGGCTGATTAGCTGCCTTGCCAATAATATCCCAACACGCCATTTCTAGCCCTGACCATGCCCCCATCATGGTCACATCCGGACGGTGGGTAAACCCTGAGCCATGCACGCGCCGCCCCATAGGTTCAATATCATGCGGGTTCATATCAATCATGTGGCGGCCAAAAATGTCTTTGATAATGTCCGCGATAACATGCGGGCTGACCGTCGCGACATAGCTTTCGCCATAACCAACTATCCCGTCATCTGTGATCAGCTTGACGAAAATAAAATAGCGGCCACCAAAACTTGGCGGCGGATTACCAACAACAAAAACATCACAGTCAAGAAGTTTCATGATGCTATATCCCCATTGATATCAAAACTGTTTTTGTGCCTTACCCCTGTCATAAGTTCAGATTAGATGATTATTGGCCATCGTCAATAGTGATAAATGTCTCAAGCCTTGAGTTATCTTGAGCAATAACTTTGGCACCCTTTAAAGCAATACTGTCTTTCGATTGTAATAATGCTATGCTAGCTTGCTCAGGTTATGTGGTGCCGATGGGTTATTGCTATATAATGCCGAAAGGCTAAGCATAATAAACCTTGGGCATCATAAACTTTAGGCATCATAAACTTTTGACAACCTAAACACTAAGCAACCTAAACACTAAGCAACCTAAACACTAAGTAAAGTAAAATCTGGGTAACGTAAGTAAGGGTTATTATGAGCAAAAAAACTAGTCATTCAGGGCAATCAGCTGCTGATCCTAGCATTGTCGGGGACAACATTCATCTCTATCACGATGATTTACCTGAAGGGCTAGACCTCGGCTCTGTCGTCGCCATTGATACCGAAACTATGGGGCTAAACCCGCATCGAGACAGGCTGTGCTTGGTGCAGCTATCATCAGGTGATGGGCAGGCGCATTTGGTCAAAATAGCTAAAGCACATAAGCCGGCGCCAAGGCTGGCCGCTATGCTTGCTGATCCAAAGGTGGAAAAGCTGTTTCATTTTGCGCGCTTTGATGTCAGCGTCTTGAGCCATAATATCGGTGCCATAAACGGTGCTATATACTGTACAAAAATTGCTTCAAAACTGGCGCGCACTTATACGGATCGTCATGGATTAGCTGAATTGGTGTCGGAAACGCTCCAGATATCGCTATCAAAAGCTCAGCAATCATCCGATTGGGGGAATGATACTCTGACCTTAGAACAAATGCATTACGCCGCAGCAGATGTACTCTATTTGCATCAGATCAAGGCACGATTGGATAAGATGCTCGAACGCGAAGACCGCATGGCAGAAGCCAAAGCCTGTTTTGCATTTCTGCCGACACGATGTGCGCTTGATCTTGGCGGCTTTGATAATATGGATATATTTTCCCACTAAAGAGCTGCATCACACTTTAATGATAGAAGCGTTATATTTATGGCATCAGATCAAAACAAACCTAGCTTTGCCCCACGCGCCGCAGATAATAATGGCGACCAGCAGAGTGCCGCCTATGGTGGACAACGCCTGCGCTATTTGCTGATCTTAGCTGGGGTAATTAGCTTAGCCGGGGTTGGCAGTTTATTGATCTGGGAGCAAAATGACGCCGTCAATATTCAAGTCACCGCAATCGACGCTGATCTGCCCAGTGAAAACAAAATTTTCCGCTTAGAAGGCGCTACCTATAAAGGCAATACCGCCGAAGGTGACGAATATGTGTTGTTTGCAGATGTCGCCACCGAAGATGCCGGACAGAAAGGCGTGATTACCATGATTGCGCCGCGCGCCAAGCTGGATCAACCTGATCAACAGTCAATAACTGTCCGATCAAATGAAGGCATTTATATTGAGAATGCAGAAGAACTAACCCTGATAGGACGTGTTGTTATTGTCCAGCCTGAGACTGGATACACGCTCTATACTGATGCGGCACGCGCCTATTTGGATGAAGGTATCCTGGAAAGCACTGATGATGTGCATGGCTATGGACCGGATAGTATGATCACAGCCAAAGGCATGATTATTAATCGCAATACCAGTAATGTTGTTTTTACTGGTAAAAGCCAGTTGATCATCGAAGAGGTAAAGTAAGAGCAAGTCAGCATATTATGTTGAAATATATTGAGGTGTGGAAATGAGTATCAAAAATTGGATCAAAACCGTCACGATTATATCTGTTGTTAGCGTAGGTCTTGCCGGTCAGCCGAATTATACTTGGGCAGATAGCGATACACAAAAAATGACGGTAGAGGCTGATACCGCCTTGGAATGGCGGCGTGATGACAGGCAATATATCGCGCGCGGCAATGCCATTGTGACGACTCCTGATATGGTCTTAAAGGCTGATCTGATTACAGCTCATTATGAAGACAAAGATGCGACTTCCAATATTCGCATTACTCTTGTCATTGGTGACGGAAATGCTGATATCGTCCATCAAGAAATTCATGGTGTTGCTGATATTATTACCTATGACCGGGATAGCGATACCTTAGTTTTGAAAAGCAATAATGACACAAACATCATTCGTGTCACCCGCGGCAAAGATGTTAGTGAGGCCGAGGACAGCATTATCTATGACCGCGGCAATGGCATTATTACGAGTACGGGCAACAGCATCACAAAATTAGATGATGGGCGGGTCATGCGGGGCGATGAAGCGGTAACAACTCTTAAAACAGATGACAATAGCGTTGATCATATCGTTGTCACAGGAAATGTTCACATAACCCAACCGACAGCTGATGGCGGCACGCAACAGGCGACTGGCCAAAAAGCTGTCTATGAAGCGGCGGCAGATATTGTAACCGTCACCGGCGATGTAGTGCTAACGCAAAACGACAATATCATCAAAGGCGGCAAGGCCATCATGCGCATTGGTGAAGGCGAAAGCATTGTCACCCCGGATGAAAATACAGGACGTGTTAGCGGACAATTCTTCATTGAAGAGGATGCCAATACTAATGAATAATCACTGATCTTTAATATCAGTTCAGTTTACATAGACAAGTCACGAAAACTATTAGATTTTTTGCAGCGAATCGGATATATATTAATGATATGCTGATTCTCGAAATTTGCATGTGATGAAATACAGATACTGATTATAATAAAGATATAAAAATGAATGACGAGATGGGGCATATTTCCGAATCCGGCTTAAGCTTGGCGCATGACCAGTCGACGTCCCATTCAGGGCTTGTCGCCGATAATATCGGTAAATCATACAAAAAAAAACGTGTCGTTAGGAGCGTGTCTTTACGCCTGCAACGTGGTGAGGCAGTTGGCCTGTTAGGCCCTAATGGTGCCGGCAAGACCACCTGTTTTTATATGATATCTGGCTTGGTAAAGGCCGATGAAGGGCGAATTTTGATGGATGGCATGGATATAACTACCCTGCCTATGTTCAAACGCTCGCAGCAAGGCATTGGCTATTTGCCGCAGGAATCAAGCATTTTCCAAGGCCTAACGGTTGAACAAAATATCATGGCCGTTTTGCAAATTGTTGAACCTGACCCGGACACTCGGCTCACCATGCTGGATGAGCTTATGGATGAGTTTCATATCTCACATCTGAAAGCGGCGAGTGCAATGACGCTTTCAGGCGGTGAGAGGCGGCGGGTTGAAATTGCCCGGGCACTAGCGTCACGGCCAACATTTATTATGCTCGATGAACCTCTAGCCGGCATCGACCCGATAGCAGTTAGTGAGATTAAAGAACTAATCGGAAGATTGAAGCGTCATGGTCTAGGCGTATTGATTACTGATCATAATGTTCGGGATACCTTAAACATTGTAGATCGCGGTTATATTCTCAATGATGGAATCATCCTCAAAAGCGGTACACCGCAAGATATTATTGAGGATGATCACGTCCGTGAAGTCTATCTGGGCCGCCAGTTTATGCGGTAAAAATATGATTTTAGGAATAGGTCTTGACTGGCAAAGTGTTTCGGCCTAAAAGGCCACCAACACTAATGATGTGTTTCCATTTTTTAATCTCTTAAGTTTAATTTATTCATGAAAATTCGCGATATCATTACCCCTGAAGACATTGTCATTCAGGAGTCAGCCGACAGCAAAAAGCAAATTCTACAAGAGATGGTTCGCATAGTCTCAGCCCAGAATATGCCGCTTGATGAACGGCTTGTGACAGAGAGTTTGCTTGAGCGTGAACGCTTAGGCAGTACAGGCCTTGGCGAAGGTGTGGCTATTCCTCATGCCCGTTGCGCGTTTCCAGAACAAACTGATCGCAGCATCACTGGCTTATTGCTGAAATTAAATAAGCCCATTGATTTTGAAGCTAATGATAATCAGCCTGTTGATATTATTTTCATGCTGCTTGCCTCACAACATTGTGGCACTGAACATTTGACCAGACTAGCCGCTATCTCACGTTTCATTCGTGATGAAAATGCTGCCAAACAAATCAGAAAAGCGACTTCTACAGATCAAATCTGGCAGACGCTTTGTGATAGAAGATTATCATCTGCAGCCTAATCTTAAGCCTAATCTGGGGCCTAATCTATTTTAATTCCTATCATCTGTCTTGCTTATTTCGCGTCAACGCTCCCCAGGTTGACATAGATTGCTGGCTGATGCCAGCGCAAGTTTATACGCCAGTTATCGGGATGAGACTTGCCATGAACATGATGCCTGTTCATAATTAGCTGGTGAACAAGGAAATCTTATGCCTGAACAACCCTCATCGCGAATATTAAGCGATAACATGATCGGCATCGCTTTCATGCTGATGGCGGTACTAGCCGGATTAGTAACGGCATCTGCGGTAAAATATCTCTCTGCTGATCAAACTGTTCTTGGCGTATTATCCATTCGCTTTGTCTTTAGCATGCCATTTTTGATCATGTTTGGGGTTATGATACGCGGCAAAGGCATGTGGCAGGTTAACCGCTGGAATTTATTATCAATCCGTGTAGTCTTTGGTCATCTTGGCATAATTTTCTGGTTTTTAGCGGTCAGCACAACGACATTAGGACAAGCAACCGCATTATTCCAATCCTCCGCTATATTTGTCACTATCCTTGCGCCTTTTCTGTTGAAAGAAAAGGTCGGAATCTGGCGTGGCGGCGCGGTTCTGATAGGGCTGATCGGGATTTGCATGATTACTAATCCGTTTTCAGGCACCATTAATATTGGCTCATTCTGGGGGCTAATGTCCGCCATAGCGGGGGCAGTTCTGGTTATTGCGCTGCGTAAGCTGGGAAAATCAGATGAGCCAATTACCGTCGCGCTTTGGCATAATGGCATTGGTGCGGTTATGTATCCTGTTTTAGTGATCATTTGGCTACCAATTGACACCATTGATCTGATGTTTTCACAGCATTTGTTGTTCTATATTGTCTTTGGGATAAGCGCTAGCCTTGTCCAGTTAGGCTTTGGCTCAGCCTATCGCTATGGTGAGGCAACCGTGCTTGTTCCCACACGCTATTTATCTGTCCCAGCATCGGCGTTAATTGGCTGGATATTCTGGCAGGAACAGCCTTATATCCTTGAAATGGTTGGCATGGTGATTGTCATTGCCAGCTGTATTTTCATTTCAATCAGAGAATATCGTTTAGGTTGGGCAAGTCGGGCAACAGAACCGTTTTTGCATAAAGGATAAAGCTTGTGAGATATTGATTAGCAGCAATATTGTCTTATCTTAATTACAACTAACCCCATTTTGGAATGAGGCTATCATGATTAATCATACCATCCGCTCCGTTGCTTTCACGTTTGCCAATAAAGCTTTTCTGGTGCCATTTCTTGTTGCATTTCTGGTGGCATTTCTGGTGGCATTTTCTGGCTCAGCTATAGCCGATCAGATTGCTGACAGAAAAGAGAACTTTCGCCAGAATGTGAAATCGTTAAAACTGATACAACCTGCCATTGCTGCAAGCGACATGGATACAATTAACGCAGAAGCCAAGCGCATTGCCGCATGGGCAAGCGTCATGCCTGAATATTTCCCTGAAGGCAGTGATATGGGTGAGACCAAAGCAAGGCCAGAGATTTGGGAGAACTGGGATGATTTCCTCACCAAGGCTAAGGCTAATCATGATGCCGCCTCCACGTTGGCTGATATTGCTGCCGCGGGTGATAAGGATGCGATACCAATGGCATTCAAAGCCTTATCTGATACTTGTGGTGCCTGCCATAAGCTTTATAAATATTAGTGCGTGAACCCAGATAGATAGGCTGAAAATGCTTTCACAAATAATAGCGCTCACCGAGCAAGCCTAAGGTCTGCGCGGCTACCACCATAATCAGCAATAGCGCGACACCAATCATCTGATGCCGGCGCGAAAATGGCTTGGCTTTTTTATCTTTGCCGCCAGTTACCATAGCCGGAACAAGATTAATCTTGAGCCAGACACGATAGGTCAGCATCGCCGCTAAATGCGCGATAAGCACGGCGAATAGCACACGCTCCAACGCCCTATGCCAATATGTAGCGGTGTTCGTATACGCCCCCACCCATGCTGCTAATGGGCCTTCAAACAAAATATCATTATTGGCCATCGTGCCAAAACCAGCCATAGCGCCAAGCACCGCCAGCAAAATAATCGTTGCCCACGCACCTGTTGGTGCATGGCCGGGAGTATAAGTTCTGTCACCAGCTAAACGCGAGCGTATATATTGAATAACGCGATTGAGTGACAGCGGAAATCGGCTAAATCGGGCATGATCTGTGCCAATCAAGCCCCAAATGATCCTAAAGCCGATTAGCCCTAATACCATCAATCCCATTTTTTCATGCCAAAACCAGTTCGCAGTTTTTGCAGAAATAACGGCTCCAATTACTGCAAACATTAGAAGCCAATGAAACAGACGTAAGGGAATGTCCCATATTTTACCTGTTGCGGCAGAGGGTGATGACGCATCGGATGATGACGTCGGCATTTTATTACTTTTAATAGCCATGTATCCCATCTTTCATAACTTAATGAAAACATAACCAAATATTTTTTTCCATAGCTATTTAACGAAATCTGATAAAGTTGCATAGTCAGCAATGCAGATAACCGCTAATCATAGGAAAGCGATCAGAGATGACCAAACATGATAGCCCCAAAAGGGATATTAAAGCTGGCCCTGATAATGATGACACTACTGACAATGCTATGGCAAACGCCTTAATGGGGGAGCATGGTGCGCTCCGCCAGCTTGCCAAGCAAGATGCCGATATCGCGGCGGCTATTGCTACTTATGGAACACCGCCTGATCGGACTATGGCGCAAGGGTTCACCACCTTAATCCGCATTATTATTGGCCAGCAAATCTCTCGCTCGGCGGCAACTTCGGTCTGGCAAAGATTAGTTACCGCCCAACTGGATGACGCTAGCCGGATCACGGCGGCAGGTGTGATGACGCTAAAAGCCAATGGTCTATCAAAGCAAAAGGCCGAATATATCTATGGCATTGCCGATGCTGTCACATCGGGGGCACTTGATCTGGCGGCGCTTGCGGACATGCAAGGGGATGAGGTGGCGCGCATATTAACGGCATTGCGCGGCGTTGGTGACTGGACTGCCGATAACTACCGGCTGTTTGCTCTTTTGGATATGAATGCGTGGCCATATAATGATCTGGCCTTGCAAGAGGGGATGAAAATCTTGAAATCGCTTAACAGTCGGCCTGATGCCAAAGTGATGCAAGCCATGGCAGAAGCGTGGCAGCCCTATCGCGGTGCCGGCGCATTGATGCTTTGGCATATTTATGCACAATACCGCAAAGATGCGGCACCAGCGGCTATTTAAGATCAGAATAATGACGGCTGTGGGTCATGCGCCGCCGCATCATAGGGGGTAATTAGCCCAGCATGATCAATCGTGTTTTTGCCAACCTCTGGCGCCACAGGATGCCATGATAATGCCGCCGCCGGTAATGGTGATATCATGCGCATAATCTGATCTTGCGGCTGATTCGGGTCTAGCCACGCATCTAGCCGCGCCATATTATCAGCTTTATCAACTGATCTTTGGGGTGATATTTGCCCCGATATTTGTAACGGCGCGCGGTGATGAATATCGGCAAGCCCCGCATTGGCCGCCGTTGTTATAATCACCACAGAAGGATTATCGCCTGCCCAGTATAATCCAGCAAACGCCATTGGCGCCTTATCCGTTCTGGCTATGTAATAAGGCTGTTTAGGTGCTTTCCATTCATACCAGCCACTAGCCAGAACAACACAGCGCCGAGCTGCGGCGGCATCACGAAAGGTTGGCTTTTCAGTCATGGTTTCGGCGCGCGCATTAATCAGCAAGCTGCGCCCCCTAACTTTCCCCTTGACTCCTCCTTGCACCTTAATTGGCGAGGCAAGCCCCCAATGCATATATCCACCCTTGCGTTCCACGCCGTTTGAGGTGATTACCGGAACAGGCGTCCCCGGCGAGATATTATAAGATGGCAAGGCCCGATGATTAGAAAGCGGTATCGCCGTTTGAAAAAGCGCTGTTAATTCCCTCGCATCATGTCGGTTCGCGAAACGTCCACACATATGGATAACACCCTTTTCTAAACTTAATATCGGTATAAGTATTATGATGATAGCCAACCTAGCCAGATAATCCTAGTCTTAGCCTGATCGCCTGACCCTGATCTATATAGTGATGGCTTTTATAGGGCTTTTATGGCATTTCCAAGACTAAGCATGATATGACAATAGAGTTCAGAAAAGGGTTTGCCGCATATGCGTCTTAATCAAAACAAACAACAACAGCTGACCGTTGAGGTGGAAAACCTGGCCATGGATGCCGGCCGTCGTATTTTGGAAATCAGAACAGAAGGCGCAGTTGTTGAAACCAAATCAGATGGCAGCCCGGTCAGCAATGCCGATATCGAGGCGGATGATATTATCCGCAAAGGGCTTGAGACCTTAACCCCCTCAATTCCCATCATTAGTGAAGAAACCTGGACTGAGGATAATGATAATAACCCCGATTGCTATTGGTGCGTTGATCCATTGGATGGCACCCGCGGCTTTCTCAATGGTGGTCAGGATTTTACCGTTAATATCGCGCTCATTAATAATCATCATCCTGTGTTAGGCGTCATCATGGCACCTGCCCGACAGATGATCTGGCTAAGTGATGGCAATATTGCGGCAAAGCGTTTATGGGACGATGCACATAATCCGACTCCCTCACCTAAGCAGATGATAACGACACGGCAACAGCCGCCAGATGACCCGATTGTCATCACCACGATGTCTAGGCGCAGTGATATTTTACAAGATTGGCTTGATCGTATTGAACCAGGTGGCTATTTATCTATTGGCTCATCCTTGAAGTTTTGTATTCTGGCAGAAGGCAAGGCCGATTTATACCCGCGTATTGGAACAACAATGGAATGGGATACCGCCGCCGGACAAGCCATATTAGAAGCCGCCGGTGGAACCATGATCAATGATCAAGGCGAGCGCTATTTCTATGGTAAAGCTGGCCGCCGCAATGCCCGATTTTCTGCGATTGGATCAACGGCAACACCAATTCCAGAAACTTGGATGCCGCCACTAAATCACCAAGCCAGCTAAGCGATAACAGCAACCTAATATTCGTATGACCATATGGAACAGATGACAAACATAAAACCCCTCACCCCCGACAGCATTGATGAAGCGGTGCAATATTGGCGCGATGGTCATCTGGTGGCGTTTGGCACCGAAACCGTTTATGGATTAGGCGCTGATGCTTGCCAGCCGCTAGCCGTGAGTAAGATTTTTGCGACTAAAAACCGGCCTCAATTTAACCCCCTGATTAGTCATGTCGCTGATCCGGAAACAGCCTTTGCATTAGGCAATGTGACGCCATTAGCACAAACATTAGCAGATACGTTCTGGCCGGGGGCGATGACGCTGGTGCTCAATCAATGTGAGGACAGAACCATCGCTGATCTCGTTACCGCTGGCCTTGATAGCGTCGCCTTGCGTGTCCCAGAACATACAGGAGCACGGCAATTGCTTGCCGCCGCCGCCGTGCCTATTGCTGCTCCCTCTGCCAATCCGTCAGGGCGATTAAGCCCAACCACCGCAGACCATGTGGCAATGGCTTTTGCTGATCAAGATGAGCCGAAATTGATCCTCGATATGGAGGCTAGCGCGAAAGGTCTTGAATCAACCGTTATTGATGCAAGAGGTGATATCCCGGTGCTATTGCGGCCGGGCAGTATTACCGCTGAAATGATTGCAGAGCTGACAGGCCATGCCCCCAAAGCGCCAGAAAATCGTATCCTTAGCCCCGGCCAACTGGCCAGCCATTATGCACCAAATGCACGGATAAGATGTCATGCTGATGCCCCGCAAACCGGTGAAGCATGGTTAGGGTTTGGCAATGACCCTGATTTGTCAGAAGCGCTGGAAGCATGCAATTTAAGCCCGCAAGCTGACTTGAATGAAGCGGCCGCCAATCTCTTTTCCATGTTGCGGGTGTTAGATCAATCAGGAGCGGCATCAATTGCCGTTGCCGCTATCCCTCATCATGGATTAGGGGTTGCTATCAATGACCGCCTCTCCCGTGCCGCCGCCCCTCGGCCATCATCATAACTGGCCAATACACATTAACTAAACCTGCCTTGCGCTTAAATTATGATTTTGTCATAATTATTGTATTGTGAAGGATAATCATGCCGATTGATCATAACCTAGTCATATCATCACTCATTGAGATCGTAGGGGCAAAGCATGTTCTTAGCGCCGCTGAGGATATGGCAACGACCCTTACTGACTGGCGCGGCGATTATCATGGCTATGCTATCGCGGTTGTCAAACCCGCATCAACGGCTGAGGTGTCGGCAATCTTGCAACTAGCTGATAAAATGAATATCGCGGTTATCCCACAAGGTGGCAATACCAGCCTTTGCGGTGGGGCAACGCCAAACCAAGACGATAATAATCTGGTGCTAAGTACCGAACGGCTCAATCAGATTCGTGATATTGATGTCGCCGGACAGAATATCACTGTCGAAAGCGGCTGTATTCTGGATGTTATTAAATCCACCGCCGACGACCATGATCTGCTTTTCCCGCTTGATCTTGGGGCGCGCGGAACCTGTCGCATTGGCGGCAATCTGTCTACTAATGCGGGCGGCTTGAATGTCATCCGATATGGCAATATGCGTGATCTGACGCTAGGGCTTGAGGTTGTCTTGATGGGTGGCAAGGTAATTAACCTGCTGTCTAGCCTGAAGAAAGATAACACTGGATATGACCTTAAAAATCTGTTTATTGGTGCCGAAGGCACGCTTGGCATTATTACGGCGGCAACACTTAAACTGTTTCCGCGGCCAAAAGCGAGTGCCACCGCTTTTGCTGGCTTGCGGGATATTGATGCTGGCATTGCGCTGCTCAATCAATGCCAAGCAGCTAGTGGCGGCAATGTCATTGCCTTTGAGCTGATGCCTAAATCCATTATTGAAAATGTGCTTGATTTCTATCCCGATTGCCAGCCGCCGCTGAAAGATGTTCCGCCTTTTTCTGCCTTAATTGAAATAGCGTCAACAGCTGATGCGGACAGCAATCCAGACGCCGATGGGACAATGCCGCTGGTGGCTTTGCTAACCCAGACATTAGCAAATGCCTTTGAAGACGGTTTAATATCTGACGCTACCATAGCCCAACATCAGGCGCAACGTGATGCGCTATGGGCGATTAGAGAATTAACACCTGAGTCAGAGATCAAAGCAGGCAAGGCCTATAAATCCGATATCTCAATCCCTTTACGGCATATGGCAGCTTTTTATGAAACCACTACCAAGGCGGTACATGCTATTGTCCCCAACACGCGCATTTTTGGTTTTGGTCATATTGGTGATGGCAATCTGCACTTTAATTTATGTGAGCCAAAGGGCGGGAATGGTGACTTTCGCCGTCATTATCCCGATTTTGATGCTATCATGCTGGATATATTGAAGCAGTATGATGGATCAATTAGCGCTGAGCACGGTATTGGCCAGAAAAAGCGTGATATGCTACGTTCGGTCAAAGACCCTGCCGCCCTTGATGTTATGCAGATGATAAAACAAGCACTTGATCCTAAGAACCTGATGAATCCAGGCAAGGTTATTTAAGGTTAATGTTTCAGATAAGTTAGCACCCAAAATAAAAACAGAGAAAGAGGAGTTACAGATGCGTCATGAACAATCAATCGCAACCGTTTTAACATTCTGGCTTGATGAGACTGAGCCAAAACAGTGGTTTTTCAAAGACCTTGATTTTGATGAGAAGGTTAAATCCAAATTTGAATCGCTGGTCAAACGGGCGCTTGCTAGCCAGTTAGATAGCTGGTCTGAAACAGTAGACGGCAATCTGGCATTAATTATTTTACTTGATCAGATGACACGAAATATCTATCGCAACACACCGATGAGCTTTGCCGGTGATGATATGGCTCTGGCATTTTGCCTAAAGGGTATCGCCCGCAATGATCACGTGCATTTAGCAGATGGCGGCGATAACAATAAGGTGAGGTTTCTTCTGATGCCAAT
Source organism: Alphaproteobacteria bacterium (assembly GCA_016778985.1). Classification (GTDB taxonomy): domain Bacteria; phylum Pseudomonadota; class Alphaproteobacteria; order Puniceispirillales; family UBA1172; genus UBA12202. The sequence goes on along the minus strand of JADHOM010000013.1, from coordinate 9,522 downwards.
GATGCATGCTGAGACTCTAGAGATTCAAGACAAATCCTTACCATTATTTAAGCAATATTGTGATGAAAACACCTATGATTATGCTGTCTTGCATCGCGATATTATTGCCCGTTTTGGGCATTTTCCGCACCGTAATGCCATTTTGGGACGCCCCTCAAGCGATGAGGAGATCGCCTTCCTTAATGAGCCTAATTCGTCATTTTAAGCCGCATCTGCTTAGCGCAGTCATAACCTCAAGCGGCGTAACATCTGCAATATCATCTTGATGAACAAAACCCGCCTTGGCGCCAATCGGGGCGGACATAGACGGGTCAGTATCTGATCCCATAACCATGACCGTTGGAATATCCATTCGCGCCGCTAAAAAGACAGGACCTGTATCATTTCCGCAGACAGCCGCCGCCGCCCTTAATAGCGTTGAAAGCTGATCAATATTGGTTTTCCCCATAATTGATATTGTATCAGGATTGAGGGCTTGAACATCAGCAATTGCGCTATGATCATGATGCGTTCCAGCAAGAATAGGCGTAATACCCTTATCCTGCAGCAGCTTTGCGAGTGAAGCGAAACCTGTCGCGGGCCAGCGTTTAGATGGCTTTGCCGGGGAACAGCCAGGCAATAGCACAGCATATCGCGGCGGGATATCCAATTCATGTGGGGTTTGTCCCATCCAGCTTAAATCTGCTTGGGTTCTGGAACAGCCGCCAATCTCCGCCGTAATCAGCATACGGTCGCGATTATTAACGCCAGTAAAATTGGGAAGCGGATGACTAGCCCCTTTGGCCTTGCCGATGAAGTCAATCTTGGTGCCTTTGATTATATGCCTGAAATAGCGTGATGTTCTGCTAGAACATTGAAAATCGTAAATCCGCGACCATCCTGATCGCAGCATATTACGGAGCCGCAGCCATGCCAGAAGGTTATAAAATGGCGCGCGGTCATCAACCAAAACGGCATCAAAATAAGGCGATGCTTCTAGCCATTGTGCAAATGGTTTTGTTGTTAAAACAGCAAGATAATCATCTTTATGGGCGGAGCGCAGACTAGCAAACGCATCCATAGCCTGAATAATATCACCAAGCGCCCCATGCTTAATGACCAGAATGTGTCTGGCTGGCTGTTTAGATGTGTAAGGGGTAGAATCAAGCGTCATCTGTCCTGCCTAATACGTCATATCTGGCTTTATCTAGCTTTGCCACCATATTAGCAATGCTGAAAGGATAATCTGACCATGCTTTATTCTGCCATGATTGCCGCCATTCATGATCACCTATCAAGCGCTCACATGCCGCCGCTATGTCCTCTGCCTTACCTTGTTCAAGCATGATCGCTCTGCCCTCTGCATATTCAGGGATACCGCCACGACGGGTGGTAATCAATGCTGATCCACTTGCTAATGCCTCAATAATAACACGGCCAGCAGGCTCTTGCCATTGTGACGGCGCAAGGATAATTGCTGACCTGTTCTGGATATCGGATATCTCTGCCCGTGGCATAAACCCTGTCATATCGGCTTGCGGACGAATAGGCTCTAATGCTTTGGCAATTGAGGCTTCATAGGCAGATGGTGGCGCATCGGTAAAACGCTGAGCCCCAACAAATAGCACCTTCCAGTCTGAAAACTTAGGCAGGACAAGAGCCAGGGCCTGAGCCGCCTCAAGCATGCCTTTTTCCGGTACCATGCGGCCAATAATGGAAATCAGCTTGTCTTTAGCTGGCGGTTTAGCCAGCATACGATCAGCCGAAATAGGGATAACCCGAAGCTTTTCTGCCGCATCATCTGAGGCATCAATGCCATCTAAAAAACATGACCGCAGATAATCTGACACACAATAGATGACAGACATCCTGCGAAGCAACTGGCGTCGCATTTCTGCGGTTTTGCCGCCTTTCATGTCACGCGGATCATTATGCAGATAGAGCGCCATTTTCAAATCAGGGCGTTTTCTGCCAATATATTCTGCCACTTGAAGCCGCCCATGCACCTCAAGCAAATCTGCGGCACCTTGGCGGTTTATATGATGCAAATAGCCCTTAGCCAGACCAATATTCTTACCCCATAACCATGACTGATGCGTGTCTATCCCCTGATATGTGGCTTGATGTGCTGCGCCTAAATATGGCGGTGCTATCTGACGACCAAAAATGACCGCATCATTGCTAAACGCACTATTGGTAAAGCCACCTTCGACGGTCAATGCAACCGCACCAGCATTTGTCGGGGTATAGGTCTCTTTATAGGGCAACAAAGAATGCACGATCGGTGCCATATATTCATCCCTTTTTGACAAGATATACCATCATGCGTGATAGCGGCGGATCATATCATCATAACTGGCAATCAGCCGCGTTGTCACGGTTTCACGTTCAAACTCATCCTGATAGGTTTTTGTGCCATTTTTAACCAACCGCTTAGCCAGAGCTTTGTCAGCCTGTAATCGCTGGAGGTTTGCAACCAAACCATCAAGATCATCAATATCCGATAAGAGCCCGTCTTTATCATGGGTGACATATTGTCTGGCGCCATCGGCGCGGGTTGCGACGAGCGGTACTTTAGCAAACCATGCTTCCGCAATGACCGTTCCAAAAGGCTCATAACGTGATGGCAAAACGCAGATATCAGCTAGATCAAGCAATGCTGCTCTATCATTGCGCCAGCCAGCAAAACAGACGCGATCGTTTAATTTAAGCGCGCTTGCCTGTTTTTTATAGGTATCCAGTTCAGGCCCATCTCCTGCCATAAGAAAAGCTAAATCAGGACATCGCAGAGCCGCTTCAAGCAACAAATCAACGCCCTTTTTCCAATGCATCCGCGATAATAACAGCACAATAGGCTTATCGGCTGGTAATCCAAAATCGCCACGACTAACCGGAGGATCATCCGCAAGAGTGCCAAAAGTATGACCTAAATAGGCGCGATCAGGGGTGCCGCTAGACTCACCAATATAACGGACAATATCACGGGTGACGCCCATATAAAAATCACTTTGGCGATAGTTTTTGAGATCATAATAGCCGCCAAACCATCCCAACACTGGTGCTTTAATCCCTGACGGCATGAAAGATGAGGCCCTATTCATCCAGCCATGCACCAGATCAGGAGCTTCATTTTTGATAATCGCTGACATTTGTTTTTGTTGCGGCCACTTCCACCAGCGTTGAAATCCCATAGGATAATGGGGGATATTGCGCTCTGCCAACGCATCAATAATATGCTCATAAGGGCGGGATATCATGGCTTGCTTTACCCCACGATCATGTAACGCTTTGACCATATCCAGGCAAAATGTTTCGGCTCCACCTGTTTGGGCGCCTGCAATAACATGACAAATCTTTAACGGTTGCTGATTTTTCTGGCTCACATTAACTCCAAACTAAAACCGATGATGGATTGCTTATAGGGTTCAGTTTGATATAACATAAAATTCTTTTGTTATTCCAGTTTTGTTCCAAGTGATCAGAAATTACGATGTAACCATGCTTATGCGCCCAAGATTAAGTAACTATACCCATTTTCTTTTCATAGGCTTGATAGTGATGGTTATGACAGCTTTGGCGTCGCTGTCGCACGCGCAAGACAATTCTGAACCTGTTGATTTTTCTGCTGATGAGATTGAAGCCAATCAAGAGACCGGCATATTTATCGCCAAAGGTAATGTTATTTTTGAACAAGGGGCCATGTCACTTAAAGCTGATCGTGTTGAATATAACAGAGACACAGGTAAAGCCGAGGCAACCGGCAATGTCATTTTCACTGATCATCAGGGCAATATCCATTTCACCGACAATATGATCATGGGCAATTCCTTTGCTGAGGCTTTTGCCGAACCTGTTATCAGTAAAATGGTCGATAAATCATGGATGGCGAGTGACAGCACCGAATATTATAAAGATGACTATACGCTTTATGATAATGCGACTTACACACCATGTGATTGTGACTATCTAAATGGTGAGACGCCGATATGGCGGTTTGAGACTTCAAAATCTTGGCATGATCCCAAATCTAAAACTGTTTATCATAACAATGTGCAAATGAAGATACTCGATGTGCCTTTTTTATATTTTCCGTATTTGTCACATCCAGACTGGACTGTTCGCAGACGATCCGGGTTACTTTATCCAAGCATATCCTATTCATCCGATCATGGGCTCAAATATGTTCAGTCCTATTACCATGTGATCAATGACACCAGTGATGTTGAGGTTACCCCATATATCTTTAAAAACTCCGGTCTCTTATCAGGCGTCCGCTATCGCCAATTATGGGACCAATCTGGATTAGATATGAAAGTAACAGGTGGACAAGTTGAATCTTTCGGAAATGATGATCAAAGTGTTGTTGCCATTGATACTAATTTTTACATCATCTTAGGATCAGGATGGAACACGAATGCTAGGATATATCGCACTAGCCAAGATACCTTTATGCGGCGCTATGGCATCGATAACTCGACCCAACATAAATCCGCTTTCAGCGCTGAACAGCTTGGCGCAAATACTTATAATTTGATTGAGGCGTATGATATCCAAGGGCTAGAAGCAGATGAGACAGCAGAAACTGAGCCAACTGTTCTGCCATCTATTTTTCATGAACGCTACCTCCCCGGCTTTAAAGATAATATGACAGCAAGGCTACGGCTATCGGCTAGCCAGACAGATAATGATGAAGATTATGACATCAACCGCTGGACGGGTGAGTTTTATACTTATGAAGATATTTCTTTGCAAACCGGCATTATCAGCTTAGAGACAAGAACAGCGCTTCAATACCATATGATAGAACACAGCCCCACCGCCAACAGCTATGAAGGTGAATTGGGGCAAGCTAATATCAGCGCAGGAGTAGGCTGGTCACAGCCATATTCAGCCGTGATTGGCAATAATGTTGCCCTTGTTCAACCAAAAGTAAAAATCATTACGGTTCATTCAACTGATCGTACGGATAATATTCCTAACCGCGATTCATCAGATTTTCATTTAGATGAAGCTAATCTATTTTTGATCCATCGCTATCAAGGCAATGACTTTATTAAAACAGGCACCCATATGGCAGCTGGTGTTAGCACCGATTTGGCTGATACGCCAATTGGTGAGCTATCTGGATTTATTGGCGCCAGCTATCGTTTACATGGTGATATTAATAGCGGCCTAAACGCCACCAATGACAATGAAAGATTGTCTGATATTCTGGCCAGCATTCAGGCAAAACCATATGATCAGTTACGGCTTTCCTTTGCCGGTCGTTTCAATCATGAAGACTCGGAATTGAATGAATCGAGAGCATCTGTTGACTGGTCACGTGAGGGCACAACCTTGTCAACCAGTTATAGCCAACGCTCGGAATCGTTTTTCAGCGCTGCCAGCGTCGAAGAAGAAGAGCTGATCTTTAATCTGAAACATCTCATCGATGACGGCATTTCGTTAAGAGTTAATCAAACATTTGATCTAGCGAATGGCAAAAGTGAGAGAGATAAATCAACCATAGGATTGGATATCACACGCGGGTTGCAAAATTGTTTGACGGTGTCGGTTCAATATACCCGCGATGAAACATCAGACAGGGATATTAAACCTGTTGATGAGATTATGCTTCTGCTTAACTTCAAATATCTTGGTGCTTTTCAAAACAATGTTGGCGGCAGCTGATAATTATTTGGATGTGGGGGCTAAGGATTTAAGCTTCGCCTCTATGGTCATTTGATCAAGCTCATCTAACGGCAGATTGGCAAGATGCTGTATCCGCGACTTCAGCCCTTCCATGACAACAATAAAGGCCTGACGTTTCGTCTCATCACTGCCCTCAACCTGTGATGGATCGGGAAATCCCCAATGCGCCATCATCGGCTTGCCGACCCAAACCGGGCAAACCTCACCTGCGGCGTTATCACAAACCGTAATGATAAAATCCATTTTTGGCGCATCGGGCAGCGCAAACTCATCCCAGCTTTTGGAGCGAAGCTTTGCGGCAGGATAGCCCATCTCTTGCGCTAAGGCTTTGGCAAAAGGATTGACTGGCCGCCCCGGGGTTGAGCCTGCTGAATAACCGATAAAGCGGCCGCCGGTTTGCGTTGATGCCACCGCCTCCCCCAAGATCGATCGTGCCGAGTTATGGGTGCAGAGAAATAGGATGTTAAACGATTTCATCCCTCTGTCTTACAGCCAAAATATCAGTAATTCAAATGACAGTTTTATGACGGTATATATTCATGTGAAGCCGCCTCAAATTTCTGTTCAAAATTAAGTGACAAATTGATTTACAAATTGATTTATGAATTTTAGGGTTATTTTCTTGCATATGATCTCAGATTGAGCTTATGCGAGTTATTATAAGTGACTGATTAATAATAAGTAATAATAACAGTTTAGTAGTTGTCCACAGTAAAAAAACAACCGTGCCATTGCAAGGTAAATAAAGCCTTTTGTTCAAGTGCCCCTAGTTTTTGCTCTCTAAACCATTTCTAAATTGTGAGAGAAAATTAAATGTCTGATAAGAACTCTAAAGAGCCATTACATAAAAACTTTTTTGTAAGGGTTGGTTTGATTGCCGTTATATTTTTGGGTCTATATTTCATCATGTCGCCTTACCAAAATTGTGTGAGAGACGGCAATAGAGACAGCAGATCAGATTTAAGGTATTGTTTTCATTTAACAGATTGGTAAAAAATACCTTTCTCTATGCCACTTTCTCTAAAAATTTCCTGACTCCGCCGTCACCGTAACACGCAAGTTGCAGCGTTGGTCCTTTAATTACGACAATTGCTTAATCACCCAAGGTGCGTCTGAGTCACTTGGAAAAACAGGATAATGGACTTTCATAACAGTATTATTCTCAGCAATCATTGTAACTCGTTTTAGCAAACGCATACCGTTTACCTCAAAGGTTGGAAGTCGCATCGCTTCACAAAATTTGAAGTTGACATCACTCAGCACCAAAAATGGAAGGTGCAGTCGCTCCGCCATCTCTTTTTGATACTCGTTACTCTGTGTGCTTAAACCATAAACATCTGCACCTAGCGCAGACAATTCAGAATGATGGTCTCTGAAAGAACAACTCTGAGGCGTGCAACCTCTAGCGCCTGGAATTTCATCCCAACCGTCTGGCAATGGAATGCCTGGTTTCCCTGTCATTGGATAACAGTAAACCACCGTCTTTCTTTTTTGCGCTGATAAATTCACAACTGAACCGTTTGTTGCAAGTAAATCAATATCAGGCAGTTTCATGCCTATCAAATGGTCACAGGCACCATCATCAATTGGTCTTGGAAGATCACTTGGCATGGTTTCATATGTGTTCATTTTCACCTTCCAACATTATGGGTGTTTCAAGAACAATTAGACTTGTATTTTTAATCTCAAATTTATGTTGAATATTCAATCTTTTATCAAGCAATTTCTTTTTTTTCAAAATAGAAAGGACATGCGTATTCTTAAACTCATGCCCTCTCATCGTTTTATAAGCATTTTTATCCAACCACTGAGCTATCTTCTGATAACCCATGCCTTATTCATGTTTTTGTTTAATGAATATATACAGCAATTCTTGATATTCAGAATAGTGCGAAAACCAGAGGTGTGACGCCCTTAAAGTTACAGTCAAACACAAATAACCCTCGTTAGAGTGCGTCCGTTGGGAACTACTCGACCGTTACTGAATAAGTTGGAACGGTGATTATAATTAAACCCCTCTTCCTTACCCTGTTTTAAGTCTTTTTTTTTACCCCTACCCTTTTGTAGATTTACAGTCTGAGTAGTGAGTTTACTTACCCCATCTTTGACAGAGTATCCCTTACTTTTGTCATTTTTATCGTGGTAAACCAACTTGTCACGCACAACAGGAATTCTAAACAACACCTCAAATTTGTGTCCTAGTTGTTTGATGTTGCCATCTCTATCTTCACCATATTCAACCAGAACAACAATCTTTCTAATTAGTCCATCTAACCACTCTTTTTGATTTTCAGTCGAAGTTGAGACTTTGGTTTTCAAGTCATCCCCATATCTTTCTAACCAATCCAACCAGATTTTTTCTTCACTCAAATCTTCAATTTCAAGTTCAGTCTTTTTGAGTTCATTCTTTAATGTTTCAAGTTCGACAGTAAGGTTCTTAATAATACCCTCTGTAATCTTCTTCTCTCTGCGTCCTTGAACTAAATCTGTTTCCATCGAGATGATGTTTTCGTATGTCTGCTCTTGTCTCCTAATAAGTTTGCGACACTTCTCCTCAAGTTTAGTTTCCCTCTCCTTGATATCTGCGTCTTTATCAAACTTCTTACTCAAAACATCGTGTTTGAACTTCTCTTTCAAAATAACTGAGTCAGAAACCACATCTCTGATTTTACTAATTAGGTATTCGTCTGCCATATCCATATTCATGGATTTTCGGTTAGAACAATTAGTCTCTTTTGCTTTCTTCCAGTTTCTCTCTCTGGTTACACAGTAGTAAGACTTGGTATTAAAACTTGAACCATCTTTTCTTTTGCCAACCTTTACAGTTGAACCGATTTTTTCACCACATTCACAGACCATGTAGTCTCCAAAAATAGTGGTATGTTTCTTGTTGTTATCTTGGGTTTTGCGTCTTTTCTCCATCTCGTTGCGAACCTTGTTAAAAGTTGAACGAGATACGATTGGTGGGATCGTATATGTAAAGGTTACATCCAGTTCCTTATCGTAGAATTCCTTTTCTCCAATGTAAGATCTGTTCCTTAAAATGCTTTCCAGAGTTCCTATGTTCCAGTTCTTGTCTGATGTGCGTCTTGGGTGAACACCATCAGTTTTTCCGTCTGTATCCAATACCTTCTTGATATCCATTGTGGACTTTCCCTCAAGGACTGAATTGAAGATAAACAGAACCCATTTACTCTCCAGTTCGTCAACAGATAGAACACCATCAATAGACTTGTATCCAAACAACACAGTTCCACCGTAGTGACGGTTAGAAACCCCTTGTCTTAATAGATATCTCTTACCCTGTTTAGATTTATGACTTCGTTTCTCATTTTCGTATTGTTGAAGTTTGGAAACTATATCGTAAGTCAGTTTCTCTTCTAAACTATCGAAGTTGCAGAGATTCCCTGCCTCTCCCTCATAAAATCTTACATCAAACTTTTCTAAGTAATTTCGTCTGAAGAGAACACTGTCTGTTTCATCTCTGAACAAACGACTTCTATCAAACACCCACAAATGTTTGACTAAACCCTTTTCAATATCTTCCTTGATTTCTTCAAGTCGAGGACGAAATCCTATTGTAGAACTTCTTGCACCCTCATCCCTTGCACGAAACTTTAGATTGAGTTTCTTTGCGATCTTCCTTCCATACTCCTGCTGAGTATCGAGAGATTGACCCTTTGTCTGTTCTTGTGTCGAAACACGAAAATAACAATCAAGAAATTTCGTCATAAATTAATCACCGTTCATTACATTTTCATTATAACAAAATTGATATATTAGTCAAACGGTGATTAATTGTTCTAAAAACAACTTAACTCATTGATTTTGCATGTTTTTCTATTGACAAAT
>JADHOM010000032.1 GCA_016778985.1 Alphaproteobacteria bacterium | reverse complement strand
TTATTTTTAATCCTGACGGCTACTGGGATCATATGCTGGCTATGTTTGCTCATGCTTCGCGCTCTGGCTTTATTCACCCACAGCATTTATTACTTTTTAAGCCGCTATCTTCACTTAACGATGTTGCTGATGCCCTTGATCAGATCATGGCAAAGCAAGATCAATCTGAAAATCCAATATCGAACTTATGATCAGTCTTCTATGATTTGTTTACTATGATCCATTAGCAAGGGGGAACGATGTCTAAAATTACTGTAAAAAATCCGGTTGTTGAACTTGATGGAGATGAAATGACGCGCATCATTTGGCACAAAATTAAAGAAAAGCTTATCTATCCTTATCTGGATATTGATCTTAAATATTATGATTTGGGGATGGAATACAGGGATGAGACCGATGATCAAGTCACGGTGGATGCGGCGAATGCTATCAAAACATATGGCGTAGGGATTAAATGCGCGACCATCACACCTGATGAGGCGCGAGTGGAGGAGTTTAATCTCAAACGCATGTATCGGTCGCCCAACGGTACTATCCGAAACATTATTGGCGGCACGGTTTTCCGTCAGCCGATTATTTGTCAAAATGTCCCCCGCTTAGTGCCTAACTGGACTGATCCCATTGTTATTGGCCGTCATGCCTTTGGTGATCAATATCGAGCCACTGATTTCCTGGTTGACCGGCCGGGCAAGCTCACCCTCACCTTTACGCCTGATGATGGCAGTGACGCGATCACGCATGAGATTTTTCAGTTTCCTGACAGTGGTATCGCAATGGGCATGTATAATTTGGATGAGTCTATTCGAGGCTTTGCTCGGGCTTGCTTTAATTATGGATTAAACCTTGGCTGGCCTGTCTATTTATCGACTAAAAACACTATTCTGAAAGCCTATGATGGCCGTTTCAAAGATATCTTTGAAGAGATTTTCATGAATGAGTTCAAATCGTCCTTTGACGCAAAAGGCATTGAGTATGAACATCGCTTGATTGACGATATGGTTGCTTCAGCGCTTAAATGGAATGGCAAGTTTGTTTGGGCCTGTAAAAATTATGATGGTGACGTGCAATCAGATACTGTTGCCCAAGGTTTTGGCTCTCTTGGCCTGATGACATCAGTGCTAATGACGCCAGATGGCAAAACTGTTGAAGCTGAGGCCGCGCATGGCACGGTAACCCGCCATTATCGTCAGCATCAAGCTGGTAAACCGACCTCAACTAATCCTATTGCCTCTATTTTCGCATGGACACAAGGGCTGTCTTATCGGGCTAAGTTTGATGACACCCCTGAACTGGCGGCATTTGCTAAAACGCTCGAAGATGTTTGTGTCAATACCGTGGAAGCTGGAGAGATGACCAAAGATTTGGCGCTTTTAATCAGCAAGGATCAGCCGTTCTTAACGACAGATGACTTTCTTGATGCGATTGACCGTAACCTTAAGGCGGCAATGGCGTAACGGCATTATTAAACACATATTTCATTAACATATAGACCAGAGCATAAAGGCTTGCGCTTTGGTCTATATCCGCAACTGTCGCCTATTTTAAAATTTCTTCAATCGCATCCATAATGGCGTTAATGGCATCCTCGGCCTTATCCGGCTTAGAGCCACCAGCTTGTGCCATTTCGGGGCGCCCACCGCCACCCTTGCCGCCTAATTGTTCGGCGCCGATGCGAACCAGGTCAACCGCATTAAGCTGATCTGTTGCATCCGGGCTAATCGCAACAACAAGCGAGGCCTTGCCATCCATACTGGAGACCAGTATGACCGCACCCCTGGCTTGCTTCATCATCGTGTCAGCTATTGATTTCAGGTCTTTTGCCGGCGTGTCCGTTAATATGCGGCCAGTCAATTTGAAATCGCCAATATCACGCTGCATGGCGCCGCTTGCATCACCGCCACCCTCAGCCAATTTACGGCGAAGGTCAGCGATCATTTGTTCTGCTTGCCGGCGTTCTTGTAGCAAAATATCAAGACGAGATGAGAGCTGTTCCGGCGTTGTTTTAAGCAGCTGTGACGAAGCATTGAGGATAGTAAGCCGATCATTAATCCAGCGCATCGCCCCATCATTTGTAACCGCCTCTATGCGGCGTACACCACCTGCCACGGCGCTTTCAGAGATTATCTTGAAGAGACCAATCTCGCCTGTTTGAGACACATGGGTACCGCCACAAAGTTCAACTGACCATGCCGCGCGGCCATCAACCGTTGTTGCACCACCCATTGAGACAACCCGCACTTCATCGCCATATTTTTCCCCAAACAGAGCAAGCGCACCTTCTGCGATAGCATCATCTTGGGTCATCAAGCGCGTCGTCACATCGGAATTAAGCAACAGCCGATGGTTAACTATAGCTTCAATACTGGCCAATTCATTGCTGTCCACCTGTTTTGTATGACTAAAATCAAAACGCAGGCGATCAGGGCTAACCAACGAGCCTTTCTGCATGACATGGGTGCCCAAAACCTCACGCAAAGCCTCTTGCAATAAATGCGTGGCAGAATGATTGCATTTGAGATATTGACGGCGTTCATGATCAACAATGAGTTTACATGATTGGTTTAAATCTATTCTGTTAAACGCTGTAATTACATGAAAAAATACACCTGATGGCGTTTTCCAAACATCCGTAACCTGAGCTAGTTTATCACCACTAATTTCATCAAGAATGATGCCTGTATCACCAATTTGACCACCAGATTCAGCATAGAATGGCGTCTGGTTAGTCACTAATAAAGCCTTTTCACCGACATTAAGGGCCATTGTCTCGGCTTCGTCTTTGATCAGAGCCACTACCATGCCATTAGCGGTTGTTGTGTTATATCCCAAAAACTCAGTTGCGCCCGCCTTCTCGGCGACTTGCAGATAGACTGGCGACATGCCTTTATCACCTGTCCCCGACCAGGCTTTTCTGGCGGCGGCTTTCTGTTTTTCCATCGCTGTATCAAAACCGCTTTGGTCAACAGTCCAGCCCTCACCCCGCAACACATCTTGCGTTAAGTCAATCGGAAATCCATAAGTGTCATAAAGCTTGAACGCAACCTGACCATCTAGCGTCTGCGAACCTGGATTTTTGTCGACTTCTTCCATCAAAATTTTTAAGCCGCGATCTAGAGTTTCTTTAAAGCGCGATTCCTCTAGCTTTAATATCTCTGTCATCAGGGCTTCGGCACGGCCTAATTCAGTATAATGACCGCCCATAGTCTCAATTAACGCTGGGACAAGTTTATGCATTAATGGCTCACGGCAGCCCATCTGATGCGCGTGCCGCATGGCTCGGCGCATGATTCGCCGCAATACATAGCCCCTGCCCTCATTAGACGGCAACACCCCATCAGCAATCAAAAAGCAGGATGAGCGCAAATGGTCAGCAATGACACGATGCGACACTTTATGGTCGCCATCAATATCAACATTGGCATGATGCGCCGATGACGCTATTAAATGCTGCATCAAATCAATGTCGTAATTGTCGTGCTTGCCTTGCATAATAGCGGCAATACGCTCAATTCCCATGCCAGTATCAATTGAAGGACTAGGCAGAGAGACGCGTTCATCCAGAGATTTTTGCTCATATTGCATGAAAACCAAGTTCCAAATCTCAATAAAGCGGTCACCATCTTCATCAGGGGAACCCGGGGGGCCGCCCGGAATATGATCGCCATGATCATAAAAAATCTCAGAACACGGGCCGCAAGGGCCAACATCACCCATAGACCAGAAGTTATCTGACGTGGCAATGCGGATAATGCGGTCATCCGCAAGCCCAGCAATCGATTTCCAATATTTAGCGGCTTCATCATCATCATGATAAATGGTAACAAGCAGCTTATCTTTCGGTAATCCAAACTCTTTCGTAATGAGATTCCAAGCTAGCTCAATAGCGTTTTCTTTGAAATAATCGCCAAAAGAGAAATTGCCCAGCATTTCAAAAAACGTGTGATGGCGAGCCGTATGACCAACATTTTCGAGATCATTATGCTTGCCGCCAGCACGCACACATTTTTGAGACGTGACGGCGCGCGGGATTGCACGGCTCTCAGCTCCAGTAAACACATTTTTGAATTGCACCATGCCTGCATTGGTAAATAACAGGGTAGGATCATTATGCGGCACCAGAGGGCTAGAAGCGACTATTTCATGCGCGTTAGCATGAAAATAATCTAGAAACGCTTTACGAATATCGTTAACTGTCAGCATGTCATCTTCCTTTGTCTGCAACAGATGTAGAAAAGATGAACAGTTTTGTCCAGAAAACACATACAATTTATATGAATTTATGTGTTTTTATTTAAACAGGTTATAGAAACCCTATTTTAGCACCCTATTAGCCGGCATCAAGCCAAACGATTTGCCGTCATATCATCTGGCTATATTAGGCAATAGGATAACCCGATTTTCAGTTTTACTGTTGCTCTGGCATATCTGGCGCATTGCTTTCATCGTCATGATCATCAGAGCTTGGCTCAAGCATGACCGTTTCAAACAATCCCGCATTCTGCCGCAAGGCGTGTTCCACCTCATCGGCTATATTCGGATTTTCCATCATGAATTGCTTGGCATTTTCACGTCCCTGCCCGATACGCTGGGTTTTATAGGAATACCACGACCCTGATTTTTCAATGAGATTAGCGGCAACACCAAGATCAATCAGCTCACCTGATTTGGATATGCCTTCGCCATACATGATATCAAACTCTGCCTGCCGGAATGGCGCAGCAACTTTATTTTTGATGATTTTGACCCGCGTTTGGTTGCCAACCACCTCATCCTTGTCTTTAATGGCGCCGATACGGCGGATATCCAAGCGCACCGAGGCATAGAATTTCAGCGCATTACCGCCAGTTGTTGTTTCAGGGTTGCCAAACATAACACCAATTTTCAGGCGTATCTGGTTAATAAAGATGACCATACAATTCGATTTAGCAATTGTCGCTGTCAGTTTACGCAAAGCTTGCGACATTAATCGCGCCTGCAAGCCAACATGCGTGTCACCCATCTCACCCTCAAGCTCTGCGCGCGGCACTAAGGCGGCGACGGAATCGACAACAACAATATCAACCGACGTCGATCGGACAAGCGTATCGGTAATCTCAAGCGCTTGTTCACCACTATCTGGTTGCGAGATCAAAAGCTCATCCAAATTAACCCCAAGTTTTCTGGCATAACCCGGATCAAGCGCATGTTCTGCATCAACAAATGCACAGACACCACCAGCCTTTTGAGCCTCCGCAACAGCATGGAGAGCAAGCGTTGTTTTGCCTGATGATTCAGGCCCATAAATCTCAACTATGCGGCCTTTCGGCAGACCGCCAATGCCTAGCGCTATATCCAGCCCTAGTGATCCTGTTGACACCGCCTCAATATCAACGGCGGTATCGCTCTGGCCAAGTTTCATTACTGACCCTTTGCCAAAGGCTTTCTCAATCTGACTAATCGCCGATTCTAATGCTTTTAATTTTTCAGTTTTAGATGCAGACATGTTTATGACATTCGCGGTTGTTGTGGACATTATGTTCTCCCTTTTTGACACGAACACCATCTGGTTACAATGACATAATCAAAATGCAATAAATGAAACCGTCTAAGCATCTGCGCCGTATCAGTATGAAATCCTATAAAATATATATATTCATGTTTTGTTCTTTAACGCAAGGGTTATTTTCACGTTTTGTTCTCATAAAAAAATAAGATTAAAATAATTGAAAGTGAATTAGGTTTAGCTTGATCCGTTAACGCCTAAATCAAGCAGGGGAAAGGTTACCCAAAACCGACACCCTTTACCTGGCAGGTTCTTTGCCCCACATGAGCCACCCCATGTTTCAACCGCATAAGCCACCGCAGATAATCCATAACCCCGGCGATTATGGTCTTTTTTGGATGACACACCAGGCTTAAACACATCCTCAAGAGGTATCCCTATTATACAAGGCCCGTTATCAGATATTGATAACTCACACCAGCCATCGCGATGGCGCACAGAAATAAAAATAACAATACTGTCTTCACCAGTTTCCATAGAATTGCGTACAAATTGCAACAAAATCCGATGCAGCAACACCGGATTTATAAAGACAGGAGTGGTTATAATGGAGCCAATCTCAATGGTAACTTTATTTGAGGTGACAAGGGTTAAACTAGGCACGATGCCCTTGAGCAGGTTTTCCAACTCATACTGGGTCATGACAACCTGATTATCTTCATTATTATTGCGGGTTAGATCATTTACTAACTGTGATGCCATGGAAATATGGTTGCGGATAGACTCCAGCAATAGCCGCGAGTCTTCGGGGCTATCAATCGAATGTTCAAGCTGATCACAACCAGCAAGAATAGCCATCAAATTATTATTGACATCATGTACAACCCCGCGCAGCAAAGTATCCTGCTCAGACGTGATCATCCTAACCGGATCATTGTCCGTAGCAGCAATAGCGCCCATATCACTATATTGATTTTTGTCACTATATTGATTTTCAATAGTGTCGCTATTGTTGTTTGCGCTTGTTGTATTTTTGGTTGCCAAGATTTAATGTCCAATATTTTGTTAGGCCAGCACACATAACAAAAAAGGCAACTAAAACCGCTGACATTTGCATTAACAATAATTCGCTTGTTAATTTTGAAAATTATACATTAAAAAAGTTAACAAAAGGTTAACGCGGCGTGATTAAAATTATCAGCCGTAAAAGTGCAGTTAAAAACCCATTTATTTTCAAGAAAAAAACCGCATAAATTAATATTTAATATTAATAAAACTAATCGTCTCTATGGGTTCTTTCATTGCGCTCATGACGCTCTTGCGCATCCAACGATAATGAGGCAATGGGGCGGGCTTCCAGCCGTTTCAGGCTAATCGGCTCTTCGGTTTCTTCGCAATACCCATAGGTTCCATTATCGATGCGCTGTAAGGCCGCTTCAATTTTTGACAACAGCTTTCTTTCGCGATCACGTGTCCGCAAGCGTATTGATGTATCACTTTCGACTTGAGCGCGGTCAGTAACATCAGGTTTCTGAAGATTTTCTTGTGACAGGTTGTTAAGCGTATCAGATGCTTCTGACAACAAATCTTCTTTCCACTTAAGTAATTTCTGGCGGAAGTATTCAACCTGTACCGGATTCATAAAGTCTTCTTTTTCAGTTGGACAATATCCATCTGGTAAAATAATGGGAGCATCAAGTTTTTTTGATGTTTTCGTTTTGTAAGATGGTGTGCTCATTTTTACCCTCGATCATTATCATATATAAAAGGCAGAATTAATTTACAAACTCTTGAATGAACTTATTTTGTGAACGTATACTTGGGATTTATTTAGTAAACATATTATGGCAATATATATTTACCTCGCCTCATCTGCGCAACCCAGTTTTAAAAAAAAATTAAAAATAATCTGTATTTTTTGGAAATCTCAATAACACAAAGTCTTTCACCAGCCATCAGCGCAGCCTCAAACACACATCACGAATTATTGATTTGCTAACGAATTAGATAATCGGAATATTACACACAAAAGGGCATATAACCTTTAGTGAAGAGAAGATTAGTAACAAGTATTTTTGAATTAATTAACTAATTGCAACTTAAATTGATGTCATGAGAACAGAAAGAAACGTGCATTATTTTAAACTTACCACATCAGGTGGCTAACATATCATAGGAGTCTATAAATGAACGTATTGATTGTAGAAGATGATCCAATTATCAGTAAATCTCTTTCTCTTGCCCTATCTGATGAGGGCCATTTTTCAGATATTTGTGGCACCGCCGAAGACGGATTAATTGCCGCAACAGATCATTGCTATGATGCCATTATTCTGGATATTAACTTACCCGACAGTGATGGAATCCGTTTATCTAAAACACTTCGTGGCAGTAAGATAAAAACCCCTGTTTTGATTGTATCAGGGCGGACATCTACAACAGATAAGGTGGTTGCCTTGCGTTCAGGTACTGATGGCTATTTGACGAAGCCATTTGATCGGCAAGAGCTTGTCGCCAATCTAACGGCTATCGTCAGACGTCACAATGGGCACAGCGATTCGATCATCACAACGGGCCCTATTTCCATTAATCTCAGCACCCGCACCGTATCTGTTGCTGGAATTGAGGTTGATTTGACTGGAAAAGAGGTGCTAATCCTGGAAGTGCTGGCCTTACGAAAGGGCGTTACAATCAGCAAAACACAACTCATAAACCATTTATATAATGGCCGCGATGAACCTGAATTGAAAATTATTGATGTTTTCGTTTGTAAGTTGCGAAAAAAGCTAGCCGATCGTGCCAATGGGAAAAACTTTATTCATACCATTTGGGGACAAGGGTATTCATTGCGAGATTATCCTGTGCCTGCCCATTGACCTGCTTTCCATTACAAGCAATGTTTGGCGATTAAGGATTTAGGGTTAGTTTTTGGCTGTAATATGGTTGCGGTAATACTTGGCGATAGGATAGGTTAACTTAATCATTATGAATAGCACGTCGTCTTATATTCAATTTGAGCCAGGCGACTTTGTTCGCCTTCCGGCTGAGCCTGATTGGGGAATAGGTCAGGTTCAATCCGCTGTAGGTCATCGTATCACTGTCAATTTTGATCATGCTGGCAAGCAGGTCATCCATACTGATTTTGCCCAATTAATCCATGCTGACAGGAACCCATAAAGCGGCTCATAAAAGGCCCTTAAAAGAGCCCTTAACAAAGAAAGGCTTTATTGAAAAATATGCTTTCTGAGGGGTTGTCTTTATTACGATTTAGCCTCATATCATGACGCATGACAGTTAAATCTTATCCTGATGATCATCCGCAATGGCCACGCCATCCTAAAACCGGCATTCTCATTGTTAATTTAGGAACACCTGATGGCACGGATTACCGTTCCATGCGCCGTTATCTGAAACAGTTTTTATCTGACCGTCGTGTCGTAGAGGCACCTCGCCTGTTGTGGTGGTTTATCCTCAATTGTATTATTTTATTGCGCCGTCCATCCAAATCAGGTGAGGCGTATGCCCGTATCTGGCTCGATGATAAGGATGGCTCCCCTTTGCGAAAATACACCCGCCTGCAAGCAGAAAATCTGACCGATATGATGCTGGCGGATGGTCATGATAGCGATCGATTTATGGTGAGTTGGGCCATGCGCTATGGCAGGCCGTCAATACCCGACAGGTTAAATGAGCTAAAGCAAGCGGGCTGTAACCGGCTGTTGATTGTGCCGCTTTATCCACAATATGCAGCCGCCACAACCGCAACAGTTCAGGATGAGGTGTTTGCTTGGATGATCAAACAGCGCTGGCAACCAGCGGTGCGAACAGTGGCGCCTTGGCATGACCACCCTGTCTATATCAAAGCCCTCGCCAAGAGCATTAAAACAGCAATCAAGGGCAATACACCTGATGTCCTGCTGACGTCATTTCATGGCATTCCGCAACGCTATTTTGTTCAAGGTGACCCCTATCATTGCCAATGTATGAAGACAGCTCGGCTTCTGAAAGAGGAGCTGAAATGGTCAGATGATACCTTCAAAGTTAGCTTTCAGTCCCGTTTTGGCCGTGAGCCGTGGCTGCAACCCTACACTGATGAGACGATTGAACAACTCGCACATGATGGCATCGAACATATGGCGATTGTTGCCCCAGGGTTTAGCGCCGATTGTCTGGAAACACTGGAAGAATTGAATATGGAAGGCCGCGAGGAGTTTATTGAAAATGGCGGTAAGACATTTACCTATATTCCGTGCCTTAATGATAGCGATAATGGCATGAAAGTCATCAAAACACTGGTTGATGAGAATATCGCGGGCTGGTTATAAGCTTTGTTCTGACTTTACTGATCCACTTTACCGAGTTCTTGAACAGAGACCTGATAGGGTTATGATCAGCGCGGTTCGTTAAGGGTGTGGGGATCGAAGCTTATGGTCTCCGCATCACCAATGATTTCATCAAGCCTAATGCCATTGCCTGTCACTCTGAGGACAAAACAGCGTTGTCCTTGCGCTATGAAACGCAAATAAAAGCCTTTTAATTTTCGATCCCTGATGATATTAATGTTTTGCAATCCGGCTCATGAGACCAGCAATGGTGTCAGAGAACAGATTGTCATCATGACCTCTTTTTTTCAGGTAAGATTCGGTTTCGAATGCTTCCTATGTTAAAGATGGTGATGATGACTTGCTCAATGTTCTCAAGGGCTTGGTAGTCAAAGCTGCGGTCGTGGTGTAGTGGTAGCACAAGAGCCTTCCAAGCTCTTAGGGCCAGTTCGAGTCTGGTCGACCGCTCCAATAATTTGTTGAGATGGCTTATTTCTGTACTGCCTTGAAATGCCTTACTAATAAGACTCAGGATATAGGCTGAGCATATAGGCTCAATATTAGGGACTCACACCATTGACCGATGCTAGATCAAAGGCTTGCCCCTATTGCTCCGAAACAATCATGTTTGAAGCCATTAAGTGCCGGTTTTGCGGTGAGATGCTTAATAAATCCAAGCCAGATCAGATAATCGAACACCGTATTTCCACCCCCCTTAATCAGACAAGCGGTTTAGGGGTCACGGCTTTTGTGTTGTCTATTATTGGCCTGTTCTTCACTTTTATTATCCCCTTTTTAATTCAGATAATTAGTTTAATTCTTGGTCACATCGCCTTGAGTGAGATGAATAACCACCCGAATAAATATTCAGGTCGGGGGTTAGTAGTGGCCAGCCTAGTCATCAATTACTGCATAATTGGCATCTCATTTGCTATTATATTCATTATTGGCTATTTCATAGCTCTCTTTGCTTAAATTGTGAAACCGCCCTTGATAGCATCATTATTCAGGCAAGAACGCGGTTAGCGCGGCTAAGGTTTCTTGTGGCGATTCTTCAGGTAGAAAATGCCCGCCAGGGATAGCATGACCACTAACATCACGCGCCACCGCCTGCCATTCCGCTAGAACATCGTAGGCCTGACCGACAAACCCTGCCTTCCCCCAAAGCGCGAGCACGGGTATATTCAGCCGGTTTGCTTTATCTTTGGCATCATGGATAAGATCAATGCTGGCGGCGGCTCGGTAATCCTCACAACTAGCATGGATCGTGTCAGGGTTGGAAAAACTGATCAGATATTCTGCATAGGCGGCATCGGTGATAGCAGATTTTGTGCGCCCCCAATGGCCTAATTTATGGGTCAGGAAAAAATCTGGATTACTGGCGATAAGAGTTTCTGGAAAAGGGGCCGGCTGAATGAGAAAAAACCAGTGATAATAAGCGCGGCCAAACGCCATATCAGCCTGTTCATACATGCTATCGGTTGGGGCAATATCCAGCACCGCTAAATGGCTCACCTTGTCTCTGTGATCTCTGGCTAAGCGCAACGCCACTCTAGCGCCGCGATCATGGCCAGCAATGGCAAAATAGTAAAATCCGAAATGCGCCATTAGCGCCACCATATCCGCCGCCATAACTCGTTTAGAATACGGCATATGCTGCTCATCAGTTGGCGGTTTTTCAGATTTTCCGTATCCGCGCAGGTCAGGAATGATCACGGTGAAGCTTTGCGCCAATACAGGGGCAATTTTATGCCACATATACCCTGTTTGCGGATAGCCGTGGAGAAGTAATAATGGACTGCCCTCACCAGCTTTGCGGCAATGCAGAGTAATGCCATTAACAGTAACATCTTGGCGCGTAAATATGTCATCAAACTCAGAATTTATTTGGCTCATATTGCTAATCTATCACCAAGATAAAGCCACTCCAAAATAAAATCATTACATCAACACAATTTTGCAAAGCGATGAAGACGCGACTCGCATATAATTATTTATGCCCTCACATTATTATTTATGATATCCGCCAATTTTGCGATATGATAAGCTCTAATGATCAGGCTTAACACATCTCGCGCCATATAAAGACGATTAATGCTCACTCGCCTCCTGCCTTTTATCTTTGTATTTTTGTGGTCATCGGCGTTTGTTAGCGCAAAAATTGGGCTTGAATATGCTACCCCCTTTGCCTTTTTAGGAGTTCGCTTTTTTATCACCTTCCTGCTCTTTGGGCTAATCATGGTGGTGTTATATCTATGGTCATCCAGGCAAGCATCATCTCAAGCATCATTGCAGGTCAGCCAAAATAAGAAATCGGGCACGCCAGCCGCCACTAAAGACCCCATCCTTGCCACGGCCATTGTTGGCTTGCTGTTACATGGCGGCTATTTGGGGGCAAGTTTTTATGCTATGGCATCAGGCTTAGGTTCAGCAATGGCGGCATTGATTGTGTCAACACAGCCGCTATTGACCACAACATTGGCGATCTTCTTATTTGCCGAAATGCCGACACGACTGCAATGGGCGGGGATAGGCTTTGGCTTCATTGGCGTTGTTCTTGCCTTATGGCCATCGCTTAGCATTGACCCGCCAGTGACCGGAATTGTCGCCAGCCTGGTGGCGTTGATATCAATCACCATTGGGACATTATTGCATAAACGGCTTGGCGGCAAAATATCGCTGATGAAAAGCAATATGATCCAGGCGCTGTCAGCTAGTCTATTCTTTGGTATCTTAGTATTAACCGTTGAAGTGCCAGCAATTGACTGGGCGGCACCATTTATCTATTCGCTATCATGGCAGATATTGGCGGTATCGACCGGCGCTTATGTGATCTTGATGATTATGATCAAGCGCAAGACTGTTGCCGCCACCACATCATATTTGTTTTTAGTACCGCCGACGACCGCGATCATTGCCTATTTCGGCATTAATGAGCCGTTAGGCCCAATAACCTTAACCGGATTTGCTTTCGCCGCCTTTGGCGTTTATTTAGTGACGCGATTTCAAAAACCCTAGCGCCGCGCCTAGGCTGATTTTCGGCATTGCTCTAGGCCAACATTTTCCAATGTGCTAGAGAATCCTAGCAAAATAAAATACCGTCTTATAAAATGTTAACGAAGCAAAATAGATTGATCGACGTCAGCTAGATTTGTCTGACCACAAAGACCTAGCGTTGCATCCAGCTCTTTATGAATAATCTCAAGCGCGTGCGTCACACCGCGCTGCCCCAGCGCCCCTAGCCCGTATAGAAAAGCCCGACCAATTAACGTGCCTTGCGCGCCATAAGCAATCGCCCGCAAGACATCCTGCCCAGACCGGATACCGCTATCCATCCAAACCTCAGTCTGTTTGCCAATCGCATCAACAATATGCGGCAACATCCGGATCGCTGAACATGTGCCATCCAATTGACGGCCGCCATGATTGCTGACAACAATAGCATCAACGCCTAGATTTGCGGCTATTTTTGCATCCTCAACATCCAAAATCCCTTTTAGGATTAGCGGCCCGTCCCATTGCTTGCGAATATCTTTAACATCTTCCCAATTCAAGCTGGTATCAAACTGGCCAGCCGTCCATTCAGCCAGCGATGCCATATCTTCAATGCCTTTGACATGACCAACGATATTACGGAATTGTCGGCGTTTAGTGCCTAGCATATTCATGCACCAATGCGGCTTTGTCATCATGTTAAGGATATTGCCAATGGTCATTTTAGGCGGTGCGCTTAACCCATTTTTGATATCCTTATGACGCTGTCCCATGAGCTGCAAATCTAGTGTTAGCATCAAGGCAGAACAATTTGCCGCCTTAGCGCGTTCAATTAAACGGCGGATAAAGTCTCTATCACGCATAACATAGAGCTGAAACCAAAACGGCTTATCCGTGTTCTCAGCAACATCCTCAATCGAACAGATTGACATCGTTGACAAGGTGAAAGGAACACCAAAATCCGCCGCCGCCCTTGCTGCCAGAATCTCACCATCCGCATATTGCATGCCGGTTAAGCCGGTTGGGGCTAGCGCCACTGGCATAGGTAGCATCTGCCCCAACATAGGCATAGCCGTATTTCGCATGCTGACATCAATCGCGACACGCTGACGGAAGGTCAGATTTTGCAAATCATTTTCGTTCGCTTGATAGGTGCTTTCCGTCCAAGAGCCACTATCAACATAATCATAAAACATGCGCGGAACACGGCGCTTATGCATGATGCGTAAATCTTCGATACAGGTGATCGCTTTCATGAGCAGATAACTTTCTTGGTCATTAAACCCTTGGTTATTTAGCTTTAGTGTTTTCGATGACTTGTCATTTCCTCATCCAGAATATCAGCAATCAAAGCCGTGTCATCCAGATTAAACGTCAGCGGTATTCGCATATCAACCGTCTTTTCCAATACCGCTAGGGTTTTCGGCAGATGCGGCATGTCTTTGATATAGCGCCAGCTATCATATCGACTGGTAAAGGCCATGGGTTCATTATCACCAAACCATTTTAATTCCACCCCTCTTGAGGCAAGGCGTTTAAGCAGATTAGGAATGTCAGATGTATCAATATCATCGAGGCGAAATTGAATGGATGAGCCAACATAGGCTTCATCTTGTTTACGATCAGGAATAGTTATGCCGGCAATAGCTTTGAGGCGGCGATGCAGATCATCATAAAGCATATTCCAGCGGCGGATGTTGTCCTCAAGCAAAGGCATTTGAGACCGCAGCAAGGCGGCACGCAGATGATCCATCCGCCCTGAATAATTTGGTGAGACATATTTTACCGCATCAAAATGTGACTGATCTGGTATCGCACCATGACGTTGATAAAGCATATAAGACCCTGATGAGATAACAGCACGTGCCGCGATATCAGGATCGTTAGTCGTCAAAAAGCCACCTTCACCAGAGTTCATATGCTTGTATGTTTGCGTCGAAAACGCCGCAAGCTTGCCAAAGTTGCCTGATCGAGTACCCTGCCATTTAGCCCCCATTGTATGCGCGCAATCCTCAACTAATGTAATGTCATAACGCTGACAAATATCCATAACGGCGTTCATATCAGCAATATGGCCGCGCATATGGGATAATAATAGAACGCTGGCATGAGATGTTTTGGCTTTTGCTTCAAAATCGACAATATCAATGTGATAATTTTCATCTATTTCGATAAAAATCGGCTCTGCCCCAACATTGTGAATAGCCCCCGGAACAGGCGCTAGCGTATAGGCATTAGCAAGCACATGATCCCCAGGTTTGACGCCAACCAAGCGCAAGGCCAGAGCAATGGCATATCCGCCTGATGTACAGGCAACACAGTAATCACTGCCCTGCCATTCGGCGAATTCCTTTTCCAGTAAACTGGCTTCGGATAACTCACCCTCAGCAAGATTATATCGGTGCAATCGCCCTGTCCGCATAATCTCTACCGCGCGAGCAATGCCATCGTCGGGGATGCTTTCCTGTTGCGTAAATGGTTTTTCAAATGATTTCATATCACCTTAACTCCATAGCGCTTAATCATAGCGACTGCATGACCAACAGAAAAGCAAAACTTGGCTAAAATCAGGTCAAAAATATATCTTAACCTTAACATTAATATCGCCTTATAATTACTTGTTATTATTGAATTACTTTTGTTAAAGCAATATCAATTTTATCAACGCATTCATTAATTTGACTATCACTAATGATAAATGGCGGAGCCAACAAAACATGATCGCCATACTGACCATCTATGGTTCCACCCATCGGATAACAGATTAATCCGGCCTCAAATGCCGCTGCCTTAAAATGTTTATGAATAGCTTTTTGCGGATCAAAAGGGGTTTTAGACTCTCTATCGGCAACAAACTCTAACCCTAAAAACAATCCCCTACCCCTGATCTCACCAATATGCGGATGCTGGCCAAATCGATCGATTAGGGTTGCCTTAAGCTGCGCTCCTTTGGTGCGCACTTGTTCCATCATGCTTTCACTTGAAATGATATCAAACACCTTACTAGCCCCAGCGGTTGCAACAGGATGACCTAAATAGGTGTGCCCATGCTGAAAAAACCCGCTTCCTTCGGCGATTGTATCGTAAAT
>JADHOM010000012.1 GCA_016778985.1 Alphaproteobacteria bacterium | reverse complement strand
TCAAAGCTATTGTGACCCAGTTGTGACTGCCGTAATCGCGTGAAGACCAGACTAGGCCTTGGTTAGCTGTTAGTCTCTTATGCAGAATGTGTAAAGTCATTGTGACCGAGGCAGGGTATTTGGGTCCCATGGTGAGCTGGAGGGGCCTGGGTAGGGTTGGAAATTCACCTTTTTCAAAATAGAGCTAAAGGGTTAAGTTGTTGCTATTTTTTATCTTAATGTATTTATAGACTAGGTTACTAAATTGGTCATTCGATAACGACTTTAAGCTATTACTGAAAGTGATGGGTTTACTGATGCAATAAACTATCAAACGCCCCATTTAAATATTGTTGATATTTTTTCCATTGCTCGGAGCTGCCCCGGTATATCTTTTTTCTAACCTGAAGGCTGGATGCTGTTTTTATAATTCTCGAATTATTTTGAGGTGATAGACATTTTTCATCCCATTCCAAATCAAGAGACTTAATGAGCTGGCGCGTTTCCTTTTCCGGATTGACAGTTAGCTGCTCGTAATCAAGGGTATATATTCTGTTGCTTAGCTTGATTTCCCAAAATGTCATAAGATTCTGATATAATTCATGATACCTAAGAATGTCATAAATGTCATTGCTGTAGCTAATACCCTTTGATGTAAAATACTGCTTAAAATTGGCCCAACAAACAGCAGCAGGGTTTCTTTTGATATGAATTATTTTGGCTTCAGGAAAAGCTGCACTAAGCAGTCCTATGAAACGGAAGTTTTGTGGCATCTTGTCTGTAACAATTAGATTTCCTGCAGATACACTTTTCAGTTTCTCTAGATATTTATTTCGGAATTGGAGTATAGACGCATCATTTGCTTCAGAAAAACCCCTTACAATAGGTGCCCCAAATTGAGTGGCAAAGGGTAACTCCCCTGCGCCTGTGACTTCTGAATGAGAAGAAATGATTTGTTCAACCAAAGTTGTCCCAGAACGTGGCATACCAACAATGAAAATTGGTGTGATTTTCTGTGATGATATATCCAGTTCTAAAGAGGTGTGCGCTATTTGTGGATAGGTAGTTTTAATTTGTTTGAATAACTCTTCATCTTGACTGATATCATAGTTTAAGAGCTTTTTACGGAGTGCATTACCTGCAATGTAATGTGCAAAAGCTTTTTCATATTCACCCAAATCTTCGTAAGCCTTTGCTAACCCAAAATTAATATGGCAAAGCTCTTCTTCTGACATATCTTTATCATCATATAATTCCTGCATTTTGAGAAATTGCTCATCATATGCGTCATATGTTTTCAGTAAAGAAAGATGTCTATGGGCTACAGCATAATCTGGTTTGAGCATTAAAGTTTGGTTGTAATTTTCTCTGGCCTCATTTAGCCTTCCCTGCTCTTTGAGGCTTACACCTAAATTACTATATATTTCTGCAAAGTCAGGCTTCAAAGAAATTGCTTTTTTATAACTTACCTCCGCCTCGTCCAATCTTCCCAGTTCTGCAAGTATGACACCCAAGTTGTTGTATGCCTTTGCAAAGTCAGGCTTCAAAGAAATTGCTTTTCTATAGCTTGCTTCAGCTTCTCCTAATCTACCCAATTCTTTAAGGGTTAAACCCAAGCTGTTATGTGCTTCAGCATAGTCAGGCCTCAAATTAATCGCTTTTCTGAAGTGTCCTTCCGCTTTATCTAGTTCTTCCAGTTCCAGAAGTGTACCCCCAAGGTTGTTATGAGCTTCTACATAGTTTGGCTTCAATGCTATTGCTTGCCTGAAGCTTGCTTCAGCCTTCTCTAACTGCTTTAGTTCATTGAGCGTAGTAGCTAAGTTATTATGAATTTCAGCATCTTGAGGTGACAGCTCTACAGCTTTCTGACTGGGAGTTAATGACTCTAACACACGTCCAGTCTGTTTGAGAATGGCACCTAATACCTTCCAGCTAAATGGATGTTTTGGGAACTCTTGCGTTATTGATAGCGCTAACTTTTCTGCCTCATCAAAATGACCCTTCTGATAGCATTCTAAAAGACGATTTAATTGGGCTTGAGATGGAATTTTGATGTCAGTATTTACTTCTGAATTTAACAGCAAAGCATCTAATTTCTTAGCATTAACCCCATTCTTTTTAGCAGTCTTAATTGCTTGTTTAGCAGCATTTAGCTTTTTGAGTTTAACAAGGGCATTAATATAACTAATCCAATACTGTTCTATCTTTGAATTGGCTTCAATAGCATTTTTAAATAATGGTATTGCCGCATCAACTTTATTAAAAGCAACTGCTATCAGCCCTAGATTGT
This sequence comes from Alphaproteobacteria bacterium, assembly GCA_016778985.1. Classification (GTDB taxonomy): domain Bacteria; phylum Pseudomonadota; class Alphaproteobacteria; order Puniceispirillales; family UBA1172; genus UBA12202. Next base: position 57,693 of record JADHOM010000012.1, on the reverse strand, counting down.
GGTTTGCATCTGGATGCAATGGCTGAGATTTTAAGATAGCACGATAATGACGCTCAGCCTCTTTCAATTTCCCTGCTTTATGAGCAGCTACACCCCGATGCAATGCATTTTCAATTGATATTGCCATTACGCCTTTTTAAGTATCATTAGCTATTTATCTAAAAACATTAATCACTGTCTTATAGTCAATAATTAAGTTTCTCTCATGAATTAGTTATTTGTCAAAGCTATTGTGACCCAAAACAAAGATAAAGCAAATATCATACTAGATAGCGTAGTTAACGAATTCTAATACAACTCAGACGGTCTAGCTCTTAAGAAGTCAAAACATATCCCTAGTCAGCTATGGTCTATTATTGTGGTGGTCATCGCCTTGACTATGATGGGTGGGCCGAGGAGTTCAACTTGCCAGAATGGGGCTTCAATAATTGTCTGCCTTATTTCATAGCAGGTGAGCGGTATCAGGGTAATTCTACCGAATGGCGGGGCAAAACTGGCAGACTTGGGGTGAAACAGGCAAATTATCCTGATCCGCTTTATGATGCTTTTCTTGCCGCAGGATTGGAATCCGGGCAGGGGCGATCTGATGATCTTAATGGTGCTAATCCTGAAGGCCTAGCTCGGCTTGATTGCACGGTCATGAATGGCAAAAGATGCAGCGCCGCCACAGCGCATCTAAAACCGGCCCTTGCGCGAGCAAATCTTACCCTTTTACCTTTTGCCGAAACGCAGCAGGTTGTCCTTAATGGTAATAAAGCCCAAGGGGTGGTGTTTACCCATCGTGGGGAGCGAATTACGGCCATTGCAGAGCGAGAAGTGATCTTATGTGGAGGAGCGATCAATTCACCAAACCTGCTTATGCTATCTGGCATTGGGCCAGAACAACATCTAAAAGAATGTAACATCACGCCCCGGATGCATCTGCCCGGTGTGGGTCAGAATTTGCAGGATCATGCCAAGATCAGATTGCAATTTGCCTCAAAAAAGCGACTTCCTTTTCATTCGATCAACAACCCCTTCAATAAATTAAAGGCCGGTATCAACTGGATGCTAACAGGCGGCGGTATGGCAGGATCAAACATTTGGGAGGCTGGTGGCCTTATACGAAGCAATGATAATGTTAGCCATCCTAACCTTCAATATCACTTTGGCCCCCTTGGGTTCACCATGTCGAATGGAAAGATTAAAGTAGAGCAAGCGTTTTCCCTCAATGTTGATCAGATGCGACCAAAAAGCACTGGTGAAATTCGGTTAAACCCATCTGATCCTCAAGCCAGCCCAATGATCAATTTCAGATATATGCATGACCCCTATGACCTAAAAGAAATGGTGGAAGCGGTATCTATGGCTAGAGACCTCGTTTCGCAACAAGCCTTTGATGAGTTTAGAGGAGCCGAAATGAAGCCGGGGGATCTATACCAGTCGGTTACGGATATTGAAGGAATGTTACGGGCTAATATTGAAACGGCATATCATCCCAGTTGCACCTGCCGCATGGGATATGACGACAACGCGGTAACTGACAGTGCTTTTAGAGTACACGGAATTGAGGGTTTAAGGGTTGTTGATGCGGCCGCCATGCCTAAAGTCGTCAGTGCAAACTTGAACGCACCAGTTCAGATGATGGCGGCAAGAGCGGCAGATTTCATCCTTGGTCGGCCACAATTAGACCCAGTTAATTTGGAATATTCAATCTAGGTTCAAGAACCAAGATCCTAGGTGAGCCTGAACTTTCCTGGATGTTGTCAATCTGCTCAAAGTTTTATAGCCTATAATTTATCGCCTATAGAGGTCAGATGCGATCGCTCATGATATAAATCATGAAATCGTATAGCCCTGCGCCTTTATGGTCGACCGCATCCTTGATGGAGAGATGAATGCTGTTGGGGTTATTGCGATCCAGCATCACCATCTTCTGCCCGTCCGAAAAATTTGCTGCTGCCAGCTTCACCGGAATATCGTCAAGGATCAGCTTCAGTCGCTCAATATTGGCATTCAGCCATTTCTGTTCGAGGTCTTCCTCGCCTGCCGGGAAGATATAGCGGCGGTCAACCAACTGTTTGGTATGAAGAACCCGTTCGGCAATTTCCTGAAGCTTTGAATACCCTCCAATGATATTAACCGCGTCTCGCACATCACGGTTATAACCATTACCATCAGCGCGTAGCACCGGTTGCGGTGGCAACGAATAGAACGGCTGTTCAGGCGGCGGCGACGGCACGTTTTGCCCCTTATCACAGGCCACGATATGATCAATAGTTTTGAACGGCCCCGTATCGATAAGCATGGCAGCAGAAATTATCTGGCGCATGGTTGGCTGCGCCAAACCAGCTTTGATCAGCTTCTCTTTAGCAGATGGGAGACCATCTGGCCGGTCTTTTGCCATCACATAGTTTTCCGGAGCCGCTAGCCCAAGCTGCTTTAGCGCCTTGGCCACAAGTATTCGGCTGGCACTGCGTGGCACATGGCCGTGACGTCCGGCGAGGTAATCAACAATGCCGGGATAAAGCGTGTGGTATTTGTCACGCCCTTCCAATTGATGCCATAACGACAGAGCGGCCTGGCCAGTGGTATTCGCTGCATAAGGCGTCACTTGGGTTGGTTGTCCTAGGTCATCCAGAATCTGATTTTGCATCTGGTAGATCGCTATTTGGATGTGGTCCCAATCAGCGTGACTGCCGCCCTTGCCGAGGAGGCGTCCAAGCGTATCGACAAGGCCTGGTATTGATTTTAGCGTCGCCGATGCCCCACCGGGTGTGCGCGCTGCATTCATTGATTTGACGAGGTCTGCATTATACCTTGACTCGAACTCACGATAACGGAAGCGCAGCCCATAAAGAGAGAACATGCTGGCCTTAATGGCATCAATATCCAACTGCGGCGATTCGCTTGCAATCCGTTCATCTGGATAGTTTCTGATAAGGTCCACCATCTTGTTCATACTTGGTTGTGCTGTTGATCCGGCAAGCGCAGGGTGCTGAACATCCATTGTGATGGTCTTATTCTGCTCAATAGCGGCCAAGGTAGCGGCCATATAGCAGGCAGGCGCTTCGCCATAAGTGGAATGGGCGTGAATGGTTACATCCTGATCAGGAAAGCGTCGATAGAGGGCTGATACGAGTTCATAAACAAAATACGGACTTAGCCGGCCGCTCGCTGATTTTAAGTAAAACCCGCTATGGCCAAGCGCCACCAGTTCATCAGCGAATGTCAGACATCTAGCAACAGTGACATTAGGATTATCTTCAATACAGATCGTTCCCTGCGCAATAATATCATATCCGGCGGCCTGCGCTTCCGCCACAGCCTCTGCAACACCAGCCAGACAACGCGCGTCATTCAACCCGTGGAAGTTCTGTAAGACATTCATTCCCATAGTGGCATATTCAAAGACCAAAGCCCTTATCACGTCATAGGGTTGAGGCTTATAGCCAAAGAGGAAATCGCCGCGGATTAGAGCCGACTGCCTGACCCCAAGGGTCTTAAAATGCGAAACCAATTTTTCAATTTCGGCCCATTCGTCACGACCTTTCTTGGCAAAAATATCAAAGAATGTGCCACCGCCTGTTTGAATGGTATCTGTGCCGATCAAATGCGCAGTTGGATAAGAATCGATGATTTCTTGAGCGGACGGGTTTGTTCCGAATAGGGATTGAACGGCATCGCGCAACACGTCCTGAAATTTTATTTTTGTCATGAATTAGTGTTTAACCTACTAGGCTTAGTGGTGTCAAAGTGATCTGCTAGAGTTTCCGCGACGCCCTGATCTGGCTCATGGCGTTTGGACTGCCATCATGAAATGTGCCAAACCATTTATCCCACGGCATATCCACCGACCCATAATTGCAATCAAAATAGCGATGATGAAGCTGATGATGGAAATGCCCAATCGCCAAGCGTTTTTTATTCTTGACCAAGAGCGCATCAAATCCAGTATGCCCAAACACCGCCCCCAAGGAGAGCGAATAGAGATGAAAGATAATATGCACGGGATGTGTCGGTACAATCAGATGGATCAGTACCGATGAAAAATAAAACAGATGCTCCACCGGATGCATAGAGACGCCAGAAAACGGCCCAGTTGCAATATTCCTGTGGTGCAACGCATGCACCCTGTCATAGAGAAACTTGAGGTGCAGCAACCGATGCACACAATAAAAATGAAACGCAATCCAGATATAAATCAACGGCAGAGCCACAATAGACCATATGGGATGATCTTGAAATGTGATCACTTGAACATAGCCATTGGCCATAGCCCAGAGCATCAGCACCTCAAAACATGACCAGATCAGAACGCCACTGACCAACGCGTAAAACATATTATCCAAGAGCTGATTGTTAAACAGAAATCGGCTACCTTTGGACGTAAAGGATGAGACATATTTCAAATCCGTGCCCTGTTTTTTACGGGCAAAGAAATAGTAGTGCAGGACGCCAGCAACCACCAACAAAACCAGAAAATTGCGCAGCCATATGCCGCCCACCCATGACCAATGCAGGTTTATAGCTGTTTCCATATCGGGGCTGAGCAAGTGCCAAGACAGCATAGCCAGAAGCACAAAAATAGTTCCCTCTGATAGCACCAGCCAGCTATCACGATAGTAGGTCAGCGTATCTCGCCAACGGATCGGCCATGAAAATAGCGGATTATTATCTATTGGAATCGGCGGATGATAATTCCATTCTGACTTAGCACTCGCCGCACTTTTCTTGGGGGCATTGGATTTTGGTGAGGAAGACGTATCCATGCTGAACCTCATGCGAAAGTATTAAGCTACATCACCTCTGAAACGTAGAATATAGTTCATCTGGCGTCAATAGATGATCACCATCATGTGTCCATATTATCATAAGCACAGGCTATATTGGTTCAGCCGATGCCCTTTCTTGCCATGACCAAAGCAGGGCAACCGCAATAAAGTCTTAACTTTCATAGCGGGTTTCGCCCCGCCGGCTGGTATCTGTTGTTAACTCACCGAACAGCGGATCATGCGCCCGCTGAGAACAATTCCGCCGTAAGCATAAGTGGCAATTAATACCAATCTTGCTGAATGCTTCATCAACGGGCTTTTGGAAGGTCGATGTATAGACCAGTTTATGCGCATGCTTAATCTCACAGCCAAGGGCAATGGCCAGCCTGCGATCTTGGGTTTGCATGGAATAGGCCGGGCGCTCTGTTGTTCGTGCAAGGGTGAAAAACTTCTCACCATCTGGAAGCTCGACATATTGCGGCAAAATCACCCCAGGTGTGCGAAACGCCGTATGCAGATTCCAGACAGGGCAAGACCCCCCATATTCAGCAATGTTAAAGCTGGTTGCGTTAAACCGTTTAGTCACATTGCCAGCTTTATCAATGCGCAGAAAGAAAAACGGCACTCCACGCCTGTTTTCGCGTTGTAAAGTTGTTAGGCGATGACAGACCTGCTCAAACGATACCGCAAAGGCCGATGCCATGCGATCAATGTCATAACTGCTTTGTTCTGCCATTGCATGAAACGCATCATAGGGCATTAAAACCGCCGCTGCAAAATAGTTGGCAAGCTCAACATGGCATCTGGCAATCGCCCTTTCGGATTCAATTTTACTAGTTGCCGTAACCTTATGCAAAATGTCTGATAATTCGACAAAACACAGAACATGCGCTAGCTGAAATGTCCGATTTTGAAAATCTAATGCTTCTGACAGCTGGATGATGCGGCTGTCCGCGTCATATATTCGCAATGAGTCATTCATTTGCTCAACGGGCTTTGTAATAACATCAATCGCATGGCGATCAAAAAGGCGGTGTTTGAGCATATTATGAACATCATGCGGCGGACACTGCCATTGCTCATTCAAGGCAGCTGCGGCCTGTTCCAACACCTCAAAATAGTTAAAATTATTTCGAAAAAAATCATGGACAACGCTTTCAGCAGAAGATGTTAGTAATTCCTGCGGCATACGCTCACTACCAAACCGCATGAGATTATCCATAGCCGTGCGATGACTCTGATGAAGTTTAATGAAGTTCTGCACAAGCGCTGGCGCATAATCAATCGCCGCTCGCAATTCTTGGATATCTGGTTGATTACCAGCAAATAGCGGGTCCTGTATCGCATTTCTCAAATCCGCCAAGATATTTGCACTTTTGTCCATAACAACATCGCGCCAATCAACATTGTAATGATCGGCAAGCGCCATTAATACCGGCACCGACAGACTGCGCTGATTCTTTTCCAGGAGATTAACATAAGCGGCACTTATGCCCAAGACGCCTGCCATTTCAGCCTGCGTTTGGCCAGCGTCGCGGCGCAATTGACGCAATTGTGTCCCAATAAATGTCTTTTGCACAAATACATCCTAATCATGATTAAAATTAACAAAATTAACATATATTACGTTTGTTAATAAAACAACACACACTAAAACACTTATTTTAGTGATTTTTTCAAAGTTTGAACGATATTGTTCCTGAGAGATATGGAGAGAGACATGATTGGATTTAGAACATTGGCTGTACCTGGCCCAACAAATATGCCATTTGAGGTTCGTCGAGCTATGGAAGTGCCGCTTGAGGACCATCGTGCGCCAGACTTTCCAGATTTCACGTTACCGCTTTTCCGTGATATCAAAACAATTTTTCAGACCCAGACTGGCCATGTATTTATCTTTGCTGGCTCAGGTACAGGCGGCTGGGAAGCTGCAATCACCAACACGCTATCGTCTGGCGATAAGGTGCTAGGCGCTAGTTTCGGCCAGTTTTCATCGCTTTGGGTTGCGATGTGCCGGCGCTTTAAGCTTGATGTTGTAAATTGCGATTCTGCGTGGGGTACTGGTGTCCCGATCAGTGAATATCAGACCATTCTTGAAAATGATAAAAACCATGAGATTAAAGCCGTGCTGGTGTGCCATAACGAAACCGCCACTGGTGTGACCAGTAATGTTGCAGAAGTCCGCAACATCCTTGACCGACTTGACCACCCGGCTATGCTGTTTGTTGATGGTGTTAGCTCAATCGGCAGCATAGACTTTCGCATGGATGAATGGGGCGTTGATGTGGCTGTGTCAGGCTCACAAAAAGGGTTCATGATGCCAACCGGGCTTAGCCTTGTCGGGGTCAGCCAGAAAGCCTTAGATGCCGCCGCGACCTCAACCCTGCCAAATGGTTATTTTGATTTCCAAGATATGTTGAATATGAATGAACAAGGCTATTTCCCTTTCACGCCTGCTGCTACTTTATTGAGAGGTTTGCGCGCATCGATTGATATGCTCAATGACGAAGGCCTGACAAATGTCTTTGAACGGCATCGTCATTTAGCTAATGGGGTGCGGGCAGCGGTAGACGCATGGGGTCTTAAAAATTGTGCTGTTGCGCCTAAATGGTATTCCGACACGGTTACAGCCATAGTTGTTCCTGAAGACATTAATGCCAATGACGTGATCAAGGCGGCTTATCATAATTATGGTGTTTCGCTTGGCGGCGGTCTAGGTGAAGTTGCTGGCAAGGTGTTTCGGATTGGTCATCTAGGATGGCTAAACGAAACCATGGTACTGCAAGCTCTTGGCGGTGTTGAAATGGCCATGCTTGATGCTGGCATTCGGTTCCAGCCGGGCGCCGGTGTTGGTGCGGCAATCCAACATTACGCTCACTTCAATAAACCGCTCACAATGGCGGCTGAATAAGCCCATTTACATTAATGCTTCGTGAAAGATGAATGCTAAAAGCCATCAGCTCAGGAGGTCTTATATATGCCCAAGCTTCATGGCTCGCGCAAATGTCAGACCTAAACTATTGAGGCTATTTTGCCAGGGTTAATTAAATTATGACGAACTTCTTCAAGATGCTCACGCATTAGCAATGCGGAAAGCTCAGGGTCGCGTTGGGCAATCGAGGCAATAATCTTTTCATGTTGAGAAAAGCTATGGTGGTTGGTTGGTGGGGCATCTGAATGTTGCCGCAAGCGTCCCCAAACAACAGCGCGCCGAATGGCGTTAAGCTGATCAAACAGGGCCAGCAAAACAATATTACCAGAGGCGATGGCAATGATCCTATGCAGACGGTTATCGGCGTTTTCATATTGCCGCCAGCTTTGCGCCGCCCGCTGTGCGACCATACAGCGGTTTAATTCATCAATATGCATGCTTGCGGCATTGATAGCGGCCTGTTGGCAAATAATTGGTTCAATAATGATTCGCGCATTCATAACCTCTAGGGGATTAGACTGATCGGCAACTTTGCCGACAACAGAAAGTTCATCAACTGGTTTAGTGCCAATAAATGTGCCCTTGCCAACTTGACGCCATAACTCGCCATTTCTCTCCAATGTTGCTAAAGCCTTGCGCAGATCGCCGCGCGAAACGCCCAATATTTCGGCAAACTCACGCTCTGGCGGTAAGCGACCATTAGACGGTAGCTTCCGTTGGGCAAGCCAAGCTCTTAATTGGATTAATGCACCATCTGCTGTTGTCACGATTTCCTCCACCTTTGTGAACATAAATGACACATCACAATAATGGTAGTCAATGCTTCAACCAATACTTGACCAATTATAAAATATATGTGATCAATTTTGTATTGGTTAAAAATTTAGCGCATAAAATAGCGCTATGATCAATTTAAGGGAACGGCAGGATTGTCGCTACCATTTAGTCTCGAGGAGGAAAAATAATGCTAAAATTAAAACAATACCTTAAGTTAACAGCCGCAACACTGGTGACAATGTTCACTGGTTTTGTCAGCACGGCGCAGGCGGATACAATTAAGATCGCTCTTGCCGAACCACCATCAGATGAACTGGCGCATATTTTTGTTGCGCTTGAGAGAGCAAAAGCCAATGGTCTTGACTATGAATGGACCGCATTTGCCGATGAAGAACTGGCCATTCAGGCCATTTTAAGCGGCCAGATGGATATTGGATTTGGTACACCTTATTCGGTAATGCAGCGCTCAAAAGCACCAATTCGTATTATTTTCCAGATGTCAAAACTAAAGTTTTTCCCAGTAACATCCCAGAAATATTCTAGTTTGACTGATCTGGATGGTGAGCCAATTATGTTGCACTCACGCGGCGGTGGTACAGATTCTATTGCTAATGTGATCGAAGACCGGATGAATATCACTTTCGGTAACCGCTCCTATGTTCCCGGTTCTTCAAACCGGATTGCGGCACTTATGGCTGGCCAAACAGACGCTACAATTGTTGACCTTTCCAATAAGAACAAGCTGATGAAGCTGCAGGGGGATAAGTTTAATGTGTTGCCAATGTTTGAGGTTGATGCCAGTGACGAAGCGCTGTTTGCCAATCTTGACTGGATGAAAGCAAACAAAGATGACGTGAATATCTTTGTCGCCGCATTGGTCAGTGTGTATCAGGATATGCACAAAGACCCATCAATCATTAAAAGAGAAACAAATCCTGATGGCCCAATTGGTCAACTGCCAAAAGAGGTGCTTGAAGGTCTTGATGGGTTCTTTAAGGACGCGGTCGAAGGCGGTCTTTATCATCCCAATGGCGGTGGCATGATTGCGGCGAAAGCAGATCTTGAATGGTATTCAATGGCGGGTCAGATTGTAGGCGATCCGGATACGCTTGATCCGAATGACTTCTGGTATTTTGCACCGCTTGAAAATGCGACAAAGTAAATAAATTGATCACCTATCGGGCAGGGCAGTCATTGCCCTGCTATCATCATTATCAAAATATTGGATAATCCAAATGCTAGCCAAACATCGTGCTAATATCCTCAAACTTATATCAGCTTTGGTTGTCTTTACGGCCTGGGAAATTGCTGGCCGTGTGCCAGTCAGTTTTGCCTTTCCAACATTCTTTGAGTCGGTATCAGCGTTCTGGGCGTTGTTGATAGATGGCACGATGTTCAAGGCCTATGCGGAAACCTTAAAACCGTTAGTAATCGGGATTTTAATCTCAGCATTTTTTGGCATAGGGATAGGGTTATTTGTTGGCTTGAGCCGTGGCTTTGATTGGCTTGTTTCACCAATATTTATCGTTATGCAAACGGCACCTCTAGCCGCTTTGATCCCGTTGCTGGTAATGGCTTATGGCATTGGGCTAACCTCTAAAGTGTTTGTGGTTTGTATCATGGCTATGCCGGTGATTGTTCTTAATACTGGTGGGGCAGTGCGCAACACGCCTGCCAATCTTATTGAAATGGGCGAAGCCTTTTTAGGCTCACGGCGTCAAGTTATTATGAAAATCATTCTTCCTGCCGCCTTCCCGATTATATTTGCTGGCCTGCGATTGGGTGTGTCAGCTGGCTTTATCGGCGCGATTTTATCCGAGCTAAAGATTACCCCGACAGGGGTTGGCGATATTATTACATATAGCCGGTCTATTGCCGATTATCCGAGTATGTATGCGGCAATTGCCTCAATTATCATTCTTGCCGTGCTCTTCCTTAACGTTCTGGAACGGGTTGAAAATAAACTTCTGCAAGGGTCTCGAAAACCTTCTGCTCTCGACTAGTCTAAAATCATTAAACATAGAAATCATGTGGGAAAAATGACCAAATCTACTGACAACGCTGTTACCGTAAGGAATGTATATAAAAATTATGGGAGTACGGAGGCTCTCCGTGATCTCAGTCTAGATTTCCCCAGAGGGCAGTTAACCTCGCTTCTCGGCCCATCTGGATGTGGTAAGACAACCTTGTTGAAGATCATTGCAGGGTTGTTGCCAGCGACAAGCGGAGAGGTTCTGGTTAATGGTGAAGTGGTCAAAGCCCCCGGCCCTGATCGCGCTTTTGTGTTTCAGGATTTTGCTTTGATGCCATGGGCAAGCGTCATCAGAAATGTAGCCTTTGGGCTAGAGTTACGCGGCATGGCAAAGTCTGAACGCGAAGGCATCGCAGAAAAATATATCAATGAGGTCGGTCTTAGCGGCTTTGAGCATAGCTATCCACATGAACTATCGGGCGGCATGCGCCAGCGTGTTGGCCTTGCTCGAGCGCTTAGTGTTGATGCCCAGGTGCTATTAATGGATGAACCATTTTCGGCTGTTGATGAGCAGACACGCCGCAAGTTTCAGGAAGATTTGCTAGGGCTTGTTAAAAATGAAAATAAAACATTCATTTTTGTCACCCACTCGATTGAGGAGGCGGTTTATGTGTCTGACCAGATTGCCATCCTGCTGCCGCGTCCCAGCCGGGTCATGGAAATCATTCGCCCATCAGGCTTCAGACACAAGGACGTCGATAGCATACGGCGTGAGCCAGAATATCTGGATATCGTGGATCGCATTTGGGCGTCATTGCGGTCTTATGTGGAATAGGTGAAAGCATGACCCTTTTTGGATATAAACTTCCCAACATGTCGTCGCTGATTTTATGGGGTATATTATGGGAAATTGTCGGACAGATTGAATTGACATTTTTTCTGCCACCGCTTTCAGAAATTTTTGCAACCCTGATTGAAATTGGAGGCACGACACCATTTATCAATGCCTTAAAAGAAACCGCGCTGGCGTTTTCTATTGGCACGTTTTCTGCCATTTGTATCGGCGTTCCGGTTGGTATTCTGATGGGGAAAAATCAACTGATTGATGAATTGCTTTTGCCGTGGGTTAATCTGTTTTTAAGCGCGCCGTTAACGGCGCTGGTACCAGTATTAATGGTTTTGTTTGGCTTTGGGCTAAAATCCATCGTCATCACAACAGCTCTTTTTGCAATATGGATCATTGTTTTAAACTCCCGCGCTGGGGTTCGCCAGATTAATCAGTCGCTAGTCGAAATGTCAAAATCATTTGGCGCATCACAATTGGATGCGTTGACAAAGATTTATTTCTGGGCGGCCTTGCCGGAAATATTATCTGGTGTTCGCATTGGCTTTATTCGTGCGGTTAAAGGCGTCATCATTGGCCAGTTATTGATATCAATTGTTGGCTTTGGGTCTTTGTTTGAATTATATGCTTCGAATTTTCTAATGTCTCATTTCTGGGCTGTTCTGATTGTTCTTTTTGCCCTGTCTTTCATCATTGCTGAGTTTTTGGCTTATCTTGAGCGGCGTGTTGATTATTATGCGTCGCGCCGTTAACACCACCAAAGGAGAATAAATACTATGAGTAAATACGTTATTGACCAACCCCATGTTACCGCCATTCCAGTTCGAGGTTCTGATAAATCTTTCCCCATACGCCGTATTTATTGCATTGGCAGAAACTATGCCGCGCACACGATTGAAATGGGCGGTGACCCTAATCGTGAGGAGCCTTTTTTCTTTCAGAAGAATGCCCAAAACGCAGATACGTCTGGTGAGTTTCCTTATCCACCAGAGAGCCAGGATGTGCATCACGAGGTTGAAATGGTTGTTGCGTTAAAAGGTGGCGGTAAGAATATTTCTGTGGCTGATGCCTTGAGCTATGTCTATGGCTATGGTGTTGGCATTGATATGACACGCCGTGACCTGCAGGGGGTAGCCAAAGAACAGCGGCGTCCGTGGGAGCCTGGTAAGGCTTTTGAGCGTTCTGCCCCTATGAGTGAGATTGTTCCGGTTTCTGACATTGGTCATCCGGATACTGGCCGGATTAACCTTAGTGTCAATGGTGACCTGCGCCAAGAGGGTGATCTGGGGCAGATGATCTGGAAAGTGGCGGAACAAATTGCTTATCTGTCACGGTTTTATGATATCGCTGCTGGTGATGTGATCATGTCGGGAACGCCGTCAGGTGTCGGTCCGGTGCAGAAAGGTGATGTGATCCATTGTGAAATTGAAGGCGTTTGTGAGATGACCACCAAAGTCATCTAATCACGCTGATTATCCCCTTACCGAAGTAAACAGGCATCGCTCAGACATGCCTGTTTTTTTTGACTGTTTGTTGGTTGTAACATTGGCCGCCGCTCTATGAATTGGCGCATGAGCCGCATCATCGCTATATAATCTCTAATTATGGCATGAGAGAAATGCCATGGGATCGCGTCTTCAAGAGTTACCATGATGGAACTGGGGTTGTATCTAAATAAAGTGTCACCTGAGACAGAAATGCTCAAAGATATCAGCTAGCGACGCCATGACTCTTGGGTGAGATATTGATCTGCCTAAACAGACTGCGGGAATTATTAAAAAGAGTCTAAAAAACAGATTTTCCCTGTTCATGAATTCTGGTGAAGATATTCAGCGCATTAGTCGCCGTGATATTCAGGAAGTTTCCTGCATTAATTTCCTCATCTGACCACATCAGATTATTAAATGGGTCAAGCCGCATTGACCAAGACGTAAATAATCTGCTGTCAATGACCTCTTCATTGAGTATTACAATATTTGTATGCCGCGTATCTTTGCTGATTTTCCGATAGAGTTCATCAACTGCGGCATCAGGACCTTCGAGAAGCTGGAGGTAAGAATTAATCCCAGAGACTAGGCAGCCTGTTATGTCTTTCTGCGGATTATTGACTCGTGAAGAATTAATAATTTCCTGCAAATCCGAGTTTGAAGTATCGGCGCGTTCAGACACATAAATAACTCGCTTTAAGGATGCACTCATATCCATCTCCACTATTCAAAAGACTATTATTAGATATAAAAATTGGTCAAGTATGTATATTGATCGCGGTATTATTTTTCCCATATTTATTATGGACATAGATAGATATAGTGTGGGGGATGGCTGAAACAACCATGATCAGGCACTAGCCGCCAGTAACGCTCATATGGCGGTCGACAGCGGGGCTGTTATGATCACGGTCAATGATAAAATCATGGCCTTTAGGCTTACGGCTGATGGCCTCTAATATAGCGGCATCGAGAGCGTCTTCGCCACCTGCACGCAGGGCATCGCGCAGATTGGCACTATCATCCTGCCCCAAACACATATAGAGCATACCCGTACAGGTCAGCCGAACACGATTACAGCTTTCACAAAAATTATGGGTAAGAGGCGTGATAAACCCTAACTTTCGTCCTGTTTCTGCTATCTGAACATAACGCGCCGGGCCCCCCGTGCGATAGGGTATCTCTTGCAGCGTAAAGCGGCGACTTAACCGCGTTCGCACTAATGATAGAGGCAGATATTGATCAAGCCTGTCTTCTCCGCCAATATCACCCATTGGCATGACCTCAATAATTGTCATATCAATGCCCTGATCACCACACCATGAAAGCATGTCTCCAAGTTCATCTTCGTTGACCCCTTTCAGCGCAACCGTATTCAGCTTGACAGCAAGTCCGGCGGCTTGCGCGGCTTTTATTCCTTCTAGGACTTTGGTGAGATCACCCCAGCGTGTGATGGCTCTAAACTTGTCGGGATCAAGGGTATCAACCGATACATTAAGCCGCCGCACCCCGGCATCATAAAGCATATCTGCCATTTTATAGAGCTGGCTGCCATTCGTGGTAATCGTTAGCTCATCCAGATTGCCGTTTTTGACTTCTGCCCCAAGATTGCGAATAAGAGAGATAATATTCCGCCGCACCAATGGCTCACCACCTGTCAGCCGTATCTTGCGCGTCCCGATAGCCATGAAGCGCCGGCATAATGTCTCTGTCTCTTCGAGCGACATAATCTCCGATTTCGGTAAAAATGTCATATCCTCTGCCATGCAATAGACACAGCGAAAATCACAGCGATCAGTAACCGAAACGCGCAGATAGGTTATTGGCCGTCCAAACGGATCAAGTAGTGGTGATGGTGCATGTGGCATAGTCAAAAATTATCCTAATTTTAGTGGAAAATAAACCACCATATTCAACTTATTCACCATATTTATATGCCGTCAATAACCGCAATGCCAAGTGCCGATTCGCCGCCACCAGCATAGATGACATAGACGCGCCCATCTGTTTCAAATAAATAAGGGTCACGCAAGGCACGTTCATTTGGTGCGGCAATGCCAATATCAGACGCGGTGATGGGTGTATTAACGCCCTCCCAATCCCGTTCAGGGGCAAGCAAGGTGACGGTGTTTTGCGCCGTCCATTGGTGCCATTCTCGTGATAAATCAATGACTGAATGGAGCAATGATTCCGGCGCATCCCCAACCTTTGTCCAGATGACATGCAATCGCTCGCCGCGCACCAACACCCCAGCATGGCGATGCCCGGATGGAAAGGCATAAGGGCCAAACGCAATGTCACCTGATGCGGATTGCCGCAAAATCTGGCCGCCTAAAGCCAGCGCATATTGATCGCCATTATAATCAAACATCCGCAAATACGTTTGATTGATACGCTTATGCGCGATGCTCCAGACAAGCCCATCATCTGATGATGCCTGAAGCGAGCGTTGCTCACCATCATGATCAAGGCCATGAAACACCATGCCTAGTTGCTGGCGGCTATGGTTAATATAGACATCGGGTGAGGCAATATGCGGATAAAGCCCAGATACCCCACGGTCAAGTGCCCATTGCGGTTCAGCAACCGGCGGTTTGTGCAAGGGAAAAGGCGTGTCTGATAGATGCAGAACCCCATTTTGATAAAGCCGCCATGGCCCCAACAGGTCATCCGCCAGCGCCAGCCGAATATGATCGCCCCAATGATGTGCAAAATACAAATAATAACGCGCCTTTCGATGTGGTAGCCAAGACGGCGCCTCGATCAGCGAAGGGCCATTAATATTATCGCCAAATGGCGCGCCTGAATAGGCTTGGATGATGGGCTGATCTGATATCCGATGGGCGATGATAGACATGACAATTCAGATAATAGCAGATATAATTGAAGCGTTTAATTTATATGAGGCAACGGCGACGCCTCTTTTTTGCAAAGTGCTGTCCTTATGCCAAAACTCACTCCTCTTGAAATTCTTATGGCTGTTATGGTGCCCCTGGTCTGGGGGATGGGATTTGTCTTTGCAAAAGGGGCGATACATCATTTTCCGCCCATTTTATTGATGGCATTTCGCTTCACCCTGACGGCATTGGTGTTGGTCTGGTTTGTGCCTGTTCCTTGGGGCAATTTGAAAAAGCTTTTCTATATTGCCATCATTGCTGCGGCTATTCAGTATAGCCTGACATTTACTGGACTTGCTGGTCTCGAAGCCGGGCTAGCATCGCTTATTGTTCAACTTGAGGTGCCATTTCTGGTGCTATTGGGGGCGTTATTTTTGCAAGAACGTCCGGGGGCTCAAAAATGGGCTGGTATCCTGATCTCATTTATCGGTGTTGGGCTGATGACGCAACAAGATGCGTTAAGCGGCAGTTTATGGTCAGTCTTTCTGGTCATAGGTGGATGCTTTGTCTGGGCCTGTGGTCAGGTCATGGTGCGATCACTTAAAGATATTGGCGGATTGCAAGTCACCGCATGGGTGGCAGTTTTTGCAACGCCGCAGCTATTTGTCATGTCAGCGATTTTTGAAGCAGGGCAAATGGAGGCGATTGCCAATGCTAATCGCAATGTTTGGCTAACCGTCATTTATCTGGGTTTGGTGATGACCTGTTTTGGCTATTTTTTATGGAACTCACTAATCCGTCGTCATGACGTTGGCGTGGTAGCGCCATTTTTACTCCTGCTTCCGGTATTTTCCCTGATCGGCGGGATGCTTGTTTTAGGCGAAGAGCCAACGGCAGAAAAACTGCTTGGCGGCATCGTTATCTTATTGGGGGTGGCGATCATAACCATCAGACCGAGGCTATTTAGAAAAGCCAGACCCACACCAACACTATCATCATAAGCGTGTTTGGGCTTAGGCTTAGTCTTAACGTGAAGGGTCTGGCTTTAACGAATTGTATTGAACGCCATTTCGGTCTTATAGTAGTGATGCAATTTAAGGGCAACTGAGACGTGATGGAATAACCAGATGACAGATATTCAAAGACAGCCAATCATCGGCAAATCAGTTTGGAAAGCGGCTGATTTTGACCACAATAGCGGCCGTGATAACGACCAGGATAGCGACTGGTGTCATCCTTTAACCACAGCGGAGATTGCCGCATGTGATGCGATGCTGGGCTCACTCAAATCCCGCGGTCTGGCTTTCCCACATATCAAGCAGTCTGATATCGCCAAACCTGATATTGATATGGGGGCGTTGGCTAAGGTGCTGGATAGCCTCACCGATGAGCTGGAAAATGGCCTTGGCTTTAAGTTGCTGAGGGGGTTGCCTATCGCCCGTTACAGCGATGATGATATCAAGACGCTGTTTTATGCTATTGGGCTTTATATGGGGCAACCGGTTTGCCAAAACCCCAAAGGCGACTTGCTTGGTAATGTCATGAATGTCGGTGATATTACCAAAAATGACACACGTGTTTATGAAACCAATCTGTATCTGCCTTATCATACTGATCCGTCGGATGTTGTTGGCTTGCTATGCGTGCGGAAAGCCAAATCAGGCGGGATGAGCAGTCTGGTAAGTGCCGCCGCCATCTATAATGCCATTTTAGAACGCCGGCCAGATTTACTAGACATTTATTATCAGCAGTTTTGCTATGCCCATCTTGGCGAAGATAAAACCACCCCAATCTTTAGCTTTCATCATGGTAAGCTAAGTTGCCGCTATCTTAGACAATATATTGAGCTAGGCTATGAGCAGATGAGCGTCCATCTATCGCCACTAGTGAAAGAAGCCTTAGATGTGTTTGATGATATTATGATGTCGCCAGATATGCGGATCGATATGATGATGGAACCGGGTGATATGCAATTTGCCAATAATTATATGGTGCTGCATTCGCGTACAGCGTTTGATGATCATGTCGAGCAAGACTTGCGACGGAAAAAACTTCGGCTCTGGCTCAAGATGGAAAATGCGCGATTGCTAGCGCCAGAATTCCCTGGGCGAAATGGCTTTGGCGTGCCTGCATATCTGTAAATGCCAATATATTTAATAGGGGTTAGCCACGCTTGGCACTGATCATGCGGGTGGCGGCATCTCTGCCTGATATATAGGCGCCGTGGCAGGTGCCATAATGGGTAATGCTGGCCGCCTCACCAGCGAAAAATAAGGTTTCCTCAACCGCCTCCATTAAGGTCTGGCGCATGGTGGAAGCACCTGCACTTGCATAAGAATATGCCCCTAGCACCCACGGATCACTCGCCCATGCGGTCGTGATAATGCTGTCCTTATTATCCATAATGTCATGACCAAAGAGATGCGTCATGGTTTGATAGGAATAATCAATGAGCGCGGCTGTCCCCTGTTTTTCGAGATATTCACCGTGACTGCCGCCCGCAAAGACCACCGCGTGCTGATGTGTATTACCGTCTTGGGAGCTTATCTTTCCTCTTGGGTATATATTAATGTCAACCGAGCCAACAACCCCGTCATCCTCCGCGATATTATTAGCCGCATCACTATGGGGGCAGGCCACATGCCAGCCAGCCATATCATGAGAGAATGTGTTGGGCGCAAAGGATATACCAATCTTATTTAGCACCCCACAAGGCAGGGTGGTTATTGCGCGCATCATGGGGTCAGGTAATTCAGGGGTAAAAGAGATCATGCCTGATGCCAGAATATTTGTTGATACCGTAATCAGTACCTTTTTGGCCGTGCAAGTGCCTTTATTTGTTGTCACAGAGACATGATTTGCGGCCCAGTTAATTGCTCGGACAGTGCAGTTTTTTTCAACGGTTACATCTGCCGCCCATCTCACAATCAGATTGCCAAGACCATCAGCAACAGCATAATCAAGGCCACTGCCAGCATTGAGATAGTCCCGCACCGATAAGCCAGCAACATCAGCGGCACATAACCCAGCCATGCAATGATTAAAAATGGCGGCAAAGGGGCTGTCCCAATCAATGTATTCAGCCATGTTATCGCTATCATTGCTATTAGGGGCTATGGATTGTGCTTCCATCGCCGCTTGGCATTGCTCAAAGAAATCAAAAAAGCGGCGGCGGAAATCAGCGTCTTGTGATGTTATGCCAGCACCGAATTGCCAGTTATCAAAGGCAAACTGATTACCATCACCCAAAGCAATATCTAAGGCATCCGCAATGTTTGTGATCGGGTTAGTCGCCCCTTCATGGAGATAGGAGCAGCCCAAATCAAACCAGCTGCCATCTTTAAAGGCTTCGCTATAAGCCCGGCCACCAATGCGATGCGAGGCTTCAAATACTTTGTGAGGGATATTATACTGTGATAAAATCTTACTTGCGCTTAATCCGGCAACGCCAGCGCCTATGATGATGATATCAGTATCATAGGTCAAATTGCGCCATCCATACCGTCTTGTGCCAGTTAATGATCATTACTGTGATGGTGATCATGAAGAGCGCCATGGCGAGATGGATAAGACGTTTGGTGCCGTTAGCTAAATTGGTCTTTTCCATCAGAATAAAGACAAACACCATAGCGCCAATTAACAATAACATGCCAAAGCCGCCTAAAAAAACCGTATTTATCATAATGTTGAACCTTATATCAAAACCTAAAGCATTAAAACCTAAGCATTATATGTAATTATATGAAATTAACATATATTGTATATGAAGATATTCATGATTCCGGCAATTTTCCGCAATTATGGCAAAAAATGGGCAATTTTTTAATATTTTTTATTATTAATTATCAATTAGTTAATTAATTTTCTCTAATATATATAGGGTAAAAACATTGCCTTAGCTTGTTTTAAATTTATTTAATATATGATGCTTAGCATCACATATTACGTCGTGATAAATCTCAATATTGAGGAGTTATAATATGTTTAAGACGTTGAAAAATGCATTGGTAGCAGCAGTTCCAGTTTCACTGATTTCTGCTATGCCTGCTTTTGCTGACGTAAATCTAAAATCTGATGATTACGTTGGTATTTCTTTTTGGTTAATTTCAATGGCGCTGATTGCATCTACTGCTTTCTTCTGGCTTGAAATTGGCCGCGTATCTGCCAAGTGGAAAACCTCACTAGTTGTTTCTGGTATGGTTACCATGGTTGCTGCTGTTCACTATTTCTATATGCGTGATGTATGGGTTCTAACTGGAACAACTCCAACCGTATATCGTTATATTGACTGGTTGATTACTGTGCCACTTCTGATGATTGAGTTCTACCTCATCCTCAGCGCCATTACGAAAGTGTCATCTGGCATATTCTGGCGTTTGATGATTGGTACAATTGTCATGCTTATTGGTGGATATATTGGTGAAGCCAGCTTCACTGATGAAAACGCTCGTATCTTTGGTGAAGCTACCATTACGATCGGTTTCGTCATTGGTATGCTTGGTTGGGCCTATATTCTTTATGAAATCTTTGCTGGTGAAGCAGGACAGCTTAATGCTGAAAAAGCACCTGAGTCTGTGCAATCTGCTTTCTCAACCATGCGGTGGATTGTAACCATCGGCTGGGCGATTTATCCACTTGGATATTTCTTCGGCTACATGGTCAGCGATACACCAGATTTCGATTCACTAAACATTATTTACAACCTTGCTGACGTGCTCAACAAGATTGCGTTTGGTGTAATCATCTGGAGCGTTGCAACAACTGAGTCTGACAAAGCCTAAGTTTTAAGCATCGCAGGGCGGACAGCCCTCCCCCCCCCTTATATAGGGCTGTCCGACCCGTCCATTTTATATTCAAGAAATAAGCAAGTGATAGATTTTAGGAGTGGTAAGTCATGGATGATGTAATTAGCAAACAGACAAACACTCATGACCTAAAGCCACATTCTGCTAGCGATCTTTCTCGTATCGAAGTCTCTGTCTTCAAATTGATTAAATCGCATTTGCCAAAATCAAACGATATTCTAGGGCAAGCGGCTCAGCATCATTTTCACGATAGTGGAAAAATGCTACGCGCTAAATTGGCTATGTCCGCCCACCAACATATCACCTGTAATACCGACGCGGCGCTTTATTGGGCTGCCGCTATTGAGGTCATGCATAATGCCTCACTCGTCCATGATGATATTTCTGATGGTGATCAGATGCGCCGCAATCGGCCTAGCGTCTGGTTCAAATTTGGCCGCGATGTGGCGCTGGCATTAGGTGACTGGCTGATCGGGCTGTCATTTGAATTAGCGGCAAAGGCCGCGGATAAATCTGGCCGTCCACAATTAGTGCATATTCTATGCGAGCATATGATGACGACTACTAGCGGTCAGGCAAAAGAGTTTGAGAAGAACGCTTATCCTAGCCGTCAGGAATATCAAGATATTATTTTGGGTAAGACGGCGCCGCTGTTCATTGCGCCGATTGAAGGCATTGCCATTATGGGCGATAAAAAAGAGATTATTCCATCTTCTCGGAAATATTTTCAGGCTATTGGTTCGGTCTATCAAGTGGCTAATGACTTGCTCAACTTTGCGGGTGCCGATGGGGCCGAAACCAGTGCCGCTGATCTCCTTAGACGGTCGCCCAATGCGGTTATTGTGCTGTTTAGAGAAAACTTATCTCTCCGTGAAAAAGCCCGTTTTAATACTTGGCTAAATGACGGCAAATCGAGTGATCTGACTCATTGGCTGGATGCGATTATGGCATCAGATGCGATTAGCAAAACCGTGCAGATGATGGAAGATATGCTGGCTGATGCTGATAAACATTATCATAATATGCCAGAGTTTATGCGTCAGGTTATTGCTCCTATCCAAAAGCTTATCTATTCTGTCAGAATTAAAGCGCTAACACATTAATGTTGAGATAGGCATAAATTTTTCCATGCCAACAGCAAAGAGAACAATCGTTATCGGCAGCGGGTTCGGTGGTATCGCCGCCGCCCTCAGGATGCGTGCGCGTGGTGATGATGTGACGCTAATCGAACGCCTTGATCAGATCGGTGGTCGGGCTCGGGTCTTTGAGCGTGATGGATTTCGCCATGATGCGGGGCCGACAGTGATCACGGCGCCGTTTTTGTTTGATGAACTCTTTGCGCTATTTGGCGAGAAGCGTTCAGATCATATCACCTTTGTGCCGCTTGATCCTTGGTATCGGTTTTATTTCGATAGCACAGGTGAGCAATTTGACTATCGCGCCACTGTCGAAGATACGATCAATGAGATTAAGCGGTTTTCCGATGATGATGGCGAAGGTTATCGCAAACTTCTGGTCGCCTCTGAGCAGATTTTTGATGTCGGTTTCCGGCGACTGGCTGATCAGCCATTTGACCGGCTCACAAGTATGCTCGCGCAAATCCCGTCACTTGTACGTCTAAAAAGCCATCTGACCGTATCACAATTGGTAAACCGTTATATGAAGCATGATTTGATGCGGCAGGCGTTTTCTATTCATCCATTGCTGGTTGGCGGCAATCCTTTTAACACAACCTCTATCTATGCGCTGATCCATTTTCTGGAACGAGAATGGGGGGTGCATTTTGCGATGGGTGGAACTGGTGCTGTCGTTAATGCCTTGCACGGCCTTATGCAACGCCACGGCATCAATATTCGGCTCAATACCGATATTGAGCGGATCAATATTGATAAGCGATTAGCCGAAAGCGTGACTACTACGGATGGTGAGGTCATTGAAGCTGATCGGGTGATTTGCAACGCTGATCCGCCAACCGTATATCGACAGATGATTGATAAAGCAGCTGGCGCCAAAGGCAAAATTATCCCTGATTCCATGACCCGCTATTCGATGGGGCTGTTTGTGTTATATTTTGGCACAAAACGCACCTATCCTAATGTTGCGCATCATACTATCTGGATGGGAGAGCGCTATCAATCCTTGTTGCATGATATCTTCAATAAAAAGATTCTAGCTGAAGATTTTTCACTTTATCTGCATCGACCAACAGCAACCGATGCCAGTTTTGCCCCCGCAGGCATGGATAGTTTTTATGTCTTATGCCCAGTGCCTAATACTATGGGGGGACAGGATTGGAACGAAGAAGGACAAGCCTTGCGTGATCGGATCGTTGCTGCTCTCGACCGAACTATTATGCCCGGTCTGAAAGCGTCTATCACCTCAGATTTCTGGATGACCCCTGATGATTTTAAGACAGATTACCGATCTATGCATGGCGCTGGCTTTTCAATAGCACCGGTATTTACGCAATCGGCATGGTTTCGCTATCATAATCGGGATCGCCGCGTTGGTAATCTGTATTTTTCGGCGGCAGGCGCGCATCCAGGGGCAGGAATGCCGGGGGTTCTCTGTTCAGCCAAAGTGGTTGAGAACCTTGTTATTCGGGATGAAAGCGCCGTATAGTCTTGATAGAGGCTAGCTAATGATGGAACATGGCACAAGTGAACATATGCCCTCTGCTCATGATGCAGAACAAACGCTTAGCCAGCATGGCAAAAGCTTTGCTTGGGCGCGGCGGCTATTGGGCAAGACAACAGGCTATAACGCCGCTCGCTTATATCAATTTTGCCGTTTGATTGATGATCTGGCCGATGATGATGATCATGATCATTCGTCAGAATTACAGGCATTGAAGCAAGCTATTCTGGACGATATCCGGCAGGGTCATCCGATTTATGCTGATCTATCAGAGCTTATTAAGGAAATGCATTTGCCGCGTCCAGTGCTCGCGGCGCTGATTGATGGGCTGATCGCCGATCAACAGACGGTGCTTTTTGCTAGGGAAGATGAATTAATCCGTTATGGCTATCATGTTGCCGGCACGGTTGGATTGCTGATGTGTCCGGTGTTAGGCTGTCATGATCGCCGGGCTTTTGCCTTTGCTGTTGATCTTGGGATCGCGATGCAGTTAACCAATATCGCCAGAGACGTCTTAGATGATGCCAAAATAGGACGCCGCTATTTGCCTGCCGAATGGATGGCAGGGCTAACCCCTGAGCAGATTGTTGCTGCCGCCGCCGGTAATAGCAAAGCCGATATTGAACATCGCGGCATTATCGGAGGCGCGGTTAAACGCTGTCTTGATCTGGCGGATCAATATTACCTTAGTGGGGAAAAGGGCATGGTGTATTTGCCCATCCGCGCGCATTTAGCGATTGCGGTTGCTGGCCGCGTCTATCGCCAGATTGGAGTGCAATTACGGAAGGCAGAATATCAATGGCATAATGGCCGGCAAGTCACCAGCACTGCCACAAAAATAAGGGTGTCATGCCTAACATTGCCGCGCTTATGGAGCCGGTTTCATGGCGTGCGGCGCTATCTTGGCTGGCCGAAACATCATCATATTCATCATCAAAATCACCTGCATAAACCGCTTCAAGGACTGCCGTTGATTGAGGTAATACCATCATGACAAAACATCTGGCAATCCTGGGTGGTGGCTGTGCTGGATTATCGCTGGCGGCAAGGGCGGCGGAATTGCCAGATATGGCAATGACAGTCATTGACCACCCTGATCATCAGACGCGGCGTGATCATAATTGGGGATGCTGGTCGATCCAGAGCTTAGAGATCACGGGCTTAGAGGTGGCGGCGTCCATTGCCCGCAAAACATGGTCGCGCTGGGCCATTATCACAAACACAGATCGGCATATTCAGACAGCACAGCATCACCCCTATATGGCGATTGAATCGAAGGCATGGCTTAATCATTGCCGGATTTTGGCGCGCCAGCAAGGGGTCATATTCACGGCCGCTAAGGTGACTGATATCATGCCTCATAAAACGGCGATTGAATTAGTGGCGGAACCTGAATTGCCCGTCTTTGACCAGATTGCCGATAGCCGGACGCCAGACTTACCCAAAGGCATAATGCTGCAACATTTTCGCGGTGTTGAGATTAAAACCGAACATGATGTCTTTGACCCTGAATGTGCGGTGTTGATGGATTTTCGCTGTGATCAAAGCCGCGGCATCCATTTTATCTATGTGCTGCCATATGCGAAAAATAGGGCGCTGGTCGAATCGACAATGTTTAGCCCTGAACTCGCCCCCGACAATTTTTATGATAAGGCGATTTCTGATTATTGTGATCACGTCCTAAAGACTGGCAAGACAATGGTTTTGCGCCGCGAAGAAGGCGTTATCCCGATGGGATTTTTGGCGCCGCGTGATGATAAGGTTGATGCTATTGGCGGCAATGGCGGTGCTATCAGGCCATCATCTGGCTATGCCTTTGTCTTTATTCAGCGGCAAATAGAAACCGCCCTAGCTAGTCACAAAACCTATGGCAAGTTACGTTTCAAACCGCCTCATAAACGGCTGGATTTATGGATGGATGCGATATTTTTAGCGGTCATCAAAAAACATCCGGAATATGCGCCACGCCTATTTGTGGCAATCGCAAAGGCGCTCACTGGTGATGAAATGGCGCTCTTTATGTCAGGATTAGCAAGCCATCGATTACGCTTGAAAATCATCATGGCGATGCCAAAATGGCCTTTTATAAGAGCCATGTTTTCACGGCCCTGGAAAGACATAAAGTGAGACATAAAATGAGAAGTGAGACATAAAATGAGAGCGATCACATAATGGATTATGTCACCATCATTGCGCTCTTATCTGTTGTTTTGATCGGCTTGCCACATGGCGCTATGGATGGTGCGGTGGCTATTGCTATGGGCTATGGGCAATCTTTACTGCGGCTGATTAGCTTTTTGGTAATCTATATTTTGATCGCGATGCTAGTCGTTGGGGTCTGGCTGTGGCAACCGCAACTCTCCTTATTCGGGTTTCTTTTGCTTAGCATTTGGCATTTTGGCCGTGGTGATAGCTTGAGCTATCTGCCCCCATGGATACGCTATATTCAAGCCATAAGCCATGGCGGATTAGTTGTCTTAGGGATAAGCCAATTTGATCGCATGGCAGCGGATCAGATTTTTCAATGGTTGGTTTTTGGTAATACCGTCCAGTTATGGGTGTGGATTGATGTGGCCATGCGGATTTGGCTCCCGATAGCCGCCATATATCTGGTGATTGGCGCGCTTGATCGGCGGTTATGGGCCAGGCTTGCTGAATGGATAGGGCTTGGCGTTATGATCTATGTTCTGCCTGCCTTGGTCGCATTTGCGATCTATTTCTGTTTGATCCATACCATCAGGCATGTCAGCCGTATCATGATTATGCTTAATCAGATGCTGTCGCCACGACTGGTTATTGGGCTGACAGCAGTATTTACGGTTGCCAGCTGGCTTGCTGGGATCGTGATCTATACGCTGCTATTGCCGACAGAAGGTGCTATGCCTGCTAGTATGATGGTGGTATTTATTGGCTTAGCGGCGTTGACAGTGCCGCATAGTTTGTTGATTGACAGCTTGTTCCGCCCCCGTTTTGAAGCCGAATATCATACCAATCATCATGCCAATCATAATGGAGCGTCAGATGTCTGATCTAAGCACAAGAAAAGATGAGCATATTGATCTTGCTAAAGACGCTGAGGCATTGGCACAAGTCCCCAACAGCCTTGACCATGTGCGTCTAACCCATCAGGCGTTGCCAGAATGTGATGCTGACGATATTGATACAAGAACACGGTTTTTGGGCAAACCGCTTGCTGCGCCATTAATGATTAGTGGCATGACCGGTGGGTCAGCGCGTGGTGATGCGATCAATAAGCTGCTAGCAGAGATCGCCAATACGCATAAATTGGCTTTTGGGGTAGGCTCTCAAAGAGCATCATTAAGTCAGAATAATAGCCAATCTCAGTTGCGGGCATTAGCGCAAGATATCCCGCTTATTGGTAATCTTGGGGCGGCACAACTCATTGAGGAAGGCGGCCTCACGCTTGCCCTGAAAGCCATAGATGATCTGGCGCCAGATGCCCTCGCCATTCATCTTAATCCCTTGCAAGAATTGGTTCAGCCCGAAGGTGATCGCGCTTGGCGAGGTGTCATGGATATGCTGGCTAAGCTGGTTAAGTCCACATCGACCCCAATTATGATCAAAGAAGTCGGTGCTGGATTAAGTGTCAAGGCTGTCACCCGACTGCGCGATATTGGGATTAGATATTTTGATGTTGCGGGGCTAGGTGGCACAAATTGGGCCCGCATAGAAAACAGCCGGACAGATCAGAGACGCCAAGATATTATGGCTCCATTCATGGATTGGGGTATCCCGACATGTCAGGCATTACTTGATTTGCGTGATGCCGTTAATGATATTCAGCTGATTGGCTCAGGCGGTGTCCGCCATGGTCTTGATGTGGCACGTTGCTTATGGCTGGGGGCGGATATAGTGGCGGCGGCAGGGGTCTTTATCAAGGCACTAGAAGCCGCTGATGGCAGCCTGCACCCTGATCAGCTTAGTCATGTTCTGGACATCTGGAAAGATCAGATCAGGGTAGCTATGTTCCTGACTGGCTCATCCAATATCAAAGCATTAAAAGAGGCTGATGGAGCCATTGCGCCGCTTTCATGATGGCTGCCCAGATTTATCATCTTTGCTATGATTAAGACGGTCGTCGTCTGACCGGTTCTGACTGCGCAATAATGACACCTATGCCGACAATCACGGCACCGCCTAAGCGCATGATGTCCCATTTACCATCAAAGCCATAGACCATGATTGCCATCACATATACCGGCACGGCATTGAGATGAAATGAGGCAATAGCTACGCCTAATTGGCGCGCGCCTGCTATCCAAAATGGCTGTGACAAGGCGGTGGATAAAATCGAAAAGGCAAACAACATTAACAGGCTTTGTGAGGTGATCGGGCCAATATATATCTGCTGCGGATACATGGCTGCGACGATGAGCCAAGTGATACTGATAAAACATCCGGCGCCAGCCAAAGTGATTGTCGTCTGTCCTATGGATGTTAATTCATCTAGGTTGACATTTGTTGCCCGTGTTGCCCAAGCATAAAGGATAACAGCACTCAAACACCATATAAAGCCGACGCCAATATCATAGCCTTGCCAGCGCACTCCGGCCGCTATTAAACCGCCAAATAAGGCGCAAATAATCCCTATCACTAACTTTGGTGTGATGACCCGGCGGTCAAGCACGACTTCGAGGATTGCTCCCATAATCGGCATCATGGCAGCCGCTATTGCTGGGGTTACAGGATTAGATATTTGTTGGCCATAAAGCAACAATACGGTGCCAAAACCAAACCCTATGCCGCCTATGACCAATCCCTTTTTCCATAAATGCCAGTTAAGGGGTAATCGGCCTTCGGTGAACCGCCAATAGATTAACAAGAGAACGGTGCTAGGTAATAATTTGATAAGCAGTAAGGTCACCAAATCCCACGTTTCCATTAAAACAGAGCCAACGGGAAAGCCAAGTGACCATGCCAGTACCGCCAGCAAACAATACATATTGGGCGGGATTAGCGATGTTGCGGATTGCTGGGTAAGCTCGGGCTTTTTCGAGGAGCTAGCAGCGCCATCCTGCTGATGAGGGGACATATGTTAACCTGAGATCAAACAACTATTTTCCATATGATCGGGGTAACCCCAATCCCTTTTCAGCAAGAAACGATAATATCAAATTGGTTGATATTGGGGCGACTTGATACAGTCTAGTTTCACGAAACTTGCGCTCAACGTCATATTCTTCGGCAAATCCAAAACCGCCATGAGTCTGCAAACACGCCTCTCCAGCTTCCCATGAGGCATCGGCGGCCAGCATTTTAGCAGTGTTTGCTTCTATGCCATGAGCGCTTTTATTATCATAGAGTCGGGCGGCTTTCTGTACCATTAACTCTGCCGCCATCATATGCGCATAGGCTTTGGCGAGAGGAAACTGAATGCCTTGATTCTGACCGATTGGCCCGCCAAAAATGCTCCGGTCATTGGCATATTTCGTGGCCGTATCTAAAAACCATTTGGCATCACCAATACATTCAGCGGCGATAAGTATGCGTTCCGCATTCATCCCCGAAAGAATATAGGAAAAGCCTTGGCCTTGTTCGCCAACAAGTGCCTCATGCGGTATCTCAACATCATCAAAAAACACTTCGGTAGTGGCATGATTAATCATGGTGCGAATCGGCCGGATAGTAATGCCATTACCAATCAAATCTTTCATTTCCAGCAAAAACACGGATAGCCCATCGGTGCGTTTTTGAACCTGATCACGAGGCGTGGTGCGAGCAAGCAACAGCATTAAGTCCGAATATTCTGCCCGCGATGTCCAGATTTTCTGACCATTGATGCGCCAACCCTGATCTGTCTTTTTAGCAGTTGTTTTCAGCGCCAACGTATCCGTACCGCTGCTTGGTTCGGTGACGCCAAAGGCTTGCAAGCGAAGCCGCCCTGCGGCAATTTCTGGCAGATATTTTTGTTTCTGTGCGTCTGAGCCATGCCGCATCACTGTCCCCATGGTATACATTTGGGCATGACAAGCCGCGGCATTACAGCCATTAGCATGAATCTCTTCCAGAATAACTGTAGCCGCTTCCATAGTTAATCCGGAGCCGCCATATTCTTCGGGGATAAGCGCCGCCAGCCATCCTGATGCAGTTAACGCATTGACAAAATCGGTGGGATAGGCGCGGTTGCGATCAAGCTCTTGCCAATATGTGCCAGGAAAATCAGCGCAAATCTTTTTGATGGCTAATCTGATCTCATCTAATAAACTGTCATCTGTTACGGTACTCGAAGCCATAGAAATCCCTCTTTGAATACATATTTACTATTAATACATTGTCATCATAAATGCGGAAAAGGATAGTTTTTATAATTTACAATAAACATCAATACAGCAGATAGTGGAAATATTTAATTTTAGAATCTGTTAGCATCTTCATTCATGTTGTCGCCGAAAATCTGTTGGGGAGCAGAAGTTGTCATAATGATTGTCCTTTCTTGGGGTATGGTCTTGTCTAACTTTGGTGGTAACTATTGAAGTATTCGGGGTCTTATGGCGTTCACATTGTATTGGCATAGAGAAATTGACTAATAGCATCACTAAAGAGGTCTGGTGCTTCGATTAATCCAAGATGTTGTAAGTCAGGGATAATCTGGGTTTGTGAGGCGGCAATTTCGGCGCTGATTTGATGGCTCATCGCAACCGTGCTACCACTATCATTCTGGCATGTGATAATCAGGCTAGGGCAATAGATTGGCGGTTCTGGCTTAATCAATTCGGTTACTCCTGCGGCTAGAACATAGCGGCAATCGGCATACCAATCGGGATCATTACGCAATAACTGAGCGGCGGTCTGTTGCATTATCTCAGGATGCTTTACGCGAAATGCATCAGTATACCATCTGGCTAGCGTTGCCTCCATAGTTGCCGCCACACCCTCATGGCGAGTTTGCTTGGCGCGCTCCTCAACCGCTTTCTGGCCAGCCTCACCACGATGATGAGGTGAGTTCATAACCACTAGCCCGGCTGTTCGATCTGGATAATCCATGGCAAAACGGCGATTGATCATACCGCCCAGTGAAAACCCAATTAAAACCGCTTTGTCTAAATCCAGGTGGTTCATGAGGGCTAGCGTTTGGCGGGCAAATAGATCCAGGCTAGGCCGCTCACTCGGATCAGCCGGGGTGTTGCCATGCCCTGCCAGATCAAAGCTGATGACGCGGTGGGTTGCTGATAGGGCTGCAATGATGCCATCAAAGCAATGGTGATCAAGCCCTAAGCCATGAATGAAAATGAGCGGCATATGATGCGGTTTTGCGGCTTTGCCATTGTCCCAGAATGCGGTGCCTTGAGCTCGTTCAGCATGTATCATGATGATGCTAACCTTTATGCTATTTAGGGCAATCCGCAATTATGGGTTATCTGCAAGCGCGGGCATTAGGCAAGCGCGGGCATAACCTTATCGCAGAATAGCTCCATAGATTTGATCTGTTCATCCAACGGCATCCCCATACTGGCATAGTAAATAAAGGAGTCCACGCCCAGCGCCTCATAGCGCTTAAGCTTTTCAATGACTTCATCTGGTGATCCAAAGAGCAGATTTTCTTCTAGCATTTCGCCATTATATTCGTCTCTATTCGCTAGCTCGCTAAGGGGAATCTGTTTTGGAAAACCGTCTTTCACATCACCCATATTGCGGAACAGATTTTCAAATTGTCCCAGCACGCATTGAATAGACTGAATAGCGATATCCCGGCTTTGCTTATTTTCATAGACTGCGGCGTGGCGCATGAGAGCAAACTCAGGACGCTTGGCATTTGGAAACTTTTCCATCGCCTCATCGAGTCGCTGTTTATACAGTTCTGCCTCAGAAAAATCGCGTGTCAAAGGCCAGCACATGACATTACAATTATTCTGAATGGCGTAATCATAGGTAATAGGTGATCGTGCTGCCACCCAAAGTGGTGGATGCGGGTCTTGAACCGGTTTTGGAATGGATGTCGATAGCGGGAATTGCCAGAGCTCGCCGTTATGTTCGTAATCGCCTTTCCATAAATTAAGTAAGGCAGGCAACATTTCATTCATATATTTCCACGCATCGGACTGTTTCAATCCTGGCATCATGCGATCAAATTCACGCTGATAGGCACCTGAACCAATACCAAACTCAAGTCGGCCATCGGTCAGTAAATCTGTCATAGCCGCTTCACCCGCAAGCTTAATCGGATGCCAGTAAGAGGCATTAACAACAGCACAGCCCAGGCGAATATTTTTCGTGTTTTCACCCCACCAAACAAGCAGCGAGAAAGGGTTTGGCGCAATCGTCATTTCAAGCGCGTGATGTTCTGCCGCCCAAGCAATCTCAAAGCCCGCCTGATCAGCCATCTGAACCATCTTAAGGGTGTGATCGCGAACATCTTTCATGGCGATATTGTCATCCATGCGTTCCAGATTTACTGCTAAATGAAATTTCATCTCACTCTCCTATCTATCCCTAATTATCTTGCCACAAATTGACTTCCTAGTGGCTCTGACGAGGTGTTTATCCAAACGGTTTTTGGTCTGGTATAGTCATATACCGCCTGAAATCCGCTCTCTCTGCCATAACCTGAATGTTTCATGCCGCCAAACTCAGCTATCGGCGATATTGCCCGATAGGTATTGACCCAGACAATGCCAGCCCTGATCGCATCGGAGACGCGCATCGCACGGGCGCCGTCACGGGTGAAAATGCCTGCCGCTAATCCATGTTTAGTATCATTGGCCATGGCAATGACTTCAGCCTCGGTCTTGAACCGAATAGCGGCTACCACAGGGCCGAATAATTCGGTGTCAACAATGCGTAAATCTTGGCGCGGGCAATCCAATATCGTCGGCTCAAAATATTGTCCAGATAGACCATCAGGAGATTTGCCGCCGGTTACCAATGTTGCGCCTTCGGCAATGGCAAAAGCAACCTCACTTCGGCATAGGTCAACTTGCGCGGGCGTACATAATGGCCCAACCTCTGTCGCCTCGGATAAGGGGTCACCAATACGCACCTGTTCGGCCACCGCTTTCATGCGATCCAAAAATGCATCAGCAATGCTGTCATGAAGATACAGGCGTGAGCCAGCCACACAACTCTGCCCACTGGCGGCAAAAATACCTGACACTGCGCCATTAACGGCGCTATCCAAATCCGCATCATCAAAACAGATAAAAGGTGATTTACCGCCCAACTCCAGCGATACTTCAGCAAAGTTTTCAGCTGAATTATGGATAATATGCTTGGCTGATTGAGGGCCGCCCGTAAAGCTTATCCGCGCGACTTTGGGATGCGTTGTTAAATATTTGCCGCATGGATCACCAAAACCCGTCACAATATTGACCACACCATCAGGTATTCCGGCCTCAGCAATCAGCTTGCCAAAAGCAAGCATGGCTACCGAGGCATGTTCAGATGCCTTCAAAACAATCGTATTACCAGCCGCCAATGCAGGGCCAATTTTGACCGCTGCCAAGAACAGCTGTGAGTTCCATGGAACAACCGCCGCGATCACCCCCAAAGGCTCTCTTTTGGTGAAAACAAACATATCAGGCTTATCAATGGGGAGCGTTTCGCCATGAATTTTATCAGCGGCGCCAGCATAGAAATGAAAAAACTCAGCAATATATTTGGCTTGCCAGCGGGTTTCTTTGAACAATTTTCCGGTATCAATGGCTTCAATACGGCCGAACTCTTCTGATTTTTCAGCGAGCAAATCACCTAACCGGCGCAGGCAATGGCCGCGCTCTGTCGGGGTCATGCGTGACCATGGGCCATTGGTAAAGGCGTCATATGCGCTGTCAACCGCGCGATTAACATCATCTGCAGTTGCCGCCGGAACGCGCGCCCATAACGCGCCCGTGGCTGGATTGATGCTATCAAAATAGCTACCATCAGATGCCGCCACCCAATCGCCATTTATCAGCATCGCATGTTCAGGAACTCGATTTGCCATATGTTTCTCCTAAATGCTATTTTCCAGAAATTTTATTATTAGACAATAGAATAATTATGATGATAATTATCGAAAAGACTGAATTATGGAAAATGTCATAATATGCATCTTGTTGCCTTAAAAACATTGCTGGCAATTATCGAAACCGGAAGTCTAATTAAGGCGGCGGAACGGCTAAATGTCACCCAATCGACGGTGACGGCACGGTTGCAAAGCCTTGAGACCAGTTTAGGCCAGAAATTGGTTCAGCGAAATAAAAATGGCGCTAGTCTGACAGCATCAGGCCTTAAGCTGAAACGCTATGCTGAGGTTATTTTAGAATTATGGCGTCAGGCCGAAGCGGAAACAGCGCTTCCACCAGGTATGGCCGCTATTTATCATATGGGATGTCTGCCTGATCTTTGGCCGCAATATGGGCAGATACTGTTTGATTTGGTGCGTCAGCTGACGCCGCAGATAGCCCTTAGCTCATGGCCGGGCTCACATCAGGACTTGCATGGCTGGCTAAATAATGGGGTTGTTGATATTGCTATCAGCACGTCCGCTTTTCCCAGTGGAGATGTTTATACAGCAAAGCAAATCAAAGAACAGTTGGTGTTAGTTGGCAGCCGCCCTGATCGACCTGTACGCTTTGATAAGGGCTATATTTATGTTGATCATGGGGTGGAGTTTGCGCGTGATCATATAGCTGAGTTTTCGGATGCTGACGTTGCCCGCATTAGCTTTGGCTCTAGCATATGGGCAAAAGCTTATATGCTGGCAAATGGTGGCAGCTGTTATTTGCCTGTCAGTTTGATTGCCAATGAAGTCATGAACAATCAGATATTTGTCATTGACGGTGCGCCACAATTTACGCGGCAAATTTATCTCGCATGGCGACATAGCGAACAAGCAACAACGTTATTAAGCGACCTGATCCAGCAATTTTTGGAGCAAATCAAAGATACCAGTCATGATGCGTTTAATGCGGATAAATGATCACAAAGCATGAGCTGGATTATCATTTTCGGCTATGCCAATCAGCGCTCATATCAATAGAGTGATTGCCGGCCAATTAAGCTGGCTCAAGCTCCAGCATTCGGGCGGCTGTTATGGCTATCGGATTGACGCTGGCGATAAGCGGTTTTGTTATCTGTCTGATAATGAATATGACCAAGAGCAAGCCGCGCCATTAGCAGATTTTACGGCAGGTGCTGATCTGGTGATATAGAATGGCATGTTCACTCATGATGAGCAGGCTAGTAAAGCAGGCTGGGGACATTGTTCTATCGACCAAGCAATTGATTTTTATCAGAACACAGATATCAAGCGGCTTATGATCACGCATCACGTGCTGTTTAGGCATGATGCTAAGCTGGCTGAACTTGAAAAAAAACTACCCCAAGGGATGAATTTTGCCAAGGATCGGGTTAGAATAGAGCTGTAGTATGTCTATTGGTGATAGGAGCATTGATCATGACAGGTGCAGATAAAGCATTAGAAACGGTTCCAGCGCGTCAAGGAAGGGCGGCTTATGTCAAGACTGGTGAGGCTATCACCATCATCAACACGCATGGCACGCAAGTCGTCGATACATGGTGTTTCATCAAAGATAATTTGGCAGAATTTATGTCTATGGAACACCAACGCAGTGTTTCGCAATCCATGTTTCCGGTGGTTGGGGCGCCCTTATATAGCAATCATCGGCGGCCGCTTCTGACGGTCGAGGAAGATACCTCACCTGGCCGCCATGATACGTTGCTTGCGGCTTGTGATGTCTATCGCTATAAGATGCTGGGCTGCACGGAGTATCATGATAACTGCACGGATAATCTGGCGGCTGCCATGCAAGTCATAGGCTTGACCGTGCCAGAAACGCCGTCACCGCTTAATTTATGGATGAATATTCCGTTCACATTAGATGGCGCCACAGATTTCTGTCCACCATTATCCAAGCCCGGGGATTATATCCGTCTGCGCGCGCATCATGATGTTATTGTCGTTATGTCGACATGCCCGCAAGATATGGTGCCAATCAACGGTGAGGATATGATCGTCCGTGAAGTACAGTATTTTGTTGAATGACCGTAAACCCTTTCACCATTTGCATGATATGTAGGACATAACATTAGCAGCGTCTTGGTCATGCCAGTTAAAAAATTACCAGTGATAAAAATGCCAGTGATAAAGGATTGAAACTGCATAAAACGCATTATCTTTCTTAATGTTAGCGCATATTGCATATCTCATATAATATGGCGCTATCATTTTGAACAGGCAAGAAGTCAATGATCAGAAATCGTTTTTGTCCCTTAATATGCGCTATCTTATTAAGCCCTCTTTTATTGTTTTTTGTTTTGGCGTCACCAGTAGCGGCGCAATATAGTCAGTCAGCACCTAAAGTTGAAGTGGCTGAGGTGATATCTGACATCATTGCGGCACAGAATATGATGGAAGGGCGGATTATTGCGAGCCAAGATTTAGCCATTGTCACGGCTATTGATGGGGTTGTGGAATTGGCCTCTTGGCGTGATGGCGATTTTGTTGATAAAGGGGAGCTGATTGCCCAACAAGATACAACAAAAACCCAAATCAAACATGATCAGCTTATCTTAGAGCAAACCGAAGCCAAGCAGCTTGTTACGCAAATTGAAACGTCTCTCAATTTTGAGATTGACCTGCTGGCTTTGGCGAAAGAGCAAACCGTCTTGCAACAAGCCAGATTTGAGCGGCTGACTGAATTGGCGACTGAAAATATTGTCCCCAAAGATCGGCTGGATGAAGCTTTGCGCGCCTATCTTCAGGCGCGGCAAGCAGAAGTCACGTTCCAGAAAAATATCGCTAAGCTGGAAAGTGATCTGATCAAAACCCAAATCAAATCGCAATTGATTGCCATTGAGATTGCTGATACCAAATCTGACATTGCCTCTGGCCGTCTCATCGCCCCTGTTGCTGGTCAGCTTGTTAGTGTCACTTCATTGGATAATCAATATTTCCGCAAAGGTGAGATGGTTGCCCAAATCCGTGCCTCCAGCGGCTATGAAATTGAGGTTGATATCCCTATTTCCATGCTCGAATTTTTGCGCATTGGCAAATCTATAACAGGGTTTGACGCCACTGGCAGAGAGCTGGCCGCGGTCATCCGCAGTGAGATTCCGGCAGAAAACCAAAAAACCAACACCCGACCTGTCCGCTTCACTATCACATCAGCGATGACCCCTGCTATGATGGCTGATCAGGCGCGTGTGCGGGTGAATATCCCAGCATCGGATCAGCAGGCGGTCGTCACGATCCCGTCTGATGCTATTATTCCTGATACTGATGGTGTCTATGTGTTTGTCATTGAAGATGATAAGGTGTTGCGCCGCAATATCGCTATTGGCGCAACTATTGCTGATCGAATTGTCATAAAGACTGGCTTAACCATTGGTGAGCAGATTGTCACCAAAGGCAATGAGGGCTTACGTGATGGGATGGTGGTTGAGATTGTAAAACCATGAGAGCCAGCGCAATATATAACAGAAGAATAATGGATAGTTATGTCTAATCTTATCCGCATTTCTATTAATCATCTTACCGCTGTTATGGCGATAATGCTGATGATTTTTCTATTTGGTTTATCGGCCTTGCAACAGGTTCCGATCCAGCTGACGCCGGATATTGAACGGCCAGTATTGCAGGTGCGGGTTAATTGGCCGGGGGCATCACCGGCTGATGTTGATCGAGAGATTATCAATCGGCTGGAAAGAGACCTTGGCGCCTTAAGTGGAATTGAGAAAATCGTTTCACGGTCATTTTCGGGCTCGGCGCGAGTGACCATCACCTATTCTGTGCATCAAGATATGGATAAGGCTTTGACCTTGCTGCTGTCAGAATTATCAGGGATTACTGGTCTGCCTGATGATGCCAAAGCGCCGATTGTGCGGACATCAAACTCTGATGATTCGCCTATTTCCAGGCTCGCCTTAACGGTGCTCAATGATGATAGTATTGATCCGGCGGACGTGGCCGATATTGATGCGCTGGGGCGCTTTTTGACAACCAATATTATGGACCCTCTGGCGCGTGTTGAGGGTGTCTCTGATGTCTTCAAATATGGCGGTAATGAGTTTGAGATGCGGGTCATTATTGATCCTGAAAAACTCGCTTTATATCGGCTTAATATGACAACAGTCATTAATGCTTTACGATCAGCAACAACGCAGCAAAGTGTTGGTAATATTGAGGCGGGCAAGCGTGAATATATTGTTCGTGTATCGTCACCATCTTTCACCCTGGAAGAAGCCGGGCATATTGTTATTCGCGCCGATCAAGCAGAGAACGGCAATATTATCCCTGTCCGGCTTTCCGATATTGCGCGACTGGAAGTCAAGCCTGCCAATGCCAGTAGTTTCCGCCGGCTTAATGGTGAGAATGCGATCATCATCAATTTGACGCGCGAACAAGGCACCAATGTTGTTGAAACCATGGGGAGGGTTAAAGAAAAGATCGCTGATCTCAATCAAAATACGCTCAAGCAAATGGGGCTTAAATTGCGTGTCATCTATGATGAAACCGTCTATATTTCATCAGCAATCTCCCTCGTTCAGCAGAATATCTTTATTGGCGGGGCGTTGGCGGTAAGTATTTTGTTGCTATTTATGCGCAGTGTCTTGCCAACGCTGATTGTGTTCTGTGCGATCCCTATCTCTGTCATTGGAACATTTGTTGCAATCTCGGCACTTGGACTTTCGATCAATGTTATTTCACTGGCAGGCTTAGCCTTTGCTGTTGGCATGGTGGTGGATGCGTCCATTGTTAGTCAGGAAAATATTTTCCGATTACGGCAGGCGGGGCAGAGCGCCAAACAAGCCGCCTTTGATGGTGCCCGCCAAGTATGGGCACCAATCTTAGGCTCAGCCATTACGACGGTCGTTGTCTTTTTGCCGATTATTATCCTGCAGCTGCCGGTTGGACAGCTATTTCGTGATATTGGGGTGGCGATATCGGTATCTGTTTTGATATCGGTTTTAGTGTCTGTTACGGTGATACCGGCCTTATCTTCGGTTATGCTAAACCACCGCAGCTTTAAGCCAGATACCTTAATCACAATCCCAATTATAGATGCCATCGGGAGCGGCTTTAAGGCGATTGTATTGCGCCATGCCAATGCCATGCTGGATGCCCCAAGGCGCGGCATTATCCTGATCGGCGTCGTTTTTATGATCATTATTGGCGGCATTTTGGTGATGATGCCGAAACTGGATTACTTGCCTGATGGTAATGCTAATTTTGTCTTTGGCAGGATTTCTGTGCCGCCTGGATATTCTGTGGATGAGACGCTAAGCATTGCCAGTGCTATGGAAAAAGGGGCGAGGCCATTATGGGAAGCTGATCCAGCAACCACGAGTTTGCCAGCGATTGAACGCTTCTTTTTTGTGGCTTATGGAGGCGGCGCATTTGCTGGCGGCTCAACCGTTGACAGCGCTAGAGTCAATGAATTGCGGCCAATTTTGATGCGGCCGCTTTTTGATATTCCTGGGGCGTCTGTCTTTGTTAGCCAAGCGTCCTTATTTGGCCGCTCGGTTGGTGGCTCACGGTCGATTGAGATTAATATTATGGGGAGTAGTCTGAAAGACATTGAACCCGTCATTATTGAGCTCAATCAGCGTCTGTCGGCGGCGTTTCCGCGGCGTGATGGTAATCAGATCAGGGTTGTGCCCAGTCTCAATAACAATGCCGCAGAGATTACCATTACCCCTGACGTGCTGGCATTATCGCGGCTCGGTATCTCAATCAGAGATTTTGCCAATTATGTTGATGTATTTAACGATGGCTATGTTGTCACACAAATCCCTTATGCGGGTGAGCTGCTTGATTTGCAGGTTGTTGGCGCAGAGGCTGGCGATCTTTCGATTGATCAGCTGAAAGCTATGCCAATCGTTTCCGCAGATGGGCAAATTGTTCAATTGTCACAATTAGCTAAGGTCGAGTTCACCACCGCCCCTGAAGAAATACGTCGATTAGGTGGCAAGCTAGTCATGTCGATCATTTTAAGGCCGACCGAAACTCTGTCGCTTGAGGATAGTATCCTTATCATTGAAAATGAGATTATCCCCGACATGCAAGTGGCTGTTGGCAGCGCCACCGATATTGACATTTCAGGAGCGGCAAGTGAATTGGCTCAAACATGGCAGGCAATGAAAGCGAATGTCTTATTGGCGGTGCTGATGATTTATCTGGTGATGACCATTTTATTACGCAGTTTTGTGATGCCGATTATTATTCTGATGGTTGTCCCGGTTTCTGCCATAGGCGGGCTGATTGGCTTGGCGTTATTGAATATTTTTATCAGCCAGCCTTTAGACATGTTGACCATGCTCGGCTTTATCATTCTGACCGGTATAGTGGTTAATAATGCTATTCTAATGGTGGAACAAACATCCCTGCATCATCACGAAGATAAGATGCCAATTGAGGCGGCGATCATAGAGGCAACCCAAAACCGTATTCGGCCAATCTTTATGTCAACAATGACATCATTATTTGGATTATTGCCATTGGTCATTTTCCCTGGCGCAGGCTCTGAGTTATATCGCGGCATTGGCGTTGTTGTCTTTGGCGGCTTAAGCCTCTCAACCATTGCTACCTTATTTTATGTGCCAATTCTGTTATCGGTGTTTCGGCGATTTATTGAAAACAATAAGCGTTAATAAATCGCGGTGGGTATGTAGCGCCCTCTCTGCCCCATACAATGTCCCTTGAACAATGTCTCTTAAGTGAAACCCTTACCGCATCACTTGTGATTATGATGCTTGAGTGACTTTATCCAAAACCTTTTCAAAGTTGGAAATTGTCCGCTCAATATTCATCAGCTTATCAAGACCAAACAATCCAATGCGATAAGTTTTGAAGGCACTCGATTCGCCACATTCAAGCGGCACGCCAGCCGCGATTTGAACGCCATGGGCGGCAAAGGCGGTGCCGTTTTTGATATCATCTCTATCGGTATGTGAGACAATGACGGTTGGTGATTGAAAATCTTCGGCGGCTAAGGATTTATAGCCATAGCTTTCAACAATTTTGCGGAGTTTCGTGCCTAGCTCAATTTGCGCGGCTTTAGCTTTGTCAAAACCAAAGGACTTCATTTCAAGGTAAGCATCATAGAATTGTGACAGCCCATCGGTTGGCATGGTGGTATGATAGGCA
The DNA here is from genome assembly GCA_016778985.1 of Alphaproteobacteria bacterium. Classification (GTDB taxonomy): domain Bacteria; phylum Pseudomonadota; class Alphaproteobacteria; order Puniceispirillales; family UBA1172; genus UBA12202. The sequence goes on along the minus strand of JADHOM010000012.1, from coordinate 17,541 downwards.
TGGCCACCATCTAGATAGGATTTCATGATTTGATGCCATTTTTTAAGATCAAGAACAAAGCTATCAGATGTCGTTTCTTGCATACGCTCATAGGCTCGATCAGACAGCATAACGACACCAGCACAAGGCGTTGATGTCCACCCTTTTTGCGGGGCAGTAATTAATACATCAACGCCAAGGTCTTTCATATCGACCCATAACGCGCCTGATGCCACACAATCGAGAACAAATATGGCGCCAACCTCATGCGCGGTATCAGCAATTTGCTTGAGATAGCTGTCAGGCATCAGAATGCCTGCGGATGTTTCCACATGCGGGGATACAACGACACGCGGCGACTCGGCTCTAATTTTATCACAGATATGATCACTAGGTGCCGGGCTAAATTGCTGATCTTTATTGTCGGTGTTAGGCCGTGCCATGACAATTTCGGCATGTTCTGGGGTTACGCCTTGATCAAAAATCTGTGACCAGCGGTAACTAAACCAGCCGTTACGCACAACCAATACATTTTCATTACTGGCAAATTGACGGGCCACCGCTTCCATCGCGTAGCTGCCACCGCCAGGAATTAAAACGCAGGTTGAGGCGCCATAGACTTCACACAAACCATCATGCAGGCCGCGCATAACTTCCTGAAAAGGTTTTGACATTGAGTTTAACGACCGGTCTGTAAAGACAACAGAATATTCCTGCAACTCAGAATGACGGGATGATGAAAATTGCGTGTCCATGATGGTTTCCTATATGTTTTTGAGTGACAAATTATTATTGTTAATCAGTTAGTTTTGAGTGTTTATTTTTTGCGTGTTTGGGTTTTTACTCATAGCAACCAATTCATATAAAATAATACCAGTAGATAAAATTTCAAGGATATGACGCTTTTCTAATATATGTGCTTCATAGTGGCCCGCGATATTAGCTAAGGCTGCCGCCTAAAATATCGTCAAGCGTTTCAGACTTGGCGTTATGCGTATCAATATTGATTTGCGCCCATATCTGCTTGAGCAGACAGGTCATGATCTCAGCTGCCTGATCTGGTTTACGTTTTTTGATAGCATCTAGCAGCTGCTGATGCGCGCCGTCAGCACAATAGGCATGCGATGATGATCCATAGATGCCAATAATGAGCGATGTTTTTGTTACCAATTGACGAACTGTTTTTGTGATAATTGTATTTCCTGACGCTTCTGCAAGCTTGACATGAAACTCTCCAGATAAGCGGATCAAATTGGTGCGATCATTATTCTGGCGCGCTAAATCCTCTTGATGGATATGGTGTGAGATATCATCTAACTGCAATGCTTGAATGCTGGCTGTTAATGTTCGAATGAGGGTTGGCTCAATCAGGAGCCTAGCTTCAAAAACCTCATTAGACTGGTTTTGGTCAGGGCTTGCCACGAAAGCCCCACGATTGGATTGCAGATTAATTATTCCCTGTGATGACAACAACAACAAGGCGCGACGAACATGCATTCTGCCAACGCCAAAAGTTTCGCATAACTTGCTTTCGCTGAGTTTGGTATTTGGCAATAAGCGCTGTTCAATAACAGCCTGAAAAATGCGATCAACAATGCGCTTTTCAATATTTTCTTTATGCAGATTTTGATCACCTGCATTGATGTCCTTGGTCTTTGGCTTCACTATTTGCACTAATTAATTGCCTATCAATCACGTTATTTATATTAATTTATTCTAATATATTATCTGGAATACTTCCAAGAAAATCTTCATAAAAACGCCAATATTATCAACAAAAATAAAAATAATTGTTAACAATATAATATTTAATGTATAGTTAGGTTTGCCATACCAACCTTCAGAAAGGTACTTATTCGATTGCTAGGAAGCCTGAGCAACTATCAACGGATTAAGGGAAACAGGAAAGAAAGGTGGCGATGATGACGAGCTATCGTATTCTTATATTAGGGGCATCTTATGGATCACTAATAGCAACAAAATTAGCGCTGGCAGGGCATGATGCAACAATGGTTTGTTTGCCGCATGAGGTGGAGGCGTTCAATAACAAAGGGGCCATTATTCGGATGCCTGTCCGCGGTATTGACGGGCTGATTGAGGTTAACTCTAATATGCTTAAAGGGGCAATTGTTGCCTGTTTAGCCGAAGATGCTGTGCCGGCTCATTTTGATATAGTGGTGCTGGCCATGCAGGAGCCACAATATAGTAGCTCACCTGAAATAACAGCGCTGATGAAACGGGTTGCGAAGGCAAAACGCCCATGTATGTCTATCATGAATATGCCGCCTCTGACCTATTTGTCGCGTATCCCTGAGCTTAACCCGTTGGCCTTTCGTGGGTGCTATGTATCGCCTCATATCTGGGATGAACTTGACCCTAATCTGATGACGTTATGCAGCCCTGACCCACAAGCGTTCCGCCCACCAGATGAAGATGTTAATGTGTTGCAAGTGCGTTTGCCAACTAATTTCAAATCGGCACGATTTGTCGATGATAAACATACAAAAATGTTAAAGCAGCTTGAGCAAACCATAGAAGCCGCTCGCTTTAGAACAGTCGATCAAGACGATATAGCTTTGCCCGTAAAGCTGAAAGTCCATGAATCGGTTTTTGTGCCATTGGCAAAATGGGCGATGTTGATGGCGGGGAATTATCGCTGTGTTCAGGCTGAAAACATGCGTTCCATTCAAGAAGCGGTGCATAGCGATCTTGCCGCCTCAAAAGAGGTTTATGAATGGGTCGTTAATTTATGCCTGTCACTAGGTGGTGAAGTGGCTGATTTTGTGCCCTTTGACAAATATGCACATGCTGCGCAATCATTGACTAGTCCTTCATCAGCGGCGCGGGCGCTGGCGGCAGGGGCGACAAATATCGAACGCGTTGATAAATTGGTGCAAATGATTGGACAGAGTTTAGATAAGCAAAATGATGAGATTGATGCCTCGGTCGCGCTAGTTGATGCTTGGCTAAATAAAAATCGCCAACAGCAATAGACCGGAGTAACAAGCAGTGATTATTTTTTCATAAATGCTTGCACAAAACTGCCTAGGGTTTTGGAGTCATCGGGGTTTAATTTGCATAACATGGATTTAGGACAAAACGCGCCTTTATCATTATAAATGGCAACAAATGTGTTCTGCGCCCCTTTATACACACACATTTGATCGCCAGCATTAATCTTCCTTTTAACTAATCGGCATTTTGTCATTTTGGGGTTGTCTGTTTTACCCTGCCAAATGCTCTGCATAATATTGAAACCTAAGCCAAGCCCAGATTGTTTGGTATCTGCAAAAGCGACATTTGTATTAGAAAATACTAATATAATGAAACAGGAAGCATATAATTTAAATACGGACATGGATCGCCTTTGATTAATTAATCTTAAAGGCGTTAGTCCAGATTAAATTATATTAAAAATTTATCAGACTTAAGTTTGATTTCGCCATATTTAAAATCTAAATCAAAATTATCACAGATTTGTAGATATACCCAATATAAATAGAAAATAATTTTCTGGTCTGCTAAAATAATGTCATCATTACGGGACAGTGAGATGGAACTTTGTATGATATTAAACTAGGTTCATTCAATCTAGGTTCATTCAATCCTGTATTTGCGATGATGTGAGTTTGCCAAGCGTTACCATGCATGATTGACGATATAACAAAGGGTAAACTATGTTGAAAAAAATTATCATTTTAGGCGCTGTCCTTACGGGTGCCATCCTTATTGGCTTTTTTGCCGTTAACAGTAATGCTGTGACAGGTGATTTAGAGGCTTCACTTAATCTAAAACAACAAGGTCAGCCGGTGACGTCAAAACGCTGGATGATCTCAGCCGCTAATCCCTATGCGGTTGAGGCAGGGGCAAATATCCTTGCCCAAGGCGGCACCGCCGCCGATGCTATGGTGGCGGCGCAAAGTGTTCTTGGTCTGGTTGAGCCGCAGAGTTCAGGCTTGGGCGGCGGCGCCTTTCTCATTTGGTTTGATGCCGATAGTGGCAATCTCACCTCTTTAGATGGCAGAGAAACCGCATCTCGCCATGTGTCGCCGGATTTATTTCAAGATGAAAACGGCAAGCCATTGAAATTTTATGAGGCGGTGGTTGGCGGCAAATCGGTTGGCGTGCCAGGCACAGCAGCCTTAATGCTGGACGCCCATAAGCGCTGGGGGGGACTCGAATGGTCGGGGTTATTTGATGATGCTATCACCCTTGCAGAGGAAGGGTTCACGGTGTCGCCAAGATTATCAATGCTGGTTACTCGTGATCAAGAGCGGCTGTCTAGGTTTGACACAACAGCGCAGTATTTTTACCCTAACGGTGTGCCCATTGCAGCAGGGCAAACGCTGAAAAATCCGGATTATGCCAACACTTTGCGCATAATGGCATCTGATAAAGGCATGTCGTTTTATCATGGCAATATTGCCGAAGGAATTGTTAATACCGTTCAGACCGCAGCAGGCAATCCAGGCATGTTGGATCGGCATGATATGGCTGGATATATGGTTAAAGAAAGGCCAGTTGTCTGTGTTGACTATCGCGGCCATGATGTCTGCGGCATGGGACCGCCGTCATCTGGCGCCTTAACCGTAGGGCAGATTTTATTAATGCTGGAACGCTATGACCTCTCACAGATGGGGCCAGATGCCGTCGATGCGTGGCGGCTAATTGGTGATGCGTCACGCTTAGCCTTTGCCGATCGTGGGCGTTATATGGCGGATAGTGATTTTGTTCCTGTTCCGGTAGATGGCCTGATCGATCGCGATTACCTGAGCGCCCGTTCGCAATTGCTTGACGGGCAAAATGCGCTTGAGGATGTTGCCCCCGGTGAACCTGTTTTTGATATTGCTGACATATATGCTGATGATGACAGCCTAGAATTGCCGTCGACATCGCATATTTCTATCGTTGATCAATATGGCAATGCCTTATCAATGACGACAACAATTGAAAATGCCTTTGGCTCCCGATTAATGACAAACGGGTTTCTGCTCAATAATGAAATGACGGATTTTTCGTTTCGCTCGCATAACGATGGGGTGCTTATTGCCAACCGTGTTGAGCCCGGCAAACGGCCGCGCTCGTCGATGTCACCAACAATTATTTTGAAAGACAAGAAGCCATATCTGATCATTGGCTCCCCTGGCGGAAGTCGCATTATTGGCTATGTGGCGCAATCCATTATTGCCTTTATTGATTGGGATATGAATGTACAAGAGGCGGTGTCGATGCCTCATCTTATCAATAGATTTGGCACCTTTGACCTTGAGCAAGGCTCTGATGCGGAAAGATTTTCTGAGCCACTCTCAGCTATGGGGTTCAAGGTTAATGTTCGGGGATTAACCTCTGGGCTGCATGCCATAGCGATAACCGAAACTGGTCTCGAAGGCGGCGCAGACCCCCGCCGCGAAGGGCTAGCAGTCGGCGACTAATCGCGGTATAACCATTTTTTGTGGCATTTAAGTGAAAGGATGTTGGTGTTAGTTCGTATTTTCTATTATTTGGCAAAACTGTTCAGAAGCCTTCCAAAAACCAAAACATTAAAATTGTTAGACATGAATGCCACATTTTTTGTTCCAGTCAATAATCATTATATTTGTGATGATCTGATTGATATTTCAAAGCAAAACAGAGAGCCCGAATTATACCAGTAGCTCAATGATTTGGATGACGAGTCAATTTTATTTGATGTCGGAACAAGCTATGGGCAGGAAGCGTCGCTTGCATCGTCTTTGATCCATAAAAATCTTCGTGTCTTTGGCTTTGATTGTAGCCTCTATCAAAGCCATTTTTGCGCCTTAAATAGGCGACTTAATCATGACCGCTTTAAATTCACATTTGCAGCAGTTGGGGCAAAATCTGGTGAGATGATCACCATCGAAGCTAATTCTGACACTCATATCCCATCATTACATAAGAAAAATGTAACTTATGAATATGAAGTAATGACACTGGCATTAGATGATTTTGCCGAGGCAAATAAGGTCATGCCAACGCATATAAAAATTGATGTTGATGGAGCAGAACATGATGTCTTAATCGGTGCCTCCAAGTTTCTGCAATCGCCCTCAATCAAAGACGTTTTTATTGAAATTGATCATCAAAATCTTAGCGTCATAGATGTCTTGAAATCACATGGTTTCAAAATCAAATGGCAATTAGAAAAAGCCCACAATACGGATGTTCTGTTCTCAAAAGAAAGTTAATATGACTTTGTATAAATTATCTTTAGGTTGAATACATAAGGGTTTTTTCACCGCTGAAAGTCACTGTCTTTGGTGACAGGGTTTTGGTGAATTTTTGGATATGTTCCTCAATTAATTTTTCGACTTGCTTCTGTGTTGCTTCATCAGGGAAGAACCAGATTACCGTCGACACATGCGGAGTTTGTTTATTGCGGAAAGCCGAAAATGTAACGCCTTTAGTTTCTTCTAGCAGTGATGGCCATCTCGTTTCTAAAAGAGATTCGAATAAATCGCATTCTTCGGTTGACGGGAATGTCCGAATGAAGATTTTGGTTATCATTTTAAACCTCTTTGATAAAGCACCTATCGCGTTAACATTACATCTAGGTATCAATTAGGCAAGTCTTGATATCCATTTGCCTAGCCTAAATGGTCATGCCTTAACTTCTTCAAAAATGCTTCCATTGCTGCGTTATTTTTATTCTGTAGCGGTTCAAGAAATTGAATTGTGTCAGAATTGAATATATCATGTTTGGATGTCCAGGCCGCCATGGCGACCATAATCGGCACAAGGTCAATCCCGGCTTGTGTCAGGCAATATATTTTGCGCTGGGCATGTGACGCATCACTCTCAAAACTAAGCAGACCAATATCAACCATCCGTTTGAGCCGCTTTGCCAATGTTGATGACTGGATATTCTCATTATTGGTTGAAAGAATGTCACGAAATGTTCGTTTGCCAAAGAACGCGATATCGCGGAGAACAATAACCGACCATTGGTCTGCCAGCACAGCAGAGCTGGCTGCGATAGGGCATTTAATGGGGCGGCGCTTTAAGATGAAGTTGTTGTTAAAATCGTCCATATGAAAAACCACCAAAAAGCCAGATTGTAAAAACCATATCTAAAATCGAACCAGTATCATTTTAGAGTTGGTAAATGTTTTTTCTATAATAAAAGCTTAACATTATTATTTCAATGTATCAAATATCTGGTTGACCAAGATTATCGGACAGATTTGCAAAAACTTAATTTGATAAGGGGGGTGTATGAAATGATTACATCGATATTAAAATTCGAAATTAGTAATTCTTTTGCAGAATAGGAAAAGGCGTTTTATGACCACCAGCCCATTGCACGAAAAGCAGGTATATTTGCGCTTTATCATGGGCATGAGCCAGATAATGACCAAAAAGTATGTGTTGTTATGAATGTTCTGAGCGAAAAGCATATGCAGATTTTTATGGAAACACATGGAGCGGAAATCGCAGCGTCTGGGCATATTTTGGAAACGACCATTTCTGAGCTTTATGTGAACTAATATGTTAATAACACTTTTTTTTATGGAGAATGATAATGGGCTTTAAAGTTGGTAACACTACATTCGGTTTCATGATGCGCGTACCGGATAGCGATGAGTCAGCAGTTGATGAATTGATGGCATCTCACGCAAGCTGGATGTCTGAAACGCATTCATTGGAGGATGAAAGCGGCAAGCTCCACACCCTCGAATACTATGTTACGAAAGCCCCAGAATTGAACGATATGATGGACCCGGCAAAGGGTACGACAGGACATGTTGTTTATCATGTCAGTGAAGTACATATTGATGACGAGCATTTTGGAAAGCATGTTGAGTTAGGCCAGAGCTGGCCGCGTATTGGTGATTTTTTTGAGTTGTTTGAGAAGTATTCTCCTCTCGTCACAATGGGCGGCAGAGTCGTTCAGAAACTATAATCTTCAAGTTTATAAAATGAGTAGCTTAAACTTAAATAATAGATAGGAGAGCATTATGTTTATGACGGCATCACATTGGTCAATTGATCTAGTTACTGACACTATGGTTGCTGAGGCTGAAGCGAAATTCATGCCGATGATTATGGATACGGGTGCAACCCATGCCTATATGGTTCAGACCGGTGACGACAGCATGATGGTTGTTGTTCAATTTCCTGATGCAGAGACAGGTCAAGCGGCACTTCCCCAAATCAGCTCAATTCGGGATATGGCAGCCGAGCAATTTGGCATGACTTTGCAAAATGCCGTTGCCGGTGTTGTAAGGGCGCATCGCTAGATAGCGCCGCTAAACCCTTACGCTCCGATTACCTTTACGCTCACATTAAAGGAAACACAGATATGGAATTATATGAACAATTCAAAAAATCGATGGATGATAAAGATGCACATGCTTACCTCGCATTGCTCCATGACGATTGCAAAATAGTTTTTCATAAATCTGGCGATGTGTTCTCAAAAGGTGAATGGGCGCCAATGGCTACTGCAATAATGGCGAATGATAAGTTTATTCGGGAGTCTTCACGCTGCGTCTATGAGAATGAAGACATTATGATTGAACATAGTTTCATGTCTTATCCAGATGATAGCAGAGAAGCGGTTATGATGATTGCCATGAAAAAAGATGGTCTGATCATTCATGTAGAAACGGGTGCTACCACATTGTCATAATCACCCAAATTTTATCGATAATTTAGTTAGGAGAGAAAAATGAATATGCTAGAAGCGAAAAACTTTGCAACAGATGCGGATGAAGTTTCAACACCAAATAATGCCAGGGTAGAAACGGTTAATGTCTTAGGACAGCGGATCATGAAACTGACGGTCCAGCCTGGCTGGAAATGGTCAAATGACATCAAACCAGTTGTCGGAACTGATAGCTGTCAGGCCAAACATGTTGGCGTTATAGTCGAGGGCACGATTACATGCGTCCATAATGATGGTAGCGAAATTACATATACCGCTGGTGATGCCTACGCGATTGAGCCTGGGCATGATGCGTGGGTTGTTGGTAACCAAGTCGCCGTGGCGTATGAGTTTCATGGCGCATGGGGTGAGTAACCTCAAGTTGTAGCGGCGGCTATTATTAAGGGATGTATTGTCACAAATATACAAGCAATAGGGTTTGAGAAGTCGAAATCTCTCTCCTATTGCCCCATTTGAATTGTCTATGCAAACATAAAAACGTGAGGGTTTTGGCTAATCAAAATCCTCACTTTTGCTATCTACGTGGATAAACGCATACCCTTAGCATTGCCTAGCCTAGTCTTGAATGGCTTAATGTATTTGTAACTTTTCTTCATCAAATTGAAATAATACTGTAACGACAAACGTAAATATTGTTTATTCTAACATTGGAGCAAACAATGACTACATATTTCAATTCTAAGGTTGCAATTATTGCAACAAGTTTGGCTCTTTCAACACCCTTTGCGGCAGCCTTTTCGGCGCAAGCTTTGGAAATGAAAGAGATTGGAAACTTCAAGATTGGCGAAGGTGAAGGCTACGCAGAAATGCTGCGTTACCATGCCGAGACCAACAGCTTGATGGTAACAGCATCGAAAACTGGCACCATTGAAAGACTATCTATTCAAACGGTCTCTAACATCTCAAAAATGGATGCTTTCGACTTATCTGGCGGCGATGTAACGGCGGTTGCTGTTCACGGCTCTATGGTTGCGGCCTCAATCAAAGCTGATGCTGCTGATGCCGATGGTATGGTCAAATTATTTGATGTAAGCGGCGCCGAAATCGCCAGTTTTGCAACTGGACCGCTCCCCGATAACGTCGCCTTCTCCCCCGATGGCCGCTATATCCTGACAGCAAATGAGGGCGAGCCTTCAGATGATTATGGTATTGATCCTGACGGCAGCTTTACCCTGATTGATCTAAAATCTGGGCCAGCTAATGCCGTCGTTACTGAAATTAGTTTAGCTGATTTTACAGCCCCTATTGGCGGCAGAACAGTCAAGCCTGACGCCAGTTTTTCAGCAGATGCAGAGCCTGAATATGTGGCTTTTGATGCCAGCGGCAAGACCGCATATGTGACGTTGCAGGAAAATAATTCCATTGCGGTTATTGATATTGAACAGGCAAAAGTTGCGACCATTGTTGGTTTGGGTGTTAAGAATGTGTCACGCAGCAGCCATGATATGTCAAATAAAGATAACGGCATCAATATGAAACGCTGGCCTGTTTTAATGATGTATCAGCCAGATGCGATTGCGACCTATGACGTCAATGGTGCGACTTATCTGGTTACGGCTAATGAGGGCGATGCCAAAGACTATGACGGGTTTTCTGAGGAAACGCGGGTGGCAAAATTAACTCTTGATAAAACGATGTTCCCCCATGCTGACACTCTCCAAAAGCCAGAAAATCTTGGCCGTCTTAAAACCACCACTACTATGGGTGATACCGATGGTGATGGTGACCATGACTTGATTTATGCCTATGGCGGGCGGTCATTTTCAATTTGGAGTTCTGACGGAACATTAGTTTTTGACAGCGGAAACGCATTTGAGAACATCATTGCAAACCGCTCACCTGACGTCTTTAATGCTAATGGTGGCAAGTCTGAGTTCGATGATCGCTCTGATGATAAAGGCCCTGAGCCAGAAGCTTTGGCGCTGGGTGAGATAGACGGCAGAACATATGCCTTTATTGGTATGGAGCGCAATAACGCTATTTTTGCTTATGACATCACCCTACCGTCTGACCCGCATATGGTAGGATATATGATGCCGTCTGAGATGCATAATTCACCTGAAGGTCTTGAGTTCATAGCAGCGAAAGACAGTCCAACAGGCAAGCCCTTGCTTGCGGTTGCGTATGAAATGACAGGAACGGTCGCCTTGTATGAGGTTCATCAATAAGTAAATCACGCTAGATGAGGGCGGATTAACTCCGCCCTCCATTCTCCTCCACCATGCAAGCTTCAAGAAGGCTCATGCTGGCTCATCATGCAAAAATATTAGGCATTATTTTCAAAATACCGTTTAAATTGTTATCTAGACCCTATATTAAAACGAAGCGCGTATAAATGCCGTGCGAATAAGTGAAGAAGGGTTGATAGTTAAAGGTTTTATAATGCTTATTTCCGCCTCTGATAAGATACATGGTGCCGCTGCAACTCATGCGACAAAGTTCACTTCCGCTATTACCCGGTCACCTGCTGCGTCTGCGGTCAATGGCCTGCGCGCGCATGATATGGGCGAGGTGGATATTGATTTACTATTAGCTCAACACCGTGATTATATCGCCGCCTTACATCAAGCTGGCGCCAGCGTCACCAAATTATCAGCATTGCCTGATTTTCCCGATGCGCAATTTGTCGAAGATACCGCACTTTGCCTGCCTGACTTAGCCGTGATGATGCGTCCAGGTGCGGAAACCCGACGCGGTGAGGTTTCCCCTATGCGAGAGGCGCTGTCAGAGGTATTTGACCATATTGCCGATATTACTGACGGATATATAGAAGCTGGTGATATCCTAACCACCCCATCAGAGGTTCTTGTGGGCTTATCAGCGCGCACAGATGAAGCTGGGGCAAATCAATTGCATGCCATTCTTAGTGAATATGGATTTGAAATGAGAGTGCTTAAAACGCCGCCAGATGTCTTACATTTCAAGACGGATTGTAGTCTGATTGATGATCATTGTATTCTATCTACTGAGCGGCTGGCATCTAGTGGCTGTTTTGAGGGATATGAAATCTTATTGGTGCCATTAGGGGAAGAACCTGCCGCTAATATGATACGCTATAATGACCATATCATCATGCCAGCAGGCTATCCTAAGACGGAAGCTATGCTGAAGGCTCAGGGGTTTAATATACTGACCGTGGGGAATAGTGAATGCGCCAAAATAGATGGCGGCATGTCCTGCTTGTCACTGCGATTTTAAAGACTGCTATTTATGGCTGGTAAGAAGCCTCGTCACTGACTAGCGGTAACCCCAATATCAATCTTTACGAAAGGCTATGCTGCAGAAGCAACTCTGGCATTCGACGGAGTGTGTCAAGGAATGAAGGAATGAATGAAGGAATGATGGTAAATATGATAACATAATCACATGATAAAGATCGTCATCATCGTAATCCTGGCTTGTGCTCTCATATTGCTGGCAATGCGCGTGCTGCCAGCACTGCGTTCCTCGGCGCAACGGCTACTGCAAAACCCATTTTTGCGGGCAATCCTTTATAGAGGGTTGTGGCGGCTGCTTAGGCTTTTGTTATTCAGGCGGTGAATAGTATCCTCGCGCGCGGTATCCAAATGACAATAGAAAAACTCATCTTTCCCGGCTCAATGCTGAAGTACTCTAGCTTTATCATTTAGGTAAAATTCGAAAACATCTCTATCTGTGGACTCTCTTAATCCATTCACTACATTTTCTTTTGCATCCCCCGATAGTTAACTATGCTACACATAAAGTGTTTTATCTCAAACCCTTCTCCCATTTTCAAAATAGTCACATATATTCATCTCAAAATTTAGATTATTATAATCTGAGCAAAGGCAGAGAAAATTGTTAATGCAGAATGTCTCTATAAAATTTCTGGGAAAGTTTGTGATTGGTAACGTGGAAAACGACTTGATCGCTTCCACATAAACAGACTCATCTTGTTGCTTAAATAAATCAAACTCGCCATGATCAGTTATCTCTTGTCTGTGACATTCTATGTTATGTATTTATTCAGATGTTTTATATATGCCCTCTTGTGACACGATTAATGGCGTCAAGCTCATGCGTAAATGCATTGGGTAAACTGATCACTCTGACTGCCCAGAACTTATTTTCCAAAAAATTCCGGTTTGCGTCTTGCCGTTTCAAAAGTTATGGCCGTTATAAATATTCCCGCTATTAAAATTGCATGAATAATTGCGCTGACACCAAACACCAAAATTGAACCCACCCACATAGAAAACACAATACACCACATCCAAGCAAGAAGTTGCATAACTAAATGTGCCACAGATTTATCATTAATATTTGATAACGGGTTAAATCTACTATTCATAACTAATTGGTACATATTTTTTAACATCAAAAATCTCCTATAATTATGAAGTAGTATTTTTTTATTGAAAAACAATGAATTGATAACTCTTCCTGTAAACATGCCTGCAATGGCTCTGAGGGATTCACTGACAGGCGCTAGCAGTGCTTGAGCAGTCTCACCAGACGGCTTATAGCTTTGTGTGGGCAGTTATGTAGGTTGCATAGAAATTTTCGGATAATGCAATAAGTAGGCTCATGAATATTGCTATTCGCTTGCATATTAGTTTTGATCACAATACGTTTTTATCCAACTTTAATCTTTCAAATTCAGCGAACACTGCAAATCCGATTTGTAACAGTAATTCTGTATAGAGCAGTATGGCGTTTAGTCAGGGTGCTAATATTTAGGAGGTAAGCATATGAATATTTATCATGGTGGATGTTCTTGTGGTGACGTGAGATACCACATAACCAAAGAACCAATATTTACTCAGGCTTGTCACTGCAGGCTGTGCCAGAAACAAACAGCATCTGCATTTATAGTAAGAACAATGATTGAGTCATCTAACTTTCATTTGGATAGTGGAGAATTAATACGTTTGCATGGTGCAACTGGAAGTGGCAGAGGCCAAGAGGTTTATCGTTGCAAAAACTGCAAAGTTCAAATCTACAGTATTTTTAACAATAGTGATGTTATGACCTTCATTAAGACTGCAACTCTTGATGAACCAGACCGTTTTCCTCCACAAGCCCATATTTTTACCAAGAGCAAGCTGAATTGGGTCAATTTAGACGGAATTACACCTTGTTTTGATGAGTTTTATAACAAAGAAAATATACTTTCTGCAGAAAGTTTGGCGAGAAGACAAGCTATTGGTTGGTGAGTTACAAGGTGATGCGTATAGGGTGCTGGTAAGTTTACAGTAACAACCACAGTCAATACCTAACACAGATAAACATCAATACTCATTGCCTTAATTGTTACAAATCTTAATAACCTGCGTTTTGCACTTAATTGGAATTTGAACGTGAATTGATTAAATCATGTTGGGCTTGAATTTCTTTAGGCCATGTACTTTTTATATATGAAAGGACTGCGATGATTTCTTTATCAGTTAACTTACCTTCATATGCTGGCATATTGTTTGGATATTCTTTACCAATCATCTTTTCAATTCCATATTTTGTCATCAAAAATAAATAGGTATCAGAGTGGTGCCATGTATGCCCACTTTCATCATGGGGTGGGGCAGGTAAGTAACCCTCAGTATCTCTCTGTCTCCAATTTGACTGACCCTGAAGTTGCTCACCATGACAAGATGCACAATAATTTAAATAAATCCGTCTTCCAGCGGAAACGATATTATCGTCCTTTGGATATAATGATATGTTTTCTGGGTGATCATTCTGTGGAAGAAAATAGTAAATTACTAATCCAGATAAAATTATAGCTATAACAAGATAAAATGCTCGTACCATATAATCTCATTTCACCTCAATTTAACCGATATACTTTGTGGCATCCTGAGCAAGTTGAAGCCGTTTGTTTTAATGCTTCAAATACGTCCCCTTTATTTCCACTCATAGCAGCATTGTTCAAATTATCTGCAGCTTCAGCATTTGATATTGCGGCAAGTTTACACCCTTCAAAATCTTCCCATAACTCTGGAGATGCTTCAAAAGGTTTGCCAGCTGTTCCTTCTGGAAAATATTCACGCATTATCTATAGCCCATTCCCTTCTTTATTTTACAATACCTGTTGCACCGTCATGAGCAAAGACAGCAAAAGAAAAGGAGCAAAGCCCAACAATTATTAAATATGTTATCGATATAATCATCTATAACTGTTTCACAAACAAGTTCGGAAATCAATAAACCAATTTATCGAAAGAAAAGCCGCATAGAGGCGGCTCAGGTTTGGGAGGAGCTTACATAAGGCATAATGGAATAATAAAGGGAATATTTAACCAAGGTTTATTATCGGGTAATAAAGTTTGAATGGAAGAGCGAGTGGTTGAAGTAAATAGATGATCAAAAGCTGCCCTTCGCTTTATATCAATTTTAATATTTGTATATTTATTTTGACTAAATAAAATTTAACATTCATTATGTTTTTTATTCTAACTAGTAGACTTAATTAGTATAAATTGGAGAGAAACCTATGGACTATAAGAATTACAAAAATATAGGCCTTGCTGGCGCAGGCTTAGCAATAATTGGAACCTTTTACCTTTTCTAAAGATAACTAATCCTGTGACTGGAGTCACTATAGCAACCATCCAGTTAATTAGTGGTGATGGAATGTTTGTTTTAATATTGATGGCTATTGCTGGGGCATTAATATTCTTTAATAAATATTTATTTTCAGTTATTCCAACAATTCTATCTTTTGCTGTTGTGCTTTATGCATGGTCAAATGTGAATGCATTAGGTGCCCCAGCAATTTCTTTTGGAAGTGGTTTTTTTCTTTGTTTGTTAGGACTTGTTTTAGCAATTGTTGCTGGTCTTCATAGTTTCATTCCAAAAAAGGACGAAACTGAATAACTAACCTCACCTTCTCCTTCTCAGGACAACAGTGACTAGAATGACAGCTTTTCTGAAACTTTCTTTGCTGTCTCACTGTCGCTGCTAGTTTTCATATTTCTTGTCATTACTGTCATTGTTGTCATGAACGGTGCTTTGTATTTAACGAAGAAGGTATATTGATATACATCCACCCTCGTTATAAGCACCGCCAGTGCCTAAAACTGGCAAATGACCATATCCGTGAGTCATGCAAACGAAGGTGCAGACAACTGACAAGTGGTTAACAGTGTGAACACATAATCTGTGTAGTTAGCTGATAATATTACGTATGCACCCGAGGGTGTCCGCTGCATACCCCTTGTGACCTAAATACAAGAACTAGGATGACATAGACAAGTGAAGACAGTTAACTACCATATACAGAGTGAGTGTATTATCACCTACAATGCCACCTCACTTTAGCAATCAATATTTTTAAGTAATCCCAGTTACAAAACTTTCTAAAGTTAACTTTAGTGTTTTGCTAAGTCGAAGCAACTCTGCTTCATTCTTTGCTAACGACTTAATACCATTCGCAGAAGCACAAAAAAATTTGGCTATATCATACGCAGTTTCATTTTGAGCTGCGTTGTAGTTTAGGTGTTTGTTTAACACATCTGAAATCAAAGTTATCTTTTCATTTGTAGCTACTTGAACTTCTTCTGAAATGATTTCGTGAGGGGATTGTTCTAAATCATCGCCTTCAGGTAAGGATTTTACGGTCTTCCATACCTCAATAATAAAGAATTGGATAAGTGTATCGAGGATGTCTTCTAATTTACTCTTAGTCTGTAAAGCCTCATTACAACGCACCAAATTTTTCTTAAAATATAGTCTTGCAACTAACCTCAGTAACTCATCCTTGTTCTGAAAACGATTATAAAGGGATTGCCGGGATATGCTCGCGCTATTGGCTATGTCAGACATAGTTGTTTTATTCAGGCCATATTTGCAGAATTGCTGCCATGCAAAGTTAGCTATTTGTTCATCAGTTAAGTTCATGTCTCAAGAATATTAGATTAAACATTATTGTCAATTGACACTTTTACAATTATTGTATAAATGTAAATTATTGATGGAGGGTATTATGACAAAAGTTTTAGTTACGGGTGCATCAGGATATATTGGCTTACATTGTATCGAACAACTTCTTGCTGATGGTTATGAAGTTAAGGGCTCTATTCGCTCACTCTCAAGGATAGAGGAAATTGAAGATGCCCTGAAAAAATGTGGAAGAGATATCGGTAAATTAGAGCTTTGTGAAGCAGACTTACTTAATCCAGATGGATGGGATGATGCTGTAAAAGGTTGTGATTATGTTTTACATGTTGCCTCACCATTTATTGTTGGTGTTCCTAAACATGAAGATGAACTTATAAGACCAGCAGTTGATGGAACCCGTAATGTTCTAAATGCCGCAATTAAGCAAGGTGTGAAAAGAGTAGTTCTTACTTCATCTTTAGCAGCTATTACGGATACACATGATGGTAAAACTGTTTATTCAGAAGAAGACTGGACAGATACTAATCATGCCAAAACATCTGCGTACTACAAAAGTAAAGCAATGGCAGAGAAATTAGCTTGGGAACTGATTTCAAATCAAAATAGTAAAAGGAAAACGGAATTGAGCGTTATTAACCCCTCTGTTGTTTTAGGACCAACACTTACCAATGACATAGGAACTTCCAATGAGTTTGTTAGACAAATTATAGTAGGAAAAGTACCTGCTGCACCAAGGCTTCATATGGGCTTTGTAGATGTGAGAGATGTAGCTAAAGCACATATCTTAGCTATGGACAATAACAAGGCAGCAGGTGAGAGATTCATTATTTGTGAGAAAGAGTACTGGTTTGTTGAGATTTGCAGAACTCTAAGAGAAGCAGGCTTTAAAAAAGCCCCTGCTAGAGTCATGCCCAACTGGCTTGTAAAGGTATTTGGTCTCTTTGATGCTACCACGAGGCAAATGGCTCAGCTCATAGGTGATGAACGCTTTACATCTGCTGACAAGGCACGAAAAG
>JADHOM010000011.1 GCA_016778985.1 Alphaproteobacteria bacterium | reverse complement strand
TAACCGATGGCAAACCGCAAGCACCTTTGGATATGGCTGCGCTTGAGGCATTTGCTAATCAGTATGGCAAAGATATCAGCGCGATTGCTATTGCTGGCCATTTTGCTACTCGTAACCCTGAACATGAAATTGCCGCCCGTGACCTGTTGCGTGAAAAAACAGGTTGCCCGATCACCTGCAGTCATGAACTATCATCCGAATTAGGCGGCCCCAAACGCGCCTTGACCGCTTTACTAAATGCGCGGCTAATCGACTTACTTGATCGGCAGATTAATGCCACTAACGACATTATAAAATCATCAGGTATCAATGCCGAATTAATGGTTGTCAAAGGTGATGGTTCTCTGATTAATCAGCATCTTGCCCGTATCCGTCCTGTCGAGACAATCTTATCAGGGCCCGCAGCCAGCATTTCAGGCGCCGCCCACCTAGCAGGCGTAGCCGATGCCATCATCAGCGATATTGGCGGCACCACAACCGATATCACGATCATGTCTAATGGCACACCGCGATTGTCACCAAAAGGCGCAACAATTGGCGGATGGTCAACCATGGTTGAGGCGGCTGATATCAGAACAGGCGGGCTTGGCGGCGATAGTGAAGTCAATTTAATGGATCGCGGCATAAAGGGCGGCGTCACATTAGGGCCTCGCCGTGCTATCCCCATTTCATCCTTGGCACAACAATATCCGCATATTCATAAATTGCTTGATGAGCAATTGGATAACCCCATTCCGAGCGCGACTGATGCCCGCTTTGTTGTTCCTGTCTTTTCTGGTGAACCGCCTGAATGGCTGACACGGTCTGAATATCGAATGGCGCTAGAATGTCAAAAAGCAGGTGTCGCCAGCATTGCAGAATTGGCAGAAACACGGTTAGCAATGGGGGCAATCGACCGCCTCGTCTCGCGCGGTTTGGTGCTCATATCCGCTTTCACTCCAACCGATGCTGTACATATCCTCGATCAGTTTAATGCCTTTGATAAATCCGCTGCAGAAAAAGCGGGCAAGTTAATGGCTAGACAACGCTCAGGCTCAGGCAAACCGCAAGCGGAAAATATCCAACTATTTGCCCAGATGGTACTGGATAGACTGGCCATTCAATCTAGCCTCGCCTTGATTGACGCGGTTAATGCGCATGACCATAACAGCCATGCTATGTCAGACAAAAACCCCGTTCTTGTGCATATGATCGAAGGCGCATTACAGCCATCAAGCGCGACAATGATAACGACCCGTATCCGTTTTCATCGCCCGCTCATCGCCTTGGGTGCCTCTGCCGCCTGCTACTATCCCGCCATTGCTAAGGTTCTTGATGCTGAATTAATTGTGCCTGAAGATGCTGATGTTGCTGGCGCTATTGGCGCTGCTGTTGGCAGTATTCGGCAAAGTGTTCGTGTCACCATCACACAGCCATCTGATGGCACATTTCGTGTCCATCTCATCAAAGGGCCAGCTGATTTTACTGATCTTGAATTAGCTCTTGATCATGCAGAACATATGGTGCGAGAAGATGCCAAGACCAAGGCTGAAGTCGCTGGCGGTCATAGCATTGAGGTCATTTCAAAACGGAAAATAGATCGCATAGACCTTGGTGGCGATAAAACCATGTTCCTTGAGGCAGTAGTCAGCGCCACTGCGTCAGCACAAGTGCAGTAAGCGGAATATAATTACAACCCCGATAATAATTACAACGCTGATAATAATAGCAACGCCGATAACGGCAAGGATAAGCTGGTGGGCCCGGAGGGACTCGAACCCCCAACAACACCGTTATGAGCGGTGCGTTCTAACCAGTTGAACTACAGGCCCAGCATCTTTTGGATAGCCGAAAACCTATTAATTATCAAGGAAACTTCTCAGTTTCTTTGACCGTGATGGATGTTTTAGCTTGCGTAACGCTTTTGCCTCAATTTGACGAATACGTTCACGGGTGACGCTAAACTGCTGACCAACCTCTTCAAGTGTATGATCCGAGTTCATGCCAATGCCAAAACGCATCCGCAAGACCCTCTCTTCTCTTGGAGTTAGCTCTGCCAGAACAAGGGTTGTCTTGGCCCGCAAGCTCACATAAATGGCCGAATCAAGTGGCTGTACCGCGTTCTTATCTTCGATAAAGTCACCTAGATGACTATCATCTTCATCACCGACCGGGGTTTCTAGACTAATCGGCTCTTTGGCAATTTTTAGAACATTTCGCACCTTATGAATGGGCATGGAAAGCTTTTCTGCTAATTCTTCAGGTGTTGGCTCACGACCAATTTCATGAAGCATTTGCCGCGATGTCCGCACCAATTTATTGATCGTTTCAATCATGTGAACAGGAATACGAATCGTTCGCGCCTGATCAGCAATAGAACGCGTGATGGCCTGCCTTATCCACCACGTCGCATAAGTGGAAAACTTATAGCCGCGGCGATATTCAAACTTATCCACAGCTTTCATCAGACCAATATTACCTTCTTGAATCAAATCAAGGAATTGCAAACCGCGATTTGTATATTTTTTGGCGATGGAGATCACAAGCCGGAGATTAGCCTCAACCATTTCTTTTTTCGCGCGTGCTGCTTCACGTTCGCCACGCTGAATAACTTGGATCTGCTCTTTGAACTCAGATACTGACATGCCAATTTCTGTCATCATCTGAATAATAGATTTACGAATCTCATCAATTTCATCAGCATGGTTTTGACGCAGTTTTTTCCACCCTGCCGAATCAGCCTCTTCAGGTGGCCAGTCTTTATCAAGCTCATGTCCAGACCAGAAGCCAAGGAATTGCGGGCGCTTAATATTGCACTTCATGGAAATGCGCAACATTTGCCCCTCAAGCGAGGAAAGATGTTTGTTTAATCCATAAAGCTGAACCATCAGCGCTTCAATTCGGCCGGTATTAAGCAGAATATGTTCCATCTGCTCAATCAGCTTAAGCCGAAGCGATATATACCGCTCCTCTGTTTTGGCATTAACCGTTGCACCCTTTTTGAACTGCGTGATGCGTTTATCACGCAGCTGGCTTAACTCTTTGTAGGTAACGAACACGTCTTCCATCATGACCATGACATCTTCACGAATCGCATCTTCCATTGCCGCCAGCGACATGTTTAGATCGTTACCGTCACCATCACTTGTGTCTTTTTCGCTATCGTCTTCATCACCTTCGGCATTGTCGGTATTAGACTCTTCGTCCTCATCTTCGCTATCGTTATCATCATCATCAACTGATTTGATTGCCAATCCAGAACGATTGATAAGCATACTGTCATCATCATCTGTAGCAATAGCTAAGGCATCGCTGTCTTCACCATTAATCCGCGAAAATGTTGTTTCCAGATCAATGACATCGCGCATTAAAACCTTACCCTGCTCAATCTCATCACGCCATTGAATGAGCGCACGAATGGTCAGAGGCGATTCATATACCCCGCCAAGCATAAGCTCACGGCCAGCTTCAATGCGTTTTGCAATGGCAATCTCACCTTCGCGCGTTAACAGCTCAACCGTACCCATTTCACGCAAATACATGCGGACAGGATCATCAGACCCACGGCTTTCATCACTGATATTGCCTGACGAAGACGCACTGGTTTCTTCACTATCCTCGCTATCCTCAACAACATCCTCTTGATCAGCATTATCGACGACGTTAACCCCCATAGAGTTAAGCTCAGCCATAACATCTTCGATCTGCTCTGAGGTAAGCTCGCCTTGCGGCAATGCCTTATTCAATTCATCATGTGTGACAAATCCGCGCTCACGACCTGATTTTATCAATGCCTTGATCGCTTCTTCGCTCATATTGACCGATTCGCCCGAATCGTTGCTTGCTGACTTCAGTAGCGATTCGTTCTCAGGCAATTGTTCTTCGTTTTGTGTCTTCTTCTTTTTGCTTTGTGCCATGGATCATCCCATCAGCTAATAGGTAAGGTTAAAATTGATTTGTGGAGCGGGTTCTAGTCCCACGGTTTTCAAGCGTTATAAACTCTTTCAGCTTTATTTCTGCGTCCTCTTTAGATAGCGATGCCGGATCAAATCTGATCCGTGACTTGATACTGTCCCAGAGACTGATCTGGTCTTTTTCACCCACTCCTGATGACTCTAAATGATGCCGAAATGTTGTTTCGTCAAGATAATCATTTATTGTAACACTGTCTAAAATGATGTTTAGCATTTTTTTTACTAATCCATCCTTAATATTTAATTTTACCAGCTCTTCATGCCAATCATTTATTAATTCTGGATGCTTTAGAAGAATAGCCATAATCACTCGTGGACGGATATTTTGAACAGGACTTGCATGTTGACGTCCTATATATGGTGTCCGAACAGGCGTTTTTCCATAGGTGGTTTGAGCTGGCCGTTGCCGCATGGCTTGAATACGCGCATTGATATCATCACTCAGCGAGTCGCGCATGGCAGGATTACTGACTTGGCGGATATACTCACGCATGACTTGCCAGAACTTGGCGCGTTGCTCGGCTTGATTAAGATCATAATCTGCTGACGTTGAGCTCCATAAAGCCTCCACCAGACTTTCTGAGGCATCCATTACTCCTCGTAACGCATCAGCGCCGCCTGATTTGAGCAAATCATCAGGGTCTAAACCCTTTTCTAATCGCATGACACGAACCGTTTTTCCCGGTTCCAAGATCGGCAAAAGCCGGGTTAATGTTTTTGTTGCCGCGCGCTGGCCAGCGCTATCCCCGTCAAAACACAGATAAGGCGTGTCAATGCTCTTCCAGAGCAGCATCATCTGGTCTTCAGTCAGCGCCGTTCCCAATGGCGCGACAGCACCAGCCACCTTAAATTGGTCAATCGCAATAACATCCATATAGCCTTCGGCAACAATAATCGGAAGCTTGTCTTTGCTCTGCTCACGAGCTTGTTTTAAGCCATAGAGAACCTGTTTTTTATGGAACATGGGGCTGTCAGCAGAGTTTAGATATTTAGGCTCTTGATCCACATCCAGAGCACGACCACCAAAGGCAATGACATCGCCTCTGGGGTTGGCAATGGGAAACATCAGGCGATGCCGGAAATTATCATAAAGATCATCATCCCGCGTTGATTTTCGCACTAATCCAGCCGCCAGCATATCATCCAGCTTAAATCCCTTGGCTTGCAAGAATGAATAGAGCCCACTCGCTGGAGCATAGCCAATACGATATCGGGCAATGCTATTCAGGCTGACCTGCCGGTCATTCAAATATCGTTTTGCCTGTTTGCCTGCCTCGGTTTCCAGCTGATTTTGATAAAAATTAGCCGCTTCTTCGTTAATCATTGCCATGTTATTGCGCTGGGCTTTTTCTTCTGGGCTAATGTCTTTTTGTTCAGGAACAGCAATATTCGCAAGCCCGGCGAGATGGTGAATAGCATCCATGAAGCTAAGACTGTCTTGCTCACGCAGAAAGGTAATCGCATCACCACTAGCACCGCAGCCAAAGCAATGATAATAGCCTTCATCATCACGAACATGAAATGAGGGGGTTTTTTCCTGATGGAAAGGGCATAGCCCGACCATGCGATTACCCCGATTAATCAATTTGACCTTTTTGCCAATGATTGATGACAGGGACACACGCCGCCGTAACTCATCCATAAATTGCTGTGGCAAAGCCATGGCTTCAACCTCCTGCCGGATAAATGCGTAACCCCCTGGTCAGTCATCGACCTCTTAAGATCAGACCCCTATAATCATCTTGAGGAAACAGATAACATGCTTTCGATCTATTGATTAAGCAGCATGTCCTTGACCGTCGAGCTGGCTGAGGCAAAGTCCATCTGGCCAGTATAACGCTGTTTCAAAAGCCCCATAACCTTACCCATATCTTTGACTGATGCGGCACCGACTTCTGAAATAATAGTATTAATGGCGCTGATTACAGCATCATGATCCATCTGCTTTGGCATGAACTCTCTGATAATTTGTATCTCATTATCTTCATCTTCTGCGAGTTGATCGCGACCTGCCTCACGATACATACGCGTCGATTCTTGGCGTTGCTTAATCATTGTCTGAAGCATGGATAGAATCTGATCATCAGTAATGGCATCACCGCTACCTTTTGTTCGCGCCGCAATATCTTTGTCTTTCAATGCTGCCGATATTAATCGCAACGTACTCAGCCGTTTAGTCTGACCAGACTTCAGAGCCTCATTCAAAGCTGTTTGAATGGCTTCTCTCAACATAATTATATCCCCACTAAAGCTAATAGCCTTAATGTATATCTAGACCATCTGCGTCTGTTCTATCAAGTCATCATTCATGATTACTGAAAATAGAAAATAAATTTGTCTTATTTGCTTGACGAACGCCACCCATACAGATATTACCCCTGACCAAGTGTCTTACCTAATTCGAAGGTGATAAAGACAGGATTGATAGGGCGAATGAAACCGAAATCATTTGACATATTTCAACCCTCCCCAGAAAAACCAACAGCATTACTGATTCTAGACGACAACAGCATCTTTGCAGGACAAGGATTTGGTGCGGAAACTATTCGCGTTGGTGAAGTCTGTTTCAACACGTCAATGACCGGCTATCAGGAAATTATTACCGATTTATCTTATGCTGGCCAGATTATTACCTTTACCTTTCCCCATATTGGCAACACAGGCACCAACGCCATTGATATGGAATCCATCACGCCGGCTGCCCTTGGAGTTGTTTTAGCGCATCTGCCTACTGATGCCTCAAATTATCGGGCTAATGCTTCTCTTGATAGATGGCTGAAGTCGATATCCATGCCCGGCATTGCCGGCATAGATACCAGAGCGTTAACTCACCGTATCCGTGATAATGGCGCGCCCAAAGGTGTGCTTGCCGTCAATTATAATGGTGAGTTTGATATCCCTGCCCTCAAAGCTATGGCTCAGGACTGGCATGGTCTTGCTGGCATGGAACTAGCTGGAAAAGTGACATCTGAGAACACCCATAACTGGGACGAAGCAGGCTGGATCAAAGAAAATGATAGTTATCAAAAAGTTAACCCAGACGGGCTTCATATCGTTTCTTTTGATTATGGCTGCAAGCTGAATATCTTGCGCTGCTTAGGTGACGTTGCTGGCAAAGTTACCGTTGTTCCTGCTGATACTG
Organism: Alphaproteobacteria bacterium; assembly: GCA_016778985.1. Lineage (GTDB taxonomy): Bacteria > Pseudomonadota > Alphaproteobacteria > Puniceispirillales > UBA1172 > UBA12202. The sequence continues at coordinate 53,177 of JADHOM010000011.1, read as the reverse complement.
ATGCTGATACGGTGATGGCCATGCGTCCTGACGGGGTGTTCCTTTCAAATGGGCCCGGTGACCCTGCTGAAACAGCGCGTTATACCGCCTCACATATTCGCAGCATAGCTGAGCAAGGCGTTCCGATCTTTGGGATTTGTATCGGCCATCAACTGATTGCCGAAGCCTTTGGCGCCAAAACCTTCAAGATGCATCGGGGGCATCGCGGCGCCAATCATCCGGTCAAAGAAAATGCTACTGGTAAGATTGAGATTACCAGCCAAAACCATGGCTTTGCCGTTGATCCAGACAGTCTGCCCGACACATTAGAAGTCACCCATATCTCGCTCTTTGATCAAAGTATCGAAGGATTAAAGCATAAATCGCTGCCTGTTTTTTGTGTCCAATACCACCCCGAGGCATCGCCAGGGCCACATGACGCGCATCATTTGTTCAAGCGATTTGTAGAGATGATCAGCAAAGTCCAATCTGACAGGTCACAACATGCCAAGACGTAGCGATATTCAATCTATTATGATTATTGGTGCTGGCCCTATCATTATTGGGCAAGCTTGTGAGTTTGATTATTCCGGGGCGCAGGCCTGTAAAGCTCTCCGCGAAGAAGGCTATCGCGTGATACTAGTCAATTCAAATCCAGCCACTATCATGACTGATCCGGAAATGGCTGATGCTACTTATATTGAGCCTATTACCCCTGAAATGGTGAGCAAGATCATTGAGATTGAAAAGCCCGATGCCTTACTGCCAACTATGGGCGGGCAAACCGCACTCAACACTGCACTCAATCTGGCGCGCAATGGCTTTCTTGCTAAACAAGGCGTTGAGCTAATTGGGGCGACAATCAATGCTATTGAAAAAGCCGAGGACAGAGAGCTTTTCCGAAAAGCGATGGATAAAATCGGTCTTGAAAGCCCGCGTTCGCAAGTCGTAAATAACTTTGATCAAGCCCTAGAGTGTCTTGATGATATCGGTTTGCCAGCGATTATCCGGCCGTCTTTCACGCTTGGTGGTGAGGGTGGCGGCATAGCCTATAACCGAATTGAGTTTGAAAATATTGTCAAAAATGGATTAAAAAAATCGCCAGTCAGCGAAGTTCTCATTGAAGAATCTGTGCTTGGTTGGAAAGAGTTTGAGATGGAGGTTGTCCGCGACAAAGCCGATAACGCTATCATTATCTGTTCGATTGAAAATATCGACCCTATGGGCGTCCATACAGGCGATAGTATTACGGTGGCGCCGGCACTCACCCTGACAGATAAAGAATATCAAGATATGCGTGACGCATCGCTGGCTGTGCTACGGGAAATTGGCGTCGATACCGGCGGCTCTAATGTTCAATTTGCTGTCTGCCCAAATACTGGTCGTCAGCTGGTCATTGAAATGAACCCACGGGTCAGCCGATCATCTGCACTAGCCTCGAAAGCTACTGGCTTCCCAATCGCTCGGATTGCTGCAAAACTGGCGGTCGGTTACACATTGGATGAGCTAGATAATGATATTACCGGCGTCACACCAGCCAGTTTTGAGCCGACGATTGATTATATCGTCACAAAAATCCCACGCTTTACCTTTGAGAAGTTTCCAGGTGCTGATCATCACCTCAGCACATCCATGAAATCTGTTGGCGAGACTATGGCAATTGGCCGGAGCTTTCGCGAATCATTCCAAAAAGCGTTGCGCTCTCTTGAAATTGGTCTTGATGGTCTAGGCAGCGATGATATGCCTGCCTCTGCCAGCGGTGATTTATCGGATGATATAATCAAGGGCTGGCTAGGTGAGCGTATTCCTGAACGTCTGATGCGAATTGCCACCGCATTCCGTCATGATATTAGCATAGATGTGATTGCTGAGGCGACAAGTTGGGATATGTGGTTTCTGCGCGAAATTGAGGCTATTATCCATGCTGAGAAAGCGGTTCAGGCAAATGGTATCCCCCAAAATGCCAATGATATGCTCGCCTTGAAAGCCATGGGCTTTAGCGATAGCAGGCTAGCGACGCTGACTAATCATGATGAGATAGATATCCGCAACAAGCGCGAGGCTATGGGTGTTCGCCCTGTGTTCAAGCGTATTGACACTTGCGCGGCGGAGTTCTCATCCGATACGGCTTATATGTATTCTACCTATGAAGCGACTGCTGGTCGGCAATGTGAAGCGAGGCCATCGGAGCGTGAGAAAATCGTCATCCTAGGTGGCGGGCCTAACCGCATCGGGCAAGGGATTGAGTTTGATTATTGCTGTGTTCATGCTGCCTATGCCCTGCGTGATCAGGGTTATGAGACCATCATGATCAACTGCAATCCGGAAACAGTTTCAACAGATTACGATACCTCTGATCGGCTTTATTTTGAACCCTTGACCGCCGAAGATGTCTTGGCCATTCTCAAAAATGAACAGCAAAACGGCACCTTGAAAGGCGTTGTTGTGCAACTTGGCGGCCAAACGCCGCTTAAAATTGCCGCCGCCTTAGAAGCCGAAAACATTCCTATTCTTGGAACAAGTCCAAACGCCATTGATTTGGCAGAAGACAGAGAACGCTTTCAGCATCTTATCGAAGATTTGAAAATGCATCAGCCCGCCAATGGCATAGCAACGTCACTTGATGATGCTTGCGCGGTGGTCGAACGGATCGGTTTTCCTGTGGTTATCCGCCCCTCCTATGTGCTTGGCGGGCGTGCTATGGAAGTCGTCCATAACCTAGATCAGTTAAAACATTATATGTCGAAAGCGGTGATTGTTTCTGGCAAAAATCCGGTGCTGATTGATGGCTTTCTCAATCAAGCGACTGAGATTGATGTTGATGCGCTTTGTGATGGCAAAGATGTGTATATTGGCGGCATCATGGAACATATTGAGGAGGCTGGTATCCATTCTGGCGATAGTGCCTGTTCATTACCTCCCCAAACTCTTTCAGATGAATGGCTGGTCGAAATTAAACGCCAGACGGTTGATTTAGCCATGGCTTTAGGCGTTGTTGGCTTAATGAATGTGCAATTTGCGATCAAGGACGATGTGGTCTATCTGCTTGAGGTCAATCCTAGAGCCAGTCGAACCGTACCTTTTGTCGCAAAAGCCACTGGTGTTGCTATGGCGAAACTCGCTGCGCGTATTATGGCAGGGGAAAAGCTTGCTAATTTTGCCCTTGAGAACAAAGTAATGCAACATGTTGCCGTTAAAGAAGCGGTGTTTCCGTTCCAACGCTTCCCGGGAGTTGATGTGTTTTTAGGGCCTGAAATGAAATCTACAGGTGAGGTGATGGGAATCGGCCCTGATTTTGCCCATGCCTTTACCAAAAGCCAGCTTGGTGCCAGTGTTTTCCTTCCTGATCAAGGGGCGGTGTTTATTTCGGTCAAGGATGATGATAAACCGCCAATTATTGATATTTGCCGTGATCTCCATGAATTAGGCTTTGCGATCATTGCAACATCTGGCACCGCAAAAGCCCTGACCAAGGCTGGTGTACCTGCAGAACCTGTCAATAAAGTCATGCAAGGTCGCCCACATGCGGTTGACTATATGCTTGATGGTAAAATTGATCTGGTCTTCAATACGGCACAGGGCGAGGCTTCCATTAAGGATAGCTTCTCCCTTCGGCAGACGGCTTTGATGAATAATATTCCATATTATACGACCATTCCAGAGGCAAGAGCAGCGGTTACCGCTATCCAGACAATTAAGAAAGACACTCTTGCGGTTAGGTCTATTCAATCCTATCTAAACAATAATTAATTTCTTACTGTTATTTTTTACTGGCAAAACAGTATCAGCGCTTGCTAGGTTTAGGAAAAGACAAGGATATAGCCATGGAAAAAGTTCCATTTACCGCACCTGGACTTGAAACAATCAAGACTGAGTTGATGAAATTGAAAACCGAAGAACGGCCCGCTGTTATTAAGGCTATTGCCGCTGCTCGTGAGCATGGCGATTTATCAGAAAATGCGGAATATCATGCTGCTCGTGAACGCCAGTCTTTTATTGAAGGGCGCGTTGCTGAACTCGAAGATGTGGTTAGCCGAGCTGAAGTCATTAATATGAGCCAGCTGACAGGCGAAACCATTACCTTTGGCACTATTGTAACAGTAGCAGATGAGGATACAGACGAAGAATCCGTCTATTCAATCGTTGGACCTTATGAAGCCGATTTATCGAAAGGGCTGATATCAACATCATCGCCCATCGCTAAAGCCCTCATTGGAAAACGCGTTGGCGACAGCGTTGAGGTGCGGACACCACGCGGCACCAAAATGTTTGAAGTGGTTGACGTCAAGCTGTTATCAGTATGAAGTGGCAGTGTGCTTTAATGCAATAGGGTAGGTTATTCGATAGGAACGCCAAACCCTGTTTTACCTGAACGGATAACTAACGCCGTCTTAACGTGACTAACATTGGGCGCTGGCGTTAATTTTGATGTTAGGAAAATCTGAAAATCATCCCAGTCATGCGCCATAATTTTGAGCAAGAAATCAGTTTCGCCGACCAGCATGTGACATTCAAGAACCTCTGGCCATTCAGCGACAGTTTTTTCAAACTCTTTCAAATCATGTTCAGCCTGACTAGACAAGCCAACAAAGGCAAAAACCGTTACCGAATACCCTATCGCATCTGGATTGATATCAGCGTGATATCCTCTGATCACGTTACTTTCTTCTAATGAGCGAACACGGCGCAAACATGGCGGTGCAGAAATCCCAATACGCTTGGCTAGTTCTACATTTGTCATTCGCCCATCGTTTTGAAGATCCCGCAGAATACGGCGGTCAACGTCATCTAATTTTGCACGGTTGGACATATATTCTTCCTTTAGCCTGACTGAGGCTTTAATATATAACTACTATTCTAATCTGGGAAAAAGAGCAATATTATTACACAAAATTGGGTTTAATTTTCTATATTATAATTTTAAACCATAAATACATCGCTAACAGATAACCTAAATATGAAGCAGGGTTTCGATAATGACTAATAAAACAACATTACCTTCAGTCTGGGTTATCAGTGATGGCACTAAGGGCATGGAGGTACAATCGCTTGGCCTTGCCGAAAGCCTATCAAAGGATGTGCGTTTAATTCATGTCAAGCCCGGGTCACTCATGCGGGCCTTTCCGCGCCTCGCCAAAATGGGGGCATGCCCTATGCCAAGCCCCTTGAAAGATGCTATCAAAAGCCACGGCATGCCTGATATTGTCATTACCACTGGCCGCCGTCATGCGCCGCTATCCATGCTCATGCGCCGCTATGGTAAGGGCCATATCAAAACTATTCATATTCAAGACCCTCGGATGCCTGCCGACTGGTTTGATTGGCTGGTTGTTCCATCGCATGATCGCTTGCGCGGCGACAATGTTTTGGTCACTTTAGGCTCACTTAACCGTATGACCACCTTAATGAGTAACAAACAAGACCTGCCCGATGCAGTAACAAATATGGAAGGCCGCAAAATCGTTGCTCTCATTGGCGGCTCAAATCGACGTTATCAAGTTCATGATCAAGATTATGCTCGCTTTGGCCAGACCCTAGCTGATCTTGCTGCCATGACCGAAGCCTCTCTCATTTTGATACCATCACGGCGCAGTCTTGTTACCGCCCGCAGCGCTATGGCCTCTGCTTTGGCAGAGACTAATCATTGGTGGTGGGATGGGACAACAACCAATCCTTATCCGTGGATATTGACGGCAGCGGATGCCATTGTGGTGACAGCAGATAGCGTCAACATGACGTCAGAGGCGGCATCAATGGGAAAACCTGTCTATGTCGCAGAATTAAAGCCTGAATCTGGCCGTGTTAAGGTGTTCCATAAAACCCTGCAAGAAGGCGGTTATACCGAATCCATTGATCAGATCTCATTTTATCATTTCTTTCTGCATAATGATAAACGGCTAGATGAAACCACCCGCATCGCCACTATTCTTGCACAGCGGATGGGGTTGGATAGCTAGCATTAATGCCTAGAAAAAGAGTTCACGGGTTTGTGGCATATCAGCGTATAAATGCGCCACTTGTTCAGCATATCCATTATAAAGCAGGGTCGGAATACGTTCATTACTTCCCAGCATACGTTCGGTTTTCTGGCTCCATCGCGGGTGGTCAAAGTCCGGATTAACATTTGCCCAGAAACCATATTCACGGGCTTGCAGTTCTTCCCAGAAACTAACAGGACGTTTGTCCGTAAAGCTAATCCGTGTGATGGACTTAATCGATTTAAAGCCATATTTCCAAGGCAGAACCAGACGCAATGGCGCACCATTTTGATTTGGCATTGGCTTGCCATAAATCCCTGTTGCCAAAAACGGCAATTCATTTTGCGCTTCTTCTATTGTGATCCCCTCAACATATGGCCACGGATACCAGCTCTGGCGTTGGCCAGGCGCAATATCAGGATCAAGAAATGTCTCAAAACGCAGATATTTAGCCTCTGGCAAGGGCTTCGCTAATTGCACTAGCCTGGCTAAAGGAACGCCAGTCCACGGCACCGCCATAGCCCATGTTTCGACACAGCGATGGCGATAAAGCCGTTCCTCTTGATCACCCAATTTGGCAATAAGCTCGTCAGCATCTATGGTGATCTTTTCCTCAACCATACCTCTAATCTTAACTTTCCAAGGGTCAGTTCTAAGGCGCTTAGCCTTGCGAAAGATATTTTTTGATGAACCAAACTCATAAAAATTGGTATAGGTCGTGGCCTCTTCCTCAGGGCTGATATCGCGATCAAGAGTGTAGGCTGGATTGCGCTGTGCCGGAAATCCGGATATTGCCGCCGCTGCCATTGTCGGCAGCATGGAAGGAAGGATACCTAGGCCTCCTGCTAGGCCGAACCCCATTGCCGCTAAAATCTGCCTTCGGTTAACATAAACGCTTTCAGGTGTTGCCTCATGTTCAGGGATAAACCAGCTTGGCTTTTTTTGGATCAGCATATATGACTCCACAACATCCGTTATATCAAGTCTTCATCATAGCGCAAATTACGGCAAACATAAGACTAACATCATGAGAATGTGATCACATTATCGTGATAAAGATCACCACCACGTATATTTTAGGATAGTTTTTCGGTCGATGCTTTGATCCTTGCGCATGCTTCTTCTAGGGCTTCTGTGCTGGTCGCATAGGAAATCCGAAAATGCGGCTCTAATCCAAATGCTGCCCCTTGCACCGCGGCAACACCGCCATCTTCGAGAAGCCAAGTGACATAATCACTATCATTTGCAATGATCTGCCGATCTGGACGTTTGCGGCCTATCACCCCTTCAATAGACGGATAGACATAAAATGCCCCATCAGGATCAGCGCAAATCAGGCCATCAATCGCATTCAAGTTTTCAACAACAAGCTGACGGCGTTGATCAAAGGCTTTCAAATTACTAACCATAAAATCCAGTGATCCGTTAAGCGCTGCTACTGCCGCGTGTTGAGCAATAGAATTAGGGCTGGATGTCGATTGCGATTGTATCGTTGCAATTGCCTTTATTAATGATTGTGGGCCTGTCGCATAACCGATCCGCCAGCCTGTCATGCAATAGGCTTTTGATACCCCGTTCATCGTCAAGACCCGATCTTGCAAGTCAGGCGCAACCTCAACCAGCGTCGCAAAAGTAAAATCATTATAGACCAGATGCTCATACATATCATCGCAAAGCACATAGACATGCGGATGGCGGCGCAGAACCTCAGCCAAGGCTTTAAGATCATTTGCCGTATATCCTGCACCGGTCGGGTTTGATGGGCTATTTAAGATCAACCATTTTGTTTTATCAGTAATTGCATCTTCGAGCTGTTCGGGCAGTAACCGAAATCCCGCATTAGCCGGACATGCCACAAACACTGGCTTACCGCCAGCCAGCATGACGATATCTGGATATGATACCCAATAAGGGGCTGGAATAATCACCTCATCGCCGTCTTCTACACTGGCCATAATGGCATTATAGAGAACCTGCTTGCCGCCTGTCCCGACGGTGATATTGGCCGTTGTGCAGGTAATATTATTCTCACGGCTAAACTTATCGACAATAGCGGCTTTCAGCTCAGGGATACCGTCGACAGCGGTATATTTTGTTTTGCCATCAGCAATGGCTTTACGCGCCGCATCTTTAACATGTTCAGGAGTATCAAAATCAGGCTCACCCGCACCAAGCCCAATAATATCACGACCAGCTGCTTTTAATTCTGCTGCTTTTGTCGTCACAGCAATTGTTGGTGATGGTTTAATCGCATTCATGCGCGATGCCAGAATTCCCATTATATCCTCCTTAATGTAATCACATGTGCATGTCGTAAAAGCCGTTGCTTCATCTTGCAAGTAAAATCTGTATCAGGCTATTCACGATACGGTGACAATGCCCTATATTGTTTTTTATGGATGATAACAGTCTTACAAAATCTATACAGCCTCTTTTCGCTGATGAGCATGATAAGCATATCCCGCTTCGGCTTGAAACCGATTATAAACCTGCTGGTGATCAGCCTGCGGCTATTCATGATCTTGTTAACGGCGTTAAGCAAGCTGACCGTGATCAGGTGTTACTCGGGGTCACTGGATCAGGCAAAACATTCACTATGGCGCATATTATTTACGCCATGCAGAAACCATCGCTGATTTTAGCACCAAATAAAACGCTAGCGGCACAGCTTTATGGTGAGATGAAGACACTATTTCCAGATAATGCGGTAGAATATTTTGTTTCCTATTATGATTATTATCAACCCGAAGCCTATGTTCCGCGCTCTGATACTTATATTGAAAAAGAAGCCACAATTAATGAGCAAATTGACCGCATGCGGCATAGCGCAACCCGCGCGCTTTTAGAACGCCGTGATGTTGTTATTGTCGCTTCGGTGTCATGTATTTATGGCATTGGTTCAGTTGAAACCTATTCCAGCATGGTTATCAGGCTGCTCAAAGGTCAGCGCATAGAACGCCAGCAGTTGCTTCGGCAATTAACCGAATTGCAATATGAGCGAAATGATATGGCTTTTCAGCGTGGCTGTTATCGGGTTCGCGGTGATGTTGTTGAAATCTTTCCTGCCCACCTCGAAGTCAGCGCTTGGCGCATCTCTCTCTTTGGCGATGAGATTGAAGCGATTACCAGCTTTGACCCTTTGACTGGTCAACGTGATAAGGATTTAGACTCAGTTCGGATCTTTGCCAACTCACATTATGTGACACCGAAACCAACGCTTCAGCAAGCCACAAAGAGTATCCGCGTTGAGCTGAAATCGCGCCTCAATGAGCTAGAGCAAGGCGGCCGCCTGCTGGAAGCGCAGCGGCTAGAACAACGCACCAATTTTGACCTTGAGATGATTGAAGCGACGGGCGTCTGCAACGGTATTGAAAATTATTCGCGCTATTTATCTGGTCGTGGGCAAGGTGAACCGCCACCGACACTATTTGAATATCTGCCTCAGGATGCGCTGTTATTTATTGATGAAAGTCATGTCACCGTGCCGCAAATCGGGGCTATGTATAAAGGTGATAGAGCGCGCAAAACAACCTTGTCTGAATATGGCTTTCGGCTGCCATCTTGCCTTGATAACAGGCCGCTTAAATTCGAAGAATGGGATGCGTTCCGGCCACAAACCATTTATGTATCAGCAACCCCCGGCAAGTGGGAACTGGAACAAACAGGCGGTGTATTTATCGAACAGATTGTTCGACCAACAGGGCTCGTTGAACCCGAATGTATTATCCGACCAACCGAACATCAGGTTGATGATGTGATTGCTGAATGTCGCGATGCTAGTACCAAGAATCAGCGTGTTCTGATCACCACCCTGACCAAGAAAATGGCAGAAGATTTAACCGAATATATGCATGAAGCCGGGATCAAAGTGCGCTATATGCATTCGGATGTTGAGACACTTGAACGGATAGAAATTATCCGTGACTTGCGCTTAGGCGTGTTTGACGTATTGATCGGCATTAACCTGTTGCGTGAGGGGCTTGATATCCCTGAATGTGCGCTCGTTGCCATCTTGGATGCCGATAAAGAAGGATATTTGCGATCACGAACATCACTGGTTCAGACCATTGGTCGTGCCGCTAGAAATATTGATGGGCGCGTTATCCTATATGCTGACAGCATAACGGGAAGCATCGACTATGCTATATCAGAAACCGATCGCCGCCGCACGAAACAGCTCGCCTATAACACCGCTAACAACATTACCCCAGCAACCGTAAGCTCTCAGATTAAGGATATTCTTAGCTCCGTTCATGAGCGCGGCGATCGTGTCGAAGTATCAACAGAAACCGGCCCTATGGTTGGCAAATCTATGCGTGATACCGTCGCTAGTCTTGAACAGAAAATGCAAAACGCTGCCGCTAATCTGGAGTTTGAAGAAGCCGCACGGATCAGGGATGAGATTAGACGACTTGAAGCCTCAGAATTGGAAATTGGCTCGGCGCCACAACTTGCTTTCAAACGCCAGCAAAGAAAAAAATTCAAATAAATCCGTGGCTTCACAAATTGATGAAATTCACTTCAATGATGGTAATTTACCGTAACTTGTTAACAACGTTAAATAATTGAAACAAAATGGTAATAAATCTCGTACTGATCCTTAAATATAATTACCATTTTTAAGCTTGACCAAATGTAACTCATTGAAATTATTACATTTACATATATATGCCTAATTTTTGTGCAATTTAACGTTTTTCCCAGAAACATCCCATTAGCACTCTAATGGCAAGATATTATCCACAAACTTATCCACAAATTTAGGGGATGACACTTAAGGCGTCGATTCGCAATATAAAAACCGCTCTACAGCCTTGGCAATAGATCGAAATTGGCACACATTATGACTATGACTAAGAATAATCAAAACAGCATTACCCCAAACACGCCTGATGCCCCTGATCTCAATCATGGGTTAAAGATCATCCGTGATATGGCAAAACGACTTGATGCCAGCCCCGGGGTCTATCGGATGCTTGGTCATGATGGTCAGGTGCTTTATGTCGGCAAGGCTAAAGGGCTTAAAAATCGTGTTCTCAGCTATACCCGCGCCAATGCTCTCAGCCATCGCTTAACGCGCATGGTTGCCGAAACCCGAAGCATGGAGATCATTACAACGCGCACGGAGGTAGAAGCTTTATTGCTTGAATCCAATCTGATTAAAACCCTCAAACCGCGTTTTAATATTCTGCTCAGAGATGATAAAAGTTTTCCCTATATCATGATCACGCGCGACCATGAATGGGCACAGATCGCCAAACATCGCGGCGCTCGCAAACGCAAGGCATGGTGGTTTGGCCCCTTTGCCTCAGCAAGCGCAGTTAACCGCACGGTGACAGAATTAACCCGCGCCTTTTTGTTACGAAATTGTTCGGATAGTGTTTTCTCAGCACGGACACGACCATGTCTTCAATATCAGATCAAACGCTGTACCGCCCCATGTGTTGGTAAAATTAGTCATCAGGATTATCAAAAACAGGTTGACCAGGCTGTCCGTTTCCTCAATGGGGAATCGCGTTCTGTTCAGGATGAGTTCGCAACCTACATGCATGAGGCTGCCGAAACATTAAAGTTTGAAGATGCGGCGTTATGGCGAAACCGTATCCGCGCCCTGACCATGATCCAAGCCCATCAAGACATCAATTTACCAGGCGAGCTTAATGCCGATATTATTGCCTTTACCAGTGATAGCGGCAGAAGCTGTGTGCAAGTCTTTTTCATGCGCAATGGCTCTAATTTTGGTAATCGCGCCTATTTTCCGCGTCATGATAAAGATGATGATCCGGCAGCTATTTTGGCGGCTTTTATTGGCCAGTTTTATGACGATAAACCGCCACCACCAGAAATCCTTGTCAATCAGACTATGCTAGAGGCTAAACTCATTGCTGAGGCGTTGAGCAATAAGGCAACACGTAAGGTCAATATATCGGTGCCAGCGCGTGGCCAGCGTCGCAAATTAATGGCTATGGCAGAACGTAATTCACGTGAAGCATTGGCGCGTGAATTAACAGCAAGCTCGACCCAGAAGAAAATGCTGGATGCAGTTCAGGAGCTGTTTGAATTAGATGAGCGCCCCGGCCGCATAGAAGTCTACGATAACTCACATATTCAAGGCAGTCACGCTGTCGGCGCTATGATCGTTGCTGGCGAAGACGGCTTTATGAAATCCTTTTACCGTAAGTTTAATATTGATACAGATAAAGCAAGCTCTGAAAAAGCCGGGATAGGCGGTGATGATTTTGCCATGATGCGTGAGGTTTTAACGCGCCGCTTTGCTCGAGCTATCCGCGATGATCCTGACAGAGAAACAGGTATCTGGCCAGATTTGGTGCTGCTTGATGGCGGTAAAGGGCAGTTATCGGCGGCATTGGAAGTGATGGAAAAGCTGGGCATCACGGATATGCCGCTAGTCGCCATATCAAAAGGGGTTGACAGAAACGCCGGCCGCGAGGAGTTTCATCAGCCTGATAAAGACAGTTTTCAATTACCGAAAAATACCCCTGTTTTGCATTTCTTGCAACGGCTCAGAGATGAAGCGCACCGCTTTGCTATTGGCGCACACCGTAGCCGCCGATCAGCGGCACAGAAAAGCAATCCGCTTGATGATATCCCGGGGATTGGCGCGACCCGCAAAAAGGCTCTATTGACGCATTTTGGTTCAGCGCGCGCTGTCGCTAATGCCGATATTCCTGATTTAATGAAAGTTAATGGCATTTCACAGCATGTTGCAGATATCATTTATCATTGGTTTCATGATAAAAGCTAATATGATGGCAATGGAATGACCAAAGACAATCCAGATCAGAGTATAGCCAGACAGCGGAAACAAATAATGAAACAATTGCCAAATGCGATTACGATTTTGCGAGTTGGAATAGCGGTTATTATTCCACTCTTGATCTTTGATGGTCGCATCGCGTTGCGGACAACCGCTTTTATGCTTTTTGCCCTCGCCGCTATCACCGACTGGCTTGATGGCTATCTGGCAAGGCGCTGGAATGTGTTGAGCGGATTTGGCCGTATGCTAGACCCTATTGCTGATAAATTGCTGATAGTCGGATGCCTGCTTGCCTTAGTTGCGGTTGATAAAAACACCCTGCCAATCCTATACCCGTCTTTGATTATCCTTTTTCGGGAGATTTTTGTTTCTGGAATGCGCGAATATATGGCTGATCAAGGCGTTACGCTACATGTCACTACACTGGCAAAATATAAAACCACCCTGCAATTTATCGCCATTGGTCTAGCCATGCTGTATCCGCATTTTAGCCATTGGCCTTATGCCGTTGAGGTGACTATTGTGACGTTTTATCTGGCGGCAATTTTGACATTTTATACAGGACTAGATTACTTTATTAAGGTGTATCGCCATGTCTGATGCGCTTCTCCCGCATCTGGCGCGGCATCGATTTGTCATAGGTTTAGCCGGATATTCAGGTTCAGGTAAAACAACATTAGCCGAAAAACTCATCACTAATATCACGCAACGCGGATTTAATCTTGCGACGATCAAACATGCGCATCATTCCTTTGATGCTGATGTTCCGGGTAAAGATAGCTGGCGTCATCGTAAAGCTGGAGCTAGTCAAGTTCTCGTATCATCAGCTATGCGGCGGGTAGTGTTTACGGAAACTCCTGATGGAAATGAGGCTGATCTGAACACCCTTCTAGGTGAGTTATTGCCATCAGATATTGTTTTGGTTGAGGGATATAAAACACAGCCTATCCCAAAGATTGAAATTTTTCGCGATCAGATGCAACACCCTGCGCTTTATCCATCCATGCCAGAAATTATTGCTGTGGCGAGTGATATTGCAATCGCTGATTGCCCGCTACCTGTTCTTGATTTAAATCATGCTGATTCTATCGCTGATTTCATCATAGCCCAACTACCATCATGACAGATCACCAAGAAACATTGGCAACAGAACTGGCTCTTGATGCGGCGCAAGCGCGGCTCATTAATCTCATCACGCCAATCAATCAAGCCGAAGACCGGCCGCTTCATCTTTGTCATGGGGCGATCCTTAGTCAGGATATGGTATCACCGATCAATATGCCGCCATCAGATACAGCCGCCGTTGATGGCTATGCGTTTCGTCATGCTGATCTGATGGCCAAGCTTGATCACATTTCTGAACACGCATTACCTATTTCTGGCAAGGCGCATGCTGGGCATCCCCTAACTCATGCCTTCATCCCTGAGACTGCTATATATATCACCACCGGAACCCCTATGCCGGTCGCTGCTAACCCTGACCATAACCCTGATACAATCGCCATGCAGGAACATTGTGAGATTACTGAACGTCATGGCAAAACATGGGTAACTTTGCCAAAACAGATAAAGCCCAACATAAACTTTCGGCCAGCAGGGGAGAATATTAGATCAGGCGAGACCGCGCTAACCAAAGGCACGTATCTTGGCTCAGCGGAGATTGGTTTGGCCGCCGCTATTGGTCAGCACACGCTTTCTTGCATGAAAACATTGCGCATTGGTATTCTGTCCAATGGTGAAGAATTACACGATATCAGCAGCGCTTTAAGCAATCCCCATAAAGCCTTAGAGGCTAAAGAAGCCAGAGAACAGCCTGGCGCCGCAGGTCATATATATGATTCGAACCGCCCCATGCTCAACAGCCTTGTTAAGAATGATGGCTATATTGTCCATGATGGCGGTATTATTGCTGACCACCCTGATCAGTTAACCGCCGCCATGCTGGCGCTAACCGAAGCCTGTGATGCTGTTATTGTCACCGGCGGCAGCTCTGGCGGTAGTGAAGATTTTGCCCGCACCGCTATTACCGCCGCTGGCGGGCGCATTGATTTTGCCGGTATTAATATCAAGCCCGGTCGGCCATTTGCCGCTGGCATGATTGACCAGACGCCTATCTTTTGTATTCCGGGCAATCCGGTAGCGGTTTTTGTGACCTATCGGCTGCTCGTTGCACCTGCTTTGCGGCGTCTTGGTGGCGGCAAGCCTAAGCCGCCTCTGCGCTTTCCTGTAACTTGCGGCTTTGATGCAAAACATAAATTAGGACGGACAGATTTTATTCGTGTGACACTGGCCAGACCAACGCCACCAGCCAAAAACCAAGACTTACCAGTCGCCATACCACATGGCCGATTTGGTGCTGGCGTGCTAACATCAGTGACTGGCGCTGACGGGCTACTTGAAATTTCGGACAATCATGGTGATGTTAAAACAGGTGATATCTGTCAATTCATTGCTTTTTGAGAGGTAATATGAAAATTCGCTACTTCGCATGGCTAAGAGAACATATCGGCACGTCAAGTGAAGACATCCCCCTAGATCAGACTTGCCGCACAGTGTCTGATCTGGTGGCGTTTCTATCCGCTCGCTCTGTTGGTCATCGACACGCTTTATCAGATATGACATTGGTGCGCGTGGCGGTTAATCATGTTTATGTTGATATTGATCACCCCATCACAGCAGGTGATGAGGTTGCCTTTTTCCCACCGGTGACAGGGGGCTAGCTTTGACAATTCGCATCCAAGAAGACGATTTTGATCTGGCCAGCATCTATGCCGAATTGCGTGCGCCGCTATCGCCGCCAGCGGCATCGACGGCTCAGGAAGGAACGCTATCTGTAGGAACGCTATCAGCAGGAGCAATCTCGCTCTTTATTGGCCTTGTCCGCGACATCAATGACGATCAGAGAATTGATGCCATGACACTTGAGCATTACCCCGGCATGACGGAGGCGAAATTAACCGCTATTCGTGATCAGGCGATGCGCCGCTGGCAACTCGGCAAAGCGATTATTATCCACCGTGTTGGCAAGCTATATCCTAATGATCAGATTGTCTTGGTTGGGGCAACGTCACCGCATCGCCATGCCGCTTGTGATGCCACCGCCTTTATGATGGATTACCTCAAAACCGAAGCACCGTTCTGGAAATCAGAGCAAACCACCGATGGCAACACTAAATGGGTTGCCTCTCGCGATAGTGATATGACAGCGCGCTCGCGCTGGCAGAAAACCTGATATCTCCGATAATTTAATCCATGCAAATATTATTGGCGAACAAGTTTCGCGTAATGCTCAACAATATTCCGGCAATGTGAACCTGGATTCATATGGTGATCACCGATTTGTGAGACTGGCGTAACTTCGGCTGCAGTTCCGGTTAGGAAACATTCTTTCGCCTGGGCTAGCTCATCTGGCATAATATGGCGTTCAACCACCTCATATCCCATGTCCTTGACCATTTCAATGACAGCTTTGCGGGTGATACCGTTAAGAAAACAATCGGCGATAGGGGTATGTATTTTTCCATCTTCCATCAAAAAGAAGATATTTGCCCCTGTTGCCTCAGCAACATAACCGCGATAATCGAGCATCAGCGCATCTTGAAACCCTTTGCGCTCAGCTGAATGTTTGGACAGAGTGCAAATCATATATAGCCCAGCTGCTTTTGAGTGAACAGGCGCGCTTTCAGGGCTTGGACGACTCCACTTTGAGATATCAAGTGTAATGCCTTTCATTTTAGCATCCAGATCAAACATGCTCGGCCATTCCCAGCAGGCAATCGCCACATGAATGGTTGTGTTTTGTGCAGAAACCGCCATCATTTCGCTGCCGCGCCATGCAAATGGCCGAATATAGGCATCTTTCAAGCCGCTTTTGGTGAGCAGCGCTTGTTTCGCCTCGACAATCTCATCATCACTATATGGCAAATCAAAATCGAGCAATTGCGCCGACATACGGAGCCGTTCTGTATGTTTACGGCTCTCAAATATCTTGCCATCATAGGCACGCTCACCCTCAAA
Organism: Alphaproteobacteria bacterium; assembly: GCA_016778985.1. Taxonomy (GTDB): domain Bacteria; phylum Pseudomonadota; class Alphaproteobacteria; order Puniceispirillales; family UBA1172; genus UBA12202. Next base: position 36,425 of record JADHOM010000011.1, on the reverse strand, counting down.
TACTAGGCTTGCATAATGTAGCCCATGGGACAAGACGTGAGATTTAGCATCACGCCAGTTCACCATTTCACCATTAAACCAGATATATCCATCACGATCGTCAAAAGGTACGATAGTCATTTTGTTCCACCTTAAAAGCTTGTTCATGCTTGATCTTCGCCGCGATTGACGATAACCATACTGCATAGTAACGACATCCTGAAAAATATGTCAACATGGCTGACTTAAAAACATCACATCATCCCCTCTTTCTGCGTGAAGAAGAACTGCGGTATAGCATCGAGCTGATGTTCTTTGCCTATCGCGACTTTACAGCAGAAGCTGATACCATGCTTGAAAGTCGAGAATTAGGACGTGCCCATCACCGTGTCATTTATTTTGTTGGGCGCGCTCCCGGCATCAATGTTAGTGAGCTTCTGGCCATTCTGAATATTACGAAACAGTCGCTCTCGCGTGTCCTATCGCGGCTGATTGAGGATAACTATATCCGCCAAGATCAGGGGACGACGGATAAACGCCAACGCCTACTTTATCTGACCGAAACTGGCAAAGCGCTCGAACATGATGTCACCATGATACAAAGGCGGCGATTTGCCAATGCCTTTAAGTCTGTCAGTATTGAGGATGTGAAGGGCTTTATGGCAGTAATGGAAGCTCTGCTTGATGATAAGACCCTACCATTGCTTCGCCGCGAACCTATTACTAGGATAAAATCCTGACATAATTTGCACTTAAGATTGCCCTACGTCATAATAATAATGAACATATGTTATCTTCGGGGTGTTATCTTCGGGGTGTTATCTTCGGGGTGTTATCTTCGGGGTGTTATCTTCGGGGTGTTATCTTTGGGGAAACGCATATTAGGTCTGATATGGATAAGATCAATTGGGTGATTTGTGCAAGATTATAAACATCATATTCTAGTCATTGAGGATGATGAACGGCTATCTCATTTGCTTCTGCAATTCCTCAGCAGCAAAGGCTATCGGGCGACTGGTGCTGGTTCAATCGAGGAAGCACGCGAGCGCATCATAGGCACATGTTTTGACGCTTATGTTGTTGATGTTATGTTGCCGCAAGAAAGCGGCTTAGATTTTGTCCGTTCGCTGAAAGCCACTGGCTTGACGACTCCGTGCATTGTTCTGACCGCAATGGGGGAGCCGGGTGAACGGCTATTAGGGCTTGAAACAGGTGCCGATGATTATATGACGAAACCGTTTGAACCCGAAGAATTGGTCTTGCGAATTCGCAATTTATTACGCCGCTCAGATGGCGCTGTATCAGAACCAAAGTCGATAGCAGTTGCCAACCGCGCATCTGTTATTCGCTTTGGCCCACATGAGTTTGATACAAATACCGCACAGCTTCGCACCGGCAATCAGCGTAATGCGCTTACCTCGGCAGAGCGTGATTTACTATCATGTTTTACCCTGCGGCCGAATGAAGTATTATCACGCGACCAATTGGCCGATATGCTGGTCAGCCATATGGAAGGCCGTAGCCTTGATGTTGCGGTGGCTAGACTTCGCCGAAAATTAGAACCAAACCCCCGAAAACCTATCTATTTATTGACGGCAAGAGGACAAGGGTGGATGCTTCAGGTTGATATTATCGGGTCACAGGAAAACTGATGCTGGCTTATCTAAAACCAAAAACGCTGTTTGGCCGTATGCTGGCGATTATCTTGATCCCACTGATTCTGGTGCAGGTCATCACCGTTGTTGTTTTCTATGGGCGGCATTGGGATAATATTACGCGCTATATGGCGGCAAATCTGGCTGCAGATATTGCGGTTGTTGTTGATCAGGTACCAACGTCGCCATCGCCTGAGATGTTGCGTCAGGCTGATTATTTTGCCAGAAGCTATTTTATTTTCACAACGACGTGGCAGGCTGGAGGCATTATTCAGTCTAATTCAGCACAAGTGACATCGACCTATGCAGGTCGACAGCTCAATCTCGCCTTGACTGATAAGCTGGATTGGCCGTTTCGCATGGATTTGGACAGTGACCCTGATCTGATCACGATCTTTGTTCAATATCCTGAGGGTGTTTTGCAAATTGAGGCAGGACGAAAACGGATTTTCAGCTCAACATCATGGCTGTTCATTCTCTGGACAATGAGCACCACTATCGTCATGGCCTTGATTGCTATTATGTTCTTACGCGGCCAAATCCGTCCCATCCGCCGATTAGCTAAAGCTGCACGGCAAATTGGATTAGGACGCCCCGCTATCAATTATCGGCTCGAAGGCGCCACCGAAGTCAGGCAGGCAGGTCAGGCGTTTCAAGCCATGTATAACCGTATTCAGCGGCAAATTTCAGAACGTACAGAAATGCTGGCTGGCGTCTCACATGATCTGCGCACGCCTTTGACGCGAATGAAACTAGCCCTCGCCATGATAGCCGATGACCACGCAAGGGTAGAGCTGGAAAAAGATATCGCTGAGATGGAAAATATGATCAATGGATATCTGAATTATGCTAGCGGAACCATTTCCGAAGATGTCGAGATTACAAATATCATTGACCATATTCAGAATGCCATTACCCGCGATATTGGCAATAATCCTGCTATCCATTTTACAATACCAGATCAACCGCTTCCCGATATTCCATTGCGGCAAATGGCGTTTCGCCGCGCCATTAGTAATCTGATTAACAATGCGATCACTCATGCTGGGCAATGTTATATATCAATCACTCATCAAGACGGTCTTATCACCATCTTGGTAGATGATGATGGTGAAGGTATTCCAAAGGAAATGCGGCGTGCGGCGGTGAAACCGTTCAGCCGTAATTTAGCTGGTACCAGCAGCACAGGTGTCGGCTTAGGGCTTTCTATTGCGAAAGAGTTTGCAACAACTCATGGCGGTGAGCTTTTGCTAGGGGATGCTCCAAGCGGCGGTCTGCGGGTTCGGTTGCAGCTTCCGGTTTAATGCATCCTGCCGCCATTAGGCACAGCTTTGCTAGGCTCTAACAACACGACTTCGCCATCAGCATCAGGCAGACCAAGCGTCAATACCTCAGACATGAAGGGGCCGATTTGCCGAGGCGGAAAATTAACAACGGCAATAACTTGCCTGCCGATCAGGTCATCTTTGCCATAATGAGCGGTAATCTGAGCTGAGGATTTTTTGACCCCAATCTCATCACCAAAATTGATAGTCAGCTTCCAAGCTGGCTTTCTGGCTTCGGGGAAATCATTAACAGCTTCAATCGTGCCAATCCGGATATCAACTTTCATAAAATCATCAAAATCAATCGTCATTGGCTTCTGCCTTTTCATCATTCCCTGGCTTATTGCGAATAAGCCCTAAGGTTACGCCAAGATTCTCACCTTGTTGTAACCGCTTATCCAACAGGCGGATAGTTTCTGCCATATCTGGTGTTTCATCCTTAAGCCAGTCTTTCAGGATAGACAGACATATTCCAGCCAGACCTTTAGCTCTGATACGACCGGCAATGCCCTCACCGCCGCCGCCTGTTACCGTGAGCAATTGCGCCATAGCATGCGTCAAGCGATTGACCATAACAAGACCAATTTTAGGGTTTTTAAGTGACGCGCTATTCATCGCCTTTATCACTGGTTTATATGGCTGGTAGGCTTCAAATCGCTGGATCAGACCTTCGAAAATCTTTTCCCTGACGGTCGAAACATCATCATTAGCAACATCTTCAGCTAAGCTAGTCGCCAGATCAGCATCAATGTTAGCTAGCCCAGTTTCGACCATATCTAAAGTCTCATGATAAAGACAATGGGCAAGATCGGCATCAACATCGGCGGCGTCAATAACGCCTTCAATCGTTAGGTCTGAAAACGGCATTTCCGACAGTAATGACAGCGCCGCCGAACCAATAGCACGGCGCACATGATCAACGGGATGCTGAGAGTCTTGTTTATTTTTTACCATGCCTGAACCATCTGATTTTGCTTCACCCTAATTGATTTAGGGTGCGCCCCCCTATTTTCCAAGTTCTTCTGAACGCTTACGCGCGGCTTCCATGGCCTTGTCCATCAATGTTACTAATGCATCATCATGCATGAGATGGTCAAGCGCAGCTAATGTTGTCCCCCCCGGACTGCTCACATTTTGGCGCAGTTTTGGCGGCGGCTCATCACTTTGCACCATCAGCTCTGCGGCACCTCTGATTGTCGCAATCGTCATCAGACGCGCGGCTGCCGCATCTATGCCCATGGCAATGGCCTTGGCTTCCATCGCTTCTTGCAGGTGAAAGATATATGCAGGGCCACTGCCAGAAACAGCAGTAACCGCATCCATCAAATGTTCTTCAAGCTCAATCACCTGACCGACCGAAGATAACATAGCTAGGCCGAGCGCACGATTTTCTGCGGTTAATTCGGCATGTCCTGATAAAGCCGTAATACCCATCCCCAGTGCCGCCGGTGTATTTGGCATAACACGAATTATCTGTTGGCTTTGCCCAATATGGGTGCCGATCTGTTCGGCCATCCAATTGATTGATATGCCAGCAGCGATAGACAGCCAGATCGTATCAGCGCTCGCCAGCGCCACCATATCAGCGATAGCATCTGCCATATCTTGTGGCTTACAGGCGAGGACAATAACATGCACATGCTGTTTTGGGACTTTTGCCAGACTATCAGAATAGGTGGCAACGGGATGCTCAGGCAATTGCCCTAACTGATCCAGATGCGGGTCAATAATAGTCACTTGGCTAATGCCAATAGATGATACGTTATTGAGCCAACCATGAAGCAAGGCCTGCCCCATCTTGCCGCAACCACAAAGTAAAATATGTGTCATTATTCCAAACCGTAACTGTTTAGACCTGTTATATCAGGCGTGACCCACAGTTTCCATCAAAACGGTTTCTGTTGCGCTATCTGCAGAGGCGCTACCAATGGCGAGCTGGAAAAGGGCCGGATAATATTTTTCACATTCGGCAACAGTGGCTTCGATCATATCAATAATCTGCTCTTGCGTTGCCCCGCCAGTACCGCGCATTGGCGTTGTGTGGCGAAACAGCAGACAGCCATCCTCTTGCGTCAAAATAAAATGACCAAGCCATGTCCGCTCATTAAGACGTGAGATGAGTTCCATCATTTCTGTCTTTTGCTGATCAATAACAAAAATATCCAGCACTGCTGAAATATGCACAGATGAATGGTCTTCATGCCACTTGACGCTGATATAATAGTCTGACCAATAGCCTGAGATTTCAATGGCAATCTCATCACTGGAATGATGATGCATTTGCCAGTCATTAGCTTCGACCAGCCCCTGCATAATGGCGATAGGATGATCAAGAACAGCATTTGAATGTGAAGAACGAATAAGCATGATGCGCTTTGGCCTTATATAGTTCGGCGAAGTAATTAACCATAAATAACTTTCAGGGAAAAAACAAGATGTAGTAGCAGAAATTATAAAAACTACATTTTATTGTGGTTTAGCAGAAGCATTTGTCATGCTATACCCTTATCATATGAAAGGAAGCATCCATAGATGACGCCACCACTAAATCCGGAAACCCTAAATCTGGAAACCCTAAATCTGGAAATATGGTCACTCACTGACGCTCCAGCCATGGCAGCAATCGCCTTTCCCTTCGCCGATGAGGTGTTGTTTCAGATAGGGCCGGTCGCACTTAGATGGTATGCGCTGTCTTACATTGCGGGGATACTCATCGGCTGGCTTATATTGCGGCGTATCACACGCCATGCCAATGATCCGGTTGGTAATGCACCTCTCGAATCGTTACTTAATGCTAGTATTATAGGGATTATCCTTGGCGGCAGACTAGCATATGTTGTCTTTTATAATCCTTCATATTATCTAAGCCAGCCTTTGGAAGCCTTAGCGGTATGGAAAGGCGGCATGTCTTTTCATGGCGGTCTGATCGGCATCTTACTTGCCATTTATCTGGTGTGCCGCCACCACAATAAAGGCTTTTTTCAATTGGCTGATCTCGTGGCTATTGTTGCCCCAATTGGATTGTTCCTTGGCCGGATTGCCAATTTCATTAATTGTGAGCTTTACGGTCGCGTCACCGATATGCCTTGGGGGGTGATATTTAATCAGGGTACCTGTCTTAATAATAATGGCATCAGCCTTGCTGGCGATCTGCCGCGTCACCCAAGCCAGATTTATGAGGCGCTGTTGGAAGGGTTGGTATTATTTATCATCATGCTAGTGCTGTTGCGGCTAGGTCTCCGTCAGCGAATCGGATGCTTGTCTGGCGTTTTTTTAACAGGCTATGGGTTAGCCCGCACCTTTGTTGAGTTCTTCCGCCAACCTGATAGCCAAATAGGCTTTCTCATTAATGGTACTACAATGGGGCAATGGCTAAGCCTGCCAATGATAATCGCAGGACTCTATTTACTATTTCGGGCATCATCATCTGATCATCAGCATAAGGTGCGATAACGGCAATGACTTCGCTCCGTCAGATTATTAATGACCGTATCAAGGCTGACGGTTTTATCAGCCTTCATGATTATATGGACTTAGTACTTTATCATCCCCGCTTTGGATATTATCGTAAAGAGGCTGTGATTGGTGAAGCTGGCGGCTTTATTACAGCTCCTGAGATTTCCCAAATGTTTGGTGAATTAACGGGCTTATGGCTGGCACATCAATGCCAGACACAGCATCTTGAAAGCAAAGCAGCGCTTGTTGAGCTGGGCCCTGGACGTGGTACATTAATGGCTGATCTGATCAGGGCATGGCGTCAAACCGCATTAACCCTGCCGCCCATCCATTTAGTCGAAACCAGCCCTTCGCTGCAAGCCACACAAGCCAAGACAATTAGCCATATTACAGAAGCGCCAACGCACTGGCATCAAGCTGTTGATCAACTCCCAAACCAGCCGCTGCTTATTATCGCGAATGAGTTTTTTGATGCTCTGCCTGTCCGGCAATTCCGCTACACCGATACGGAATGGCAAGAACGTGGGATCATGAATGGACCCTCAGCTTGGCAGATGGTATGGCGGCCAGTCACTGCTAATGACGTTCCAGATAGCATCTTTGAGCTGGCAACAACCAGGCCTGCTGCTAGCACTGACGCTGATACATCTATCATCGCATATGCCCCACATCTGCCAGCTATCATGGCTAGCCTAAGCGCCCGCATAAAGACGCATGGCGGCGCAATGCTGGTGATTGATTATGGTAAAGCCGATTGCTATGGCGACACAGTGCAAGCTGTTCATAATCATCAGCCTGTTGATCTTTTATTTGAGCCGGGGACAGCAGACCTGACGGCATGGGTCGATTTCTCTCATCTTGCCAAAATAGCTAGGGCAAATGGGCTAGCAGCTACACCGCTTCAACCGCAAGGCCAGTTTCTAAAATCGATTGGCATCAAGGAACGCACCGAACAGCTATCTGACGGCGCTAGCCCAGAATTAAAAAGGCGGCTACTGGCGGAGCTCGATAGGCTTGTCAATCCCGCGCAGATGGGGCAGGCTTTCAAAGTTATGGCAATTTTACCGTCACAGACGACTAACACAGATATCTTAGACCTATCATCACTACCCGGATGGACTCAGCTCCTTTCACATGACTAAAAGATACTGACCGCTTAAACAGAATGCCAATATCAGAATAACAGTGACAAAATAATAGTGACGGATTGAAAAACATGATGACATCCCTGCCGCCATATTTGATCCATGATGCGTTTCAACCTGAGCGTATTAGATATGGGTTTTTCACTCGTCAGGGCGGTGTCAGCCAAGGGCTTTATGATAGCTTAAATGGCGGCTTTGGCTCATCTGATGATAACGCAAAAATTGCTCAAAACCGAGGCCTTGCCGCCGCTGCCCTTGGCTTTACTTCTGACCAGATTTGCGGGCTTTATCAAACCCATTCGGCACGCGCTCATCATGTGACCAAGCCAGATAATAAGCCAGATAGTAAGCCTGTTGAGGCCGATGCTTTGGTGACAAAAACGGCTGGCCTTGCGCTATTGATTCTTACCGCTGATTGTGTGCCTGTGGTTTTCGCTGATGAGCGCAATGGGGTTATTGGTGCCGCCCATGCGGGATGGCGCGGCGCCACGTCAGGCATCTTGGCAGAAACCGTGGCGGCTATGTGTGGCCTTGGTGCTGAGCGAGAATATATCACCGCTATTATAGGGCCAGCCATTCAACAGCAATCTTATCAGGTTAGTGCCGATCTTCGTGATGCCGCCCTTACCTATGATGATGAGGCGGCGGCATGTTTCACCATAGATGATGAGCCGGGTAAATATCGCTTTGATCTCACCGGTTTTGTTGGCCGATGCCTTGCTCAAGAAGATATCGCCTATCATACTATCCAAAGAGATACATATAGCGAGGAAGATCATTTCTTTAGCCATCGCAGAGCCACCCATAAAGGGGAGCCAGATACCGGTCGCCTGATGACTATTATTGGAATACACTAGTATTGACATAAACTAGCGCGAAAATGGACAACACATTATTATTATCTCATTGTATAGGACGCTAAGCTAAAATGCCGCATCTCATTATTTTTTTCATGTTATGTTTTTTAGGATTACTGGCATCATGCATCATTACATAGAGAAAAAAACCGACTTTCTTATGGTGTTTTAACTTGATTGCTAGTCTTACAATTGCTATCACAATTTTGTAATAGATTTGGTTTTTATCAATGAAAATTCTGGCCTGCAATTCGAATCGACCGCTTGCTGAAGCCATAGCAACTTATCTCAATGTACCTATGACCAAAGCCGATATTCGGCGGTTTGCAGATATGGAAGTCTTTGCAGAAATTCAGGAAAATGTGCGTGGTGAGGATGTTTTTGTCATCCAATCTACCTCATATCCAGCCAACGATAATTTGATGGAATTGCTAGTGACGCTAGATGCGCTTCAACGTGGTTCGGCCAGACGTATTACGGCTGTCATCCCTTATTATGGTTATGCCAGACAAGATCGCAAATCGGGGCCTAGAACGCCGATATCGGCTAAATTAGTTGCTAACCTAATTACTTCCGCAGGGGCTGACCGTGTTCTTACCGTTGATCTCCACGCTGATCAGATTCAAGGCTTCTTTGATATTCCGACGGATAATCTGTTTGCTGCGCCGGTTCTGATATCTGATATTAAAGACCGCTTTTCCAGTGGTGATCTGATGATTGTGTCGCCTGATGTTGGCGGTGTGGTGCGCGCCCGTGCCTTGGCCCGGCGGCTTGATGCGGCGCTAGCAATTATTGATAAACGCCGTGAGAAGGCTGGTGTCTCTGAGGTTATGAATATTATTGGTGATGTATCGGGCCGGCATTGCATCATGGTTGATGACATTGTTGATTCGGGCGGCACGCTTTGCAACGCCGCCAGCGCTTTGATGGAAAGCGGAGCGCTATCGGTTGAGGCATATGTGACGCATGGCGTGTTGTCTGGTGGGGCGGTATCACGAATTGCGTCATCACCGCTGAAAGCCTTGGTGACAACAGACACTATCCTGGCAACAGAAGCGATGCGTGTTGCCCATAATGTGCGTCAGCTTTCTATTGCGCCGCTCTTGGGTGAGGCTATTCTTCGCATTAATGAAGAACGCTCTGTTTCGTCACTTTTTAACTAAACCCGAATAACAGCATATTCCGCTTGCTGATCAGCGATTTTCAGGCTAAACATGCGCATCTAATCCAGCCATACACCCCTGGAGGTATGGCAGTTTTGACAGATTATGGAGTTTTAACATGTCAAACAATATTAATTTGAGCGCGACTAAGCGTGACCGGGCTGGTAAGGGGTCCGCCCGGGCGGCTCGTCGATCTGGTCTCATTCCTGCCGTCATTTATGGTGGTAAAGAAGCCCCTGAAACTATCAATATTGATGCCAACACTTTTAGTAAAATAATCAGCCAACCGGGTATCATGAGTAGCTTGATCAATATAGATGTTGAGGGCAAATCCTCAAATGTGCTGACACGAGATATTCAGTTTCATCCGGTCAATGATCGGCCACTGCATATTGATTTTCTTCGCATTACAGCATCATCAACCGTTACTGTCATGATCCCCGTTGTGTTTTTGAACGAAGATACCTCGCCCGGTTTGAAAAGCGGTGGTGTATTGAACGTTGTTCGGTATGAGATTGAAATGAACTGTGCAGCTACTCATATTCCTGAAAACTTAACGGTGGATTTGGCTGGAACTGAGATTGGCGATTCGATCCATATCAGTGCCATTGAACTACCTGAACATGCTGAGCCAACAATCACCGATAGAGATTTCACTATCGCAACAATTGCCGCACCAACCGTCGAAGTTGAAAAAGATGAAACCGAGACAGAAGAAGGTGCAGGTGATGGTGAGGGCGAAGCAGAGACATCAGAAGAATAGGCTTTTTGCTGACCTTCACTTGAGGGAGATGTGATGCGTATCGTTACAGGTCTTGGTAATCCTGGAACGCGCTATGCATCGCATCGCCACAATGTCGGCTTCATGATGGTCGATCATCTTGCTGATCACTATGGATTTTCCAGCTGGAAAAATAAGTTTGGCGGCAAATTAGCCGAAGGCTTGATTGATGGCAATAAGACGCTGTTGTTCAAGCCTCTCTCTTTTATGAACAGGTCTGGTCTGCCTGTTGCCGAACTAATGACATTCTATAAAGAGACTTCTGACAACTTGATTGTTATCCATGATGAGATTGATCTAGCGGCAGGTAAGATACGGGTAAAACAAGCTGGTGGTCACGGCGGTCATAATGGCCTTCGGGATATTGATCGTCATCTTGGTCAAGATTACTGGCGGCTGCGGATTGGTGTTGGCAGGCCGCGCTTTGGGGCTGATCTTGATCGCCATGTCTTATCTGATTTTGATAAAGCTGATTTGCTGTGGTTATCGCCATTGCTCGATGTGATGACCGATCTTTGGCCTCTATGGGATAAGAGCGGTCACGAAGCCTTCATGACGGCAGTTGCCCATAAAGCCCCTGCTCCAAAGCCAACCGAAGATAATTCTTAATCATCATCCCAAAGATTGAAGGAGACATGAAATGGGCTTTAATTGCGGAATTGTTGGATTGCCAAATGTCGGTAAATCCACCCTGTTTAATGCCCTGACAGAGAGCGCGGCAGCCGATGCGGCGAACTATCCTTTCTGTACGATTGAGCCAAATACTGGTCGTGTTGCGGTGCCTGATGGGCGGCTGGATCAATTAGCTGCCATTGCAAAATCCGCCCAAATCCTGCCAACTCAGCTTGAGTTTGTTGATATCGCCGGTCTTGTCAGAGGCGCTAGCAAAGGCGAAGGGTTGGGTAATCAGTTTCTTGCCAATATCAGAGAAGTTGATGCCATTGCCCATGTTCTGCGCTGCTTTGAAGATAGTAATATTACCCATGTTGATGATAGCATTGATCCTATCCGTGATGCTGAAACAGTGGAAACAGAATTGATGCTTGCTGATTTAGATTCGGTAGAAAAGCGCCTCGCCAATCTGATCAAAAAGGCACGCGGACAAGATAAAGACGCCAAAGCCTTGATGGGTACTATGGAAAAATTAAGAGATGGCCTTGCTGAAGGTATTCCGGCACGAGCTATCCCAACCCTTGATGAAGATGAGAGGAAAGCCTTACCCGGCTTGCAACTGCTAACTGGAAAGCCTGTGCTGTATGTCTGTAATGTTTCCGAAGATGATGCCGTTTCGGGTAATTCACTGACCCAAAAAGTCGCCGAGAAAGCGGCTGCTGAAGGCGCTGATATGGTTGTTGTCTCAGCAGCCATTGAATCGGAGATTATTTCCCTTGAAGCTGATGAGAAAAAAGAGTTTCTCAATGATCTAGGGCTTGAAGAAGCGGGTCTAGCCCGCATGATTAAGGCCGGATATAAATTGCTCAACCTCATTACCTTTTTCACTGCGGGACCAAAAGAAGCGCGCGCTTGGACAGTGCGGGATGGCGCAAAAGCACCTGAGGCAGCAGGGGTTATTCATAGTGATTTTCAGCGAGGTTTTATTCGTGCTGAGACAATTTCTTTTGATGATTATATCAACAATCAAGGCGAGGCTGGCGCTAAAGATGCTGGCAAATTACGTATTGAGGGCAGCGACTATCTGGTCAAAGATGGCGACGTATTTCATTTCCGCTTTAATGTTTAATCTGGCTTTGATCTGACTATCTAATGGCGTTTTTTTGGCGCACAGCTTGGCGTGATTTGCGCTGTTTGGTAATCGCTTTGGCTTGGCCTAATGTCAGACAATCAGGGCAAAGACAAGAGCCGGCAAGATCAAATTGACCGCGCATATTGGGCAGATTCATACACCAGCAACTATGCTCTTTGGTCGAGCCACAATTAAACTGGGTACCACATTCTTCACAGATCAGTTTTTGTACAACTGCTACGTCCGGCATTTTCACCTCCATATCCACAAGAGTTTCAGATTAAGATGACTATTATTTCAGACTGGACTGAAAGCTTCTTTACTGTCAAATGAATTCCCCATCATAAAAAACGCCAGCTCAATGGCTGGCGCTTTCAAAATAGGATTCAAGATGCCTAAGACTATATCCTTCTGGGGTTACTTCTTTTTGATATCTGCCCAGATATAGCGCATAGAACCATAGGATACGAAACACATCACAAACAGGAATAGCATAACGGCAATACCTGTCCGTTTACGCGATTCCATTTCAGGCTCTGCCGCCCAAGCTAGGAAGGCAACAAGATCCTCAGCCAAGGCTTCAATGGAGGTATCACCGTCGCCGGCAAGCTCAATATCATCGCCATAAAGCGGTTGAGGCATGGCAATCAAATTACCACTATAAGCCGTATTATAATACATGCCATCGGGAACCTCTTTGCCCTGTGGCGCATCCTTATAGCCAACGAGCAGGCTGTAAAGGTAATTAGCCCCGTTTGGCCTTGCCTTAGTGATCAATGACAAATCAGGTGGGTAAGCACCACCATTAAATGCCCGGGCAGCGTTTTCATTTGCATATGGAGACGGCACACGATCCGCAGGAATTGCCGCCCGCGTGAACATCTCGCCTTCTTCATTCGGGCCATCAGTCACGTCGTATTCAGCCGCAATCGCCTTAATCTCAGCCTCTGAATAGCCGAGATCAGAAAAGTTACGAAAGGCAATATATTCAAGCCCGTGGCAAGATGCACAGACTTCACGATAGACTTGAAATCCACGCTGAAGTGAGGCTTTGTCAAAGAACCCGAACGGGCCATCAAATGTCCAATCATGTTCGACAATATCACCACCGGCGCCAGCTGCCATAGCTGGTGCCATGCCCCCCATACTAGCAAGAACAGCAATCCCCCCAGCACAGATAATTTGACTGACGCGCTTAAACATCGGCCTTCCCCCTTTTAGCCGCTGGCGCCGCGCTCATCCCGGCACCTGTAACTGGCATTGAGATCGATTGTGGCAATGGTCGCGTTTTTTCAACAACGGATAACAGTGGCAATATCACGAGGAAGTGAATGAAGTAATAAGCCGTGGCCAGACGTGACAGCGTCACATAAATACCCTCAGCAGGTTTACCACCGAGATAGCCAAGCAGAACACAGTCCGCTAACAAGACCCAGAAAAACAGCTTGAACAGTGGACGGAAGCGGCCGCTTCTTACCGGTGACCGATCAAGCCACGGCAAGATGAAGAGCACGGCAATCGCCCCAAACATAAACAACACACCACCTAATTTATCAGGAATAGCCCGCAAGATTGCATAGAATGGCAGGAAGTACCATTCCGGCACGATATGCGCTGGTGTCTGCAATGGGTTTGCCGGGATATAGTTATCGGGATGCCCAAGGAAGTTCGGATAGAAGAAAATAGCTGATGCAAAGATTGTCAGAAAGACCATCGCCCCAAACAAATCCTTACTGGTGTAATAAGGATGAAAAGGAATGGTATCTTGCTTACCGCTAACATCAATCCCTAATGGGTTATTAGATCCAAAGCGATGCAAAGCAATAATATGCAGAATAACAACACCAACAATCATAAATGGCATCAGATAATGGAGCGCAAAAAACCGGCTCAATGTAGGATTATCAACCGAAAATCCACCCCATAGCCAGACAACAATACTGTCGCCAACCCAAGGGATAGCAGAAAACAGGTTAGTAATTACTGTGGCGCCCCAAAAACTCATCTGTCCCCAAGGCAGAACATAACCCATGAAAGCGGTTGCCATCATCAGCAATAAGATCAGCACACCAAGTATCCACAATAATTCTCGCGGGGCTTTATAGGAGCCATAATAGAGCCCACGGAATATATGAATATACACAACAATAAAAAAGAAACTGGCGCCATTCATATGAATATAGCGGATTAACCATCCATGATTAACATCACGCATAATGCGTTCCACCGATTCAAAGGCGTGATCAACATGTGGCGTGTAGTGCATGGCCAGAATAATGCCAGTAACTATCATGGTGACTAGCGCTAAACCAGCTAGTGACCCTAAATTCCACAAATAGGATAAGTTTCTAGGAGTAGGATATTCATGCAATTCATGATGCATGAAGCTAAACACCGGAAGCCGGTGATCAATCCATTTAACTACGGGATTCTTAAACTCAGGAGATGACATATTATAAACTCCGGTTAGCCAATCTTAATGACGTTATCTGAAAGAAATGCATAAGGAGGCACCTCAAGATTTGTTGGTGCGGGACCTTTACGAATACGGCCTGATGTATCGTAATGTGAGCCATGGCATGGGCAGAACCAGCCATTGTAATCACCTTTGACTTCACCAATTTTTTGTCCTAGTGGAACACAGCCTAAATGCGTGCATATGCCCTGAATGACCAGATATTCTGGCTTTTCAACACGATCCATATCTCCTTCGGGATCACGCAGATCATCCAAATTGACTTGGCCAGCTAGTTCAATCTCAGCAGCCGTACGATGACGAATAAAAACTGGCTTACCGCGCCATTTAACCGTAATCGCCTGACCTTCTTCAATACCAGAAACATCCACCTCAATTGAGGAAAGCGCCAATGTATCAGCCGCTGGATTCATCTGGTTGATAAAAGGATAGGCAACAGCAGCGGCACCAACTGCCAGCATAGTGTTGGTGGCAACGACAATAAAATCCCGCCGTCCCTGATTTTCCACGGTATCGCTCATGTGTCCCCCTTAAAGCATACTTATGGTCTCAAACCATCCATAGTGCGATAACACTTTATTTTCATAGATACTATACCGACACGCATAATCCTGACCAAGCAAATAATGGCTAGTGCTATGCCTGATATGGGGTATCTGCGACCAATTGCCCTAATTACTGCCCCAATTCATAATGTCTTATCACAAGGCCGGATAGGGCAGATTTATGGGATTTAGGGCCAGCGCGCTTCTGGCGGCAAAGACATCAATATCGCCTCAACATTACCGCCCGTATTTAAGCCAAACACTGTTCCTCTATCATAGAGCAAATTAAACTCAACATAACGGCCACGGCGAACCAGCTGGTATTCTCTGTCAGCTTCGGAAAATGCGTCTTCCATCCGCCGCTGCACCAATCGCGGATAGATATCAAGAAACGCCAACCCAACATCACGGGTGAACGCAAACTCAGCATTAAAATCACCCTTATCAAGGTAGTCATAAAAAATCCCGCCAGCACCACGTTTTTCATTACGGTGTTTTAAGGTGAAGTAATCATCACACCAGGCGCTATAATCAGCATAATAATTTGGCTGATGCGCATCACAACATGTTTTGAGACTGGCATGGAAATCCGCAACATCCGTATCATTCCAGATAATTGGCGTTAAATCGGCACCACCACCAAACCAGCGTTTGCCCGGATTACCGCCCGTATTGATATATCGGGTATTCATATGGACCGCTGGCACATAGGGATTACGCATATGGGCAACCAGCGATATGCCGCTTGCCCAAAAGATGGGGTTATCCGCTGCCCCCGGAATTTGCCCGCGAAAGGCTTCACTAAACTCACCATTAACGGTTGAAATATTAACCCCCACCTTTTCAAAAACCTGCCCCTTCATGACAGACATGACACCACCGCCGCCGCCTTCTCTCTGCCAAGGCGTTTCTTCAAACCGGCCAGCCTCGCCAACCTCTGGATGGGCTGCCACATAGTCATCTTCGATTGTCTCAAAGGCAGCTCTGATGCGGTCACGCAATTCTTTGAACCATGCCGATGCCAACCCTTGCCTGCTTATAAAGGTGGCTTTATCAATGGCTTCTGATGGCGTTGAGGATGGCTTGCGCTCGCTCATGTTTCTGCGCTTTCTATGTCAGGCATTTAAAGTGCTTATAGGTGATCTCATAGGCTAATCTTTTGCACGGATGGCATCAAGCCGCGTTAACAGGGTGCGGCGATTTGGAACAAACCCTTGCTCAACCCAGATATCTTCAAGCGCGGTTAATATCTCCCCCACCTGTTTTCCTGTGTATGGGGCGCTCTCAGCGTCTAATGCATCACGGATATCATTGCCATTAATCGGCATATCTGGCCATTCTGCTCGTCCTATGCGGCTGATCTGTTGCCGCAGATCATCACTTGGCAGTCGCTTGGTTGAGGGTAAATTGGTCTGCCTTAAAATCACAGAGTTGATAAAAGCGCCCATAATATCGGCTAATGACCAGTTATGGCGATGACATAACCGCCAACATTCTTGCCGATAATTGGGTGATAACAAAATATCCAGCTGCTGCGGCAGTAACGGCGTTGCCATCCGTATTAACGATTGCGTCTCTTTCCGCGATAGCTTTACCCGTTTGGCTAGCCCCTCACCTAAAGTCGCTGATAAAAGCACTGCTAAGCCAAGCAGAGCCTGCGCATTCTGCCCCCCCTCATTAGCGCCCTCATGACCGCGTGTCAGATCAAGCAGATCAGCATAATGGTCAGCCCATACCTGCCCCCCTGTCAGCGCCTGCCATACGCCTAGATTATCCATCATGGTGATCGTAGCAAGCGATTGATATTCCATGATTTTCTTAAGCTCGGATGCGATACGTTCCACTGATAGGGTGTCAATATAAGTGAGCGCATTGGATAAGGCTGTTGCGGTTAGAGGATCAATCGCCGTTTTGCCAAATCGGGCATAGAACCGAAAATAGCGAAATATTCGCAGATAATCTTCGGCCAGTCGGTCTTTCGGATCACCAATAAACCGAACAATCCCAGCTTTAAGATCAGACATGCCATCAAAAGGGTCAAAAATATCACCTGATGCTGTCATATAAAGACTATTAAATGTGAAATCTCGGCGCTCGGCATCGGCCAACCAATCATCAATAAAACTGACCTTAGCATGACGACCATCGGGTTCATATTCGGCGCGCAAGGTCGTTAGCTCAACTTTTAAGCCAGGGTCAGATGCCTCAATTACCGTAATCGTGCCGTGCGCAATACCTGTTGGGATGACTTTTAATCCCGCTTTTTTGAGAATTGCGCTTGCCTGATCTGGGGGCATTGGCGATGCCATATCTATATCTAGATGTGGCCAGCATAATTGCCCTGTCATGAGGTCTCTGACAACACCCCCACAAAACCGTATATCGACATCATATAAAGCAAGAGCATCAATGATCTGCCGCGGTAATTCGAGGTCTAGCAATCGGGCTTTGTCTTGCTCAAGATGAGATGAGCCGATAGAAGCACCAATGCCAGAATGGGAGTGGTCTTTTGTCATCACTCATTATCTTCGCCGAAATGATGGGGTTTAAGTTTACCATCTTCAAGCGTTGCCGGAAAATACGGCTGATCTATTTCTGCCTTTTCTGGATTGACCAGCAGCATCAAGCCGCCAAAAATCACAGCAAATCCAATGACCCACGGCAGTAAAGATTTGATCGTAGCCTTAACCGAGCTATCGCGCTCATATTCCGCATCGACGTCAATCATTTGTTCTGCCTTATTGCGCTGATAGCGGCTGGCTATGGCAATACCAATGGTAATACCAAGAGCGATAGCAACTAATATTATTGCAAGGCGAAGCATGGCTTATCCTTTCTCATTTTTTTCGCTTATCAAACTGCCCATAATCACAACACGAATTGGTCAGTATTAAGTCGTCACCCCGTTTAGTGCGGCATGCCACTGAACAATAATTCTGGCGGTTGCCCCCCAGATATATTCTTCGTGATGATCAATTACCCATGTTTTATAATACTGGCCATGATTACTTATGGTCTCTTCACGGAAATGGCGATGATCAAGCGCTATATCAAGGGGAAGAGGCAGTATCCGTTCAACCTCAGCTGGATTAGCAACCAAATTAACATTGGGATTTACTAGCCCCAAGACAGGGGCAATATGAAACCTTCCTGCCGCCACAACACTCGGCAAGAAGCCCAAAGGCTCAACCAATTCAGGGCTTAGGCTAATCTCCTCATGACTCTCCCGCAAGGCCGCGTCCAGCACTGATTCTCCCCGCTCAATCTTACCGCCCGGAAAACAGATTTGACCCGCATGTGACGGCAAATGGGCGGTGCGTTTTGTCAGGATCAAATAGGGCCGCTCATGATCAATAATCACTGGCACAAGCACCGATGATGCCCTTAACCCATCCGGAGCTCTTTCAGGGCTAGGGATTACCCTGTCAACGAGCAACTCGCGCCATGCTGCTGGCGTTACAAGCGCTTGGGAGGCGTTGTGGTTTTGAGGGTTTTGAGGGTTAGCTGGCATGATCATAGGTCATCTGTTGAAGCTGGCGATAAGGGTTCAGATAATCGCTCATCAGATAAGGGATGAAAGACGCCAGCTGACCAGACCCCAATTTGCCCATCATGTTCAACGCTAGCCTCGACAAGCTCATAGAACACGGTCCGATTAATTAATGCCTCAAGTCCACTTCGGATTATGATATAGGGTTTTTCACCGCCATTTTTTTGGCGCAAGGTAATGCGGTGATCAGCATCCAATGTCACCATGTCACCATGCAATGTCATGAGCTGAATAACGCGGTCTTTGCCCTTATTCCCATTCGAATTATTTCCCGAATTGTCATCAGAATCAACAATCACCATTTTGGTGATGATAAAGGGCGCATCGGCAACCGAGATGATCCCTATCTCGCCGGGCGTTACCAGCGCGAACTGGCCGTCATCAAGCCGTGTGAGTATAGAGGCAAATAGTGCTACCATTTTTTCACGGCGAATGGGACTACCTTCGTGAAACCACTGACCATTGGCATCAATGCTGATATCAAATTGCTGAATAGGCGTCTGGTTGTCGCGGTGTTTCGTCACCCAGCCGCGCATCACATCAACCGTTGGTGCTTTATCAATCATGACATCATTTCCATCTAAAAGAGCCTTTAGAATACATTGATGCCAGCTTGTTTAATTTTTTTTTTCATAAAATGCTTCTCATTAAGGGTTTGTTAATAACTGTCTATTAAAATGCAGTTCCATGGGTTTTGGCATTATCAGAAAACCATAACGCCAATTCTTTAACCGCAACCAAATGATAACAACTAAAATATACATGGAATTGGAGCAAATCAAATGTGGGCAAAATCTTCAAAGAGTAAATCCACTCCTGGTGATAAAACGGTTAACCGCACTAGCACATCGCGTTCAAACAAGTCGTCTTCTCATACCCGTAGCCGTGCGACGACGATCCTTAAAGCGATGAGTAATAGTCAGCGATTGAAAATCCTTAGCCATCTTATGGATGGCGAAGAACGCACCGTCAAAGAACTTGAACAATTTGTTAAATCGCTAAGCCAGTCGTCGCTTTCACAGCATCTTGGGCGATTACGCCGAGCAAAAATAGTCAAAACCCGACGTGATTCACAAATGGTCTATTACTCTATTCATGATGATACTGTTCGTGACATCATTTTGATCTTATCAGATAAATTCAAAAATGACCCTATGTTAAAATCGAACCAGAATAAGTAAAAATATATCTTCATGGATCGAAACTACGCGAATAGATATATTGAACGCCATATCGTCCCTTAAACACATTTGTAATGTGATCATCATATTGATGTGAGATGAGGCATAGGCGTCAATAAATGATCAATTTTAATATTGAAAATTCATAATATTTTGGTATTGTCATACTATTAATATTAAAGACTGTTCATGTATATATATCTCCCTATCGCTGAAATATCGATTAACATCTTTCTCATTCTTGGGTTAGGTGGAGTGGTTGGTTTGCTATCCGGCATATTTGGTGTTGGCGGCGGCTTCCTGATGACCCCATTACTGATCTTTCTTGGTGTTCCTGCGGCGGTTGCTGTCGGCACGGAAGCTAATCAGATCGTTGCTGCATCTGTTTCAGGCGTTCTTGCCCATTGGCGGCGCGGCAATGTTGACATCAAAATGGGGTTAATCCTGTTAGCCGGCGGCATCTTAGGCTCAACCATAGGCGTCTCCATTTTTGCAGTCTTGCGCGAACTTGGTCAGATTGACCTCGCCATTAAGCTCAGTTTTATTATATTTCTTGGAATTATTGGTACCTTGATGCTGTTTGAGAGCATGCGAACAATATTACGGTCGCGGCGGCCAAATGCGAAACGCCGGCGCCTGCATCAGCATACATGGCTTCATGGGCTGCCATTTAAAACACGTTTCCGCAAATCGAAGCTCTACATTAGCGCCTTATTACCCTTTATGATTGGCGCATTTGTTGGGGTTTTATCTGCTATTATGGGTGTTGGCGGCGGGTTTATCATGGTTCCTGCCATGATTTATCTGCTTGGAATGCCGACATCGGTGGTTGTTGGCACATCACTTTTTCAGATCATATTTGTTACCGCCAACGTGACTTTCTTACAGTCAGTTCAAACCCAGACAGTTGATGTTGTGCTGGCTGGATTATTACTCATCGGAGGCGTTATTGGCGCTCAGTTCGGGACACGTATCGGCGCCCTTCTGCGTGGTGAACAGTTACGCGGATTGCTCGCCTTAATCGTTCTTGCGGTATGTTTAAAACTGGTCACTGATGTTATTATCACACCAGAAGACTTCTTCTCATTGGAGATATTACGGTGATCAGGTCGTCAATCGCAAAACTAACAGCTTTTGTCATGGGGTTGTGTTTTGCCAGTAGCTTATCGCATCCTGCAATGGCAACAAGCGTTCTTGTTGCTGATCTGAATGAAAAGGAAGTTCAGATATCGACTGATTTTAATG
Organism: Alphaproteobacteria bacterium; assembly: GCA_016778985.1. Lineage (GTDB taxonomy): Bacteria > Pseudomonadota > Alphaproteobacteria > Puniceispirillales > UBA1172 > UBA12202. The sequence continues at coordinate 15,323 of JADHOM010000011.1, read as the reverse complement.
GTGCTAATCTGCTTCTATTCGGCACCATAGATAGAGAAATTAGCGATGATGTTGTGATTATTGTTGAAGGCCCGCCTAGAGATGTTGCTATACGCCTAAAATCGCGCGTTGGCGGTATCTGGATTAATACCGAATCCGCCACGCTGACGAACATCCCTAGCTTTTATCAAATATCTTCGACACGACCGCTAAATGTCATTACCTCAAGCAAGTCGTTAGAAGAATTGCAATTAGGCTTGAACCATGTTCCCTTCACTTTAGCCAAGGGCAGCGCCATTTCTGAAGGTGTTTTTGAGGATTGGCAAGCAGCGCTCATCCGCAATATGGAAAAGTCCAAATTATGGAATCAAAATAGCGATGTTTCGATTCGCAAGGGTGTTCTATTTCGATCAAATATTAGTTTACCAGCCAATGTTTTGCCGGGAAATTATCAAGTGCGAATCCTGCATTTTCGGTCAGGCGAATTAATCGGTGAGACAAATTCCATCATAGTCGTCCGCAAATCTGGCTTAAGCGCTGATATTTTTGAGTTTGCACATAAATATTCCCCCGCTTATGGAATATTTGCTATTCTATTTGCAGTATTTATGGGATGGGGTGCCGCTAGAGTCTTTAGAAGGTAATCATGACAGCAAGCAAAAAACCTACTGCTAACCCAAAATCTGCTAAAAACCCGGCTGATAAGAGACGTGTTTTTTTGGTTGTTGTCGATGATAGTGAGGAGCTTCATCAAGCGCTCTTCTTTGCTTGTAAGCGCGCTAATTCCGTCAATGGCCGTGTCGCATTACTGCGCTGTATCGGACAAGCCGAGTTTCAACATTGGATTGGTGTTGGTGAATTAATGGTGGAAGAGGCCCGTGAAGAGGCCGAAAAACTGTTGCGCGCCAATAGCGAATGGGTGCATGAGCTAACTGGCGAATATCCCATTGTTCATTTGCGCGAGGGCGACCCAAAAACAGAAGTCATTGATCTCATTAATAGTGAGCCCGAAATTTCTATTCTGGTGCTTGGTGCCAATACGCGTGATGAAAATACAGGCCCCTTAATCTCTTATCTGACATCGCGTGGTGTCTCACAATGTCGGGTTCCTATCACGATTGTTCCCGGCCATCTTAGCGACGAAGATATTGATAACGTCAGCTAACCTATCGTCAGTTAACTGATAAGCGGTCTGATTATACTCTTTCATAATCCAGATATTCTGACGCTTCATGACATGATGGGGCATGGAAAAATTGATCAATGTCTTGATTGGCTAGGATAGCCCCTTGATGCATAAACACCACTTTCCCGGCCATACGGCGCAGCTGCGCTAGATTGTGCGTAACCCATAATACTGGCAAGCCAGACGCCGCCTTCTCCATGATCATATTCTCAATCATACGTGTTGATTTTGGATCGAGGTTACTGGTGGCTTCATCACATAACAGCACCCCCGGCTCAGCCATCAATACTCGCGCCAAAGCCAGTCTTTGCTGTTCACCTGATGACAATGTTCTGGCATCTTGCTTGGCATATTGATCCAGCTCCATCATGGTTAACCCTGTCATGATACGATCTTCTCTTGCCGCCGCTGGCACGTCTAATGCCGACAGAATGTACTCACAATTACGGTAGACACTGCGCCGCATAATAACAGGTTTCTGCATCATCAGCCCGATATACTTGCGGCTTGCCGCATGACCATTGTAATCGGTTAGATAAACGCCCCCTTGATATGGTCGAGCAAGTCCGGCAAGCATCATAACTAGCGAGGTTTTGCCAGAACCATTAGCTCCAATCAGTCCGGTAATTGCGCCAGAGGACACGGTAATATCTGCTCCTGAGACAACCGCCTTACCATCACGGATTAGGACCAGCCCATCGCCCGTAAGAGTCAAATATGGTGTATTTGCTTGCATTACGCCTCCCTGCTCATCACTGCAACGAGGGCATTTATAATTAATGTCAACATTAAAAGAACTACACCTAGCGCCAGTGCCGCAGACAAATTTCCTCGTGACGTTTCAAGGGTAATTGTGGTGGTCATGACGCGGGTGAAATGATTGATATTGCCGCCAACGATCATCACCGCCCCGACTTCAGCCATAGCGCGGCCTAGACCTGCCAGCAACGCTGTGACTAAATCTATCCCCCCATCATGAATCAAGGTTCGCATCCGCCCCCAAGGTGATTTGCCAAGCATGAAAAACATCGAATGGTAGTCATCATTTAACCGCGACAATGACTGCCGTGTCAGGGCGGTAATAATTGGTGTGACCAAGATAAGCTGTGCAATGATCATAGCTGTCGGCGTGTATAAAAGATCAAGAACCCCCAAAGGCCCTGAGCGTGATATCATCAAATATACGACAAGACCAACAACAACCGGCGGCAAGCCCATCAAGGTATTGATAATGGTTATGATAGCCCCGCGCCCCCTAAACCGAGTTGTTGCGAGGAGAGCGCCAAGAGGAAAGCCAATTGAAGCCGCTAACGCAACCGCGACGAGATTAACCTTAAGCGAGAGAATAATAATTTCATAAAGCGCCTTGTCACCACTAATTAACAAACCAAGGGCATCAATAATCGCATAAATGATTTCCATGATGAGTAGTGTAAATAAATATGAAGCAGTTTAAAACGAATAATCGTTAAGGTTAAAATTAAAATACTATCAATTTTTTGAAAAAAAATGTTTACGTGAGAACTATCTCATTGTTTAATAATTTTAATGAATTAAAAAAAACATATAATTTTTCTTATTGGAGGAACCATGAGTAATTCAGACAAGCACGATATTTCTACTGAAGTATCAGATAAAGAAACCCAACAAAAAGCGAAGTCCTTACAGGCCAGCTTTATGTCCGGCAAAATTAATCGCCGCGACTTTGTTGCCACTTCAATGGCTCTTGGCGTTTCATTAGCAGGCGCAACCGCGGTTGTCAGTGAAGTTGAGGCCGCAACCCCAAAGCAGGGCGGACGTCTGCGGATTGGTATCACAGGCGGCGCGACAAGTGACGTTCTCGATCCTGGCAAGATTTTGGATGCCTACATGATCAACGTGTCTATGGGTCAGGTACGTCCTAACATGACCAAGATTAATGTTGATGGATCCGCTGGCGGTGACCTTGCAGAAAGCTGGGAGCCTTCAAATGGTGCCAAAACATGGAAGTTTAACCTGCGTAAAGGGGTTGAGTTCCATAATGGCAAGACCATGGATTCAACAGATGTTGCTGATTCTATTCGTTATCATACCATTGAAGCCAACGGCTCCGGCGGTAGTGGTGTTGTCTCAGGCATCGCTTCCATCAAAGAAGATGGTAAAGATGCAGTTATCATTGAGCTGAACGAAGGCAATGGTGACTTGCCTATCCTGTTGTCAGATTACCACCTAAACATCTGCCCTTCAAAAGGCGATGGCAATATTGATTGGGAATCTGGAATTGGTGCTGGCGCATATACACTTGAAGAGCATGAGCCAGGCGTTCGGACATTGACTAAAAAGTTTGCCAACTACTACAACACTGGCAACGAAGGATATTTCGATGAGATTGAAACGCTTGGTATTTCTGACCCGACAGCACGTCTGGCAGCGCTTTCTACTGGAGCCGTTGATGCTATCAATAACGTTCCACAGAAAACAGCGTCTCGTCTTAAGTCAATGGCTAACGTGAAAACACTGATCTCAACAGGTAATAAGCAAGCCACTATGCCAATGCTTTGCGATATTGATCCTTACACAGATCAAAATGTTCGTAACGCGATGAAGCATATTGTCGATCGTGAAGAATTGCTCGATAAGATTTTCTTCGGTTATGGTGAGCTTGGTAACGATAGTCCTGTTGGTCCGGCCAACTATTTCAGGGCAACCACTGATGAGCTACCACAGCGTCAATATGATCCTGAAAAAGCAAAATACTACCTCAAGCAGGCCGGTATGAGCAGCCTTTCCGTTAAGTTCCATGCCGCTGACACTGGCTTTACAGGTGCTGTTGATGCTGGTGCATTGATGCGCGAATCAGCTAAAGCTGCTGGCATTGATATCGAGGTTGTGCGTGAACCTAACGATGGCTATTGGTCAAACGTTTGGATGGTGAAGCCTTGGTCAGCTTGTTACTGGAGCGGCCGTCCTACGGAAGACTGGATTTTCTCTCAGATTTATTATTCAAAAGCTGATTGGAACGATACCCACTGGAACAACTCAGGCTTTGATAAACTGCTGGTTGAAGCCCGTGCTGAAACAGATGAAGCTAAGCGTCGTGATATGTATGTTGAAATGCAGCGTATTGTCCATACAGATGGCGGCCTGATCCTTCCTGCCTTCCTTAGTGAGATCATGGGATACCGGACTAATATTAGTGTTCCAGGTAAGATCGCTAATAACTGGGAGCTTGATGGTCACCTTTGTTCTCGCCGATGGTGGCGCGCATAGGTTTAAGCCTGTGCAATACATACCAATATGGAAAGCCAGTTCATCTGGCTTTCCTTTTTACCAGCATTAAAAAACCTGACATCCTCTGATTAAATTATATAATCATTAAATTATACCAGTTAGTATGAACATAGGCTTTCGCTAAAGAGGTAAATAATTAATGTCAAAAGTCATTACCATGATAATAAAGCGATTGGGGCTAGGTATATTAACCTTATTGCTGTTATCATTATTGATCTTTCTTTCAGTTGAAGCCCTGCCAGGGGATTTAGCTGAAACTATTTTAGGACAACAAGCTACTCCTGAAAATGTTGCTGCTATTCGGAAAGAGCTGGGCTTAGATTTACCGGCCTATACCCGATATATTAACTGGCTTGGCGGTATTTTGCAGGGTGACTTTGGTAATTCGCTGGCGCTTAAGAAACCGATATCCGGTCTGATTGCGCCGCGCTTGCAAAACACGCTTTTCCTGACTTTATACACCGCCTGTATTGCTGTTCCATTAGCCTTAATGCTTGGCATGGTAGCCTCACTTTTCCGCAACAGCTTTTTTGATCGGATTTCAAATACAACTGCTCTTTCAGCTATTTCTATGCCAGAGTTTTTTGTCGGTTATGTGATGATCTATTTCTTTGCCTTGTCTGGTTATTTTCCATCTATGGCAAATATTAATCCAAACACACCGTTTTTTGATAAACTCTATTTATGCTTTTTACCGGCAGTGACCCTGACGCTTGTCGTAACCGCGCATATGATGCGCATGACCCGCGCGGCAATTATCAATGTCTTGGCTCTCCCTTATATTGAAATGGCTAACCTCAAAGGCGTCAAACCTCGACGGATTATTGTTCATCATGCTTTGCCTAATGCGGTGGCGCCGATTGTTAATGTTGTGGCGCTTAATCTGGCCTATTTAGTAACTGGTGTTGTGATTGTTGAGATTGTGTTTGTCTTCCCCGGCTTAGGTCAGTTGATGGTTGATGGAGTGAAGTTCCGTGATGTGCCTGTCGTCCAAGCAACCGCTCTAATTTTTGCGACCGCTTATGTCGGGCTTAATCTGCTGGCGGATATTATTTCGACCATAACGAACCCACGCTTGATGCGGCAACGATAGGATAGGATAAAAGAAAATGGCTTATATTCTTACCCTATTCTGGATCATTGTTGCGGTCTTAGTGTCTTTGGCAGCAGGCTGGTGCTTTCGGGCGGCGTTGATCCAAATTTCCGGGCCCAACATGGCCAAGGTATATCGCACTGCCCCGCTCACCGCCAGCTTTGGACTATTGGTCATTATCATCTATATATTATGTGCTATCTTTGCGCCATTAATCGCCCCTTATGGTGAGGCTGAGATACTATCAGGCGGCTTCATGCCGTGGAGCCAAGAGTTCTGGCTCGGCACAGATAATTTAGGCCGTGATGTATTCTCACGACTGATTTATGGCGCTCGTAACACCGTTGGAATTGCCTTTCTGACAACCGCGCTTGCTTTTATCTTTGGCACGATTATTGGTATCTATGCGGCCTTAAGAGGCGGTTTTATTGATCAAGTCCTTAGCCGTCTCATTGATGTCTTGATGGCTATCCCTTCTCTCATCTTTTCGCTTTTGATGCTTACCATCTTTGGTACAAATGTGCTTACTCTAGTGATTGTTATTGCAACCATTGACTCGACTCGTGTTTTTAGGATTGCTCGTGCTGTGGCCCTTAACATTGTTCAGTTAGATTATATTGAGGCGGCAAAACTTCGTGGTGAAAATACGCTTTATCTGATCATTCGTGAAATATTGCCCAATGCGATGGCACCATTAGCGGCAGAGTTTGGATTACGCTTCTGTTTTGTCTTCCTGATGATATCGGCTTTGTCCTTCATGGGGTTAGGGCTGCAGCCGCCTCTCGCCGATTGGGGGTCAATGGTGCGCGATAATGCTGATTTGATTAGCTTTGGTGATATCACACCCCTTATTCCAGCCGGTGCGATTGCGTTATTGACGATTGCTGTTAACTTTGTTGTTGACTGGATGCTTCATCGTGCCAGTGGTTTAAAAGATTGAGGAGCCTAAGATGAAACCAGCCAAATCGAGCTCACCCAAAACTAAAGCCAATACCAAGGCAAAAAATACGGCAAAGGCTGATGCAAAGTCAGATGATATCCTGCTCCAGATGCGGAATATCCATATCAAAGGCAAAAGCGATGAAACATGGATTGATATTATCAATGGGGTTGATCTAGAGTTGCATCGCGGTGAAGTCTTAGGGCTAATCGGTGAATCAGGCGCGGGTAAATCGACACTAGGACTTGCAGCTATGGGGTTCTGCCGTGATGGCTGTAAAATCACCGAAGGCAGTATTAGCTTTGATGGCATGGACTTGATGCAACTTGATAAAAATGCGTTGCGTGAATTGCGTGGCCGCCGCATTGCTTATGTTGCTCAATCTGCCGCTGCTAGTTTTAATCCGTCCCATAAATTGCTTGATCAATTTTGCGAAGCGCCGCTCATACACAATGTCATGAGCCGTAATAAAGCCTCTAAATACGCGGTTGATCTCTATAATCGGATGAACCTGCCGTTTCCTGATGTCTTTGGCTTGCGTTACCCGCATGAAGTATCAGGTGGCCAATTACAGCGCGCCATGACAGCAATGGCATTATCTTGCCGGCCTGATCTGATTATCTTTGATGAGCCGACAACAGCGCTAGATGTGACGACACAAATTGAGGTGTTGGCGGCAATTAAGGATATTGTCAAAGAGTTTAACACCGCCGCCATTTATATTAGCCATGATCTGGCTGTGGTAGCACAGATGGCAGATCGTATCAAAGTGTTGCTGAAAGGTGATGAAGTTGAGCAAGCTCCAACAGAAGTTATGCTCAAATCACCAACCGAAGACTATACGAAATCGCTTTGGGCTGTCCGTGAATATACCCGCAAAGAACAGCCTGCGGTCAAAAATGAAACTCCTATTATCTCTATTAAAGGCGTCACAGCAGGCTATCATTCCAGTGTTGATGTGTTGCGCGATGTGTCTTTTGATATTCATAAACGGCGGACGGTTGCAGTTGTTGGCGAATCGGGAAGCGGCAAATCGACGACAGCGCGTGTGGTAACAGGCTTGCTGCCGCCACGCATTGGCACTGTTGAATATCAGGGCGAGGCCTTACCAAGCAGTTATCAGGCAAGAAGCCGAGAGCAATTGCGCCATATTCAGATGATTTATCAGATGGCAGATACGGCACTTAACCCGAAGCTCCGTATTCGTGATCTGATTGCCCGTCCAGCCCGCATGTATTTGGGTCTTACAGGAAAAGCTTTGGATGATCGTGTGCGGGATCTACTGCGTATGATAGAAATGGAACCCGATCAATTTATTGACCGACTTCCGTCTGAGCTATCTGGTGGCCAGAAACAACGTATTGGCATTGCCCGCGCAATTGCCGCGGAACCAACAATGATTATTTGCGATGAAGTCACCAGCGCACTTGATCAGCTTGTTGCCGAAGGTATCTTGAAATTACTTGACCGTTTGCAGTCTGAATTAGACTTGTCATATATGTTTATTACCCATGATCTTGCTACTGTTCGCGCCATAGCTGATGAGGTTGTGGTGATGAAAGATGGGCTAGTTGTTGAACAGGGCATTAAATCAAAGATGTTTAAGCCGCCGCATCATCCTTATACAGAATTGCTGCTTGGTTCGGTTCCTGAAATGGATCCAAAATGGCTTGATAAACTGCTCGATAGTCGCGGCAAAGATAATCTTGGGGATGCGGCAATAGCAAAGATGAATGATGAAGGCATTAGCTAAACCCAGGTTCTGATGCCGTCATAGCCCTCCTTTTAATCAATCCTTTGAGGGTCATTATTGAGTGTGCCGATGCGTATAGCCATTGCCGGTTTCCAACATGAAACCAATACCTTTGCCCCAACAATGACCAAATATGAAGATTTTGTCATGACAGATTCGTGGCCTGGCCTGCTGCGTGGCGATATGGTCATGTCAGAAACGTGCGGGATGAACTTGCCAATCACCGGCGCAATTAAAAGCGCCGAAGCCTTTACCGATAGCAATCAAGGAAGGCCCATTGATCTGATCCCTCTGTTATGGTGTTCGGCCGAACCTGGCGGCTATGTATCTGATGACGCCTTTGATCGTATTGCTGGAATGATATGTGACGGAATAGCGGCATCAGGGCAGATTGATGGCATCTATCTGGATTTACATGGCGCTATGGTGACAGCGAGCCACTTTGATGGTGAGGCAGAGCTGTTGCGCCGAATTAGAGCTGTTGCTGGCGATAATATTCCGATAGCGATTAGCCTTGATCTGCATGCCAATGTCACGCATGAGATGGTCAATTATGCCAATTTGATAACGATTTATCGCACCTATCCGCATCTTGATATGGCGGCAACTGGCGGCCGCGCCATGGATGGATTATTACATATTCTATCAGGCGCGCAAATAGCGTCTGGCTTTCGGCAAATCCCTTTTCTCATCCCATTACCAGCACAATATACAGGTGCTGATCCTTGCCTCACGATATATCAGCATATCTTACAAATATCATCTGATCATGGATCATTTGCTGAATGGGCGATGGGATTTAGCGCATCAGATATTCCGGATTGTGGGCCTTCGGTTCTCGCATATGCACCCACATCAGAACGCGCCGATGCTATGGTGGCAGATATCTGCGATAGGATCATGGCCGCTGAGGCTGATTTTGATCCTATGCTTATTGATCCAAAGCCAGCCGTTCAGATTGCCCTAAATAACACCAGCGCTAGGCCTGTGGTGCTTGCGGATGTTCAGGATAACCCCGGTGCTGGTGGCAGTGGTGATACAACTGGATTGTTAAAGGCGTTATATAGCGCCGACGCCGATGGCGTTGTTTACGGCGTCATATGCGATCCTGATTTTACGCAAATAGCGCATCAGGCAGGTATCGGGGCGCAAGTCAAAACTGCGCTTGGCGGCAAATCAGGCGTTGCCAATGATACTCCTTTTGAGGCTGAGTTTATCATCCACGCGCTCCATGATGGCATATTTACCTATACTGGTGAGATGTATGGCGGCGGCATTGCCGAAATTGGGCGCGCCTGTTTAGTGTCACCTGTTGGGGCGGCTGACATAAAAATTGTTGTTAGCACATATCGTACCCAATGTCTCGATCAATGTTTTTTCACTAGCTTTGGGATTGATTTGACCGCAACACGCATCATCGCCTTGAAAAGCACCGTTCATTTTCGGGCAGATTTTGAATCACTGGCCAGCCAGATTATCCATGTCGCCGCACCTGGTCTCTTTGAATGTCGGTTAGAGCGCCTTCCATATCAGCATCTGCGGGGTGGTATGCGGTGGGGGAAATAGCGGTTATTCACATCTTTATTTGGCGCTTCATTTGGTAGTGGTCAGCTCACCCCACATCATCTCAATCCAGCTTTTAATCAGCAAGGCTTCTTCCCAGCGGTTAGACATTTCAACGCCATTTCTGTCTGTCATCGCATATTCGGGCGGGCCTAATTCACAAAGAAACAGACAATCCCCGTCGCTATTGCGTTGAAGCCAGCTTTGCAGGCCTTCACGCCACCAGCCTTTGAACAATTCCACCCATTTCTGATGTTGGGGAAAATCAAGCTGAAGCTGAATCTGCTGACGGCTAGCCACCCGTCCCTGAAAGCTGTCTGAACGCTCCAGGATACGACTAATCATATTCATCTCATCACGGCTCATCGGCAATTTGAACTCCCGATCAACAACAAAATGCGATAGGTCTGCACATAGCCGCATTTCAGGAATGGCATCAATTAAACACAAGGTAGAAAACAAATCATTGGTGATACAGTTGCGGTGCGTTTCAAACTGCACCGGCATGCCGACGCGGTCTGCCATTTCCATCCATGTTCTGATAACAGGGATCATCCCATCAACAGATAACGGCGTGACTTGGCCGATAACATCAACAAAAGGTGCGCCAAAATCCTTCGCCATGATCAGCGTATCTTCGAGTGAGGCGATGGTTTTAGGAAACGCCACAATAAGTGGCGTCAGTCCATATTTATCCATGATTGGGGCGACTTCACGGGCTTGCGCGACATCACCTGCCCCCAGATCAATAGCCATGCCATCATATCCGGCCTCAGCTACTTTGGAACAAACCTCATCATAGCTGAGAATGGTGCCAGTCTGATCATGTGGCTGCATTGCCCAAAGTGAGGTATAAGTTTTGAGTGATACAGCCATATTAGCCTCTTAGTTTGAAGTAAGTTATGCTTTGCTCAGGCTTCTAATGTGATATGGCCACCATTTTTTTTCGGTACTACCCAGACTTCATTAGTAGGATATTGGCTTTCATCTTTTGCCCAGAGTTTTTTGAGAACAGCAATCTGAAACTCAATCCAGCCCATCCGATGAACAGGGCCAATATTTGTTTCCAGCTTGTTATTCAATTGTTTGAGCTTCCAAAACGGCACAGATGGAAAACTATGATGCGCGGTATGATACGGCATCTGCCAGCAGAGCCAGCGCATAAAGAAATTTGTCCGAGTCGAGCGCGTATTATTCATAATGTCATTTTCATGCGATAGCCCCAAATGCTCAATGGTGTTTTGAAGCTGATGCACAGGCTTGGTCAACATCAGCGGAATAATCCAGAATGTTAACGCTTCCCACCGCGCAAACCACAGTGAAACCCCAGCAATGATCACATAGCCAACAATATGAAGTCGCGATTCCAGAATAACTTTAGCTTTTTCGTTATCGTGAATATAAGGTTCAATGATGATCCCGATAGCACGCCGGACAATCCCCCAAATACGATTACGCCAATAGGTGATGCCAAGCATCCACAAAATATAAGTTTTGAGGGTATATGGTTGCCGTACAAGTTCACCATCACCGCTCCAGTCTTGGGTGTAGCGATGATGCGAGTAATGCATGATCAGATCAAAATCTCTTGGAAACAACATAAAGAAACCAATCAGACGACCAAAACCCTCATTAAGCCGCTTTGTCCGAAATACTGTCCAATGTGACAATTCATGCTGGGCAGCGTAAAGAAAATTGAGAGATATACCTAGCGCCAATCCCGTCAGCAGAACCCACCATGTCCCCATGACCATGTAATGCGCAAGACATAATGCCGCTATTAGCCCCAAATGACTAAGCATTTGCAGCCATCCCATTAAATCAGATCGTTCATTCAACCAGCGCAATTCTTTCGGTGTAAGAACTTTACTTCTTGAAAATACCTCTTCCATCGTCGATCCTCATATCACTATATTTGCTATTAATTTTTAAATTAAACTTAGGATTTTATGTAAACTATATAAGATTACATATATAAGGAAATTGTGAAGAAAAAAGTTGTGAAAGGCAAGATCATTATGTCAAAACCGATGCGCTGTATCATATATCGGCAAAAAGGCGCAGCGAATAGCGTGCTGGAATTGGTTGAACGCCCTATCCCGACAATTAGCAAGGGCGAAGTTCGCGTTCGGCTGATGACGTCAGGGGTTAATCCTTCAGATGTTAAAATGCGCGCTGGTGCGGGAAATAATACGGCAGAGATGCCTTTCCCAGAAGTCACCCCACATAGTGATGGTGCAGGTATTATTGATGCGGTTGCCAATGATGTCACATCACATAAAATCGGTGATCGGGTCTATGTGTTTAATGCCGGATGGCGCCGCGCCCATGGGACTGCGGCTGAATATGTCTGCCTGCCAGCGCATCAGGTGATTGCCTTGCCAACGGAAACCAGCTTCATGCACGGGGCTTGTCTTGGCATTCCTGCCATGACCGCCGCGCATGCTGTGCTTAGTCAAAGACAGGCGCAAAACAGCACGGTTTTAGTGAGTGGCGGCGGCGGTGTGGTCGGCCGCTATGCTATCCAAATGGCAAAAGCGGCAGGTGCCAAGACCGTTATTGCAACAGCATCAAATCCCCTTAGCATGGAAACCGCAGCAAAGGCAGGGGCAGATCATGTGCTTAATTATCGGATGGATGATTTAGCAACCGCCATTATGGATTTAACTGGCGGTATTGATCACGCGATTGAACCTGAGTTTGGCGTAAATGCCGATATGCTGGCGACGGTGCTGAACGAAAGCGGCAGTATCGCAACCTATGGCTCGGCGCTAGCAATGCGGCCAGAGATCCCGTTCTACCCACTCATGTTCAAGAATATCACCTTAACCATGCTGGTCGTTTATTTGCTCAATAATAGCGATAGAAAACGGGCCGCGGCGGCAATAGATAGCTGGCTTAGAAGCAACAGCATTTCTAAATTGATTGCACAGGAATACCCACTGTCGGCGACGGCTAAAGCCCATCAAGCTGTCGAGCAAGGCGGCAAGGCCGGGTCTGTTATTTTGACTATAGCAGATGAATAAACTGATCAACATTCAGATTAACAATTACAGCAACAGAAGGAAGTTATCATGACAACACCAGCAGTGCATCCGCAAAAGCCACATGTTTTGATCACCGCGGGCGGATCAGGGATCGGACTTGCTATGGCAAAAGCCTTTCTTGATAATGATGCTAAAGTGGCGGTTACTGATACTGATATGGATGCCCTGACGGCGGCACAATCCATCTACCCTGAGCTTCACATATTTCAGGCTGATGTAACTGATGCGGCGGCGATGACGGCAGTATTTGATAGCTTGATGAACCTTTGGGGCAGGCTCGATGTTCTCATGGCAAATGCTGGCATTGCTGGCCCTACCGCGTCTATTGAGAATATCACTCTGGAAGACTGGAAACGCTGTCTTGCGGTCAATCTGGACGGCAGTTTTCTTGCCGCAAATTTAGCTGTCCCTATTATGAAAGCCCAGAGAAGCGGCGTCATTACCCTAACATCCTCAACAGCAGGGGAATGGGGATATCCATTTCGGTCACCTTACGCAACGGCAAAATGGGGCATCATTGGACTGATGAAAACGCTAGCTATGGAACTTGGCGCGTTTGGCATCAGAGTCAATGCCATTTGCCCCGGATCGGTTGAAGGTGAGCGCATGGATGGCGTGATCAAAAGAGAAGCCGCCGCTCGTGGCATCAGCGTGGAAGAATTGCAAAAAGGCTATGCTGATTGCGCGTCACTGCGGCGTTTTGTAACCGCCGCGGATGTTGCAGATATGGCGATATTTCTGGCATCACCAAAGGCCAGATCAGTATCGGGAATGGCCATGTCGGTCGATGGTCATACTGAAAAAGTCACGCTTTAATCTGGCATCACCCTTTGCCACGCCATGGGATAAGAATACTTATCAGCTTGCGCATCAGCAGATCAAACATCAAGCCAAGTAACCCCATGATAAGGATAGTTACCCAGATCAGCTCATAATCAGAAACGGTTCTAGCGACGTTTTCAATAAAGCCGACGCCGGTTGTCCCAGCCAACATTTCTGCCGCCACCAGCGTTCCCCAGCAGACGCCAATGGCAATTCTGATGCCTGTCAGAATCTCTGGTAAGGCATTTGGCAAGATAACATGGCGGAGGATTTGGCGATTTGACGCGCCAAGCGAATGTGACGCTCTTATTTTTGATAATTGTGTTCCCGATGCTCCTGTTCGTGCAGAGATGACCATAATCGCGAAGGCCACCATAAACAGCAAAAAGATTTTTCCATCATCCTGTATCCCAAAAATGGTCAGGATAAGTGGCGCCCATGCTAACGGTGGCACCGGCCTGTAAAGTTCAATCATGGGATCAAAGAACGATTTGAAGAAACGCGACACACCCATATAAATGCCTAATGGAACGCCGAGCAATATTCCAAAGAACATTGCCACAATAACGCGGAATAGTGAATCCCAGATATGACCATCCAGCATTGGGATACTGCCTAAATAGACCTCACCTTGGGCAAAAGCCAGCAAGTTATCTTTGAAGGTAGGTATAAACTGCCCATTACTATCGTGTTGGCCATACTCTCCGGGAAGGATATCAACCACACCATCTGGAATAAAAAACCCGACAACATCTGCGATAGGTAGCCATTTGAACCACAATAGTCGGGTGCCTTTAAAGCCACCACCATCTTCCAGATTAGGATTGGCTAATAGCGAAAACTTAGACACTACATCGGTTGGCTTGGGCAACCATCGGCTTGATCCTTGTTCAATACAGATCGTACGTGTTTTCACAACTCCCGCACCTGGCATAAAGATGGCGTCTATTATGCCTAAACTGCCTTTTGCCGTGTCAACCTCATCAATCATAACGGCAACTGCGGTATTCACTTCATCTAGAGTATTAGCAGGAAAAATAGTACCATCATCAAGCCGCTTAAATACCCGCTCAACTGATTTCAAATAATCTTTACGAGCCTTGATAATATCTTCCCCAGCCGAGGTGGTTTCAAGATTAGCTTTTATAGATGCGATATCGTTGCGGGTTTTTTCAATCAGCCAACTAGCTTCTGCTGGCATATTCCGCAACGTCAAAAACTCTTCAGAAATACCTGTTAAATCCTGTGCAATGCCATCAAATAACACCCCACGCGGTGTCATCGGCAGTAATGGAATCTCCTCATGAGTGACCCCCCAAGGCGATTGGGCCAATGCAGTATCGCTTGGCCTCAATCCAGCATATCCTGATTTGACGCGGCTTGTTAACGCCTCAATATCGCCGACGATCTGTGATAAATTAGCGCGGGTTGCCGCATCAATACTATCAGGATTGGAATAAATGCTAATTAACGATCTAGTCTGAGTGATAATTCCGCGTAGCTGGCTTTCTTCTTGTGCGGAAAATGCGCCGACTGGAAACTCTGCCGTGATGGAATCAAGTTGCTCCATATTGCGAACAACTAAATCCGTTGACTTAAAATAGCGTGAGCCGATAGGAAGCTGGGCGACAATTGGCGATAGCGATTCATGAACTTTGGCGACCTGACAC
>JADHOM010000031.1 GCA_016778985.1 Alphaproteobacteria bacterium | reverse complement strand
AAGGCAATTGTTCAACCGCTTTTGAGGTATCGCTCTGGATAATCTCACGCTGGCTGAATGTGCTGCCAACCATAAATGCAAATGAGGCGTGAAAGGCGTGGGCTGTCCGGATTACCGCGCCAGCGTTGCGCATCTTGCTGACGCCCTCAACTCCCAACGCTGAATAGCCGCGCATGCTACTGGCTCATTTCAGCGGCAGTGTTGTCCATGAAGCTAGCCAGGGTAATATCTAATTCGGTCAATCCAGAGACATCATGCGTGGTCAGGGTCACATCAACCTTGTTATAGACATTCGCCCATTCAGGATGATGGTTGATTTGCTCTGCTTTCATTGCCGACATAGTCATGAAAGCAAAGGCAGATTTAAAGGTCTTAAACTTAAATTGACGGTGTATGGCGGTATGATCGGCGTTAATTTGCCATTCGCTAAGCTGACTAAGTGCTGTTTTTATCGCATCACTGTTAAGGCGTTGTTGCGTCATCCGTCTCTACCCTTCATGTCAAAATTGGCGTCTTTAATAGCATCAGGTTGGCATCAGTATTGCCATTGTCTGATTAATCATTTATACCGCAGACATGACTGATACGCCACCAATAAACAAAATTGTTCTCGCCTATTCTGGCGGCCTGGATACTTCTGTCATTTTGCGATGGCTGCAAGAAGATAAACGCGCTGAGGTTGTCACCTTCACCGCTGATATTGGACAGGGCGAAGATATTGAACCGGCACGGGCGAAGGCTGAGGCGCTTGGCATTAAAGAAATTTATATCGAAGATTTGCGCGAGGAGTTTGTTCGCGATTATGTCTTTCCGATGTTTCGCGCTAACCCTCTATATGAGGGCGAATACATGCTCGGCACATCGATTGCTCGGCCATTAATTGCGAAACGCCAGATTGAAATTGCCCGCGAAACCGGTGCTGATGCGGTCAGCCACGGTGCCACTGGCAAAGGCAATGATCAGGTGCGGTTTGAGCTAGGCTATTACGCGCTGGCACCAGATATTAAGGTGATTGCGCCATGGCGCGAATGGGATTTAACATCGCGCACCAAATTGATCGAATATGCCGAACAGCATCAGATTAATATCCCGCAAGATAAACGGGGTGAGGCTCCATTTAGCGTTGATGCCAATTTGCTCCATATCTCAGCCGAAGGCAAAGTCCTAGAAGACCCTTGGGCAGAACCTGAAGAATATGTATATTCGCGGACAGTCTCACCGATGGATGCACCTGATACCCCAACCGAGATTACGATTGATTTTGTTGCTGGTGATCCAGTTGCTGTTAATGGCCGCGAATTGTCGCCAGCGCGTCTGCTTGAAGAATTAAATACGCTGGGTGGTAAAAATGGCATAGGCCGAACTGATCTGGTGGAAAACCGCTTTGTTGGCATGAAGTCGCGCGGTGTTTATGAAACACCTGGCGGCACCATTTGGCTGAAGGCTAGGCGTGCTATGGAGTCAATCACGCTTGACCGTAATGCAGGTCACGCCAAGGACGCTATGATGCCGCGCTATGCTGAACTGGTTTATAATGGATTTTGGTTTGATCCTGAACGAGAAATGCTGCAAGCGGCAATTGATGCTAGCCAGCATAATGTTACTGGCCGCGTTCGGCTTAAACTCTATAAAGGAAATGTGATTGTGACAGGCAGACAGGCACCACGATCATTATATCAACCTGATCTGGTGACATTCGAAGAAGGCGCCGCTGATTATGATCAGTCTGATGCGCATGGCTTTATTCGGCTTAATGCGCTGCGCCTTCGAGTTAATCGCATGGTTGCCGATAGCATGGTAGCCGATAAAAAATCAGATAAGCCATCTGATCAATGATCATAGTGTCTGGTTAGCTATTGCCGCAGCATTAGTCATTGCATACAGGCTGGCTAACCGTTCCATCTTTATTGACTTGCTTTAAAACAACCGACCCAAATGGGGCAATGGCATAACCAGTGTCATGATGCCCAGTTTCACACGGCGTTGTTTCAACCCACCTATATTCGGCCATTCCATTGCTGTTTTTGGAAAACTCTTGATAAGGTTCCGAGCTTATTGTTGCAAATAAAATCAAAGCGATAATTACTGGCATGGGGTAACTCCATCATTTCAATTGATCGAAATGGTAACATGTATGATACCTAAGGCAAAATTTTTGCTAAAATATGTCTAGTTTATGTCATAAGTGATTTATAAGGCTGATCAGCAATCATCTTGACGAATATCGGGGGGCTTTTCGATTAGCTATGAATGCCCTATATAATAATTGGAACAATATTGGTTTCATGTTTACCATCAAACCAGTTTATCGCATCTGATCATGATAGCCCATATCCAAAAGGAGACATAAAATGGCTTTTACTCTTCCCGATCTTCCCTACGCCTATGACGCGCTTGCTGGCGCTGGCATGAGCCAAGAAACTTTAGAATTCCATCATGACCTGCACCATAAGGCCTATGTCGATAACGGCAATAAACTGCTTGAAGGGTCAAGCCATGAGGGCAAGTCGCTTGAAGATATTGTTGTAGCAACCTATCAGGCTGATGCACTGGTTCAATCAGGTCTCTTTAATAACGCATCACAGCACTGGAATCATATTCAATTCTGGGAAATGATGGGGCCATCAGGTCAGGCTATGCCGTCTGAGCTTGAAACCGCGCTTAATGAGAGCTTTGGTTCGGTTGATACCTTCAAGCAAGAGTTTTCTGCCGCAGGTGCTGGTCAGTTCGGATCAGGCTGGTGCTGGCTTGTCAAAGATAAGGATGGCTCACTAAAAGTAACCAAGACCGAAAATGGCGTTAATCCGCTTTGCTTTGGTCAGACAGCATTATTGGGATGTGATGTGTGGGAACATTCTTATTATATAGATTTCCGCAACAAACGCCCTGCCTATCTCAGCAATTTCCTTGATAATCTGGTTAACTGGGAAAATGTTGCCTCACGCATGGGGTAAGACAATAACATTTTAATGTAGCAATAAGGCCTGATAGCAATATCAGGCCTTTATTTTGTTGATATCTGGATTTTATTGTTTTCTGGATGATTGCGGCTTGACCCAATGGGCAGTGGTAGCGATAGTATTAGCGAAACATTAACAGAGATATTATTGGGGACATATATCATGAAACTTTCTGATCCATCGCTTTTGAAAACAGATGCTTATATCAATGGCAAATGGGTTGACGCTGGTGGCAAGACCATTGCCGTGACCAATCCGGCGACAGGTGAGGTGATTGCCAATGTCGCTGATCATGGGGCAGAAATGACCAGAACAGCTATTGAAGCCGCTAATGTTGCGCAGAAAAAATGGGCAGCACTGACGGCGAAAGACCGTGCTGTTATTATGCGCCGCTGGTTCAATCTGATCATGGAAAATCAGGAAGATTTGGCACAGATTCTAACTGCAGAAATGGGTAAGCCGCTTGCCGAAGCTAGAGGTGAGATTGCCTATGGGGCGTCATTTATTGATTGGTTTGCCGAAGAAGGCCGGCGGGTCACAGGTGATGTTTTGATGCCGCATCAGTCTGATAAACGGCTGGTTGTGATTAAACAGCCGATTGGGGTTTATGGTGCCATTACGCCGTGGAATTTCCCTAATGCTATGATCACTCGTAAGGTTGGCCCTGGCATGGCAGCGGGCTGCGCTGGTGTCGTTAAGCCAGCCAAGCAAACCCCATTATCAGCACTGGCACTAGCAGAATTGGCTGATCGTGCTGGTGTTCCTGCGGGCGTGCTTAATGTGCTAAATGGCAGCAAAGCATCTGATATCGGGACAGAGATTTGCACGAACCCCATAGTCCGCAAAGTAACTTTTACAGGGTCAACCGAAATTGGCCGTGTGCTGATGAAACAATCTGCCGATACCATCAAAAAAGTTAGCATGGAGCTAGGCGGAAACGCGCCTCTGATCGTTTTTGATGATGCTGATTTGAGCGTTGCTGTTCCAGAAGCGCTGGCATCTAAGTTCCGTAACGCTGGCCAGACTTGTGTATGCGCCAACCGCATTTTTGTTCAGGACGGTATTTATGAGGAGTTTGCGGCGGTAATGGCGGCAGAAGTCGCCAAGATGAAGCTAGGGAATGGCGCTGATGATGGTGTCACTATGGGGCCATTGATTGATGAGCAAGGACTACTGAAAGCCGAAGAGCATGTCACCGATGCAGTAAGTGGCGGTGCAAAGACGCTAATTGGCGGCAAGCGCTCTAATCTTGGGGCAACCTATTTTGAGCCAACGGTGCTCACCGGGGTAACGCCTGATATGAAGATTTTCAACGAAGAAACCTTTGGCCCGGTGGCGCCGTTATTCCGCTTCAATACGGAGGATGAGGTGATTGCTATGGCCAATGATACGATCTTTGGTCTGGCCGCCTATTTCTTTGCTAAGGATATTGCACGAGTTTGGCGTGTCGCTGAACAGCTGGAATACGGCATTGTGTCGGTCAATACAGGCATCTTTTCCAATGAGATTGGGCCATTTGGCGGCGTCAAGCAATCGGGTATCGGCCGTGAAGGCAGCCGCTATGGGATTGATGAATATATGGAAATGAAATATATGTGCCTAGGTGTATAGGGTGTATAGGGCGTTTAAGAGGTATAGGGCTTTTAGCGCTTGCTCATAAAGGCGACGTCCGCGCTCTAGCAAAATCGTATTGTGATCATTATCATTTATCAGGAATGAGGGTAAATATAGCATGGCCAATAATCCCAAAGGCGATGCCGCCACAACAGACAATCTGCCCGAATATGAGGTTGATATCCTCATCCCTGAATCAGAAATTGCCGCCCGTGTTAATGCCCTGGCACGCGAAATTAATACCCATTATCACGGCACTAAAAAACTGATCGTGGTTGGATTATTGCGCGGCTCATTTATCTTTATTGCTGATCTGGTGCGGCGGCTTGACCTGCCGGTTGAGGTTGATTTCATGACAGTATCGAGTTATGGCAAGGCGATGGTATCGAGCCGTGATGTGCGCATCTTGAAAGACCTTGAAGGCGATATTGTCGGCACCGATGTGCTGGTGGTTGAGGATATTATCGACACTGGACATACGCTCCATCAAGTGCTGGAAATATTGCAGACAAGGCAACCGCAAAGCCTTGAAGTATGCTGTCTGCTGAACAAGCCGACACAGCGTGAGGCGGATGTCACCGTCCGCTGGATTGGCTTTGATATTCCTGATGCTTTTGTTGTCGGCTATGGCATTGATTATGCCCAGAATAACCGCCATCTGCCGCATATCGGCGCGGTCAGGATGAAAGAGTGATCGAAACCAATTGCCTCGTGCGTCTAAACCAGCACAGCAAACAGTTTGCCCGTGAATATCACCTAAATTTGGAGAAGCCTTTATTAAAACAAATACTTTACTAACACCTGACTTTTTTGCTCCGCGTCAAGTTTATTGTTCAAGGCGTTTTATATCTCCTTCAATCAATACATAGATGTCTTATATCGAAGTCGTCATGATCACCTAACATTTTGTCTACAACTATTGAGCGATGACAGACAGTGTGATCTCTTTCAAAGCACAGAATACATGATCTTTTATCATTGGCAAGATTTATGGTTTCAGAAGTGGTTATTAACAATTTATACCATAATTTATTTATATAATAAAAATTTTGGCAAATTAAGGGCAGTGACCAACCCCTACCTAAAGCCCCATCAGCTGATCGTCCCAAGGGTAGCTAGTCATGTCTTCCACCCCGTCCTCTGTCACAAGAAGCTGATTTTCCAGCTTGATCGAATAGGGCCCGCCATCACGGCCAATCAACGCCTCAACACAGAGCATCATCCCCGGTTTCAGCACATGGTCAAAGGCGCCTTCGACAAAGTCTTGCGGATAGGCGACAAGCGGCCATTCATCACATAGCCCGACCCCGTGAAAGCGGCAAGAATAGCGCCCTCCAACATAAGAATCCGGCAATTGGTGACCTTTGAAGGTCAGGTCGCGCAAATGCACGCCGGGGGCAACAAGGGCGGTGTTTGTCTGAATATGCTCAACGCCTAGTTTATAGTCGTCAATCATCTCTTGCGTCGGCTTGCCATCCCCTAAAAACCATGTCCGTGAGATATCACAGCACATGCCATAAACCCCAACCATATCGGTATCAAATGCCAGAATCTCATTATTCTGGACAATCCGTGGGCCACATTCTTGAAACCACGGGTAAGTGCGTGGCCCTGATGCCAATAGCCGCGTTTCAATCCATTCGCCGCCACGTTTAATATTCTCGGCATGCAAATGCGCCCATATGGCATCTTCGGTCATGCCGGGCTTAGCCTCACGTTCCATGACATGCACCGACTGCTCACAAGCATGAATGGCACAGCGCATGGCCAGAATCTCATCCTTGCCTTTGACAGCGCGCGTATGCTCCATCAGCTCCTCGCCCTCCGCCACGGTAAAGCCTGCCGCCTCAAACGCTTTGTAACCATGCACCATAATCTTATCAATCGCCAGTCGCCGCCCTTTACCGACACGGCTCTGCATGAGCTCAGTGACATCCTTGACAAAATCATTAGCCGCCGCCGATGTTTTGTCGCCATTGGAAAAATAGAACATTGAAGCGCCAGACCGAACCTCACGCACTAGCGGATTATAATCACACAAAAATGGTGACATTTTATAATCATAAACCACCATATAGCCGTCTGCTGTCACCAGACAGGCGCGAAACGGATTATGCGTATTCCATAACTGCATATTGGTGGTGTCAGACGCATAACGGATATTCAAGGGATCAAATAGCAATACAGCATCAAGATCACGCTCGGCAAGCCCTGCTATAATCCGGTTTAGCCGATATAGCCGCATCGCATTCAGATCAGGTGGGGTTAGCCCAGCCGCCGCCCATTCATCAAATGCCAATTGTGTCGGGCCTATTTCAATGCGGTCATTATCCGCCGGCGAGCCATCAGGGCGTCTGCCCATGCTTTGCCCATTTGCATCATGCTTATTAGGATCAATCTTTCTGGTATCTCGGAAATGCTGAACGGTCATTGCAAGCCCCCAAAAGGTTTCATTTTTGAGGCTAGCCAGAAATAAAAGTGGTTTTCAAGTAAAATCTATTCTCGATACTAGAAATACGATAATAGATAATAGAAGTACGATACTAGAAGTACAGGGACAAATTGCGGTGAACAGCTAAACAGCTAGATATTTCACGCGCCATTTCTAGCGGCAATCGATCTTGCGCGAGAATACCAATGTTATTCCGCGTTAGGCTTTCAAATGCTGCCAGCTCACTTGCCAAGCCTGGATCAACTTGCTGTGCTGTTTGCATCACATCAACAATATCTTGATAGGCGCGTTCCGCTGTCCGGTTATAGAGCCGCAGGGTTTGTGTCAGGTCTGCTATCATCGATTGATAAGCCTTAGATAAAGCATCCCAGTCTGCTGGAATTTGCGCCGCTAATCTGGCAATTTCCTCATCTAGCATGAATATGTCTTCATTTAGCTCATCACCATAAGCTGACCCGCGATATTGACGTAACTCTCTCTTGATATCTTCTTGGCGAGATTGCAGTCGGCGAATATCACGCTCAATTTTACGAACCTTAGTATGAAGTGGCGTATATTCATCCTGCATTACTGTCATCTTAGCTTCAATGGCGGTAACCTTATCAACTTGATCCAATGCAACAGGAATATTTGCTAAAGCTTGCTTTAATTTGTCCTGATCTGCTTCAGCCAGAGCGCCCATATTACGCGTGGCTAACGCCGCCGCTTCGGCACGAATGGTGCTGGCGGTGATGGCATATTCGGCAAAGATTTGTTCTTTCAAACATTCTTGCAGACGGGGATTACGCGGGGGTGGTGATGTCTCACCAGTCAGATAGCTTCGGGTTGGCAAATAATTTACCAGTTGCGGGTAATAGCCAACTACCCCAAGCCCGATGAGCTGAAGGATAATGAACGGAACAACGCCTTTATAGATATCAATCGTTTTGACCGCAGCGCTCGCAACCCCGCGCAAATAAAACAACGCAAAGCCAAATGGCGGAGTTAAAAATGATGTTTGAATATTAAGCCCAACCATAACGCCTAACCAGACTGCTGTCACATTTGCTGATGGATCAGCCAGCAGAATAGGCGCTACAATAGGAACAACAACAACAGCAATCTCAATAAAGTCTAGAAAAAAGCCAAGCAGGAAAATGACAAGCATGACAACAAAGAATTGTGTCCAGAAGCCGCCAGGCAAACTACCAAGACCATGTTTCACGACTTCTTCCCCACCAAAGGCACGGAAAGCTGCTGTCAACATAGCCGCACCAAGCAGAATGATAAAAACCATAGATGTCGTTTTAGCCGTTTCTAGCATGACTTGATAAAGCGTATTATCAATTTTGTAACTGCGCACTAATGCCCAGCCAATTGATGTGACTAAGCCAGCCACTCCGATCAATGCTAAGACAAGACCGAAATAATCCATACCACTGCTAATTGTCAGAATTTTAAGGTTAAAGCCGCTCCATATCACAATGGTCAGCAATAATAGCGACGCCGCCATTAGGATTACGGGATGGAAGGCATTTTTGCGGCCTTCGGCTAGTCGGTAACTTGCCATTATAGTCGCCCCAATGGCTCCAATAGCACCAGCCTGATTGACGGTGGCAATCCCCAACAAGATAGAACCGAGAACGGCAAAAATCATTAAAAGTGGCGGTATTAATGCAAGCACAACCTTGGCCAGAAAGGCGCTGGTCATGATCTTGCCTTCAACTGGCACAGCAGGCGCTGTCCCCGGGCGTAATAATGCTGAGCCAAAAATGTAAATCATGTAAAGCGCAACCAGCAAAAGCCCCGGAAGAAATGCCCCTAAAAACATGTCGCCAGCACTTGTAGAAACAATATCTAGATTCGATGGCATACTCGTTTCACCAGTGGCGGCTTTGTACAACGCAGCACGTTCAGATGACGCCTGATCAACAGCATTAGATAACTGGTCAGCTAAAATAATCAAAACAATGGATGGTGGAATAATCTGCCCTAACGTTCCTGATGCGCAAATTGTTCCTGTGGCAAGTGATTTTGAATAATTGTTGCGCAGCATAGCAGGCAAAGAGATCAATCCCATTGCAACAACCGTAGCGCCAACAATGCCCGTTGTGGCGGCTAAAAGAGCGCCAACAAAGACAACAGATATGCCTAAGCCGCCGGGAACTGGGCCAAAAAGCTGTGCCATTGTGACAAGCAAGTCTTCCGCCACTTTCGACCGCTGAAGCATGATGCCCATGAAGATAAAAAGCGGGATAGCGATTAACGTATCACGTTCAACTTCCCAATAAATGCCTCTGAAATTAGTGACGCCAGCGGTTAACCATTCAACAGGCCCATCACGGACAAAATATGCCCCGCTATCACCATCAAATAAATAGCCAACACTACCCGCAACAACAATCGTAATAATGGCAGCACCAGGCAAGGCAAATGCCACGGGATAACCTGACCCCAAGGCAATAATCATAATGACAAATAAGAGAGCTAAAAACAGTAATTCCATTATGCCTTCTCCGCACCATCATCAGGGGCACCATCATCAAGGGCACCATTTTGGTCAGATGTCAGATTAAGAAATGATGATAGGAAATGACTTGAAAATTGGATGAGCATGGTAATAGCAAAGACGAGCAAGAACGCCGCCATTAAATATTTAACATACATTCCGTACCCGCTCATTGATGTCTCAAAGTTAAGCATTGGGCTATTAATGATACTATTTTTGGTGCCAATTCCGCATATCATCACGGCCCAACACAGGGGAATACCAAGGGCAATTGCACCAATCATATTAACCTTATTCTTTTTCTTTTTATCAAACCCTGCATAAAGCACATCAACCCGGACATGGCCTTCCTCGACTAATGTTTGGGCGCTAGCAAAAAGAAACAATGCCGCGTACCAGAACCGCACGAGATCACCCATAAATGTTTGTTCATAGGAAAATACAAACCGCGCTATAACAATAATCATCTCAGCAATGACCACCATTAGCGCTAACCAAACAAAAGAAATATGGCGCATCCGAATAGCTGCTAGAAAGCCAAGAACAATCACTGGCAGATGAATAAATATGCCTCGTGATTTTGGCTGATTTAACATGTTGGAGATGGAATCGGAAAAAAGATAGCTATGAAAATCATGAACACGCATGAAAGAAATAACAATATCAACCAGACCAATTAATAACACCACCCAAAAACAGGCGGCGATAATGTAGCTATTTATAAAATCAAGATATTTGACATCTTCGGCTTTAGAGCGTCGCCCCACCCATGAAAAGACATAATATAAAGCCAGCCCATAAAACCCCAATTGCAGGGCTGATAAACCCAAATCTATACCGCTGGTGGAGGCCGCGTTATAAAACCCGGTAAGACTTAGTATGGTGAGTGGGCCAGGAAAACCAAAGCCATATGTTAAAAAATTATTCAAAATAAAGGTAACAGCAAAACTGACATTCGCAAGAATAACAAGACGGATTATGTTTATATTGTTTTCTTCTAACATAATTGGGTTACCTGCCCCGAGTTATTGCAATGGGTAAAAATAAAACAATAAAGGAGTGGCACATCAAAAATATGCCACTCCTCATAGGATAATTATGCGCCGAGAACCTTATTACGCTTATTGATGTAATCCACATCATTGAGCATAAGGTAATCGCCAACAGTCGTCCGTGCGTTCAAGAAAGATTCGTGAATGCGACGAGCCAAGTCTGAATGTTCTACCACTTCAGCAAAAACTTCTGAAGCGCCGCGGCCAAATGCAGCATACACCTCATCATTAAATGCCTTCACTTCAACTCCTTGTTCTTTTTGCAAACGCACAAGAGCCGCGCCATTTTTAGCATTATATTCAGCCATCATATTGGCGTTCTCAGAATAGGCGAGGTGCTGAACAAGAAGCTTATCTGAAGCGCTCAAATTAGACCAGAAATCGGCATTCATACCGATGGAGAGCTGTGAGCCTGGCTCATGCATACCTGGATAATAGTAATATCTTGCAGCTTCATAGAACTTCAGGGCCTCATCATTCCAAGGGCCCACCCATTCTGTTGCATCAATGGCGCCAGAAACAAGGTTTTCATAAATCTGACCACCTGGTAGCGATACAGGTGAAGCCCCAAGCTTAGCCATAACGTCACCGCCAAGGCCTGGAATACGCATCTTCAGGCCTTTGATATCATCAGCTGAGTTGATCTCTTTGTTGAACCAACCACCCCACTGAACGCCAGTGTTTCCGCAAGGGATACATTTCAAGCCGAATGAGCCAGCAAGTTCATCATGAAGCTCTTGGCCACCCATAAACTTCATCCATGCATCAATTTCCATATAAGTTAGACCAAACGGTACAGCGGTAAAATACGCCCAGCCAGGATGCTTGCCTTTCCAGTAATAATCAGCGCCATGATATATTTGCGCATTACCAGAGGCAACTTCATCGAATGAGTCAAAAGCACCAACACGTTCACCAGCAGCATAATAGGTGACCTGAATTCGGCCATCAGTTGCATCTGTGACAGATTGAGCAAACCGCTGAGCGCCTGTTCCGAGACCAGGGAAATCCCGTGGCCAAGTTGATACCATAGCAACTTCAATACGTTCTTTATTAACAGAAGGGGCAGACAAGCCCTTATCTTTTTGATTTTGGTTAACTAAAGTAGTGCCAACGACACCAGCCGCCACACCTACTGCGCCACCAATAATGAGGTCACGACGTTTCATAATAATCCTCCTTATTATGGATTAACGTTAAACTAGGTCTTGTCTATTCCTGATTTTCAAGAATATTTCAGGAATATTTCAGATACCTTACAGTTTCATAGATAGACAAGACATGGTATTCGTCAACCTAAATATAGATAAATACACCTAAAAATTGACGGAAACTCACTATAATATTTATTTTCGTCAAATATACTTGCATTTATTTTCAGGTTTTTGGCGATAAAAATAATCATCAAAGCTTGATTCTCACAGCTTGACCTGCTTTCAATATAAAGAGGATTATTTTTAATTGAGGAGAAGCCGGTGACAACAGCATTTATTGCTATTGATGTCCAGAATGATTTTTGTCCGGGTGGCGCGCTAGCTGTCAATGATGGCGATGCGGTAGTTGCGCCGATCAATGCGCTAAGTGTTAAATACGATCATGTCATCCTGACCCAGGATTGGCATCCTGCAGGCCATTCCAGTTTTGCCAGCGAGCATGATGGGCATGATCCATTGACCACCATTACCATGCCATATGGTGAGCAAACCCTGTGGCCAGATCATTGTGTACAAGGCACAAATGGCGCCATGTTCCATGATCAGTTAAATATAGATCGGGCGGAATTGATTATTCGTAAAGGCTATCGCCTAGAGGTCGATTCGTATTCAGCCTTTTTTGAAAATGATCATAAAACAACAACAGGTCTTAGTGGATATTTGAATGACCGTGGGATTACGCATGTTGTCATGGCTGGTCTAGCAACAGATTTCTGTGTTGCGTTTTCTGCCCTAGACGCTCGTAAATGTGGATTTAGCTGTCAGGTGGTAATGGATGCATCACGCGCTATTGACCTTGGCGGCTCATTAGCGGCTATGACAGAGGCGATGTCACAGGCTGGTGTTTCTCTTATTACTATGGCTGATACATAAGCCAATATCTGATTTATGATCGTTTCATCAGGGCCTTTAGGTCGGTTGCCGGATCAGCAATCAAGGCTTTAGTGATCATATGATCCGGATCAGGTGAAGACAGTAAATGCCGGCCCACCATATAGGCCTGACCATCATTTAGTGCTTCGACCGCCGCCAATTTGCCGTCCTCTGAAAATGACCAAAATGATACCTGCCCGTCACGCCTACCTTGGCGCTGTACGGTGTCATGATCTGTGGGCACCAGTCCTGCGGATTGCAGACGCACATCATATTGTTCTGACCAAAACCATGGGGTTTCATGGGCATCTGCCGCTTGCCCCATCATGGTCTGCGCCGCAATATCTGCGCTCATCTGAGCATGATGAACAGATTCTAACCTGATGGTGCCATTGGTATAGCCGTGAGCAGGGAGCGCAACATCACCGATTGCGTAGATATCGGCCACGCTTGAGCGATAACACGCATCAGTCATCACCCCATTAGCTGTGGCAAGTCCAGCCTTGGTGGCTAACTCCATATCTGGAATAACGCCAATGCCAGCAATCACCAAACCGGCATCCATTATTTTGGTATTGCTTTTATTATCGCCGATCAAAACCTGCATACTATTTTCGGTCTCGGTAATGCCATTGACTTGGGCTTGCGTGTGAATGACAACGCCATTGGCTTGGTGGAGCGCCTGAAAATATGCTGAAGCCTCGGCGCTGGCAACGCGGGCAAGCAAACGGTCAGCGGCTTCGATTACCGACACCTCTTTGCCTAAAGTTCGGGCACTGGCTGCGACCTCTAACCCGATATAACCGCCACCAATGATGATGACATGCTTGGCGTCATTTAGCTTGGCGCGCAATGCCCGCGCATCATCAGGATGCCGAAGCATCATAATGGTTTTATTATCGCCGCCAGGTACTGGCAATGGGCGCGGATATGCCCCGGTTGCCAGCACCAATTGATGCCAATTTAGGGTATCGCCATTATCAAGGGTGAGCTGATGATCATGCGGCGCAATCCGGGTAACTGTCACGCCATCCATTAACGTGATCTGGTTATCAGCAAACCAGCTCTCTGCACGCAGCGAAAATGGCGTTTCATCATCATTATCCGTTTTCAGAAACGCTTTTGATAGTGGCGGCCGTTCAAGTGGCCAGCCTTTGAGCCGGTCAATCACCCTAATGCTGCCCTCATGTCCTAGCTTGCGTAATCTTTCTGCGCAAGCAATGCCAGCATGGCTCGCCCCAATGATAATAATATCCTCATGTTGGGATGCTTGTTGGGATAATTGAGACGGAGTTGATGCTGTCATGATATGTTTTCGCATGTTAAGTGAAGAAGGGTATGTTTCTAGCCGTTTGATAATCAATTAAAATGCAACATTTATCAAGGTAATCATTCTTTGCAGAAATTATTGCAGACCTTGCTATAATTGCATGTAGGCGTTTGACAATAGACTTCTGATACGTGATAAAACTATGTCCGAAACAACACATAGGATTTTGTATGGCAGAGTGGATTAAACATATTCCTGAGCCTGCTCAAGAATATATTAGAACCCGCCGTCTGGATGAGGTTGAGTGTTTAGTAGCTGATTTATCCGGCATTGCGCGTGGCAAAGCCATGCCAGCAAATAAATTTTCAAAACAGTCCTATTTTCATCTGCCAACATCAATATTCACGCAGTCAATAACAGGTGACTGGATGGATGATACGCTGATTAATCAGATCGAACCTGATATGATCTTGCGGCCAGATTACGCAACAACCAGTGCCGCTCCGTGGACAGGTGACGTTACCTTACAAATCATTCATGATGTCTATGACCAGAATGATACGCTTTATCCGGTGGCGCCGCGCAATGTCTTAAAGCGCGTGCTTTCCTTATATCATGAGCTTGGATTGAAGCCTATTGTCGCCCCAGAGATGGAGTTCTTTCTGGTGGCACCAAATATCGATCCTAATCAGCCTATTGAGCCGCCTATGGGGAGATCAGGCCGACGGGTGGCGGCGCGCCAATCCTATTCGATGTCAGCTATTGATGAATATGGCCCTGTCATTGATGATATTTATGATTTTGCCGAAATGCAGGGGCTTGAGATTGATGGTATTTTGCAAGAAGGCGGGTCAGGGCAAGTTGAACTCAATCTGCAGCATGGTGACCCATTACGGCTTGCCGATGAAGTGTTCTATTTCAAAAGGCTGATTAGAGAAGCCGCCTTACGGCATAACTGTTTTGCGACTTTCATGGCAAAACCGATTCAGGATGAGCCAGGCAGTGCCATGCATCTGCATCATTCGGTTATTGATATTAAAACAGGCGATAATATTTTTGTAACGCCGGATGGTGAAAACAGCGATACCTTTATGCATTTTATCGCAGGTATGCAAAATCACATGCCAGAGGCGGTTGCCATCATGGCGCCATATGTAAATAGCTATCGCCGTTATATTCGTGATTTTGCCGCCCCTATCAATCTGGAATGGGGGGTTGATAACCGCACAACAGGCTTGCGTGTTCCGATATCTGAGGCGAGCTCTAGACGCATTGAAAACCGCTTGCCGGGCATGGATGTTAATCCCTATCTGGGGATTGCTGCGTCCTTAGCGTGTGGCTATTTGGGCATAATTGAAAAACGTCAACCGCGTGATCAATTTACCCAAGATGCCCATGCAATTGATCAAGAACTGCCTAATAACCTTTCCGATGCGCTTGATATTTTTGATCAAGCAACCGCCATGCATGAGGTGTTGCACCCTGATTTCTGTCATATTTATTCGGCCATTAAGCGGCTGGAATATACCGCTTATCAGCAAGTGATTAGCCCTTGGGAACGCGAACATTTGTTGATGAATGTATGAACCTGCTGACCGCCAATGATGAACAAGGGCAATATCCGCCGAGCTATTATGCTGATACGGTCAACCAGTTGCCATTGCAGCCGCCCTTAAAAGGTGACCATAAAGCGGATATCGTTATTGTTGGAGCCGGCTTTACCGGTTTGTCGGCGGCTCTGCATCTGGCCAAACGTGGCTATGATGTTCGAGTGCTGGATGCGCACCGCATCGGCTTTGGTGCGTCTGGCCGCAATGGGGGGCAAGTTGGCAGTGGCCAGCGCGTTGAACAAGATCGGCTGGAGAAAACCTATGGCATGGATAAGGCACGGCAATTATGGGCATTAGCCGAAGATGCTAAAGCTCTTGTCAAATCGCTGATCAAAACACATAAGATTGATTGCCATTATAAGCCGGGCATTGCCCATACCTGCTGGCGGCAAAGCGAAGTCGATGACGATCACCGCTATGTTGAAAAACTTCAGCGTGAATATGGCTATCATCATATCGAAGCATGTGATCGTGATACCATTCATAAGATGATTGGCTCACCTGTCTATCAAGGCGGCAGTGTTGATCATGATGCCGGTTATTTGCATCCTCTAGCTTATGTGTTGGGGCTTGGCCGGGCGGCATTAGCGGCTGGCGTCACGATATATGAAAATAGCACGGTGAGGCGAATTATTGAGGGCAAAAAGCCAAGTGTCATAACCGCTACGGGCGCCATCCATGCAGATCATCTAATCCTTGCCTGTAATGGATATCTGGGGGCATTAAATAAGCCCGTGGCGCGGCGCGTCATGCCGATCAATAACTTCATTGTGGCGACCGCGCCATTGGCTGATGCAACACCGACTATTTTAGCAAGTGATATTGCTGTTGCTGATAGCAAGTTTGTCTTGAATTACTTTCGCCGATCACATGACAATCGGCTGATTTTTGGGGGCGGTGAAAATGTCAGCTATCGCTTCCCTAAAGATATCCGTGCCATAGTATCAAAGCCGCTTTTCAATGTCTTCCCACAGATCAAGGGCATCCCGTTAGACTATGCTTGGGGCGGCACCTTGGCGATTACGGTCAATCGGATGCCATGTTTTATGCGGCTTAATGGAAATGTTATGTCGGCTTCTGGCTATTCGGGTCACGGCGTTGCTATGGCCAGTTTGGCAGGCAAGCTATTGGCAGAAGCCACCGCCGGCGTCTCAGAGGGTTTTGATTGCATGGCAGGGCTGAACGTGCCGCGTTTCCCCGGTGGTGATATGCTGCGTTGGCCATCGCTGGTTATTGGCATGAATTGGTATATGCTCCGCGATAAGCTAGGCTTCTAGCCCAGAGATAGCATTAACAGTTTTGCTGATATGGCGAGCATGATCATGCCAATAACGATATCCAAGACGCGCCAATGTTTATGGCTGGTCATATAGCGTGAGCAATATTTCGCGCCATATCCTAGCGTTGCAAAAAACACAAAACTAGCCGACATAGCACCAAGCGCAAAATGCCATTTCCCAAGCACATCATAAGCAATAGAAAAGCTGCCGACTAATACCACTGTATCCAGATATACATGTGGGTTAACATAGGTTAGAACCGCCAGAGTCATGATGGATTGCTGCCATGATAAGCCCTTATGCGGCGTTGTCATAATATCCAGGTCATAATCGCCGCGCCAAGCTGATCTGAAATGCATAACCGCATAACTAAACAGCCATGAGGCGGCAATAATCGCCAGAATATAAGTATAATCCGCCATCAGCGCCTGAACCGCCAAAGCCATGCCGCCAACACCAATGCCAATCAGGAGAGCATCAGAGCAGGCGCAAAATAACACAACTAAAGTTACATGCTGCTGCCGCAAGCCTTGTTTGAGAACAAAACTATTCTGGGCACCAATAGCAAGAATAAGTGAAAAGCCCAACCCAAAGCCATTGATGAAAGCAAGCATGATATTTATGTCCAAACGGATTATGGCGATGGTGCAATAGATGCTATCATAGTCTGAAATGACCTTGAAAAGCGATGATATATTTTTAGCCCTTGATTGGTGCACACATGACCGTTCTGGATACTTTGAAAAAAAGTTAGTATGTGCTAACTTTCACGATAGATAAATTACATATCAACCGCCATGATGAAACAATGATCATACGATGATGATACGAAGATGATATC
>JADHOM010000010.1 GCA_016778985.1 Alphaproteobacteria bacterium | reverse complement strand
TGCTAGACTTTATCCAGACATGGCCAGATGATCCTCGCCGTATCGAAGTCTTGATGTGGATTGCCGAATCATTCTCGGTGACGCGACCGAAAGAAGACGCCTGTGATTTCTTTGATAAATTACTGCTAGCGGTCGAAGACCCACCTCAAAAATTGACAACGCGTCTTGCTAAACTCAGGGATAAAACAGGGTGTGAAGCCTAACCAAGACTTGTGCCGCCGCTTTGCTGAAGCGATGGCGGAACGGCAACTGCCCCAATCAAGCCGTGCCATTATTCTGGCTGTGTCCGGAGGTGCGGATAGTTTAGGTCTGGTCGCGTTAATCCAGTCATGGCGACATGCGCTTGCCACTTCTCATCACCACAACACCATTCCTATGGTGAAGGCGATTATTGTTGATCATGGCCTCAGGGCGGAGGCAGCGGCTGAGGCTAAATATGTTGAAAACATGCTGGCATCGGCAGGGATTACCGCCAAGCGTCTGGCCATAGCCGAAAAACCCCCAAGACATGGCGTATCCGAATGGGCGCGCCAACATCGCTATCAATACCTGGCGGCGGAAGCGATGAAGCATGATGCTGTTTTGATGACGGCGCATCATCTCGATGATCAATTGGAAACGGTTGAAATGCGACTGGCGAAGGGCTCTGGCTTGCGCGGATTAGCGGCGATGAAGACAGAAACAGGATATTTGGGCGTGCGGCTGATCAGACCTTGCCTTGGCTTCACAAAGTCTGAGCTTGCTGAGGCTGCTGAAGCGTCTGGATTTACTCCGGTGGTTGATCCAACCAATCTTGATCAACGCTATCAGCGCCCGCGACTGCGTGCGGATAGACATGCCCGCGCCCAATCAGGGGTCAGCGATCAGCATTTAGCCAAGCTATGCCATCTCTCATCACGTTTGATCAAGCAGATTGATATGGCGGTCAAGGCCATAAGCCCAAGCCAGTTTTTGATACATCCTCTTGGCTTTGCCGTAATGGCAAAAGACGTCATTTCAAGGCAAGGGTTTAACCTTATTGCCAGCCATATTCTGCGTCATATGTCGGTAAAACCTTATCCGGCATCAGATCAAGCCTTAGCAATTCTGCGGGATCGCCTTCATGCTGGTAGTGAGGCAACGCTTGGCGGCTGTGAATGGCGCTGGCATACCCAGCAGCCTGATCAGGTTATCATCTGCCGTGAGCCTGAGGTGGATATTCCCGCCATTAATTTGCCATCAGGTCAAGGGGTATTTGATAACCGCTGGCGGATCAGCTATCCGCAGGCGGTTAGGGTGGAAGCGATTGGGGCTGAGCGATTTGCTAAAATACGGCCGATTTTATCCGATTTTCAGCATTGGCCACAGGTCATGGCGCGGATATTCTGGTCATTGCCGGTACTTATTGACACAGATGCAAAGAATCTTGACGCCAAGCACGGTCTTGACCTTGACGAAGGGTTCTTATTTCCCCATTTAATAAATATTGATAATGACTATAATAAGAAAAAGACGCTAAATATGCCCGAAAAGCAATTTCATGGTGCGCGATCTTATGGGGCGCGATTTTTATGGGCATAGCGGCATGACGCAAAAGAGATAACGGAAAGGCTGTTCAAGTGAATAATATGACGCGAAATATTGTTTTATGGGTCATCATTGGTGTGGTGATGCTGTCTTTATTCAATATGTTTCAGCCAGGGACATCTTCACGGTCGGCAAGTATTCCGTTTTCTGATTTTGTAGCACAGGTTGAGTCTGGTGATATGCGTGAAGTCACCATTGAAGGCAATAATCTGCGTGGTGTGACCAACAACAATATTCCAATTTCTAGTTATATGCCTGATGGCAGTAACATCATCGACACGTTGCAGGCTAATAACGTCCGCATTGTGGCGCGTCCTGATACCAGCAATTCACCTGGCTTATTCTCATTGCTGTTGAGTTGGTTTCCTATGTTGCTGTTTATTGGTGTGTGGATTTTCTTCATGCGTCAAATGCAAGGCGGCGGCAGAAATGGCGCTATGGGTTTCGGTAAATCAAGGGCTAAATTGCTTACCGAACATCATGGACGGGTAACATTTGATGATGTTGCCGGCATTGATGAGGCAAAAACCGAGCTTGAAGAAGTGGTTGAGTTTCTGCGTGATCCATCACGGTTTCAGCGTTTAGGTGGTAAGATTCCCAAGGGCGTTTTGCTGGTCGGCCCACCTGGTACTGGTAAAACCCTGTTAGCGAAAGCTATTGCTGGTGAGGCTAATGTGCCTTTCTTCACCATTTCAGGTTCTGATTTTGTGGAAATGTTTGTTGGTGTTGGTGCTAGCCGTGTCCGTGATATGTTTGAGCAGGGCAAAAAGAATGCGCCATGTATCATCTTCATTGATGAGATTGACGCCGTTGGTCGCCATCGTGGGGCGGGTCTTGGTGGCGGTAATGATGAGCGCGAACAGACATTAAACCAGATGCTTGTTGAAATGGATGGTTTTGAGGCTAATGAAGGGGTTATCCTTATCGCGGCTACAAACAGACCTGACGTTCTTGATCCGGCATTGCTCCGCCCTGGGCGTTTTGACCGGCAGGTTGTTGTGCCTAATCCTGATGTTCTTGGGCGTGAGAAAATCCTTAAAGTCCATATGCGTAAAGTGCCATTGGCAAATGATGTTGAACCGCGCGTGATTGCGCGTGGCACGCCCGGATTTTCTGGTGCTGATCTGGCTAACTTGGTTAATGAGGCAGCCTTGCAAGCAGCGCGCAAAAACCGCCGCACTGTTTCTATGGCGGAGTTTGAAGAAGCCAAGGATAAGGTCATGATGGGGGCTGAACGGCGTTCTATGGTGATGACAGATGAAGAGAAAAAGCTAACCGCTTATCATGAAGCTGGCCATGCCGTCATCGCGTTGCATCAGCCTGCCTCTGATCCTATCCATAAAGCCACCATTATCCCGCGTGGACGCGCATTAGGTATGGTTATGCGACTGCCCGAAGGTGATCGTGTATCAATGGCTAAAGACCGACTTTATGCTGATTTGAGGGTGGCTTGTGGTGGCCGTATTGCCGAAGAAATGATCTTTGGTGCGGATAAGGTTACAACTGGTGCATCGAGTGATATTCGCATGGTATCTGATGTTGCGCGCCGCATGGTGACTGAATGGGGACTGTCCGAAAAGCTTGGCTTTCTGGCCTATTCTGCGGATGAGCAGGAGGTGTTTCTAGGACGCTCGGTATCACAGCAAAAGAATGTATCTGATGCCACCGCATCCGCCATTGATGTTGAGATTAGAAAGATTGTCGATAGCGCCTATTCCGATGCAGAAAAACAGTTGAAGAAATTTTCTAATGAGCTGGAAAATATTGCCCAAGCATTGCTTGAATATGAAACCCTTTCCGGAGACGAAATTAAAATCATCGCCGAAGGCGGAACGATTGTGAGAAACACGGATACCGATGAGGCGCCCGCAACACCGCGTTCAAAAACCCGAACAGGTATCCCCGGTAGCCGCAGAAAGCCAGCCAGTAAACCTAAGGGTGAGGCATCTGGTGATCAGGTCGTCTAATCAACTGGTTCAGCCGGTATAGAGATGATCACGCGGACGGCATCTTTGGCATCGCCGCTTTTTGCTGGTGATCACCGATGTAGCAATGGCGTAGATCGAAACTGGCTTAGGCCAGTTCATCTGACCCCTTATAACCCTGATTATAACCCTGAATATCGTCCTGAACATCATGCAGAAAATGTTGCCGATTATGGTGCGGATATTCTGCCACTTGCTGGAACAGGGCTTGGTTTTAACGCGATTGACGTGCTGACCAAAACACAGGCTGGCTTTACCGTCGCGCGGATGTCAGTTCAGGTGCTGATCGCCTATGCCAAGGCAACAGGTGCTGATGCTTTGGCGCTAGTTCAGCATATGCTTGGGCAATTTACCACTCCACGTGATGATTTTGCCGGGCTTGCCATGTCTCATCTTGCCATGTCTCATCTTGCCATGTCTCATCTTGCCATAAAAGGCGAGTATAGCCAGCATGGCCCACATGTTATGGGAATTATTAATGTGACCCCTGACAGTTTTTCGGATGGTGGTGATCATATTCAGTCAGATATTGCAATCAGATCAGGCATAGCGATGGCTGATGCCGGGGCAAGCATACTGGATATTGGCGGCGAATCCACTCGTCCTGGTGCGGATGCTGTTTCTGAAGCGGAGGAATGTCGGCGTATTTTGCCTGTCATAGATGCTCTTGCAAAAGCAGGGTATTGTGTGTCTGCGGATACTCGCCATACTAGCGTTATGCAGCAGGCGTTGGTGCAAGGGGCAAGCCTGATCAATGATGTCGGCGGATTGCGCGCCCACGGGTCAGCAGAATTGATAGCCAGCAATGATGCGCCAGTGATTATCATGCATATGCAGGGTGAACCGGGGACAATGCAAAAACAGCCGCAATATGAATTTGTTGCCGCTGATGTTTATGATTGGCTAGAACAAAGGATCAATATGGCGATCAGCAAGGGCATTAAAAAACAAAATATTGCGGTTGATATTGGCTTTGGCTTTGGCAAAACCCCACAGCATAATATGGTGCTGATGGCGTGGCTTTCTATGTTTCATGGGTTAGGTGTGCCGCTCTTGCTTGGGGCTAGCCGGAAATCGTCAATCGCTCATTTCTCTAATGGTGAAGCCGCTAAAAATAGGTTGCCCGGATCATTAGCACTGGCAACATGTGGATATGCCCAAGGTGTTCAGATGCTGCGCGTCCATGATGTTCCTGAAACGATGCAAGCATTAGCGCTGGCGAAAGCCGTGCGTTTTGGTGAAGCTGATTTCGTCGAAACCAATAAAGATGCCATCAGCAAGCCGTCAAATATGGGCAAAACATAATCGACATGGTAAGCTGAGAAGAAACATAAGGAGAATGTGCCGTGACACGTTATTTTGGCACTGATGGGGTGCGCGCCGCCATTAATACAGGCCCCATGACAGCAGAAAATATTGTTCGCTTGGCCTTAGCCGCCGGACGCTTTTTTATGTCACAGAAACACAGCGTGAGCCGCCAACGTCCTTTGGTTGTGATTGGCAAAGATACGCGATTATCTGGCTATATGGTTGAGGCGGCATTGCAAGCTGGATTTGCCTCAATCGGAATGGATACGCGGCTTTTAGGGCCATTGCCAACACCTGCTGTTGCCAATCTGACGCGTTCGCTTCGGGCTGATCTGGGGGTGATGATTTCGGCTAGCCATAATCCGCATCATGATAATGGCATAAAACTGTTTGGCCCTGATGGTTATAAATTGCCAGACACCACCGAAGATCAAATTGCCAGTATCATGGATGAGCATATTGTGCTGGCGGCAGCGGAGGATTTAGGCCGCGCTAAACGTATGCAAGACGGGCTAGGGCGCTATATTGAACAGGTCAAGGGTGCGGTGCCAAGAAATCAGCGATTTAGTAATTTGAAGGTTGTTGTTGATTGTGCGAATGGGGCGGCTTATCGTGCCGCGCCTGATGTGTTGTTTGAAATGGGGGCTGAGGTTATACCCATTGCCATCAGCCCTGACGGCTTTAATATTAATCATAATTGTGGGGCTGTTCATCCCATGACAATGGCTGAGGCGGTGGTGACGCATCAAGCTGATATCGGGATTGCGCTTGATGGTGATGCTGACCGGCTGATCATGGCTGATGAGAAAGGCCAGTTAATTAATGGGGATCAATGTCTTGCCGTGATTGCTGATATGATGCGGCGCAACAATACCCTTAAAGGCAATACGGTTGTTGGTACCTTGATGACTAATCATGGATTAGGCCGGTTTTTGGCAGAAAATGACATAGAATTGATGCGGACACAGGTTGGTGACCGCTATATTCTCGATGCGATGCGGCAACATGATCTTAATCTGGGGGGCGAACCATCTGGTCATGTCTTGATGACAGATGTCGCCACATCTGGTGATGGTTTGATGACTGGCTTGGTTATGTTATCAGCGCTGAAGATGGCAGATAAGCCTGCAAGTCAGGCCTTACAGAAGTTTGCCGAAACGCCGCAAATATTAGTTAATATTAAGGCTAACCGCCGCCCTGATATAACTAAAACATTGGAAGATAAAACCATTAAAGAGGCTATTCAGACAGCCCAAGATGCGCTAGGGGCGTCGGGGCGTGTTGTTGTGCGTCCTTCTGGCACTGAGCCGCTGTTACGGATCATGGTAGAGGCAGAAGATAAAAGTGATATGCAAGAATGGGCAAATACACTGGAGGCGGTGATAACCGATACGCTTAACGCCGTATCAGCATAAAACATGCGGAAAACCGTTGCGGTAAACCCTTGTCTGGGGTAGTCCATATGGGTACGCACAATAAAAAAACAAGATAAATAGGCAAGATAAACAGGCAGAAATAAAAAAGCAGGATGTCCTAATTTTACGATTTCTGGGCGATATTAATGGTCAGTAATAATTCATCTCACGCGCAACTCCTTCCTAATGGATTGGGTGATATTCTTCCCGCTGAAACGTCCAAGCGGCGCTATATTATTAACGCTATTATGGATAGTTTCGCGCGTTTTGGATGTGCGGATGTTAGTCCACCATTGGTTGAATATGAGGACACTTTACTTGCTGCTGGGCCTGGCGCGGCTCTAGCTGATAATACGTTTCGCTTAATGGACCCGGT
Source organism: Alphaproteobacteria bacterium (assembly GCA_016778985.1). GTDB lineage: Bacteria > Pseudomonadota > Alphaproteobacteria > Puniceispirillales > UBA1172 > UBA12202. The sequence goes on along the minus strand of JADHOM010000010.1, from coordinate 60,473 downwards.
GACGCGCCGAATGCTTGCCCTACGGTCTGATATGACAGCGCAAATTGCCCGTATCGCGAGCAGTCGTCTGGCGCATCAGCCCCGGCCATTACGGCTATCCTACACAGGACAAGTGATGCGGATTAATCCAGACCCGGTTAATCCAGAACGCCAGCTTGTTCAGATTGGCGCTGAACTGATCGGCGCCTCAACTATTAATCATGATGCCGAAGTCGCGGTAATGGCGCTAGAAAGTCTCTATCAAGCTGGCATCACTTCACTATCTATTGATCTTAATGTGCCGCGTTTGCTGGATGTGATTTTGCGCGATGATGATAGCGATACGGAAACGGCGTTAGCTTTGCGTCATGCGGTTAGCATCAAAGATAGCCAAGCGGCAGGCGGTGTTAACCACCCGCAAGCATCACTTATCAAAGCCTTATTGGAAATGCCGCTTAACGCTGTGTCTGACATGAAAGCGCATATTGATCGTTTAGATAAATCCATATCAGTATCAGCCCAGCAAATGCTTAATGATTTGGTCGATTTAGCGGCTTTGATATCGGCGTCTGCGTCTTATGTGTCGGTTACCATAGACCCGCTGGAACGCCGTGGATTTGATTATCATCAAGGCATAGGCTATTCGATTTTAGCGTCAGGCGTGCGTGGTGAGCTTGGCCGTGGCGGCCGTTATCAAACGCTGTCACCACAAGGTGCGGCAACAGAAGTATCAACTGGCGTTACCTTATATTTGGAACGTCTGCTGCAAGCCGCACCAGCCCAGCCACAAGCTGATAAGCTCTATCTTAAGAAAGATCAGGGGTTAGATGCTATGATAGCCTTGACCAGAGAAGGCTATCATATCACTATCGGTGATGCTGACCCCAATGATCATGCTGCATGTCTGGAAGAAGCCAAAATATGCGGCGCAACACATATCTATTCTTCGCAAGGCATTACAACAATTTGACAGGTGAATTATGACCAATGTAGTGGTAATCGGCTCACAATGGGGCGATGAAGGTAAAGGTAAGATTGTCGACTGGTTATCTGAACGGGCGGATGTGATTGTCCGATTTCAGGGTGGCCATAACGCTGGTCATACGCTGGTTATTGATGGGGTTGAATATAAACTTAGTTTGCTGCCATCAGGGATAGTGCGGTCGGGTAAGATGTCTGTCATTGGTAATGGCGTTGTTATTGACCCCAATGCACTAATCACCGAAATGGATAAATTGCTTTCCCAGAATGTTGCTATCTCGCCAGATAATCTCCTCATTTCATATTCCGCTTCCATGATCTTGCCGGTCCATCAGCGGGTTGATCAGGTGCGTGAGGCCATTGCAGCCAAAGCTAAAATTGGAACAACAGGGCGCGGTATTGGCCCTGCTTATGAGGATAAAGTCGCCCGCCGCGGATTGCGTTTGGCCGATATCGTTGATCCATCCGCAATGGCAGAAAAGGTTCGGCTACTGCTGGCGCATCATAATCTGTTCCTGAAAGGCGCTGGCGAAGAGCCGATGGAGGCTGAGCCCATCATTGATGGTATTAACAGCTTGCGTGACCGTATTATGCCGTTTCTGGGTGAGGCATGGGCGCTGCTAGATGATGCAAGACGTGATAATAAGCGCATTCTATATGAAGGCGCGCAAGGCGTCATGCTAGATATTGATCATGGCACCTATCCGTTTGTTACATCCTCAAATACGGTCGCTGGTCAAGCCGCCACCGGCGCTGGTGTTGGCGTCACTACGATCGGTTATGTTCTGGGCATCACCAAAGCCTATACAACACGTGTTGGATCAGGGCCTTTCCCGACCGAAGATGAGGGGCCAGACGGCACATTACTAGGTGAGCGAGGGCATGAGTTTGGTACGGTCACAGGCCGCAAGCGGCGTTGTGGCTGGTTTGATGCGGTGATGGTTCGGCAGGCAGGAAAAATCACTGGTATTTCAGGCATGGCACTAACAAAACTGGATGTGCTTGATGGCTTTGATGAGATTAAGATTTGCACAGGATATAAATTGGATGGGCAGATGATTGACCGTTTCCCTGTCGCCACCGTCGATCAGGAACTGCTAGAGCCTGTTTATGAGATTATGCAAGGCTGGGAGGGGACGACACGTGGTGCCCGCTCATGGGCTGATCTGCCGCCGCAAGCCGTGAAATATATCAAACGCCTGGAAGAGCTGACCGGCATTCCTGTCGCCAGCGTTTCAACTAGCCCAGAACGCAATGATACTATTCTGGTGCATGATCCATTTGCAGGCTGATGAGATAAAATAAAACCTCGTGGTCTTAAGAGTTTATTAACTTTTGGCTGTTATTCTTCCTTATGGGGGAATGACAGATGTATAATGTCAGCCGAAACAATTTCTACGAAAATCAGAAAAGTTCAACTGTCTTCACGCCCCAAGGGGTGAGTCGGTTTATCTTTGATGTTGTTGCGAGCAAAATTGATAAAACCAGACCTGTCTTTGACCCTTGTGTGGGGCAAGGCTCACTTTTGCATCCCTTTGATGATGCTGGTTTCAAAACTGTTGGGTTGGATATTGTTGATCATGGCTATAAAAACACCATCATTCATAACTTCATCACCTATGATGCGGCAGATTTGGCAACCCCAGCCTTAGTTATCGCTAACCCTCCATTTAATATTGACCCTACAACAAAGGTAATCATTTCTGAGCATTATGGGCGGCGGCCACTATTGCCTGAGGTATGGTTACAGAGAATCATCGCACTTTTTGGTAAGGATATTCCGATTATCCTATTTACGCCTTATGGGATGCGGCTTAATCAATCATTGAGCAGCAAACGCTGGCAAAAATTTACCAATGGCGATTATCCAAAGATCTCATCAATAATAGCATTGCCGAAAGATATTTATAGTGATGTCATGTTTCATAGTGAGATTTTGATTTTCAATATAGCTGGTCTTGCTCCGCATTATTTTTATCAACCAAAACGAAAAGCAGACCCTAAGCATCCCCTCAGCATCCCATAAGAATCCCTTAAGCATCCCTGAAGAATCCCTAAAGCAAGGAGCACCGATTATTGTTCAATCAAGTTGGATTCGATAGCGCGATCACGCACGGATAGTTGGAGCTTTTCAAAAGCGCGGCTTTCGATCTGACGGATACGTTCACGGCTGACTCCAAACCGTTGTGATAATTCTTCCAGCGTCAACGGCGTATCAGATAGACGCCTTGCTTTAATAATCTCAACCTCGCGATCATTCAATTCATCCATTGCCGCCACCAGCAATTGTCGTCTGCTGTCATATTCTTCGGCTTCTGCAAAGGTGATCTCTTGATTATCCCGCCCATCCTCTAGCCAGTCTTGCCATTCCGTAATCTCACCATCACCGCCAATCGAGGCATTGAGAGAATGATCACCTGACCCCAGACGGCGGTTCATATTAATGACTTCCATTTCGGGAACATCGAGTTGTTGCGCAATTTCTGTCACCTGTTCAGGTTCCATATCGCCATCATCAATGGCTTTAATCTCACCTTTTATACGGCGCAAATTGAAGAACAGTTTTTTCTGTGCCGCTGTCGTGCCAATTTTGACCAGTGACCATGAGCGTAAGATATATTCTTGAATACTGGCTCTGATCCACCACATGGCATAGGTCGATAGCCGAAAGCCTTTTTCAGGCTCAAACCGTTTCACCGCATGCATCATGCCCAGATTGCCTTCAGCAATCAATTCCCCCATTGGCAAGCCGTATCCCCGATATCCCATAGCGATTTTAGCGACTAGCCGCAAATGGCTTGTTACCAGCTTATGCGCTGCCTCTAAATCATCATTTTCTCTCCAGTTTTTGGCTAAGGTATATTCATCCTCTGCCGAAAGCATTGGAAACCGCTTAATCTCATCAAGATAGCGTGACAAATTGCCTTCGGGTGTCAGGTTCCCGATTACAGATGGTAATTTTTTTTCTGCCATAGCATAGCCCCTTTATCCCTATATGGGTGGTTTATTGTCGGATGTAAAGGCGGCAAAAATATGACTTTTTGCCCATATTGATCAAAGGCATGACAATAATCTATTGCTCTAGCTTGCCGCGATCGGTAATGCGAACCTCGAGCCCTTGCATCAGATTAGCCATATCATCAGGCAAATCAGTATCAAACTCCATCGGCTGACCGGAGATAGGATGATCAAAGCCTAAATGACTGGCATGTAAGGCCTGCCGCGGGAAAGCCCGCAGATAACTCAACGCCTCACGCAGGGCATTGTCTGGCATCTGGCCTGAGCGCATAGCTCGGCCATAGGTGGGATCACCAATAATCCCATGACCAATATGCGCCATATGGACACGGATCTGATGTGTGCGGCCAGTTTCCAGCTGACATTCCGCGACCGACGCCAAGGGCGGCAATATCCGCTTAACGGTGACATGAGTGACAGCATGACGACCATTTGCCATGACGGCCATTTTTTTGCGGTCACGAGCATTTCTGTTGATTGACGCATCTATCGTTTGCTCACGGCTTTTTATGATCCCCCAAGTCAGAGCGGTATAGCGCCTTGTCAGATCATGGGCAGCAAACATACTAGACAGGTTTTGATGGGCAACCGCAGTTTTAGCCGCCACCATAACCCCGCTGGTGTCTTTGTCTAGGCGATGGACAATGCCTGGCCGTTGCTCCCCGCCAATTCCGGTTAAACTGTCACCACAATGGGAAATCAGCGCATTGACTAACGTGCCTTGCATAGACCCTGGGGCAGGGTGAACAACCATTCCCGCCGGTTTGTTAATGATGATGATATGGCTATCTTCAAAGAGAATATTAAGCGGAATATCCTCTCCTTTTGGGGTGGCTGAAACCGTCTCAGGTATTGTGATGGTATAAGTTGTCCCCGCCTGAATAGATGCTGATGGATTGGTAATCACCTTATCATTGGCGCTAACCATACCATCAAGGATCAAGGCTTTCAGCCGTGAGCGCGATAATCCGGCATAGGCAGAATGATCTGGCTGATGCTCATCCTGACTTAATTTCAGGCAGCTTTCCGATAGCCAACGATCAATGCGATCTTGCGTCGCGTCCTCGGCTACGGTAAGTGTCAATGTGGTTAATGTATTATTCATGTGAGGAAATATGCACCCAAGTGATAAAAATCACCAGCCCGAAAATCCAAATAGGTCAGCAGAAGATGCTATGCCCTATACTGAACCGGCATGGTTGAAGCCAGTAAAAACTGCTGTCAAGATAATGTCATTACTGATCATTATTGGCATCGGCTTGTTGTTTTATGGTCTCGCAACCCAAATTGGCGGCAGCTCACAATCGACCGATCAGACCGCTGATCTTCGGTTTCCTGATGGATTATCGCTAACCGGCCTTGCCAGTGCTGGTGATGGCGCGACTATCATGGCTTTTACGGATGATACAGGTCAGATTACGGTAATAAAAATATCGCCTGATCAGGCGAGTGTGCATGTCATAGCAACGCTTACCCCAGAGCAAGGGGCAGCATTTACGCTCACACCGGGGCTGTCAGAATAGCCGCCTTCAAAATAAATTAAGAACGGTTTTCTCTAATGGAAAATCGCCTAATCCATCTACCTGATAGCCGATTATCATTGGAAATACATAAAATCGAATAATCAAAACAACAAAACCAGCATATAAAGGGCGCAGTTTTTCAGGAATTTCTCTGGGGCAAATGCGGTTTCCAGCATTGACCAATGGCGTGCTCGCCTGTACCAGCCAGCGCATCATGATAAAGCTGGAATTATTATGTAAGGCTATACCAAGGAAGAAGCGGCCTAGACATATCCACATGGCCACAGCAAACGCGCTATCAAGTAAAATTAATCCAACTGGCCAGCCAAACATCTTGCTCTTTCTCCTCTCCCATTATGAATAGCGCATGACATCCTTCACGTCAAAAGCGAATAGGGTGTCGAATGCGAATAGATCAGTGAGACTATGGATAAGGCAAGAATTTCATGCTACATCAGGTGTGTATTTTTATTGTTTGAAAAACTGTGAGGCAATACCCCATGTCCAACCCGCAATATGTGTATACTATGAGTCGTTTGAGCAAGGCTTGGCCAGGTGGCAAAGAGGTGCTCAAAAATATATCGCTATCGTTTTTACCTGGGGCTAAAATTGGTGTTCTCGGTATTAATGGTGCTGGTAAATCAACCTTGTTGCGTATCATGGCAGGTATTGAAACCGAGTATCAAGGTGAGGCATGGGCAGCTGATGGTCTGAAAGTTGGCTATTTGCCGCAAGAGCCTGAACTGGATAACAGCCTCAATGTACTTGATAACGTCATGCTTGGGATGGGTGAAAAAAAGACGCTTATAGATCGGTTTAATGAGATAAGTGCTAAGTTTGGTGAAGAGATGAGCGATGATGAAATGAATGCGCTAATTGAGGAGCAAGGCGAATTACAAGAAAAAATTGATGCTGCTGATGCTTGGGATTTGGAACGTAAAGCGGCGATTGCTATGGATGCCTTGCGGCTGCCACCATCTGATTGGGAGGTGACTAATTTATCAGGTGGTGAAAAACGCCGTGTGGCCTTATGCCAGTTGTTATTGAGCGCACCTGATATGCTTTTATTGGATGAACCTACTAACCATTTAGACGCTGAATCAGTGGCTTGGTTACAGCGGTTTTTGAAAGACTTTGCCGGCACGGTTGTCACCATCACTCACGACCGCTATTTCCTCGATGAAGTGGCAGGCTGGATACTAGAACTCGATCGTGGGCAAGGCATCCCGTTTGAAGGCAATTATTCTAGTTGGCTAGAGCAAAAGCAGAAACGCCTGCAACAAGAAGGGCGAAGCGAAGAGGCCAGAATTAAAACCTTGGCGCGGGAATTAGAATGGGTGCGATCAGCCCCGAAAGCGCGGCAAGCCAAATCAAAAGCGCGCTTAACGGCTTATGAAAGATTGCTTGAAGAGCAAAATGAAAGTGTTAGTGAAACCGCAAAAATTACCATCCCACCTGGGCCTAGATTAGGTAATGTTGTCCTAGAAGGAGAGCATATCTCAAAAGCCTTTGGTGAGAAATTGCTCATTGATGATTTAGAGTTTCGTCTGCCGCCAGGTGGAATTGTTGGTGTTGTCGGCCCGAACGGTGCTGGTAAAACAACTTTATTCCGGATGATTACCGGCCAAGATAAACCTGATAATGGTGAGCTTAAAATTGGTGAGACTGTTGTCATGGCGTATGTGGATCAATCGCGTGATGCCCTGCCTGACGACAAAACGGTGTGGGAAGTGGTCTCTGATGGCTTGGATGAAATTACGCTGGGCAAGCGCACCGTATCCTCACGCGCCTATGTCGGTCAGTTTAATTTTAAGGGCGGTGATCAGCAAAAGCGTGTCGGTCAGTTATCTGGCGGGGAAAGAAACCGTGTGCATTTGGCTCGGATGCTAAAATCTGGTTGTAACTTGTTACTGCTCGATGAGCCGACAAATGATCTCGATGTTGATACCTTACGATCATTGGAAGAGGCTTTGCTAGAGTTTGGTGGATGCGCGGTTGTCATTACCCATGACAGGTGGTTTCTTGATCGCATTGCAACGCATATTTTGGCGTTTGAAGGCGATAGCCACGTTGAGTGGTTTGAAGGCAACTGGCAATCCTATGAAGAAGACAGGAAGCGCCGACTTGGGGCAGAGGCCGACCAACCAACGCGGATTAAGTATAAGCCCATTTCGCGCTAATTTCTTAAACGGGCTTGCCGAAGCTCCTCACTGCGTTTTGCCAGCAGATCAATCAAGGCATCTAGATTGCCCTTGTTTTGTCTGATGACAGCCATGTTCTCATCTTTTTGGGTTAAGATCATAGAGACGTTTTCAAAGCTCAGATCAAAGATATAGAGGTCTTGACCTGGCATATCATTTATCCGCCAAGAGATCGCAGCATCTGGATATTTTCCGGTTTTATCATGAACAATGCCGTTTACGATTATCCAATTTTCACCCTTTTTCTCCGACGACTGAAAATGATATTCTAGTGACCTGAAATAATCAAAATTATTTGCCGCTTGTTCAACAACAACGGCGCGAAATGTTTTGAGATAGCGTTGTCTTTGAGCATCACTAGCTTTGCGCCAATAGGGCCCAATAGTAAAGCTGGCTAGGGTTTCATATTTGAAGTAACGATCAATAATATCATCAGATTGTTTGTAAATATAATCACCTATGGTGACAGTAGCGGCGATATCTTGTATTTCTGCGACCAGCGTCTCAATCATTTTTGCCGCTTCGTCTGTTCTATCTGCATAAGCGGCGCTAGTCAGCATAAAGCCAAGCGCAAGACCGACTAATATCCGCATTATTGCATCGCGGCATATGTGTAAATGACGGTGCATTTTATTCCAAGGTTTCAATGAAGCTGTCGAACTCATCTTCGTAATTCTCGCTGGCATCAATTTCATTGGCATAATCATATTGTAAATAGATTGATCGCGTTCGGGCATAGGCATCTAGAGATTGGTATTTCACCTCATTTATATATTCAAAGTTATTGCCGCGAAAAGTCACTACACGAACAGGGGTATTGACAGCGGTTATATTAGCAGCAGCTGGTGTTGCGGCGAAATTCAGGGGATTAGTTATGCTATCAACAACAAATCCTGAATGGCTTCTGACTGTGCCCGGGCCAAGCAGCGGCAACACCACATAAGACCCTTGCCCAATGTTATAATAACTAAGGGTATCATCAAAATTGGTGCGGCGCGGAGTATCAACATCACCTGTTAGGTCAGCAAAGCCAAGCGTTAATCCATTAATCAAAAACTCAAATGTGCCGATCGCGGCATTTTCAACATCACCCTGCATGGTCGAGTTTACCGCCGTTGACGGCAGGCTAGTCCAACCGGCAAAATTAGTAAGCATCATTTGCCCACGATCAGGTAGTTGCAGATATGCTTTGGCCGCAGGTTCGATAACGTAATCATCCACCTTCGTATTGAAAGCAAAGACCTTACGGTTTGTATTTTCATAAGGATCGCGGTTTTCGGTAAATCTGTCATTTGGGGCTGTGGTACAGCCACTCAATGCGACAACAACGATCAGCGCAGATATCCTTAAACCACATATTTTTGACAATGCTTTCATGATCTACATTTTATGATAAGTTAGTGGAAAGTCAAAGTTATAAGCAGGATTTGTCTTTAAGCATGGGTTTGGCTAGAGGTTTGCTGGGCTTAGCATGGAAAATTTGATTAAGCTGATCTATTCATTTGTCCGCCTTCGTGCTAGGAATCGGTCATGCAAAATGATTTATCCCAATCCCCTGACCAACCGCCTGAGATGTCCGCCCAAGCGCCTTGGCTAGAAGGCTTGAACGCGCAACAGAAAATGGCTGTTCAGCATCTCGACGGCCCGTTACTTGTGCTATCAGGTGCTGGCACCGGAAAGACGCGCGTTTTGACCAGCCGCCTTGCTAATTTGATTGCAACAGGCCGAGCAAAACCTTGGAATATTCTCGCCGTGACCTTTACCAATAAGGCAGCGCGTGAAATGAAAGAGCGTGTCGCCAACATGATCGGGCCAATGGTAGAACAGGTCTGGTTTGGCACGTTTCATGCGCTAGCAGCTAAAATATTGCGGCGGCATGCGGAATGTGTGGGATTAAAATCAAACTTCACCATACTGGATACCGATGATCAGTTGCGATTGATCAAACAAATCATGGAAATTAATGGTATTGATACCAAAAGGCATCCTCCGCGGATGGTATTGGGCATGATCAGTCGCTGGAAAGATAAGGGCCTGACCCCTGATAAGGTTAGTCTCGCCGATGCTAGCAATTTGATCGAGGGTAATGGGGCCGATATCTATCAGCAATATCAGCAACGCCTATGCGATCTCAATGCCTGTGATTTTGGTGATTTGTTGCTTCACAATCTGACCATTTTCAACAGCTATCCCGATATTCTGGCGGATTATCATCAACGTATCACGCATGTCATGGTGGATGAGTATCAGGATACCAATGTCTCACAGTATTTGTGGCTCAGCCTGTTATCGCAAAAATCTCGCAATCTTTGCTGTGTTGGTGATGATGATCAATCCATCTATGGGTGGCGCGGCGCTGAGGTCACGAATATGTTGCGTTTTCCTGAGATTTATCCAGAGGCCGAGACCATTCGCCTTGAAGAAAATTATCGCTCAACTGGCCATATTCTTGGCGCCGCATCAGGATTAATTGCACATAATGAAAGCCGTTTGGGGAAAACGCTTTATACCGATGATGCTCAGGGTGAGAAGGTCCGCGTTAATGGCTTTTGGGATGGCGCAAGCGAAGCCCGTACGGTCGCTGATCAGATCGCCTCTCTGATCCGCTATGACACTTATTCAGCTGATGAAATGGCGGTTCTCGTGCGGGCTGGATACCAGACAAGAGAGTTTGAAGAGGTATTCATCAAATTGGGTATCCCGTATCGGGTTGTTGGCGCGAAATTCTATGAAAGACAGGAAATTCGAGATGCGATTGCCTATCTGCGGCTAATCGTTCAGCCCGCAGATGACTTGGCCTTTGAGCGCATTATTAACACTCCGACACGCGGGCTAGGCGCAAAAACGGTGAGCCTAGTCCGCAATGCCAGCAGAGCGCAGGGGCTGCCGATGCTGGCAGCTGCTGAACATATGCTGACAGGCACGGAATTAAAATCAGCGGCGCGCAATAGCCTTAGCCAGTTTGTCAATATGGTCAATCATTGGCGGCGCCAAATTGATCACCTGCCGCATACTGAACTGGCTATGCAGGTATTAGACGATTCCGGCTATACCGCCATGTGGCAAAAGGAAAAGACACCAGATGCCGAAGGCCGGTTGGAAAACCTCAAAGAACTCATTACAGCAATGGATGATTTTGACAATCTGCAAGGCTTTCTTGAACATATTTCGCTTGTCATGGATGGTGATAACACCAACCAAGGCGGTGAGGTCATGCTGATGACATTACATGCCGCTAAGGGGCTTGAGTTTAACGTCGTTTTTCTGCCTTGCTGGGAGGAGGGGGCATTTCCATCACAGCGGACATTAGATGAAAAAGGCGCTTCTGGCCTAGAGGAAGAACGTCGCCTTGCTTATGTTGGTATTACCCGCGCCCGTAAACAGCTTTATATCTCCTATGCCTCAAGTCGGCGTGTTCACGGTCTATGGCAAAGCGGTATCCCGTCACGGTTCTTAGCCGAATTACCGCAAGAGCATTTAGTCGAAGAAAGCGAACAGGGCATGGCATCAGGGACAGCACGCCCAGGAGTATTTGATACACTGCCAACACCTTCTGCTGCTGGTGGATATGGCCCTGGCTGGGCGCGATTGCGGGCGCGACGCCAGACTGGATTTCTGCCATCTAAAGCACCTAATGAGCAGACTGCTGGATTAACCGGTCATAGTGATTACTCACCCGGCGATCGGGTCTTTCATCTCAAGTTTGGGAATGGCAATGTGGTATCCGTTGAGGGTGATAAGTTGACCATCGCCTTTGATAAAGCGGGTGAGAAAAAGCTGGTTGCAAGCTTTGTTGAAAGAACGGAACAGTCATGAGTGCAGATTTATGGCAAGTCAGGTTACAGCTAACCGGCGATCAGGATATCGCTGGTGAGATTCTGATTGCCGCCTCAGATGCCGTTACCATCAGCATGACCCATAAGCAAAATGATACGCAAGATGATGAGCAAGATGATAAGCCATGGGATGTAGTGCTGATTTGCCAAACTCCACCTGACCAGAACAGGCTCGACATGGCTGTCGAAACGCTCACAGCTGATTTCGGAATGGCCGCAACGCCGCCAGTGGTTAGCGTTATGCCCAATATTGATTGGCTGCAAAAGAACTGGATGGATATGAAGCCCCTAGAAATAGGTCGGTTTTGGATTTATGGCACCCATATCACTGATCCTGTTCCTGACGGTAAAATTGGTGTTCATCTCGATGCGGGCATGGCATTTGGGACTGGTAATCATGCCACAACACAGGGCTGTATTTTGCTTGTTGAGACGCATATTCAAACGCCTCATGCCCCAAAAATTGCTGATATTGGCTCAGGTAGCGGTATTCTTGCTATTGCGGCAGCAAAACTTGACCCCAGAAGCCAGATTATAGCCGTTGATAATGATCCAGTTGCGGTGACGGTAATGGTGGAAAATATTAAACATAATAAAACCGATAAGCAGATTACGTGCGGGCTGTCTGATGGCTATGACTCGCCTTATATCCATGACCATGCACCCTTTGATTTGGTTATGGCAAATATCCTTCCAAGCCCATTGATCACAATGGCGGCAGATGCGGCAAAGGCGCTGCGTGATGGCGGTAAGATTATCCTTTCAGGTCTCAATCTTAAACATGCTGATGATGTTATTGCCGCCCATCTGGCTGTCGGCCTCGTGCATGTCGAAAGCCTGCCAGTTGGTGACTGGATGACCGTATTAATGCAAAAGCCTGATGGAGACATAGATGGATGATGCAATGACGCCGCTTGAGGCTTTACGCCTAGCCATGAAAGGCGCGGAGATTGATGCCTATTTTATCCCCCATGGTGATGCGTTTTCTGGTGAAGAAGTCCAAGCCGCTGATGAGCGACTGGCTTGGATCAGTGGCTTTACTGGTTCCGCAGGGCTTGCCATTGTCACTATAGATGCGGCGATTTTGTTCAGTGATGGACGCTACACACTACAGATGAAAACCCAAACCAATAGCCATTGGCAATGCATGGTCATGCCACGTAATAAGCCTTCTGAATGGATAAAGTCTCATTTGGGCGGCAAGACGCTTGGTTTTGATCCGATGCTCATGACCATGAGCGAACATAGCCAGCTTATTTGCGCGCTATCAGATAAAGACATAGATGTTAAACCCGTCGCTGATAATCTGATCGATCAGATATGGCAAGACCGACCAGCGCCAAAAATATCTATCCCTTGGGATGTTGACCCATTGCATCATGGCCTTGATAGAGCAGATAAAATCAATGCCGCGGTGGCGGATATGAAGGATGCTGGGGCAGATATTTTGATGATTTGTGACCCGACCGAACTGGCTTGGCTTCTCAATATTAGGGCGGCAGATTTATCCAATACTCCGGTGATGCTGGCCTTTGCTATGCTAAGCCATGATAAAGAGGTCATTATATTTCATGATGATATGGAGAGTTTAGATATTGACCAGCGGCATATTAGCATACGGCCACAGCAACAGATGATAGATGACTTGCGCGGTCTTGATGGGAAGTCCATTTGGCTTGATCCGGTGCAAACGCCATTAGCACTGGCAGAGGCTGTTGAAGCGAGACAAGCCGCTGATACAAAAATCATATCGCGGATCAGCCCGCTTAAGCAGATGAAGGCGATTAAAAATAGCGTTGAGCAAGATGGCTTTCGGTCTGCGCATTGCCGTGATGCGGTTGCTGTCATCCGTTTCCTTGCGTGGCTAGATACGCATGTGATGGATCAAACCGTTACTGAAATTGAGGCTAGTGAAAAGCTTCAGTCTTACCGGAAAGAGGTGAGCGGATATCTATCTGATAGCTTTTCAGCTATTTCAGGCAGTGGTGCGCATGGTGCTATTGTTCATTATCGCGCGACCGAGGCGAGCAATGCGCCGCTGCTTCCGAATAGCCTCTATTTGATTGATTCAGGCGGGCAATATCATGATGCGACAACTGATATAACGCGCACCGTTGCCATTGGTCAGCCCGGTAAGGATGAGATGTTTTGCTACACGCATGTCCTGAAAGCCCATATTGCATTAGATCAGCAAATCTTCCCGAAAGGCACAACAGGCATTCAGCTTGATGCCATCACGCGCCGAACGATGTGGAATGCTGGACTAGATTATGCGCATGGAACAGGGCATGGGGTAGGCTGTGCTCTAGGTGTTCATGAAGGCCCTGCCAGCATATCACCGCGCGGCAGTGTCAGCATTTGTGAGGGCATGGTGCTATCGAATGAGCCTGGATATTACCGTGACGGGAGCTTTGGTATCCGCCTTGAGAATCTGATCATAGTGGTCGCAAAAGCCAATGATATGCTTGGGTTTGAGCATGTGACATGGGTGCCGTTTGATCGCCGGCTTATTGATGTATCGCTGCTAACTGAGGCTGAGCGGGATTGGCTTAATCGGTATCATCGGAATGTCAAAGATAAAATCATGCCAGCATTAACAGAGCATGATTACAGTGACGGTGATGGTGATGCAATTGCATGGCTTGCCGCCCAAACCAACCCGCTTTGATTGATGTTATCAGGCTTAGCTTTGGCATAACCCTATCCAGCTATCTTCATCAAGGATGGTAACGCCCAGAGTCTCGGCTTTGCGGGCTTTGCTTCCGGCATCGGCGCCAATAACAACATAATCAGTTTTTGCCGATACTGACCCTGCGACTTTGGCGCCAAGTAATTCGGCTTTAGCTTTAGCTTCGGCTCGACTCATGCTGATTAATGTGCCGGTGAAGACAACTGTTTTGCCAGCAACAGGGCTATCAGATGCGATGGTTGCTGGCGGGATCGGATGCACAACATCGCGCAACCGCGCCAATGCTTCCTGATTATGACTGTCGGAGAAAAATCGTACAATATCACGCGCCACACTGTCACCAATTTGGTCAATATCAATCAGGCTCTGCCATGCTTCTGACGTCTCATCTCTGGCGGCTAAGGCGGTTGCCATTAGCTGCTCTAATGATCCAAAATGACGTGCTAACAGCATGCTTGTGGCTTGACCAATCTGCCGAATACCAAGCCCATAGATGAGCCGTTCCAGCGCAATTTCCCGCCTCTGATCAATAGCCATAAGCAGATTATTTACTGATGTAGCACCCCAGCCACTGCGCTCTGACAGCGCTGCCTGATATTGCTTGAGATGAAAAATATCCGCCGGTTCATTAAGCATGTTATCTTGATGAAGCTCTTCAATGATTTTTGCCCCTAGCCCTTCAATGTCAAAGGCATCACGGCTAACAAAATGCTTTAATCGCTCAAGCAACTGCGCCGGGCAAGATAGCTGACCTGTACAGCGCCGCACCGCTTCGCCTTCTGGTCTGATTGCGGGTGATCCACATGATGGGCAGTGATCAGGATACTGAAAAGATGCGGTTTTAGCGTCTTTCCTTGCATTTTTGTCGACTGCCAAGACTTGTGGGATAACATCGCCAGCTCGCTGAATCTGAACCAAATCACCGATACGAATATCTTTATCCTTAATATAATCTTCATTATGGAGGGTGGCGTTTGAGACAACAACACCGCCAACAGTAACTGGCTGTAATCTGGCGACAGGCGTCAACGCACCTGTTCTGCCAACCTGAATATCTATCCCCAAGATATGTGTCATTGCCTTTTCTGCTGGAAACTTATGGGCAATGGCCCAACGTGGTGACCGGCTCACCTGACCAAGTCTTTGCTGATAATCGAGTTGATCAACCTTATAGACAACGCCATCAATATCATAATCCAGGTCAGCACGCTCGGCGCTAATGGTTTGATAATGGCGAAGCGCCGCCTCTATATTCTCGGTTAAGGCTGAATAGGGGTTTATGGTAAACCCCCATGACTGAAGCAATGATAGATAATCATGATGGCTATTGACCGTCCACGCGCTCATCTCACCTGCGGCATAAGCAAAAAACCGGAGCGCACGGGCGGCGGTAACTGCCGGGTCTTTCTGGCGCAGAGAACCTGCCGCCGCATTGCGAGGATTTGCAAAAACCTTAGCATTGCTGTTTTGCTGTTTGTCGTTAAGAGTAAAAAAATCAGCCTTGCTCATAAAAATCTCACCGCGGATTTCGGCAACAGCTAAACTGCTATCATTTAGCCGCTCAGGGATATCCGCAATGGTGCGAATATTAGCTGTCACATCCTCACCTTCTATGCCATCACCGCGAGTCACGCCAGCGACCAATACGCCATGCTCATAGCGCAGAGAAATGGATAATCCATCAATCTTGGGCTCAACCGAATAGGCGATATCTGTATCCGCAGGTAAATTAAGAAAGCGTTTGACGCGCTGATCAAAATCTCTGGCATCTGCGTCATCAAAGGCATTAGATAATGACAGCATAGGTACATGATGGCGATATTTGCCAAATTGTGAGGATGGCGTTGCGCCAACCGTCAATGATGGGCTATCGAGCCTAACTAATTGCGGGAAAGCCGCCTCAATACTGATATGCCGCTTCATCATGGCATCAAACTCAGCATCAGAAATCTCAGGCGCATCATCGCGGTGATATTTCTGGTTATGATAATGAATAGCACTGGCAAGGCGGTCAAGCTCGCGGTGCGCATCAGCTTCGGTTAAATCAGCAACAGCAATATTGGCGGTGGTGGTGCTAGTATCATCTTTCCGCATCTTATCCCTCAAGTAATCTGATGGCAGCGGCGCGCGCTTCTTCGGTAACTGTTTCACCAGCTAGCATGCGGCTGACCTCATTAATGCGTTCATTCTGATCAAGAATAGCAGTTGTTGAAATTGTGCCATGCTCAGCTACTGATTTGCTGATCTGATAATGCTGATGGCCTCTGGCCGCGACCTGTGGGGAATGGGTGATGACAATGGATTGCATTTGCTCACCCAAGCGTGCCAACCGGGTGCCGACTGCATTGGCGACAGCACCGCCGACGCCTGCGTCCACCTCATCAAAGATTAATGTTACAGGGGCATTTATATCTGCCAGCACGACTTTTAAGGCTAGCAAAAATCGGGCTAATTCACCACCAGATGCAATCTGATCTATTGGCGCCATCGCCATGCCCGGATTAGTGCTGGCTTCAAAGCGTATAGCATCACTGCCATGGCGGCTAAATTGCTGTTCGGTCAGTGCCGTGATGGATGTCTTGAAGCGCGCCTGTTCTAGCTTTAGAGGTGGTAATTCTGCCATGATAAGCGCATCTAGCCGATCGGCTGCCGCTATTCGTGACTGACTTAAGGCATTCCGAGCATCATGATAATGTGCCTCCGCTTCTGCCATTGCTGTGGCTAATTTTGTTAAGTCGCCGCCGCTATCTTCGAGTTCGGCTAATTGCTGATGCAAGTGATCACGGGTAGCGGCGAGCTGATCGGCATCAACACCATGTTTGCGCGCTTGCTGACGGAGCGCGTGTAGGCGGTCATCGACAACAACAATGCGATTAGGATCACCCTCTAAATTAGCCTGGGTGGTAGCAAGCGCATGTTCAACTTCGCTCAATTCTGCTTCTGTGCGTTGCAAGGCCTGATCCAGATCGGTGGTCAGACTGCCGGCGACATCAGCAATTCGGGTGATGGTGCGGCTGGCTTGGGCAATTTGATTAATCGCACCTTGCTCACCATCTATCAATGCTTCTGCGGTTTTTAAGGCTTCGGCAATGCGGGTAATATTGGCTAACATCTCACGCTCTTGCATGAGTTGAGTTTCTTCATCCGCTAGTGGGGCAAGATGATCAAGTTCAGTCACTGATTCTTTCAACCATGCCTGATTGTCTTGGTTTTCCTGACGCTTGGTGGCTGCATCCTCATAGCGTGAGGACGCCGCTTTCCAGTCATCCCAAGATTTGGCGCAGTTTGTCAGTTTATCTTGGTGATTGGCAAACTGATCAAGCAGTTGTCGATGTGTCGCTTGGTCTAGTAATCCACGTCCTTCAAATTGGCCTTGGATTTCGATAAGCATATCTCCAACACGCCGCATAACCCCCAGACTGACGGGGGTATCATTGATTAAAGCGGTTGATTTGCCGTCACGAAGCCGCCGCCGCATAATAATCTCATCGTCGGCCTCAATGCCATTTTCATCCAAGACATTCCATATGGGGTGCTTTGCGTCAGGGTTGAAAATCGCGGTGACTTCGGCAGTTGGGCTTTCAGAACCGATCAGACCAAAATTAGCCCGGCTGCCTAGCGCCAGCCCTAACGCGTCAAGCAGGATTGATTTGCCAGCCCCCGTTTCGCCAGTCAGCACAGTTAAGCCTGATTGAAAATCCAGATCAAGCGCCTTGATCAGAACGACATTACGAACAGCCAGTAAAGTCAGCATGGATCAAAACCAAGAGGTTGCTCGACCGAAAAAGGATTTAATCAAAGATGGATCATAATCGCGTCCGGGGTCATCAATCAGCAATGCCATCCGTTGAGTCCAAATAGAGTCTGGAAAATTAAATTGTAATACGGCTGCCGAACGTTCTGCCTCGCTATAAATTCCTAGCGCCAGATAGCTCTCGACCATGCGATAGAGCGCTTCGGGGACTTGGTTAGATGTTTGGTAATTTTCGATAACTTTGCTAAAACGCCGGAGCGCGGAATCATAATGACCAGCTTTCAGATAGAACCGGCCAACAGCCATTTCTTTACCAGCCAGATGGCTGAGCGTTAGGTCTAGTTTTAATTGGGCATCACGCGCATAGTCGCTGTTCGGGAAGCGCCTGATCAAAGCCTCAAAAGCTTCTTTGGCGGCAACGGTCATACTAGCATCACGTTCAACATCGACAATTTGCTCATAATAGGATTGGCCGCGCAGAAAATAGGCATAATCAATATCAGGATGCGCGGGGTTGAGTTCAATAAATCGGTTTAAGGAGGCTAGAGCGGCGGGATAATTGTTGCTCTCATATAATGACCAAGCGGCCATTAACTGTGCTTGCGTTGCCCATTCAGAATAGGGATGTTGTCTCTCTACCTCATCAAACAGCGTTGCCGCATCATTGGTATCGCCAGCAAGTGCCAAATCAAGCGCTTCATTATATATTTCTTCGACAGGACGTTCAATTTGAACCAGCTCATCATCAGCGCTGGAACAAGCGGTAAGCATAGCCAGACTTGCCATGCCACAAAGCAACACTGATCTCACCATTTGATGATGCACAACCTGTCTCCATAATATCGTTAACAGAATATATATTATGCCGATACGCAAAGCAATTAAAGTTCATTCCATGCGTTGAGATATGAAAAATCTAATCAAGCAACTTTTTCTTCGGCATTGGCTAATTCTTCGCCAGTCATAATCGTGTAGTTGCTATCGTCGCTAAACAACGCTTTTAGCAATTCTGAATTAATGCGGTGTCCGGGGCGTGTGGTTGACATATGACCAATAATTCCCATGCCAGCCAGCCGCAAATCACCTAAACAGTCGAGGGTTTTATGACGAACAAACTCATCTGTATAGCGCAGCGGCGTCTCATTAAGCATCTGCCCGTCTTTCACTACAATGGCATTATCCAATGAGCCACCAATAGCATAGCCAGCGGCGCGCATTTGTGAGACATCTTTGTGCAGACAAAAGGTGCGTGCCGCCGCCAATTCCTCGATAAAGCTAGTATTGTCATGAACATAAAAATATTGTGAGGCACCAATAAACGGATCGCTAAAATCAATCTTGGTTGAGATTTGCAGAGATGAGGAAGGGGTCAGGTGCGATGACGAGGCGTTGAGTTTTACTGAAACGGGCTTTAGGACTTTAATAAAGCGGCGATCTTCGCTTTGTTCTTTTATGCCAGCATCACTGATCATCTGGCAGTAGCGGTCTGAGCTGCCATCAAAAGCAGGCAGCTCTGGCCCTGATACATCGACATAGGCATTATCAATGCCCATGCCAGCAAAAGCCGCCATCAGATGCTCAATAGTGCCTATTTCTGCCCCATCAGCATTACAAATGCTGGTATTAAGCGACACATCACTGACATTGCGGATATGAGCAGGGATAGCCGTATCAATGCCAGTCAGATCAGAGCGGTGAAATATGATGCCAGTATTGGCAGGTGCTGGTCGGAGAGTGATGGAAACGAGCCGCGCCGTGTGAAGACCAATTCCGCTTCGTGTGACAGATGAATTAACAGTATTTTGGTAGCCAAACACAGACATAATCCTTTATTTTAAATTATAATTATGTGGTTTCATGCCTGTGGCAAATCACAAATGGTTACCGATTGTTGCAGATCGGTAACCATTCCAAATGCTGATCATACCCTCAGATGATTAGTTAGCCTGACGACGGAGAAAGGCAGGGATTTCAAGATCAAAATCATCTTGTTGATCTTTGATATCCAGCTCTGGTTCAGCGCTTTGGTTTGACAGATTGGGTTGTTCAGTTGTGTCATCTGTCATGCTGGTATTCTGAGATATGGCGGTATGATCGATATCCGATTTTATCATCTCATCAGCTTGCCCCTCATCTGATTGAAGCGTGGGGTTTATGGGGTCTACAGGGTCTGTATTCCGCAAGTTCAATGGTTTTACATCAGACACAATAGGCTCTTGCACGATCTTTTCCTCTTGCTGATGCGATGAGAATAATCGCGTGATATGCTTGATCAAACCTGTAGTTTCCTTTGGCTGAACATGCTCATCAACAGGGATATCAATGGTTTTTCCCAATGTGAAAGGCACATCATCGTCATCCAAACTGCTTGCAGAACGATCATCTACTGGCAATGCCTTTTCGGGTTCTGGCCGCTCATCCTTAGCGTCTATCATATCCATGATGCTAAGCTGAGAGTCATCGTCTGTGGCGGCATTTGAGGCATGGCTTGGCTCTGCCCCAATCGCCAATTTAGCTTCGGCACCCGCATCAGACATTTCTGGCATGACTTCTGGCTCTGCCATCCCAGCTTCCATAGGCGCAGTTTCCATTGGTGTCGCGACTGCTGTTGCCATTGGTGAAGCTATTGCTGATGATGGGCCAGCATGTTCGCCCATGGGTTTGCTTTCCACTGCCGTGGTGGGTTCTGCTATGATTTTTTGAACAACGCCTTCGTTGCGCCGAATGGCATAAAAAGGCTGGTCCATATCAGTGCTAGTTTCATCACTGGCAGACGCTTTGGCATTGGTGAGATGTCTCATTGGGGGCCGTGATGTTTGGCTTTCAGCCTCCATTCCAGTAGCGACAACTGATACACGCATGACGCCTTCCATTTTTGGATCAATGATAGCGCCAAAGATGATGATGGCATCATTATCCACTTCTTTACGGATATGGTTTGCCGCTTCATCAGCTTCGAATAAGGTCATATCAGACCCACCAGTAACATTGATCAATAAGGCTTGGGCGCCTTTCAGCGTGGTTTCATCTAATAGCGGATTATGGATAGCCGCCTCAGCCGCGTTGGTAGCACGGCTTTCACCTGATGCTTCGCCTGTACCCATCATGGCTTTACCCATTTCTGTCATGACTGAGCGAATATCGGCAAAATCCAGATTAATCATGCCAGGTTTGATCATCAGATCAGTCACACCTGACACGCCTTGGTGCAGAACATTATCGGCCATGGCAAAGGCATCTGTAAATGTTGTCCGCTCATTGGCCAGACGGAACAGATTTTGGTTCGGGATAACAATAAGCGTATCAACATAGGCTTGTAATTCATCAATGCCTTGTGTGGCTAAACGCATCCGTGGTGTTCCTTCAAACTCAAATGGTTTTGTGACAACTCCAACAGTTAGAATGCCTTGCTCACGGGCAGCACGAGCAATCACTGGGGCGGCGCCTGTGCCGGTGCCGCCACCCATACCTGCGGTAATAAATACCATATGGCTGTCGGCTAATTCGGCCATGATCTCATCAAGGCTTTCTTCCGCGGCTAGACGACCAATTTCGGGCTTTGAGCCTGCTCCTAGTCCTTCGGTATGGATACGTCCTAATTGGATTTTGCGAGGCGCAAGAGAGGCCGCAAGAGCTTGCCCATCAGTATTAGCAACTAAAAACTCGACACCTTCGAGATTGGCTTCAATCATATTATTGACGGCATTACCGCCAGCCCCGCCAACACCGATAACAGTGATTTTTGGGGATAATTCCTCAGTCGTGCTGGGGATTGATATATTTAGAGTCACGGTATGATCTCCTTTGAGGTGGCTTGCCCAATATCCATGACCTAACGGGCAAATTGTTGTGATAAGGGGGATATGCCTGCAACACATACGCCCCGATTTTGGATGACGGATCAGTCATGGTCTGACGATGGAAAAACATGCTCTTCATCGGCTTCCGGCATCCCAAATGTAATATTTGAACCAGCTGCCAATCTGGCTGAGACGTCCAGACCGTCTGGATGTTCCGGCATCGGCAAGCGATAGTTCAAATGGTTGTCTGACATAGCTATAATGAATTAACCCCACAGGTGAGGCAAAGGCGGAATGAGCGGTCGCATCGGCAAGACCAATGACACCCGCTGGCCTGCCTAATCTGACAGAACGGCCAATCATGGTTGATACAAACTCCCGCATTCCGGGTAATTGTGCGGCGCCGCCGACTAAAATGACGCGCTGGCCAGCGGCGGATGAGTATCCGGCTTTTTCAAGACGCAATAACAGCATTTCCAGGATTTCCTCAATCCGTGCCCGGATAATATCCCCCAACACGCCTAGTTCGATTGATAGCGGATGATCGCTATCTTGGCTCAGCATAGGTAAGGTCAGCATTTCATCACTATCGCCGGGGCCAGCCAGGACACTGCCTTTGAGCGTTTTGATACGTTCAGCCTCCTCAACGGGGATCGATAAGCCGCGAGCAATATCATTGGTGATGCTGGCCCCGCCCAAGGGGATGCTATCAAGAAAGCGCAACTCACCATCGGTGAAATAGGCAAGGCTAGTCACACCACCGCCAATCTCAATAACCGTGGCGCCAAGGTCGCGTTCATCTTCGAGCAGAGCAGATAAGCCGGCGGCATAGATATTCGATACATAATGCTCAATTGATAAATGGTTACGTTCAACCGCCATTTGGATATTGCGAAGAGCGGTATCGGAGGCGCTAATCGAACATATTTTGATGCCAAGGGTCTGGCCAAACATGCCTTGAGGGTTTTTGATGCCGGTGATACCGTCCAAAGAAAACTCAATAGGCAGGCGATGCAGAATAACGCGGCCTTGCGGCTCGGCTTCGAGGAAATCAAGATTAATAAGCCGGCGGATATCACGTTCAAGGACTTCGCCACTGGCGACATCGACCTGATGCGTTCGGATTTGTGATTTTTGCGTCGCTCCTGACAGGCCAACAACAACATTTTCTATAGAAATGCCTGCCATTCTTTCCGCTACTTCAACAGCTTTACCAACAGTCAGACTAAGGGCGGAGATATCGACCACTTCGCCACGTTTTATTCCAGCCGACGCATGCTGACCAATCCCCTTTATTGTAGGTTGCGCATTACCATCACCTTGGGCAATCATGCAGACGACTTTGCTTGTGCCAATGTCGAGAACACCTATTGTTCCGTGGCGTGTTTTGGTTTGACCAAGCAAGCCTGATATACGCGGCATAACATTCATGTCTGACTACCTTTACCTTTAACAGGTTGATCGGGTTTAATGATGATCTGCCCCGGAATACGCAGATCAATATTAACGGTGTTGCGTTGGGTTAACTTGTGTTGGCGATCAAGCTTGGCTAGTTGGTTCCACGCATCCATAGGGTTTTCTTCGGGCAACATGATACGGATATTATCGCCAAGGAAGACATCCCAACGGCGTTCTGACCGATAGGTCAGAGACCATACTTCATTGTAAAGATCAGCTTCGGATTCAAGGACGGTTATAATTTCTCCCGCCCGGTTTTGGGCATTCTTGCCGCTAACGACAGGCAGATGCCGGAAATCTTCAACCTTGATGCCATCGATAATTTGACCAGATTTATCAATGACTTTATGGCCGGCGGCCGTTTGATAAATGGCTATGGGGCGTCTTTCGACCAAATAGATCACTAAATCTGATGGAAAATGTCTTTCCACACGCGCCGTTTTGACCCAGCCAAGCGATTCAATATCTGCCTTGATCTGATACAAATCCATGCCAAGCATGGGATCACCGCGGTTTAATCCAACAGCGTTTAATATGTCTCTCTGATCGGTATTTAGACGCCCAAATACTGTAATTCCCTCAAGTTTAATACCTGCGTCTGCGGTCAACAGAGTGACGCGCTGCATTATGCTATCGCGATATATCCATAGGCTAGCTGCCGCTAGTATCATGCCCAGACATAATATACCGGCAAGCATCCGCCGCCCTAACCGCCGCGGCCGGTCGGAACGTGTATCGGCAAAGGTTTCTTTATATAGCGCTAGTCGCATTGCGCTGCCTCCAATAGTGATGACACCAGCGCCGTCATGCTGATGCCGTTATATTCGGCTTGTTCAGGGACGAGTGAGGTTTTGGTCATGCCCGGTTGCGTGTTCAGTTCCAGCATAACCAGCTCACCAGCTTCATTATCTAGGCGAAAATCGGAACGTGAGACGCCGCGGCATCCTAGCTGCTCATGAGCAATGGTCGCCCATTCCATCGCTGTATTGAAAACATCACGATCAATCTGAGCAGGCAGGATATGGGTTGACCCGCCATCAGCATATTTGGCTTCATAATCATAAAACCGATTATCCTGAACAATTTCGGTAACTGTTAACGGCTCACCATGAAGAACCGATACAGTCAATTCACGGCCAGGAATAAACCGCTCTGCCATTAGCTGTGTGCCTTTTGGCCAGATGGTTTCTTGCAGATAAGCATCACCTTCATGCCAGATATGAACCCCGACGCTACTGCCAGTATTCCTGGGCTTGATGACCATAGCTGACGGTGCGGCTTTGTCATGCGGGGTAATCACGCCATCGCTTATCTGAATAGCAATATCATTTGCAAAAACAATCTCAGTACTGGCAAGTGCGGTTTTAGTCATCGGTTTATCCATTGCAACGGCAGATGCCAGCACGCCACTATGGGTGTAAGGAATACCCATGAGATTGAGCATGCCCTGCATATTGCCATCCTCACCAAGTTGACCATGCAAGGCATTGAACACGCGCGCTGGTTTCATAACATGCAACTGATTGGCAATATTATGATCGACTTCAAGCAATTCTGCTGTCCAGCCAGCCTCAATAGCGGCAGCATAGCAAGCCTTGGCTGTATTGCGGGATACCTCTGCTTCATCTGTCCAGCCGCCCATCAGAAATAGGGTGAGGCCGCGCATATCAACCATGCTGACCTCCATTATATTGACTGGTATCATTTTGACTGGCATCATTTTGACTGGCATCACTTTGACTGCTCTTATTCGGCCTTGATTGTTCAGGGGCAGGCGCGGGCTGACCAATGCGGCGAATTTCCCACCGTAAATCAATGCCACTTTGATCTTTGACGCGGGCTTTGACTATTTCGCCTAATGTTTCGATATCGCTTGCTGACGCCTTATCGGCATTGATCAGAAAATTACAGTGCTTGTCTGACACAATGGCGCCGCCATGACTTAGTCCTCGGCATCCTGCCTGATCAATTAACTGCCAAGATTTATGACCATCAGGATTAGCAAAGGTGCTGCCGCCAGTGCGGACCCCTTGCGGTTGGCTATCCGAGCGGGTAGTAATAATGGCTTTCATCTTGGCGCGAATACTCTCAGGATCGCCAGTCTCACCTTTCAATTTGGCTTCGGTGAAAATCCAGTCATGAGGGGTGTCCGTATGGCGGTAACGCATGCCCATATCTTGTGGGGTCAGATGATGGATATTGCCGTGCCGATCAATCGCTGTGGCAACCTCCACAACGTCACAAAACTCTTTACCAAATGCTCCTGCATTCATCCGCAGGCCACCGCCAATAGTGCCGGGGATACCAATAAGAAACTCAAGCCCGGCAATGCCATGTCTAGCCGCCAGACGCGCTGCCTCGGCATCTGTCCAGCCACTACCAACGGTGACGCTGGTGCCTTCGATATGCAGATGCTTAATGGCTTTGGTGGATATAACAACGCCTGCCATGCCGCCATCACGAACCAACAGATTAGACCCAGCACCGATAGTATACACAGGGATATCTGGACAAGTATTCTTGCAAAAATGGATCAAATCTTCGGCATCTGCGGGGGTGAATAATACCTCTGCTGGACCGCCAACCCCAAACCAGGTGTGATCAGACAACATGGCGGCTTCTTGATAATGGCCTCGAATATCTGGCAATCTGGTGATTAGTGCTGTCATGATTGCACCTCATCACCAGTAATCGCAGCAATCTGATTGGGTAAAGCCGCCGCCCAGTTGGTAATCGTGCCAGCCCCTAGACACATGATCACATCACCTGGCCTAGCCTTTGTCATGACGTCTTTGGCCAGCTCATCAGGATGGTAAAGCGCCTCAACCGATGGATGGCCGTGGGCACGCAGACTATTCACAAAATCATCACGTTCATAGCCGTCTATGGGGTCCTCACCAGCGGCGTAAATATCGCTAATGATGACATGATCAGCGTCATTGAAACAGGCGCAAAAATCATCAAATAAATCACGCATGCGGGTATAGCGATGCGGCTGAAACACAGCGATAATTTGATTGTTCGGCTTGAGCATCCGGGCCGCTGAGAGCGCCGCCGTAATCTCAACAGGATGGTGGCCATAATCATCAATAATTGTTATGTCAGAGACACAGCCTTTATGATCAAAGCGCCGCCCAACGCCTTTGAATTGGCTAACCGCATTAATCACCTTATCGGTATCAATCCCCATTTCCAGACAAACACTTATGGCGGCAAGTGTGTTGAGAACATTATGGTCACCTAGCATGGGTAATCTGAAGCCCTCAATAATGCCATCATTACTGAGACGTTTGCTGATAATGGTATCAAAGATCATCGTGCCATTTTCAGAACGCAGATTAACGCCGCGAACATCAGCGCTGGCTGAAAATCCATATGAGATAATCCGCCGTTCAGGAATATCGGCAATCATGCGCTGGACGGTAGGGTGATCAATACAAAGGCTGGCAAATCCATAAAATGGGATTGAGGCAATGAAATCTCTAAACGCCTGTTTGAGATTATCAAAACTGCCATGATGATCTAAATGTTCGGGATCAATATTGGTGACAACTGCAACCGTCGGATTGAGTCTTGAAAATGAGCCATCACTTTCATCAGCCTCGACAACCATCCATTCGCTATTGCCGAGCTTGGCGTTGCTTCCCCAGCCGGTGATGATGCCGCCATTGATGACGGTTGGATCAATGCCGCCCATATCCAGTAATGAGGCGACCAATGATGTTGTGGTAGTTTTGCCGTGTGTTCCAGCAATGGCCACAGACCATTTCAGCCGCATCAGTTCACCCAGCATTTCGGCGCGATGCACAACAGGCAGAAAATGCTTTCTCGCGGCAATCATTTCTGGGTTGTCAGGCTTGATCGCTGTTGATACGACAATAATTGCTGCCCCTGTTACATTATCTTCATGCTGACCAATGGTGATAGGAATGCCTTTGCTGATCAGCCGTTTTACATTGGCATTGCTAGACATATCACTGCCGCTAACCTGATATCCCATATCATGCAGTATCTCGGCTATGCCGCTCATGCCGATGCCGCCGATACCAGTAAAATGAATGCGCCCAATGCTAAGGGGGAGCTGGCTCATGATGCTTTCCCTTTTTTGGTTAGGCTGATGATATGGTCTGCTAAGTCTTTTGCCGCATCGGGTTTTGCAAGTTGCATAATATTAGTGGCGGCAACCGTTAGCCGTGCTGGATCAGCGATGAGAGCAGCAATCTTACCAGCTAGTGATCCGGCGCTCATTTCTGCCTCAGGGGTCAGCCAACTGCCACCAATGTCATGGACGAGTTTTGCATTTGCGGTTTGGTGATCATCCATTGCATGGGGAAATGGCACGAGAAGCGCCGGCCGGCCAGCCGCTGCCAATTCTGCCACTGAAGATGCTCCAGCGCGGCAAATTACCAAATGCGCTTGTTTAATCTCTGCACCCATATCATGAATAAATGTTGTGATATTGGCATCAATGCCGCTTGCTTCATATCGGGCCTTGACGTCTTCAATTTGTTCTGACCTGACCTGATGCACCAGTTTGAGCCGGGCTTTGATATCGTCGGGTAGGCGGCTAAGAGCCTCAGGCACAGTCTCACCAAACACTTTTGCGCCAAGGCTGCCGCCAGCAATGAGGATACGCACAGGTGCATCATCTTGCGGAGGAGTATAGCCATTTTCACCAATCTGATGAAAGGCCGCGCGCACAGGTGTTCCAGTGATGATAACAGGGGTTTTGTTATCTTGATTGATGCCTTTCGTATCTGGCCATGATGTGGCCAATAGTCGGACTCGCTTAGCAAGAAAGCGATTTGCTCGCCCCATAGATGCGTTTTGTTCATGCAGCATCACCGGCAGACCAAGTCCATGCGCGGCAATAACAGGCGGTACCGCAGGATAGCCGCCAAAGCCTATCACAGCTTTAGGTCGGCGCCAGAGAATTGTGCATGCTGATGATAATAAGCCCATTCCCAGATGAAATAACCGCCATAACCGCATATGCAGACGTAGGGCAAAAGGTGAGGCGGCAGAGATTGTAATCGTTTTATATTCCTTTGGAATCATATGGCGGCCACGTTTATCGGTGACAAATACAGGTGACCACCCATGATTAATGAGATATTCGCCAACCGCTAAGGCAGGGAAGATATGCCCACCTGTACCGCCAGCCGCTAGCATGATGACAGGTTTAGCCATAGACCTCTCCTTTATCACGACTAGCATTGGGATCACTTGCAGTATTGGGATTACTGCTATTATTGATATCAGGGGCATAGGCTTTAGCAGCATCAGGTTTAGCCGAAGCCATGCTATGTTGGCGATGTCGGGTCAACGCAATGAGCAAGCCTATGGTCAGTCCAGACGTCATCAGGGAAGAGCCGCCATAACTGATAAATGGCAATGTCATGCCTTTGGTAGGGATCAGCTGAACCGATGACGCCATATGAATGGCCGCCTGCAAGCCAAATTGTAGGGTTAGCCCGGCAATCGCTAAGGTTCTAAACAGACTGTGGGATGTTTGGGCATGGGCAAAGCCGCGTTGAACAATAAAGATATAGCAGATGATCAAAGCAATGCAGAACAAGATGCCATATTCCTCAGCAGTGACGGCAAAAATAAAATCAGCATGAGCATCAGGCAGATGCTTTTTAATCACGCCCTCGGATGCGCCAACCCCTAATAATCCACCATGCGAGAAGCTTTCCATAGCAATATCCGCCTGATCATTAGTTCCATTGAGAAACTTATTGACGCGGATGGTGACATGCGGCATCAGCACATAGGCTAGATATCCGGCAATCGGGGCAAGGCCGGCAAGCCCAATGACTTGACCAATAGGCATGCCAGCCAGAAATATCAGTAACGCCCATGTCATGACAAAGAGAATGGTCATGCCAATATCGGGCTGTAAGACAAGCAATAAGACGATTAAACCCAGTAATCCGATAGAAAATATCCAGCCCGGAAAATGCCGTTCCTCGCGCCACATACTTAGGAGCCATGCACAGGTAATGGCAAAGCAGGGTTTAGCAAACTCAGACGGCTGTATCTTAAATGCCCCTAGCGAAATCCAACGGGTTGCCCCTTTGGTTTCCGCGCCAATGACCAAGGTTAAGCCGATCATGGCTATGGCTATCAGCAAGCCTAAGATGCCGACTACTCTGACCATGCCCTCATTTAGCATGGCGGTGCCTAGCATGAGGATAAGACAGAATATCATGAAGACGGCATGACGGATGACAAAATGCCATTCATTATAGCCAATTTTTATCGCCACCGTTGGGCTGGCCGCCATAACCATGAACAATCCAGCAATTGATAACAACAAGGTGAGCGTTAACACCGTCCGGTCGATCGTCCACCACCAGATACTAACAAAGCTGCGGTCGGTGCGATCAAACATGCGCTAGCTCCACTGACTTTGTTTCACCGAGAATACTATTTACGACCTGTCGGAAGACATTGCCTCTATGCTCAAAGTTATTAAACTGATCAAAACTAGCAGCAGCAGGAGATAGCAAGATTGTTGCGCTATCTGCGCCTGCCGATTTAGCCAACTGATCCTTTTGGGCGATAGCAAAGGCAGAGCGAGTGGCTTTTTCAATACTGTGACACGTTTCAACAGACACATGTGGCGTTAGCATAGTCGCGCAAGCCTCAGCCTGCTCACCAATAGTAAAAGCATAACGCACATGATCTAGGACTTGCATGGCTTCACCCAGACTATCATCTTTCATTTGTCCGCCAACAATCCAGTAAATCATCGGGTAGCTGGCTAAGGCCTTAGCCGCCGCCATACCATTAGTAGCCTTGCTGTCATTAATGAACTGCACGCCATCACATTCGCCGAGCCATTCCATCCGATGCGCTAAACCGTGAAAGCTGGTCAGCACCGCATCCCATGTGGAGACGTCGAGGCTAAGCGCATCACAGATTAACATTGCTGTGGCGATATTCATCAGATTATGACGGCCATATAATGATGGCGGTAAATCCATATTTGACAGCCGTGCCGCCACTATAGCGGGATCAATCTTCACCGCAAATTGAGGAAATGCTTCCGCAATCTCACCACAGCTATCATCATCGCCTATAATCAGTGTTTTAGGGGTAGTGACGGCATGCGCGATAGATGCTTTAGCGGCTTTATATCCCGCCCAGCCGCCATGCCTATCCAAATGATCAGGTGTGATATTGAGAATAGCGGCGGCATCAAGCCGGAGCGACGGTGTGATCTCAAGCTGATATGATGATAGCTCCAGCACAATGACGCCATCTGCGCCCGGGTCATCCAAAGCCATGACCGGCATGCCAATATTGCCGCCTGCACATGCCGACATCCCGCATTGATTAATGATATGCGTGATCAGCGCCGTTGTAGTCGATTTGCCATTTGTGCCGGTAATGCCAATAACCCTTGCCGCAATATTGGACTGCATGAACAGCTCAATATCGCTAATAATCGGAATATCATTGGCACGTGCTTTTGCTGCCGCTGGATGCGGTGTTGGATAAAGGCTAGGTATGCCGGGGCTTATCACCAGGGCATCAAGGTCTTGCCATGGCCATTGCTCAGGCGGCGCCGCGCTAGCGGCTGATGGTATCTTATCAGGGATCATCTGATCATCATGAATAAAGCATATCGCACCAGCTGCCAGCAACGCTGAACACGCGCTCATGCCTGAACGTCCTAGTCCAAGAATTGCAACGGTTTTGCCTGACATATGGTGCGGAATAATCATGCTCTATCTCAGTTTCAGTGTCGCTAGGCCGATCAGCGCGAGAATGACGGAAATAATCCAGAAGCGGATAACGATAGTTGGCTCTGCCCAACCCTTTTTCTCAAAATGATGATGCAGAGGCGCCATGGCAAAAACACGTTTTCCAGTCAGCTTGAATGAGATGACCTGAACAATCACAGAAACGGTTTCGAGAACAAACAGCCCGCCAATGATAGCCAGCACAAGTTCATGCCTGGTCGCGACCGACATAGCCCCCAGACAGCCGCCCAAAGACAGTGAGCCAGTGTCGCCCATAAAGACGCTAGCAGGCGGTGCATTATACCATAAGAAGCCAAGACCTGCGCCGATTAACGCGCCACACATCACCGTTAGCTCACCTGTTCCGGGAACATAATGCAGCTGCAGATAATCTGAATACACAGCATTGCCGACCAAATAGGCAATTAAAGCAAATGACAGCGCGCAGATAATGACTGGTCCAATCGCCAGACCATCTAAGCCATCTGTCAGATTAACCGCATTAGATGCTGCAACCATGACAAAAATAGCAAATGGCACATAGAGCATGCCTAGCGGCAGCAACACATCTTTGAATGATGGAATGGCCAGCGTATAGCGCAAATTATCAGGTGTGACTTCAACCAGATAGAGGGTGGCGATAAACGCAATCCCGACTTGTCCAATTAATTTTACCCGCCCCGGAATGCCTTTGGTATCACGGCGTTTAATTTTCAGGTAATCATCCGAAAATCCAATAACTCCATATCCAATTGCCACAAATAAAACAGGCCATAAATAAACGCTAGCCATTGGAATCCATAGCAAAGATGAGATGCCAAAGGCGACAAGGATGAGCAATCCGCCCATTGTCGGAGTGCCTTTCTTGCTGATTATATGGCTTTCAGGCCCATCATCACGAATAGGCTGGCCTTCGCCTTGAACCGATTTCAGCCAACGGATCATCTGATTGCCAAACAAAAATGAAATAATCAGGGCGGTCATAACCGCGCCACCAGTTCGGAATGTGATATAGCGGAAAATATTGAATAGCTGAAACTCATCAGCAAGGGGAACCAGCAGATCAGGCAGCATGGCTATCTCCATTAGTTTCAGAACATGACGATTTCAACGCATGTATTAATTTGGACAGGCGAATGCCGTTTGATCCTTTGACGAGGATAACGTCATTATGTTCAAGAAGTGATGGCAGCAAGGCAATCGCCGCATCGGCATCATGCACATGGATCGCCGTTATATTAGGACTTGCTATGGCCGCATTTAGATGTTCCATCAGCGCACCTACGGTGATCAATATGGATATGCCGGATGCCTCAATAAGTGGAGCTAATGCCTGATGCCGTTCAACCGCGCTATCGCCTAATTCCAGCATGTCACCCAGAATTGCGACACGGCGGCCTTTATTAGCGTCTAGGCTAGCATCTGGGGTAGCATTTTCATCACCGTATTCAGCAAGGCTTTCAAGCGCAGATATCATGGATAGCGGGCTGGCATTATAGCTATCATCTATTAGGGTTAAGCCAATAGAGTTGTCATGT
Source organism: Alphaproteobacteria bacterium (assembly GCA_016778985.1). GTDB lineage: Bacteria > Pseudomonadota > Alphaproteobacteria > Puniceispirillales > UBA1172 > UBA12202. Next base: position 27,942 of record JADHOM010000010.1, on the reverse strand, counting down.
TGCCGCCAAATCAGGTTGCTGCGTTCGCCGCGTCCGGGCAGATCGCGTGTTGACGCCAAAGCGGTTATTGCAGGCTCAAGCGGCAAGCCAAGCGCATCGACAATTCCTAATGCGATGACGCCTGCTTGCGCCCAATGGCTTGCCATCATGCCCAGCGAAAATGTGATCATCTGGCCACGGATATCAGCAGTGATATTAAGCCCTTCGGCATGGCGCTGAACGCTGATTATTTGAAACTCTGCCAGATCAGACAGGCCAAAAGAAAGTACCTGCTTAGCCCCAGCTTGATAGGCTTTATCTGCTAGTGATGGGGTGAAGTGATCACTGGAGTTGATTAAAGCTATGCCTGCGCTAGTACCAGCTGTCAGCCCATCAAAGATTTCCGCCTTCGCCATGGCGATATCATTAAGGCTGCTGAAATGCGCTATATGGCTGTCCGATATTGTTGTGATAACGGCAAAATCAGGCGCGATATATTGGCTGAGCGGTGATAATTCACCAGCGTGATTCATGCCACATTCAAAAACAGCAAAAGCCGCATCTTGTGGCATTCTTGCCAGACTTAAAGGTGCGCCAATATGATTATTCAAATTACCTTCGGAAAAATGAGTTTTGCCATAAGCCGCAAGTGCTTTGGCGACCAACATTCGGGTTCCAGTTTTGCCAACACTACCGGTAATTGCAATACGCTTGCCCTGATGACGCTGGCGTGACGCAAGTGCCAGCTGATTTAACGCGGCAAAAGTATCATCAACCATGATCGATGGAATATCGGCCTCAATAGAGCGGGATACCAATACCGCTACGGCACCGTTGTCAATGGCTTGGCCGATATGATCATGGCCATCCTGGCGCTCGCCTTTAATAGCAATGAAAAGATCGCCAGCATTAGTATTGCGGCTATCAATGCTGATACCGTTGACTGACCAATTGGCTCCGCCTGCGGCACAGCCATTGACAGCGGCAATTATATTTGTCGCTGACCAGATCATGCCATCTCTCCTACGGCGTGCGTCCGAAGAATGGCGCGAACCGTCCCTTCATCGCTAAACGGCAATGTCTCATTGCCGATAAGCTGTTGATTTTCATGCCCTTTTCCAGCAATGAGTAGGATGTCGCCGTCATTTAATTGATTGATAGCGTAGCTAATGGCTTTTGCCCGATCAGCCATATTTTCAGCATCGGGACAGCCCACCATAATGTCCGCTCTGATAGCTGCAGGGTCTTCGTTGCGTGGATTATCGTCTGTCACAATAACATGATCAGCCCATGTTGCTGCGCTCTTACCCATCTCCACGCGCTTGCCTTTATCTCTATTACCGCCACAGCCAAACACAACATAAAGTTTACCCTGAACGACCTGCCGGAGCGTTTTCAGCACCGTATCTAGCGCGTCAGGCGTATGCGCATAATCAACAACAACGCGGCCGGTATTATGTGATAAGAAAATGCTATGCATGCGGCCATTGGCAGGCATCAGATAGGGCAGGGATAAGAGCGCATGGGTAGCCGACAGACCTGACGCATGCGCCATAGCGGCGGCAAGAACAGCATTCTCGCCTTGAAATGATCCCAGCAAAGCCAGCGGCACTTTATAGTTACGGCCATCATGTTTGACGGTTACCAATTGCCCCCAAGGCAGATTTTCATTTTCAATAATCTGGAAATCAGCATCGGCATTATAGCCGACGGTAATAATGCGTATCTGGCGGTCAGATATAGCTTTAACAATGGTTTTCCCATAATCATTATCGGTATTAATAACGGCAGTACCGCCATCTACCAGTAAATCGGTAAAGAGCCGCAATTTTGCAGCAAAATAAGCCTCAATCGTTTTATGATGATCCAGATGATCGCGTGTCAGGTTTGTAAATCCAGCAACCGCTATTGGCAGTTGGCTCAGCCGATGCTGTTCTATGCCATGACTAGATGCTTCCAGAATAACATGGGAGATATTATTTTCACATAACTGACCCAGAGACTGATGCAGCGTGAGCGCATCAGGGGTGGTCAATGGCATGGGCATTTCCATATGTCCTGAACGGACACCTAACGTACCTATACTGCCAGCTTGCCAGCCCATGCGTTGCCAGATTTGGCGAACGAACTCAGCGACAGATGTTTTGCCATTTGTGCCGGTTACTGTCGCTAATAAGTTTGGTTTATTTGAATGAACACGGCTGGCAATTTGCGCAAGTGCCAGACGGCTATCGTCAACTTTGATAACAGGAACTTGAGCATTGGACACGTCTTGATCTGTAATGATAGCCGCCGCGCCCTTGCTAATCGCATCGTCAATAAATTGGTTGCCATCAATGGATATGCCTTTAATGGCGACAAAAACAAACCCATCACTAATCTGCCGTGAGTCAGAGCTGACGCCGGTGACAATCGGATTATCAGTATTTTGATGATCAGATGTTAGCAGATCAGAAAGATGCATGTTTTGCCCCCTCTTTTTCAAGTTCAGGCAAATTAAGCATCAAACTCTGGCGAATTTCCGGCATATTTTCGTCAATAGGATGAACCCCAAGCATAGGTGCAACACGTTGAATGATACGCCCGGCAACTGGTGCCGCCACCCAGCCTGCAGTGGCAAAATTGAAGCTATGCTTTTGGCCTTTCGGCTCATCAATCATGGTGAAAACGACATATTTCGGATCATTGGCAGGAAAAACGCTGACAAAACTGGTGATATTGGCTTTCTTGTCATAGCCGTTACCGGAAATTTTTTCAGATGTACCAGTTTTGCCCGCAACTAAATAACCATTGACATCGGCTTTATTGGCGGTGCCGCGAGGGTGGCTTACGACACGCCGCATCATGGCGCGGATTTTTGCCGTTGTTTGAGGTGAAAATACCTGAACATTGATCTCAGCAGGCTGTGATTGCTTGATAAGAGTGGGCGTTATTAACATGCCTGAGCCTGCCGTAGTAGCAATCGCGCTGGTTAAGTGAACAGGGGTGACGGAAATACCATGGCCATATGAAATCGTCATAATTTCTGCACGCCCCCAGCGCGAGGGAATTAAAGGCGCACCTAATTCAGGTAATTGAAGAGCGGTTTTTTCAAAAAACCCCAGCTCTTTAAGATAATGTTTCTGAATATCTGCGCCTATTTTATCAGCAATACGGGCAGACCCTTTATTTGATGAAACAATCAGCACTTCGGCGACATTGAGGTTGGTTTTTTCGGGATGATAATCATTAATGATATGGTGGCCAACGCGCAGAGTTGAGACAACGTCAATCATATCGGTTTCTGCAAAAACGCCGCTTTCCAGAGCCATAGCGGTGTTCATAACCTTGAATGTTGAACCGAGCTCATACAGCCCTTTGGTGGCCCGATTAAAGCGGTGATCATCGGCAATATATCCCATGTGATTAGCGTCATAATCAGGCAGTGAGACCATAGCAATAATTTCACCAGTTTCGATATCCTGAATAATGCCAGCGCCGCCAATAGCTTCAAATAAATCAATCTGACTGCTAATTTCTTCACGCAGAATAGCCTGAATATTGAGATCGATTGAAAGCGTTAGGTCGGTGCCTGATGCAAGCAATGTATTCTGATGATGTTCAATGCCAGCAATGCCCTGACCATCTTTGTTGACGCCGCCAAGCACATGTGCCGCCGCCATAGCGTTAGGGTAGGCGCGTGTCAATTTACGCCGACCATGTATACCGGCAACACCTAGCCGCAACACATCAGCATATTTTTTTGGCGATAGCCGCCATGCTAATTCGGCATATCGGGTGTCGCGGGTGATACGCTTATAGATTGTCTCCTCGTTCATATCGGTTAGAACAGTGGCAAGTTTTGCCGCCGCTTCACGAGGGTCTAGAATCTCTTGTGGGTCTGCATAAAGTTCAAAGACAGGAACAGTAGTTGCCATGACCTGTCCATTGCGATCAAGGATATCACCGCGGACGCTCTGTTCGATTGTTGGGGTAAAGGCTTTTGCCTCACTGCTGAAATCAATCGCAAGCCAGCCAACGCGCAAACCAATAGCGCAGAAACAGCATAGCGCAACGATCCGTACGACACCTAACCGCGATGCCGCCACACGGCGGGCTTCGGCGGCCGGCATATCTGAGATTAAACGAATAAGACGTGACCAGATTTTCATTCTATTCTCCAGATCAGATTGGCTTCTTCAATATTGTTGTTGGTTTGAGGCTTGGTAATTTTGTTCAGCTCATCAATAGGAATAATTTGATGCGGGTCTAATGGCTCCACTTCGAGAAACCGTTCCGATAATTGCAGGATACGATCAGGGCGCGATAAATATGCCCATTCCGCTTTCAGCACGATGATGCTATCGCGAGTTTCGGCGATGCTCGCCTCTATTCGCATCAGCTCTGTTTCACGCGAATCTTTACGGATGCCCGACAGATAAACTAACGGCCCTAACATGATTGTTATAAGGGTTAAGATTATGGTCGCTCTTAATGAGAAAACGATCATCACGCCACCTCATTTAATAAAGGGGCATTGGTTCGCCTTGCCACCCGCAACCGCGCTGATCTAGCGCGCGGGTTTTGGCTTATCTCATCAGCAGAAGGCGTGATAGGTTTGCGGGTAATGATATCTAGCCGTGGCGCATCTTCGGGTAAATCAGGCAAATGCCTTGATGGACGCGGCGCTTTGCCGGCTTCATTCATGATAAATGTTTTGACCAGCCGATCTTCTAACGAATGGAAGGATACAACAGCCAATTTGCCGCCAGGTTTAAGACATGCTAACGCCGCTGGAAGGGCGGCTCGAATTTCCCCTAGCTCATCATTTATGTGAATACGGATAGCCTGAAAACTGCGTGTTGCAGGATCAATCTGACCGGGCTTTGGACGCGGCATAACGGCACGAATAATCCGTGCTAGCTGCGATGTTGTCGTGATCGGTGACTCACCTCTAGCTTTAACAATGGCGCGAGCAATGCGGCGTGAGGCACGTTCTTCACCACATTGCCATAGAATATTGGCAATATCTGTCTCGCCCGCCGAATTGATAAAGTCACTAGCATCACGGCCTGACCGTTCCATGCGCATGTCAAGCGGGCCGTCAAAGCGGAAAGAAAATCCGCGGTCGGCATCATCTAATTGTGGTGACGAGACACCAAAATCAAAGACAACACCATCAACATGAGGTGTTGCCGCCGACTCTAACAAATTACGCATATCGGAAAATCGGCCTTCACATAATTTCAGCCGGTTCTCATATTCTTGGCACATCGACTGGCCTGCCGCAATGGCGTCAGGGTCGCGGTCAATGGCAATTACTTGACAGGCGGCAGCATCAAGAATGGCACGGCTATAGCCGCCGCGGCCAAAGGTGGCGTCTAGGTAAACCGCATTTGGTTTGGGTGACAGAGCTTCAACGACTTCAACGACCAGAACGGGATTATGCTCCGGGTGAGAGCTCATGATCCGCCTCCTGATGTTGGCCGTGGTTTGAGGATTAATTTTGGCGTCTGGCCATTGCGGGCGGCTTGGCGGCTTTTGGTCTCACGAGCTTTGAAGGCCGCCGGTTGCCATAACTGGAATGATCGACCGATACCGATAAATGTTGCTGCATCGCTAATATTAGCATGGGCAAGAAAATCTTCGGGGAGGACAATTCGGCCTTCGCTATCGGGGCGCATTTCCTGCGCGCTAGCGATAATCATTTGCAGCATTTCGGCTTCTTCGGAAAACACATCCATGCTGTCAATGGCATCAGCATATTGATTGATCCGATCTACCGACATGCCTTCAAGGCAGGGCAGGGTGAGCGATCTGGTCAAGATAATCGGCTCACCACGCGATTCCAGAATGGCACGGTATTTGGCAGGCACAGATACGCGGCCTTTGCGGTCCACCTTGTTCTCAAATGTTGATGTGAACAGTTCCACCATTGCCTCTTGTTAGTCGTTTCCCGTCCATATATGAAAAATACTATATGGGATATTATGGGATAACATGGGATTTTATGGACTGTCAATGGGAAAACCTATAACTAACTCAAAAAATGTAATTAATTCATATAGTTAGATTGATATCTTAAGAATTTATGCTAAAGCATTGAAAAAAAACAGTAAATCTATTTGTTCACTTTATGTTCTTAAATAATTTCAATATCTTAACCATGAGAATCGTCATCTTGCATGAAAAGCCTGCATGAAAAGGCTGCATGAAAAGGCTTGGCAATATAGATATAGACATGGTTACAGGCATGGTTACAGACATGGTTACACACATGGATGCCAATATGAATATTGGTAGGGATGCTTAGAGGGCGGATTAAGTAGCTCTAATATCAGCATAAGGAAACAGGTCAGATGGTCTATAAGCCGGGTTCTGTCCGCCGCAATGCGGCGGGATGGCCATTCATCTGGGACGCAAGTTACCTTCACGCCTCAAGCGACCTACCCGAACATAGGGGAAAACTACCCTTTGCCATATGGCAGTATGTTCCTATCTGGTCTTGCTCTCGGTGGGGTTTACCCTGCCAATCTCGTTACCGAGATCGCGGTGCGCTCTTACCGCACCGTTTCATCCTTACCATTATAAAAATGGCGGTTTGTTTTCTGTGGCACTTTCCCTAAGGTCACCCTCGCCGGACGTTATCCGGCACCGTAGTTTTCTAGAGCCCGGACTTTCCTCTGCCGAAACAGCGACCATCCGACCATCTGACCTAGTTTTTACTTAAGATGTTGATGCCATGCTGTCAAGCCGGACAGCTGCATGAATATTCAGCTATCCTTTTCAATGTCATCTTTTAATAGCGCGACTTCTAGCCAACGCTGTTCTTGTTTGGCTAGCAAATGGCGTTCTGCCTCAAGTTGCTTGACCAATAGCTGAAAGAGATCAGCATCACGGGCAAATAAGTCTGGGTCTGTTAGCTTTTCCTCAATGCCGCTAATGCTATCTTCGAGTGCCGCAATTTCATTAGGCAGGGTTTCCAGCGCATGAATATCTTTGAAACTAAGCTTTCTTTCACGCCGGCGCTCTGGCCGCGGGGCTTTATTTTTTGCGCTAGCTTTAGCTGATGCTTCGGGTTTCCTTATCGCTTGCTTTGTCCGGCGTTCCAGATAATCCGAATAGCCGCCAGCATGAGTGATAATCCGGCCATCATCTTCAAACGCCAGAATTGAGGTGACGGATCGGTCAATAAAATCCCGATCATGGCTAATAATGATCACCGTGCCTTTATAATCTGCGATGACTTCTTGCAGTAATTCCAGGGTTTCCATGTCCAGATCATTGGTCGGCTCATCGAGAACTAGCATATTGTGTTTTTCAATGAATAGCCGTGCTAACAGCAACCGATTTTGCTCACCACCTGATAACGTCCGCACCTTCTGTGTGGCTTTATGATCATCAAAGAGGAAGTCTTGCAAATAGCGTTTCACATGCAGGTTTCGGCCGTCACGTTCAACCGTATCACCACCATCAGGGCAAAGCACTTGCCATGGCGTAGCATCAGGTTTTAGGGTCTCCCTTTGCTGATCAAAATAAGACGGCTCTAGCCCAAAGCCGACACGCACACGACCACTTTCAGGGGCAATCTGGCCAAGCAAGATTTTCACAAGTGTTGATTTGCCCGCACCATTAGCGCCGATAATGCCTATGCGGTCACCTTTACGGATAATCTGATTAAAATGCTTAAAGAGGATACGCGGCGCATCGGATGACGGGCTTGCTTGCGGCACGGTTGCGGTTAGGTCAATGGCCTCTAAAACAATCTGACCACCACTATCAATGGTGGTTGTTAGCATCCGACTAGAACGGCTGGCTCCGGCCGCCATTGTGGCGCGTTGCTGGCGCATTTCATCAAGCTCACGCATCCGGCCCTGATTGCGTTTTCGGCGGGCGCTTATGCCTTCGATCGACCACCGTGTTTCGGCAATAATACGGCGATCGAGTTTCTGTCGGCGGACGGCTTCTTCGGCAAGGATAGTATCTGCCCAATCATCAAAGCCATCAAAGCTGCCTTGGCGGCGGCGGCACTTACCATGATCGATCCATAATGTGCCATTGCCAATGCGTCTTAGAAAGGCGCGGTCATGGCTAATGACAACTAGCGCCCCATTATGCGTCATCAGGATATCTTCCATCCATGTAATCGTTGGCAGATCAAGATGGTTTGTTGGCTCATCCATCAGCAACACATCAGGGGCCTTGACCAATGCTCTTGCCAAGGCCACCCGGCGTGCCTCACCACCTGATAAGCCATCACTCAAGCGGCTCGGATCAAGCCCCATTCGGGTCAGATAAGCATCCGCTTTATGGGTGGGGATGATCAGATCACCATCACTGCCGGTGCCGTGTTGGACTATACTTGATAGGCTCATGGATTTCGGCAATTCAGGCGCTTGCGGCAAATATGAGACAGTTTTTCCGGGCGCTACCCATAATGAGCCTTCATCAATCTCAGCCAGATTTGCCATGATCTTCAATAATGTTGATTTGCCAGCGCCATTGCGCCCAACCAAGCATAAGCGATCACCAGCCTCGAGGCTGATATCGACATTTCGGACTAGCCATCGGTCGCCAAGATTGACGCCAATATCATGAACACTCAACAGATTTTCAGCCATGCTATTTATATCTCACGCGATCGTCTGATGCTTTCATATGCGGCATTGATTTGTGCGACTTTTTCCGTAGCAGAGCGCATAAACTCAGCTGGCAACCCATCGGCCTGAAGCTGATCAGGATGATGCTTGCGCATAAGGCTAATCCATGCTTGACGAACCTTACCCATATCTGTGTCGGGGCTAATATTCAAGACTTGATAGGGGTTATCCGGATAGTTACCATGAAGCTGCTTGAGGCGCTCAAAATCCTTATCATCAAAGCCAAGCTCACAGGCTACATAATAGAGATATTCATCTTCCTTATCAGTGATGCTGCCATCAGCATTGGCAATATGAAAGAGCAATCCCATCAGATGCTCAAATACGGTTGCCTTGGCACCAAATAACTGCCGTAACTGTCTTGCATAGGCTTCATATCCTGTCGTAGTTTGGCGAGCTAAATCCCATAATTTGCCAACCTTGGCGACATCCGCCTCGGGGATATCAACTTTCTCACGAAAGGCCAGCACCTCATCCAGTGTCACTTTACCATCAGATTTAGCCATTTTTGCCGACAGCGCGATCAGGGCAACCGAATAGGCAATATTTTGCCGCAAATGGTCATCTTGGCTGACCCGCATAGTGTCAATGGCATGACCAGCCAATGCCCCAACTAAACCACCAATGGGGCCGCCTATGGCCAGTCCAGCTGTGCCGCCAATTATAATACCCCAAATGCTCATGCTATCTTATCAATCAATTGTTATAGGCTTGGCAAGCAAAACTGGTGCGGCATATTGCATATCTTTTCTTGCCATTACTCATAAAACTGGTATGTCTGGTGACCATGTCAAATGATAGCTACAATGATGTTAGCCTAGATGCCACGGGTCTTAAATGCCCGTTGCCGGTGCTGAAAGCACGGCGGCAGATAGCGGCTATGGATAGCGGCGATATTTTGATGGTTCGCGCAGATGATCCTGCCGCTCCGCTTGATTTTGCCCATTTTTGTGAAGTCGGCGGTCATACCCTTATGGAACAAAGCGAAGATGATCATGGAGTTATTTCTTTTCGGATTAGAAAAGCCTAAAGCCAAATATCAGAAAATATCCTATTCAAATGATGCGGCGGATTGATAGAGCGTGGTCAGCAATCGCTGATGAAAGGCGGTATCATTCTCACCGCTATGAGGGGCTAATCCATAGCTTCGGCAGCAATCAAAAAACCCCTCAGCTGGCATGCCATGATCACGCTTGCTAATGACGACTGCGGCACGAATAGGGCCCGCCGCTCCAATATCTTCGGCAATTAAGGTTTCCAGATAATTGGTCAATTTATGAATGCGATGCGGTGAAGGTAGAGCCGCCAGATCAGCGAGATCAGCATAGGTGATGGTCTGATTAGCGACGGCAAGCGATGCTAATATGGAAACAACATTTTTCTGCCATACTGGGTCTGTTATCGCGTCTTCAGTCATGCTACTGCTATATTTGTTATGGTATAAAAAAGAATTATCAAAGGCATATAATGCGATTTATACGAGGTCTGATTTTTTCATTTTTATTTTACGGCATGACGGCGGTAATGGCAATTATTGGCTTGCCACTGTTGCTGTTGCCGCAACCTGTGACGTTTTTCTGGCAGTGGTTATGGGCGCGGCTAATGATGATATTGCTGGCGCTGATATGCGGTATTACCTCACGCATAGAAGGTGATATACCTCACCAGCAAGTGATTTATGCGGTCAAGCATCAATCAGCGTGGGAGACCATTGTTCTGCTAGCTTTGCTACATCAGCCTGTGACAGTCATGAAACGCTCATTGCTAATGATCCCCTTATTTGGACTATATCTGGCGCGCTTTGGCGTTATGGGAATTGACCGAAGCAAAGGTAAGGCAGCGCTTAAACAAATGATCAGAGTTAGCCAGAAAGCAGCTTCCACAGGGCGTCACTTACTCATTTTCCCGCAAGGAACTCGGCTTGCCCCTGATGCCTATCAGCCTTATCATAGTGGGCTATATGCGCTCTATTCCGCGACTGGATTGCCGGTTGTTCCGGTCGCCCTTAATTCAGGATATTTCTGGTCTCGTGATAGTATTTCAAAAACCCCGGGGCAGATTACGGTGCGGTTATTACCGCCTATTCCCCCCGGTTTGACAAGACAGGAATTAATGGCAAAAGTTGAAGAAGCGATCGAAACCGAGTCGCGTCAGCTAGCTCCAAAAATATAGGCACTAAAATTATACCCCTGAAAATATAGGCCCAAAAATATAGAAAAACTGTTTTTGTGATGCTAGGATTGGAATATATGACAAAAGGATATCTATAATATGGATGGTTTTTCTGGCGGTAACAACAGACAGCGTAACGTCCTTGGCGGCCTGCTTATCCCATGCTCAAGTGACCCGATGACAGGCTTTTACAGAAATGGATGTTGTGATACGGGGCCCGAAGATATGGGCATGCATACCGTCTGTGCGGTCATGACAGACGCCTTTCTTGACTTTAGCCGCAGCGCTGGCAATGATCTATCTACACCGCGGCCGGAATTTGGTTTTCCGGGGCTGAAAGCAGGTGATCAATGGTGTTTATGCGCCGCCCGATGGGAGCAGGCAAGGCAGGCAGGCGCGGCGCCGCATGTTGTGCTGGCGGCAACGAATATGGCGACGCTCAATGTTTGTGACCTTGATCATCTCAAATCGCTGGCTATTGATTATGATAAAGGTGATACTAATCCTTAAATGACAATGTCAAAAATACGACCGCTTAGATGATGAAGCCAAAGAAAGCGAGACCAGGATGCTAACACTTGATCAAAAAGTCACCGTAGAATGTACAGATACAGGTGTGTCCGCCTCTGGTAAGGTCGTGCGGATTAGACCTGATGGATTTGATGTTGCGCTTGGCGACTTAATCATCAGGTTATATCGCCATAAACCACAAATATATGTTGGCAATCAATCGGGCATGGAATTTGTAGTCAGGACTTAGCCATGGCATTATCTGATCAAAAATCGGATGTCAAACCGTGTCCAGACAATGATCTAAAGATGGGTAATGATACCAGCGGCAATCGTCTGATCTGGACAATCTGGATTGTTATTGCTGTCATATCCATTGGGCTCTTGCCACTAACGACGCGGGGGTTGGACATAGCTAGAGCTGTTGCCAGTTTCTGTGGGTATGCTCTGTGATACTAGACACGATGCCCGACACATTACTAGGCTATATGGCGGAACCAGCAACATTAGTTGCGCTAATGACGACGTTTTTAATCGCCGGCACGGTTAAGGGCATGATTGGCATGGGTATGCCTGCCATTTGCATGGTATTGCTGACATTATTTATCCCTCCATTAGAGGCCATACCGTTGACCGCCATTCCGACTATGCTAGTCAATTTGCTGCAATTACAGCGGTCACAAGCGCGCCATATTGTGATCAAAAAATATAGTGTCTTTGGGGGAACTTTGCTGATCAGCATATTTCTGACAGGGTTTTTTATCTTGTCTTTTCCTGAGGCGCTTTTGCTCTTGGCATTAGGCATTGCTATGGTTGTCTTTGCGGTGCAAGCCCTGGCCGGGTTCAGACTTCGCTTCTCAAGCCAAGCCTATTGGCAAGTGTTATGCGGTGCTGTGGCAGGCTTTATAGGCGGCTTAAGTTCGGTGTTCTCGCCACCTATTGTCATGTATCTGCTCGGTCGAGATGCCGATAAGGAGGAGTTTATTGCCGCCACTGGGTTCCTGTTTTTTGCCGGGTGCGCGCCACTGGTGCTGGCATTATGGATAAATGGCGTGCTAACCCTTGACCTCGCCATCACATCTTTGCTTGGTCTAGTGGTGGCGCTAGCCGGATTTATGCTTGGCGAATGGATACGCCATTACATATCGCAAGACTGGTTTCGCAAACTGATCTTGTTGTTTTTTCTGGTCATGGGATGCCGATTAATCGTGGTATCGCTATTCTGATTAGGCGTCACCATAAGTTTGGCGGAGCTTTTTCTTTTCCACCTTGCCCATCGCATTTCTCGGCAGAGCATCGGTGAAAATAAAGACTTTCGGGTGCTTAAATCTTGCCAGTCTCTGATCTAGAGTGTTGGCAATCATGGCATCGGTTACGCTGGCTTTATCAGCAACAAGAATTGCCAAGACTTTTTCACCAAAATCAGCATCAGGAATACCTATGACCGCGCTTTCAGTGACGCCATTGATATCGTTTAACGCATCTTCAATTTCTTTTGGATAGATATTCAAGCCGCCAGAAATGATCATATCGCTTTGGCGGCCAATGATAGAGATATATCCATCATCACTGATCGCTGCCAGATCACCTGTGCGAAAATAGCCATCATCAGTAAAGCTATCTTTCGTCTGCTCTGGCTTTTTCCAATACCCCTTAAAGACATTGTCGCCTTTGACTTCGATCATACGAATAGCTTCACCATCCTCAGCATTATTAGGGTTGGATAGACGCACCGATACCTCCGGCAAGGCAAAGCCGATAGACCCAGGTCGGCGTTCACCTTGATATGGGTTTGATGTATTCATGTTGGTTTCTGTCATCCCGTAGCGTTCGAGAATGGCATGTCCAGTGCGGGTCTTGAAGGCGCTATGGGTTTCATCCAATAGCGGCGCTGAACCAGATATAAAAAGCCTGATATGGGCGGCTGTCTCATGGCTAAAATCATCATGCGCCAGCAGCCGTGTATAAAAGGTCGGCACGCCCATCATTGTGGTTGCATGGGGCAGCCAATAACAGATAGAGGCAGGATCAAATTTTGGTAAAAAGATCATCTTCCCACGACAAAGTGTCGCCACATGGCAAGCCACAAAAAGTCCATGTGTATGGTAAATTGGCAAGGCATGAAGCAGGATATCTTGCTCTGAAAATTGCCAGTAATCGACCAGTGTAACAGCATTGCTGACCAGATTGCGATGCGTCAGCATAGCTCCTTTAGATCGCCCTGTTGTGCCAGATGTATAGAGAATTGCGGCAAGATCATCGGCGCTAATTACATCCTCAGCAAGGCTATTTGTCATGTCATCAATATCTTCTGCTGATATGTCTTGAACACAATCCATGAGCTGGCCAGTGCCATCGGCATTGAGCGAAAATACGTCAGCCTCAGGATAACTTGCCGCCAGCGCTGACCGGCGTTCGCTTGATGAAACAATTATGGTTGGCTCCGCATCAGCAATAAAATACTCCAGCTCTGCCATCGTATAGGTGGTATTAAGCGGAATATAGACCCCGCCTATTTTTAGTGTCGCAACATAGAGCGCGAAACTGGCCGGTGATTTGTCTAATTGTGCTAATAGCCGATCACCTTTCTTGAGCCCGGATTGCCGCAAATATGCCGCTAGACGCATAACCAGTTGATGAAACTCTATGCCTGTCCAAATATGCTCAGGCGTGATCAGATAAGCCGCATCACGCTCGGCAAGATGATCAAAAATCACCGAATTAACGGTGTCATTAATACTATCGTCAACTACTAAAGATGTCATGGGGCTATTGTTACCATTTCGACCTAAATTGCAACCGCTGATGTTGTTGTGAAGTGTTTATGACGGATATAGATGAAAGTGTCGTAAATAAAATATAAATAGTTTCAAAAATGGTCATTTCACGACAAAAGTACTCCTTATTAACCTATTGATTATATTAAAAAAATATATGATGCTTTAACAAATTATATAAGGATAGGCGCGATGCAGGACAAGCTGGGAATACTGCTTATTATCCTTGGTATGGCATTATTTAGTATTCAAGATGTTGTCATAAAATTATTGGCTTCCGATGGCTCATTATTGCAGATAATTGTTATGCGCGGGATCATTGGCACAGGCTTTATCTCCGCCTTTTTATATTTGAGCGGCCGTCCCATTATTTTCTCTACTGCCTATCCTCTGTTAACAACGATCAGGGCGACATTCTTCTTTTTGGGATTTATGAGCTTTTATATTGCACTGTCATTGATGTCCATAGCTGAGGCTACGGCGCTATTTTTTGTCAGCCCACTATTTATCACTATCTTATCGCGCATCTTTCTTGGCAATGATGTTGGCTGGTATCGAATGGGTGCAATTTTGACAGGCTTTATTGGTACATTTTTAATTGTTAAGCCAAGCACTAGCAATTTTCAATGGGCCTATCTTTTGCCGCTTTTTACTGCTCTTAGTTATTCCATTTCCATGATTTTGGCAAAACAGACGCGCGAAAAAGATACGGTGTTTCAGCAAATATTCCATATGTATATAGCAAGTACAATATGCGGTATCGCAACGCTATTGTTGTCTAAATCACTGGGATGGTCGTTTGAAGGCGTTCGGGGATTAGAATATGTGTTCCGCCCATGGGTATTAAATAATATCGTCATCATATCTAGTGTGCTTTTGATTTCGGTGGTTGCGACGATTGGAACATTATGTCTGATCACAGCCTACCGGATTAGCCAACCACCTGTTATAGCGCCATTTGAATATACGTTGCTGATCATTTCGATCATTATTGGCTATATGCTATTTGATGAGGTGCCGGATAAATATTCCATGCTTGGTATGCTCATTATCGCGGCAAGTGGTCTGTTCATTTTTATTCGAGAGCAAGCCCGCGGTATTCCATTTGTTATTAAAATCAGGCTGCGGTAATAGCAATGCATATAGACCTGATAGCGTTATGCCGCCATTTTCCAAAATAAAAAGGCCAGCGTTTGTAACTGGCCTTTTCAATATATAGTCTTGTCATATGATCTTGTCAGGTGACAAGATTATGCGCTTTTCAGATTAACCGCTGAACTTTTGCCATTCTTACCCTGTTCGAGTTCATAGCTTACAGTTTGGTTTTCGTTCAGTGTTTGCATACCAGCATCTTTGACAGCTGAGATATGAACAAAAACATCTTGCGACTTATCTTCGGGTTCAATGAACCCATAACCTTTGGTTTCGTTAAACCATTTTACGGTGCCATTAGGCATCTTTCTCTCCTTTGGATAAAAGGTTGTTAAATCGTCAATCAACCTCTTTTCCGTGGAGAAGCAAATCGTTTGACCCTCAAAACATAGTAGTGAGTGAGTTGCTTATGACACTTTGTTGCAAAAAAAGCGAGATAATTTTTATATATATTTTTTCAGAAAGCTATCTTATCGTTTGCCTTATCGATTATGTGGCGTTTATTTGGTGTTTACTTGATTAGGCTTAATATGAAAATATTACCTGCTTGACAGGGCCAGAGGTAACAATAACCTTGCTAGTGAACGCCTGATAATTCAAGACGCTTTTGATCCCTAGAAAGGAAGCCATATGCCAAGTATTCATATTCAATTCACGTTGTTTTCAGCATTTTACTCACCTCTCATCTCAACAATGACTGGCGGTTTTTTAGCCAAAGAGGGATTTGATTATGAATGGAGTGTGGCAACCCCCGGCGTATCAGCATTGGCAGCGCTGGAGGACGGCACCGCGCAAGTCGTTCAATCGACGATCAGTCAGGGCTTTCATTCATTGGAAAAAGGCCGCCAAGACAAGGCCCGTCACTTTGCCTTGATTAATGATATGGATGGCTTTTTCTTGACTAGCCGCAGCCCTGACAATGATTTTGAGTGGTCTAAGCTGGAAGGCGCTGACGTGCTTGTTCATCATGGCGGTCAGCCGATGACGATGTTCAAATATGCTTGTTTCAAGGCCGGGATTGATGTTGCTAAGATCAATGTGATTGATGCTGGCAATGCCAAAGAAATGGACGCAGCCTTTCGGGCAGGCACTGGTCAATATATTCATCAGCAAGGGCCAGCCCCACAACAAATAGAAGCCGATGGCGCAGGCTATGTCGTGGCGGCGCTGGGGCCAGTGGTTGGGTCATGTGCATTTTCTAGTCTGGCAACGATGCCAGACTGGCTGGCGAGTGATGAGGGTAAAGCATTTTGCCGTGCCTATCAGAGCACGCGCGAATATATGTCAAAAACCTCTGCTAGCGATATCGCTAAGGCTGAAAAGCCATTATTCCCAAATATTGATGAGGCGGTTTTGGCGCAATGTATTCATGCCTATCAAAGTATGGGATGTTGGCCACCGCATATGGAGATTACGGATCAAGGATTTGCAGCTATGCTGGATATCTTTGCGCATGATGGCAAAATTACGACACGCCATCATTATGATGCGATTTGCATGAAGCCTCACATCTAATCATATATTAGTGACAGGCTTTACCCAATGCTTTAAGCCGCCAATAGTTATAGGGCAGGGGTGCAATAAAACCGGCAACCAGCATAAACGGGATAACCCACCAAGTTAGCTTGGCGCCGCCTGTCATCAAAACATCAACACTGTTCATAGCGATTTCCATGGCTATCATAGATAATAGCGACATGCCGATCGCCGTCTTAAAGGCTAGACGAAACTCCATTTGTCGGCTCAAAATAATTGTTTCCAGACAGATTGAAGTGATGATACCGTTTATGATTGCCAGCGTCATGATGGCCAATGTTGGCCACGGAATGCCGGTGAACTGGAAAAATGCAATCGTTCCAAAATCACCAATAGAACAGCCAATTAAACACCACATTGTGTTATAGGATGAACGTCGCCATGTGTGCATACATAACCAATTCACATGCGCTGATTTTGTTGATGGTTGAGTGATCATAACGAGCCTGATTTCTTTTATAAAGTGATGTATATTTTGATGGTTTTAGTAATTTGAGAACAGAGCCTAAACGGTGCACATATTGAAATTTAAATCATTATTTGATCTTAGACCAACTATCCAACTTCTTCAAATATTCATTTCAGCATCATGTTTCAATGGCTAAGTGTTGAAATATCAATACTTATACTTATATAAAGTAATATTATCTTATGATTGGTTTTATTAAATTATGACTGAAATTACCTATTATGCTGAACTAAGAAACCTTATTCTTCAAATGGAAAGAGATTTGTCTATTGCATCTCTGACTGAGATTGAGAAAAAGGTTATCTCTGCTCTCATTATCTTGTCAAATAAAGAACAAAAGCCCATCCATCTCGATCAGCTGCGTGAGCATCCGTTGGTTAAATCCATGCCTCAGCCGTCGCTCTACCGAGCATTTCAAACGCTGATTAAATCAGGTTACATTGATAAAGTTGGCACCGAACGGTCTGGATTATACGTCCCGCAAATCGAACGGTTTTCTTGATACGCATCAGATAAGTGTGTTTTGATATATTGTGATGTTCATATTTAGATGTTGCTCAGGGTTTTATTTTGTATCTTTTTCGCTTGATTTCTCAGCACTGGGCTGGGTTCGTTATTACGCTATACCTGCTCTTATTTTGGATGAGTGTGCATATTATTTTTCCAATAGAAGCCGCTGTTTTGGGCGATTTGACAAGTATTTCGAGTATTCTTTTTTTGCCACATGCTGTGCGTGTTTTAGCGACCTGGCTGTTAGGCCCAAAGGTTCTATTTGCGCTGATCCCGGCGGAGGTGATTGCTCATTCTATCTGGGGGCTTGATTTTTCATATCCGCGATCTGTATTGATCCCGATCTTTAGTGCCTGTTCTGCTTTAGTTGGATTTGAGAGCCTGAAATTGCTTGGTTACAATATATACCCATATGCAAACCGCTTACCGAATTGGCGGGGTGTTATCATTGCTGGTATTATTGCTTCATTTTTTAATTCCATCACCGGAGCATTGCTAAAGGGTGAGCAGATCGAGACTGATCAACTGTTTCAGGTGATCGTTCGTTTCCTTATTGGTGACATTACTGGACTGATAAGTTCCATGCTAATATTGATTTTGATCTTTCGCATGATAAATAAATTATCATTAAGAGCAGGATAAAAACTAGTCATCATACCGCTCTGGTGACATAATATGAATATGTCTCTAAGAGGTTAATATCGCAAAATAGGACTCCCAAAATTGGGTCTCAAAAATAGGACCAAAAATAGGACCAAAAATAGGAAAGGATATGAAAATGCAATTTAATCAGGAAGCGCGGAGACGTGTTACAGACCTTCATATTTTTTTACATAAAGCAGAACGCCACCTGGAAGGCTGTAAAGATGGTGATGAGTTTGTTGCTAGAGTATTTGATGCTTTTGAAAATAAGCCGCAGTTTCTTTCTAATGAGGAATGTGAAGAATTATTATTAGAAGTATGGAAGGCGCACCAAGAAGGCCGACTCGATTAATCTAGTAAATGCAAATGCGCTAATTCAAGCCATTTTTAATTTTGCCGGTTTTGACAAAGCCTTTCTGAAATTAAATTTTGGAAGGGCTTTATTTTTATACTAATTCATAAATTATGATTTTAATTTATGGAGTATGTAATGAGAGTTTTGGCAGCTATTTTGTTATTGAGTGCTAGTTTAGGTTTATCTGCTTGTGGTGATTCTGGTGATCCCGCAATTAATGAAGTTCTGGATAAACTTGAAGACGTGGTAGAGCAAATTGAAGGATTTGAAGGAAAATCATCAGTTTGCATGACTGAAGTCACTGCTGTTATGGCAAAGTTTATGGAACTTGGCCAACAATCTAGTGAGCTGACAAAGCAAGGTAAAAAGCCAAGCGAAGCGCAGATAGAACGCCAAATGAAACTGGCTGCACGAGCGCAAAAAATGCAGAGCGCGCTTGCGACTACCCAACCAGATATGAGCTGCTAATACTTTTTTCTTATCATCGCAAAGGCGCGGCATGATCCGCGCCTTTTTTATGCCAATGTTATCTGTCTGTTATTAAAATGATAGCCTTATGCAGCGCTGATAATTCCCCAAACTAACCGCAAGCCAAGCACAGCCAGCCCAGCATGGACAAGATGATAGAATACCGTATCAGTCATGTTGCGGTTAAGCCATTTTCCGATAACAACACCGACAGGAATAACCGGAATTAGCGACAAGCTGATAAACAGCGTCGATGATGAGAACATACCTAAATGCAGATAGAACGGAATTTTGGCAATATTAATGGAAAAGAAAAACCAGGCGCTTGTCCCGACGACTAAATAGCGATGCATGCGCAAGGGCAGTAAAAATATCTGTACCGGAATTCCGCCAGTTAACGAAATAAAAGACGAAAATCCAGATAGGCTGCACCAGAATGCTGCCCGCTGAGGAATTTTTTTCCGCATCTGACGTGTCTGATCAACCTTGGTTTTGATGTTTAGCCTGATGAAATAGCGACAGCCGATAAGGATAGCAATCGCGCCAATCATGGCTTTTAGCATATCATCATTGATGACGCTAATCAGCAAATAGCCCAAGACTTGACCGATAGTGGCAAACAGCACCATCCAGAAAAGAACCCGCCAATAGCAATAGCCGCGCCAAATCAGGATCGCCCATATATCGGTCAGCATATATAGTGGCAGCAGAATGGCCAAGGTTTCCCGAGCTGGCAGGATAGTCAGCATTAATGGCGCTGATAAAGAGGCGATAGCACCACCAAATCCTGATTTGGCAATAGCCATTAGCAAAACCGCCGCCGCACAAATCAGCCAGAATGATAAGGCAGAAGCATCGAGCGAGGGATTTAGGAAAGGTGGCGCCAGCCAGCTATGGGAAAATATATCTTCAATCATAATGTGGTGCCCTGTGGCGAGACGTAAAAGCCTGACGAGACCTAAAACCCTATTGCTATATTGGCTTAAAGGCAATCAGTAATGCAGACCATATTGTCTTGGCATGCGGCTTGCTTTGTTGTTTTAGCCCATATAGGCTGATGCTTTATCAACATCCAGTGGTGAGAATTAGTGATGATAATGACCGTATATCTATCCGGAGAAATCCATACTGACTGGCGCGATCAGATCATTCGAGGCGCCAAGGGAATGGATGTTCGCTTCACTTCTCCTGTGACCGATCATAGCGCGAGTGATGATTGTGGTGTGGCTATTCTTGGTGATGAGCCCAACAAGTTTTGGCATGATCACAAAGGCGCAAAGCTTAATGCTATACGGACAAGAAAGGCCATTGCTGATGCCGATATTGTGGTGGTGCGATTTGGCGAAAAATATAAACAATGGAACGCGGCATTTGATGCGGGTTATGCGGCGGCGCTGGGTAAATCAATCATTGTTATGCACCAGCCAGACCATCAGCATGCGTTAAAAGAGGTTGATGCCGCCGCCTTGGCGGTGGTGGAAACACCTGAGCAAGTTGTTCGTATTTTGCAATATGTTATTGACGGAACCTTATCTTGATAAATATGCCAGGTTTTTTCTAGTGGAGTGTTTGGCTAGTATCTGATTACCGATAAAAATTATAATTAAGTGATATCGTCGGAATGTTTTTTGCAAAGCCGACAGTCACTGACGATGCCTCAATTATGGCTGTTGATATATTCTGTAATGCACTGAAACTCATGATCAATAAGCGGTTTCAGCCGAGTGAGATCAGCGCAGGTATATTTCTGATATTGTTGCTTGAGATTATTCGGCATTGGGACATATGTAATCTGAGCATTGTATTTATCTGCAATACTCTCTGCAACAACCTGAAAACTGACTGGCTTGCCTGTGCCGATATTATATATGCCTGATTGGGCATTATTAATCATCGTGCAGTGTATTTTGACAACATCTTCGACACTGATAAAATCGCGGCTATACTGATCACTATCCTCAAACAGCTTTATCGCACCTTGCTCTTTCGCTTGCTTTATAAACTTTGTGTAAGGGCTTGCCATGTCGCCTTTATGGGTTTCGCCATAATGGCCATAAACATTAAAATACCGAAAGCCGATGACTTTAATATGCTCGGCCGGATTTTGCATAATGTGACGATCAAATAGATATTTACTATACGCATAGGGGCTTTGCGGTTGAAACGGCCCAGCTTCATTAAAATGGTTTAGCGTTCCATAGACGCTGGCGCTTGAGGCGTAGTGAAAATCAATATTATGCGCCTGACATTGATCATAGAGCCAAATGCTAAAATCTGTATTTTGGGTGAAAATCTGCTCAACATTTGGATAGGTGGTTGAGCTAATTGCGCCGAGGTGGATAACGATATCACGGCCTACAATTTGAGGATATGGAGCCGATGGCGCTAGCCCATCACCCCAATCCCAGCCCTCAACATTATGCCCCAGTTTTAACAGGGTTTTATATAGATTTTGGCCGATGAAACCTTTATGTCCGGTCAATAAAATTTTCATGATAGTTATAAATTTGCCTCAAGAATATTATCAAAATCTAGTGTATGTTTTCCCAAAAAATATAACAAGCGGTAATGCTTCGTCTTATGACGATGCCTTATGAAAATTAAGAGTATCGGTAGCGGATTAATTCAGTAAGGGTTTTACCGCATCTATGACGTCTTGTGGGGTGATGTCATCAATGCTACCCCAAACATCGATCCGTGATTTATCGGCTGGCCATAATGAGGTGATATACTCAGAGGAGAGGATTGGTAAAGAGCTTGCATAAATGCGGATACAACGTGTTCCCGTTGCTGCCGCGATATTGATCAGGCTGGTATCATTACCAATATAAAGTGTGGATAATTGAAGAATACCAACGACAACGCCAAGCGGTTGGTCAAAAATCAGCTGCACCTGATCAGGCTTGCTATCGACACGCTTCACAACCTGCTCTCCAATATCGCCTTCATCAGGCCCTCCACATAGCGCGATATGATAATTCGGGTATGATTGATGGAGCCAGTTAATCACCTCGGCAAAATGTGTCGGCGACCAGCGGCGATCCGCTGTGCTGCACCCAACACCCATAATAAGTATTGGCGTATTCGCAGGCAGAGTTGCTTTCGCCAGAGCGATTTGATCAGCATTGGCTTTAAGTCGGGGATGGGTATCTTTGGGGCATATGCCTTGAGGATTTAATATACTGGCAACGGCTTGACGCGGATGAATGCCGATCATGTCATCAGGTATTGGTGAAGGTTCGGTCAAAAACCATTGCTGTCTGCCCAGACCAAAGCCAATTCTTTTTTTGACCCTTGCCAGCCAAGCCGCCGCCGCATAACGCCAGCTCCGGTGAAATATCCAGACTTCATCAGGCTTAATTTTAGTGATATCATGGGCTAATCTGAAGATACCGGAAATGCCATCATGTTTGCCCTTTTGGCCTCTCATAGAACGATAAAGTGAGCGCAGTTCCATATTTTTTTCTTGGTTATTTTTGTGGATATGCTCTTGCATGGTAATATGGGCGTGGGATGACGGTTTTGTCATTAAAACAACGTCATGCTGGTCTGCCGCCGCATCAATCCATGGTTTCACCCATACCAAATCACCAATACCTATCATGGGGGCTAAGATTAAAATCTTACGTTTTGCCATTGGTTTTGAGGGGTTTGTTTTAGGTGTAAAATATCTTAGCAATGATAACACTTTCTTATTCGGCTGTTTTCAAAACAGCATCATCAATATCTCAACATAACTCAAAATACCCTTTCATAAATCGATCTTCCTGTTAAGCTTAAATCTATGCATTGGTAAAATCAGATATATAAAAGGTAGGTGGATGATGCCCAAAGGCTATTTAGTTGCTAATATTAGAGTTACAGATCAAGACAAGTTCCAAGAGTTTTCTGGCATGGCAGGGCCTGCTATCAAAAAATATGGCGGCAAAGTGCTTGCTCGTGGCCCGGTGGCGGACAGGCTAGAGGGCGATGTCACGGGTATCGTGATGATGATTGAGTTTGAAAGCATGGAGGTCGCTAACAGCTTTTATCATAGTGCGGAGTATCAAGCCGCAAAAGCGGTGCGTGAACAATGCTCAGATACGGATTTGATGCTTGCCGAGGGCGTCGCTGAATAGGTGATGAGATATTCTGGGGTGACGACCGGCTTGAAGATGCTATCCGATTTGCCACTAGCCGCTAATATGATATTTATGTCGCCTCCTTTATCTTGACCCCTAAATGAGACTTCGATCATATTCATTTTTCATGACTCATCCTTTATTTTCAGGTTTTGAGTAAGAGACATTGAAATAATACTGTTCATTGGTAAGTTTTTAGTCCATTGTTTTTTCCGTGAGAGTGATCTTACTCTAAAGAAAGCTCAGCAAGGGAAAGCTCAGCAAGGGAAAGCTCAGAAAGGAAGATGGAGATGGCGAATTTTCAGGAAGAAAAAGACTTTGAGAATACGATTACCATTAGTGCAAGGCGATTTGAGGAATCCCCCTTCATTGAACGCCATGACACGTCCAAAATGGTTCGCGGTATTTATGCAGGACGATTTTTTGCTGTATATAATGAGGAAGATTTTCTTGCTAAATACTGGACACTGCGCCGCAAGGCGTTAATTTTTGACGTGCCAGAAAAACCGGTTGAAATTTCCGGGCCAGATGCTGTGCCGTTTCTGGAAAAGGTGCTGACCCGCAAAGTGTCGACAATGACCGAAGGCCGTGGTTATTACGCGCTCGCTTGCACGCCACAGGGCGGCATTTTCATGGATGGTGTGGTATTCAAACTTGCCCCTGATCGGTTCTGGTATGTGCAGGCTGACGGCCCATTTGAAACTTGGCTGATGGCGCATAGTGGCGGCTTTGACGTTGAGATTTCGGATCCTAACTCACGGGTGTTGCAAATCCAGGGGCCAGCGTCTTTTGATATCATGAAAGCGGCTTCGGCAGGTAAAATTGATGAAAATATGAAGTATTTCAGATCAGGATACTTTGATCTTGGTGGCCAGAGCCTTTATGTCTCACGTTCTGGCTTCACTAATGAGCTGGGGTTTGAGATTTATTGTGGCGGTGCCAGCACGGATCATCTCGCGTTATGGGATCATCTGATGCAGGCTGGCGCGCCGTTCGGGATGGAGTTTTCTTCCACTCGTGCGTTGACCATTCGCCGCATTGAGGGAGGTATTCTGGGCAATACAACAGATATGGATACAACCATGACGCCATTTGAGGCTGGGCTTGGCAGTTTTGTCGATTTGGAGAATGAGAGCTTTATCGGACGTGATGCTTTGATTAACGCTGATAAGCGCCCTTTGTTGAAGGGGCTTACCTGCGCCACGGCAACGCCGTCTTCGGGAAGCCGTATCCTTGATGAAGGCACTGAGGTTGGCCAGATCACCGCTGGTGTGCCATCACCTACACTAGGTCTAGGGATAGGCTATGCGCGGTTTCATGCACCAGGTGAATGGGTCGGGCGCAAGATGACACTGCAGCTCCCTGATGGCAGTTTGCATGATTGTGACATTGTAGAAACGCCGTTCTATGACAGAGATCACCGTATCGTCAGAGGGCTTGATCGCACTATTCCCTAACGTCAAAAGAGGTCAAATAATGCCCATGCTTAATGTTGAAAAATTAACCGCCCTTAACCTAAAAGCTCTTATGGCTAGGGTTTATTTTAATCGTCAAGTATAGACATCTTTACTTATGGGCGTTATCCATGAAACTGGTTTCTTCTCTGCGAGGATAATGTCGTATCATGCAAGCACGTTCAATCCGCTCAATCCGACGCCATGAGCTTTCGCAAGCTGCGTTTGAAGCGGTCATAAGATACGGATTGAGAGGCACTACCCTTGAAAAGGTTGGGGAAATCGCTGGTGTCTCCAAAGGCGTGGTGCTGCATCATTTTAAAGACAAAAGCGCATTATTGGAGGCGGTATTCCGCCGATCTAATTCGCTTTTGAGCATGTCTTTAGTTGAATTGATCCGCCATACAGAAACACCTTATGAGCGGTTCTGGGCCATCGCCTATTCCAATTTTTCCAAAACAATTTATAACAGAGAAGTCTGCCAAGCATGGGTATCGCTATTAGCAGAAGTCCCGCACAATGCCATGTGCCAGCGTGTGCAGGCTGTAAATAATGCCCGCATTAAAAGCAATCTTTCGCATGAGCTGAAGCATTTTCTGGATGCCGATAAGGTTTCTGATGTCGCCAATATCCTTGGTATTTTAATTGATGGGATTTGGGTTCGGGCGGGTTTATTTGCCAATACCCCTGATTGCGATAAAGCGCTTGATGAGTTTGAGTTTACGACACTTGAGCTAATAGGCGCTTCTGATGAACAACGTGAATATCACCGCGCCGCGCGTCAGAAGATTAAGGCGATTGCCGATATCGCATTGAGCTCAAAACTCTTTCACCGGAACGTGTTTTGATCGCATCAATTTTTTTTAAACTAACTATTGGTAAGTTTATTTACAAACGGTAAGTTTTGTTATAAGCTTTGAATTATGGGTTTGGCTTGCCGATGGTGATGAAATATTACCAGCGCAAAAAGGTGATGGAAATTATCTCATGGATTATGACTATATAATTGTAGGGGCTGGTTCAGCAGGCTGTGTCCTTGCCAATCGGTTGTCCCATGAGGGTAAGCATCGCGTTCTTCTGATTGAGGCAGGGCCAAAAAATAATGCCCTATCTTTGAAAATTCCTGCCGCCGTTTTGCAAAATCTGCAATCCACGCGGCATAACTGGGCATTTCAGGGTGAACCTGAACCCGAATTAGGTGGGCGCGTCATGACCCATGATCGCGGCAAGACGCTTGGTGGATCTTCGTCCATAAATGGCATGGTTTTCATCCGTGGTCATGCACTTGATTTTGAAGGATGGCGACAGTCAGGATGCGAAGGTTGGGGCTATGCGGATGTTTTGCCCTATTTCAAACGCATGGAAAACTATTCGGGCGGTGCGACAGAATACCGTGGTGGCGGTGGGCCTCTTAATGTCAATCGTCCATCACCGCAAAACCCGATTTACAAGGCCTTTATGGCCGCGGGCGAAGAGGCAGGTTATCCCATAACTGAGGATATTTGCGGCTATCGCCAAGAGGGATTTGGTGTTCTCGATATGAGTATCCACAATGGAGCTAGAAGCAGTACTGCAATTGCTTATTTAGACCCGGCGCGGTCACGCAAAAATCTCCACATCATCACAAAAGCTCAGGTTGAGAAAATTTTATTTGATGGCAAAACCGCGACTGGTATTCGCTATACAAAGGCAAATGGCCAGACTTTTGATGTCAATGCAAAAACCGAAGTTATCCTCAGCGCCGGTGCTGTTGGTAGCCCGCACTTGCTGATGTTGTCTGGGGTTGGCCCCGCGATTGATCTGAAAGCGATGGGCATTGAGGTGCTGGCAGACCTGCCGGGTGTTGGCCAGAATCTTAATGATCACCCTGATTTTGTTCTGAAATTCCGTTGTAATGAGCCGGTTTCTATCTGGCCGCATACGCGGCTTTTAGGGCGGACGCTTGCCGGTATCCGTTGGTTGTTGTGGCGTGATGGCATTTGTGCCTCAAACCAATTTGAAACGGTTGCCTGTTTACGGTCGGCAGCTGGCGTTGAATATCCAGATATTCAGCTCACGATCTCACCCGTTGCCGTGGATGACGAGACATGGGAGCCACTGCCAGAACATGCCTTTCAGATACATGTTGGGCTGATGCGGACATATAGCCGGGGTAGCATTACTCTGCGTGACTCTAACCCCTCCTCACCACCGCGGATTTTGGTCAATTACATGAAAGATTCGCGCGACCGTGATAAGTTGCGCAAGGGCATCAGGATTGTTCGGGAGCTTGTCAAACAGCCGTCATTTGAGCGGCTCTGTGGTGACGAAATCTATCCCGGCAAGACTGTGCATTCTGACAGTGAGCTGGATCAATGTCTGGCTAGCAACCTGGCGACGCAATGGCATCTTTCCGGCACCGCTAAGATGGGCGCGAAAATTGATCGCGGAGCCGTAGTTGATATGGATGGTAGGGTGCATGGAATTGATAATTTAAGAGTAGTTGACGCCTCGGTCATGCCAATGGCAACAAATGGCAATACCAATAGCCCAACCATAATGATTGCCGAAAAGATGAGCGATGCTATTCTTGGTAAGTCACCATTGCCGCGCATTGAAGTGCCTGTTTGGCAGAATACGCATTACGAAACCAGCCAGCGTTGAGACGCCCGATGGGAAAGGAAGAAAAACCAATGATCGGAAATGTAATGCTTGCCACTAATGATCTGAATTGTGCGGTAGCATTTTATGATCAGCTCATGCAGAGTATAGGGATAATGCCTATTATTGGGGTTTCGGATTATGCTGCTGTCGCCGTGCAGTCTGTGCCTAATTGTACTGAAAATATGTAATTGACCAAAAGTGAATAGAGAGAGGGAAAAGACTAATGGCAGACAATTCCAACATTCGCCCAAGACGCAGCTTCATTTTTGTTCCGGGGTTACGTCCAGACATGTATCCGAAAGCGCTGGCAAGTGGTGTTGATATGGTCTGCGTTGAGCTTGAGGACGGTATCGCACCCAAGGATAAGGCCGAGGCACGGCAAAAGGCATTAGCTCTGTTTGCTCAACCGCAAGCCGATGATGGGGTGGAACGTATTCTGCGGATCAATTCCATGCGCGAACGCTTTGGCTTGGAGGATGTGAACGCTATCCTTGCCACCTCTACACCGCCGCCAG
>JADHOM010000030.1 GCA_016778985.1 Alphaproteobacteria bacterium | reverse complement strand
CAAAGCGGCCATTGATCATGACATGACGCGGCTTAACAGGCCCACAGAAAATCAGTGCTGCTAAAGGGTCTGTCTGGGTGCCGCTAAAATCAATCATATTGCGGTCAAAAATGGCCAGATCAGCGGCAAAGCCAGATGCAATCTGGCCAATATCGTCACGGTTTAGTACCTCTGCCCCACCTCGCGTAGTAAGGCGCAGGGCTTCTCTTGCTGTCATATTATCGGCGCCATGGATGACCCGTTGCAAGAGCATGGCTTGCCGCGCCTCATTTAGCATATGGCCACTATCACTAGATGATGAGCCATCAACGCCAAGCCCGATTTGCACCCCAGCATCGAGCATCTGCCGCACCGGGGCAATGCCGCTAGCAAGCCGCATGTTTGAGCAAGGGCAATGTGCAATACCCGTGCCTGTGCGGGCAAACAGATTGATCTCATCAGGGTTAAGCTGAACACAATGAGCATGCCAGACATGAGGCCCTGTCCAGCCTAAATCTTCAGCGTAATCGCCTGGTCGCATGTTAAAATGTGCAAGGCTATATTCAATATCTTCGACATTCTCGGCGAGATGCGTATGCAGACCAACGCCCTTATCAGTGGCCATGATAGCAGTGTCTCGCATCAACTCACGGCTTACCGAAAATGGCGAACATGGGGCGAGGGCGACTCTTACCATAGCATGACGGCTGGCATCATGATAGGCATCAACGACGCGCAAGCAATCGGCAAGAATACTATCTTCTTTCTCGGTCAGGCTATCGGGTGGCAGTCCCCCATTGCTCTCACCAATGCTCATCGATCCACGGGTGGCAGTGAAGCGGATGCCGATATCTGTTGCCGCCTCAATCGCGTTATCCAACTGGCTGCCATTAGGAAACAGATATTGATGATCAGATGAAGTGGTGCAGCCGCTCAATGCTAGCTCCGCCAGTCCCGCCGCCGCCGAAATATAGATATCATCGGGCTTGAGATGTTGCCAAATAGGGTAGAGCGTCTGGAGCCAGCCAAAGAGGCTTTTATTCTGGGCGGCAGGAATAACGCGGGTCAGGTTTTGGAACAAATGATGATGCGTGTTGACCATACCGGGAATGATGATATGGCCGCGCATATCGATCACTTCAAGCTCATCATGCCCATTAAACTCAGGCGAGGGGGTGGTATCAAGCTGCTCTTGTATGGCTTGATGCGTTGCGGCGGCGGTGATCACGCCATCCTCAATCAGGATAGCGGCGTCATTAATCTCATCCCCGCAAACGCCGCCACCATCATCCATAGTGGCTAGCACATCAATATGATCAAGCAGTATTTTTGCCATCACTCAAATCCCTAATTGTGGGTCGCATCACGTACAGCTTTTCTTCTCAACGTATAATGTGATTTTCGCCACATGGCGAGAATGAATGTCATTTTATACCGATATTTTTGGATCGGGGATGCGTGCGGCTAAAGGCTAAAGGTAAATGGCAGGGTTCAGATCACTATTCTGCTGTTCACCTTATGTTAATCCTAATACCGCCTAATAACACTGCCTAATCATAGCGTTAAGGCTGTTGATGTTTGTGGTAATAGCCCGAGCCGACAAAGACTTCATCGCCATCCATCATAGCGCCATGAACAAAGCTACGTTTTTCCCCGACTTCTCCGGTTTCGTTGCTCTCCCAATGATATGTCGTCCAACCTGAGCCATTTTGGCGAACAACCTCTATCATGCTATCGATGACCAACACGCCGTTGATGTCGGTTATCCCCAATCTATTATTACCATTTTCCTCAGGGGTGACAGCGTGAAACACCTGTTCACCATCCATCTTAAAAACAAATAAATAGGCATCGCCATCATTCCAGGGTTTTTCATTGAACTGGTCTAGTGCTTTGCGGCCATCGCGTTCGATAACCTCAACAGCATCATAAACCAGATTTTTGGCATGGAATTTTTTCTTATGATTATCCCATTGATCGGTGACAGTGACGCATCCCGAAAGGATAAACATTGCGGCGGCTAAAGCCCCAATCATAAGGGTGATTTTGGGTATCAGTGTTTTGACCATATCGGCCTCCCGTTAGATTTTGGGTTTAATATAAAACACTAAACAATCATCTACTCGTCATATGACAGATTTAGCCTTGCATTGATAGGATAGCCTGTCAAGGCGGTCAGCCAGCACTGCAATCCACTCATCCCTAAACAAAATAAAAAAGGCGAGGCACCCAATGGGGGAGCTCGCCCTTTAATTATTCATTTTGAAAAAGATCACTCAACCGGGCCGCCAGCGTCTTTCCAGGCGTTAAAGCCGCCAACATTATAGACAGTCGGATAGCCCATATCGCGCAGTGTCCGGCCAGTTAACGCCGCCATGCCGCCAGCAGCGCAAACCACCATAATCTCTTTATCCTTGGTCAAGGCGGGGTTATGCAGTTTAGATGTGTCATCGGCCGCGAACTCAATAAATCCGCGCGGGATACGGAGCGCTCCGGCAATAGTGCCAGTCTGATCAATATCCTTACCATCACGAACATCAATAAACACAACATTGCTATCGCCATGGCGAGGGATAGCATCCTCTGGGCTGAGCCGCTCAACAACCTGATTGGCTTCTTCTAGATATTGGCTTGCGGTTTTTGGTGTTTGTCCCATGAGTCTCTCCTCTCAACAGTATTACTCTATCTCATATATAAGTTGCCATGACGCAGACAACAACCGCCGCCGCTATATTATAGGGATTATGTGGATTATGAGGTGGGGATTGGTGCGATTAATGGCTATTGCCAAAAACCCCCATCCTGACGCCATAATCAACAGCGATTTGATAATCTGGGTCATCATCACTATCAATCATCAGCTGTCCGGATTTTGCCAATAGCGTATGGCAATCCCGGCTCAAATGCCGCAACATGACACGCTTGCCGACAGCCCCATATTTGGCGGCGACATCATCAATGGCTTGCAATGCTGATTGGTCCACCACGCGCGAGTTAGCAAAATCAATAATCACGGTATCTGGGTCTTCTGTGATGTGAAACAGCTCTCTGAAGCCTTCTGCTGAGCCAAAGAATAACGGCCCTTCGATTTCATACACCAAAGCGCCTTTTTCAGTATGGGAAGGCCGCGTGCTGGCGTGAATACGGGTCGCCGCGTTCCATGCATAAACCAGCGCCGACATGATAACGCCAGCGACAACCGCAATGGCTAAGTCTTCAAGCACGGTGATGACCGTGACAACAATCACGACCAAGGCATCTGATCGTGGGACTTTCAGCATGGTGCGGATAGAGTTCCACGCAAAGGTGCCGATCACCACCATGAACATGACGCCAACCAGCGCGGCGATAGGGATTTGTTCAATTAGCCCAGAGCCAAAGAGGATAAATGCCAGCAAGAACAGCGCCGCCGTTATGCCAGCAATCCGCGTCCGGCCGCCAGACTTGACGTTAATCATCGACTGCCCGATCATGGCACAGCCGCCCATACCGCCAAAGCACCCGGTCACCACATTGGCGGTGCCTTGGGCGATACATTCCTTTGAGGCGCCACCCCGCTGATTGGTCATATC
Organism: Alphaproteobacteria bacterium; assembly: GCA_016778985.1. Lineage (GTDB taxonomy): Bacteria > Pseudomonadota > Alphaproteobacteria > Puniceispirillales > UBA1172 > UBA12202. The sequence goes on along the minus strand of JADHOM010000030.1, from coordinate 15,499 downwards.
GCCAACCAGATTAAGCGTCAGCAGACTTTCAATCAGCCCAATCGCGGCAAGGATAACGGCATAAGGAAAAATAATCATCAGCGTGTCCACGGTCAGCGGTACCATCGGCAGTGCAAAGCTCGGCAGACCGCCAGCAAGACTAGCCAGATCACCAATCCGCGGGACATTCAAATCCAGACCCAGAACAAGCCCGGTGACAACGCCGATTGCCACCAATGGAGCAGGGATCAGCTTGGTCAGCCGCCCCGTCAGCCAGATCAAAAACATCGTCATCACAATCAAGAACAACGTCATATACAGCAGCTCACCCGAAATCCACGCGCCATGACCGCTCGCATCATGGGTGCGGAACTGTTCAAGCTGAGCAAGGCCAATGACAATCGCCAACCCGTTAACAAAGCCCAACATCACCGGATAGGGGATGAGCCGGATAAACTTGCCCCAGCGCAGGATACCGGCGAGTAATTGCAGGATACCCATTAATACCACCGTCGCGAACAGATACTCAACCCCATGCTGCGCGACTAGCGATACCATGACGACGGCAAGCGCCCCTGTCGCCCCCGAAATCATGCCTGGCCGCCCGCCCATGACCGCGGTGATCAGCCCCACGATGAAGGCAGCATATAGCCCAACCAACGGCGCTACCCCGGCAACAAATGCGAAGGCCACGGCCTCTGGCACGAGCGCCAAGGCGACGGTCAAGCCTGATAAAATATCTATGCTGATTTGACGTGATGAGAGCGCGGGGCGGGAGCTGGATTGATACGTCATGCCGATGAGGTAGCGCGATAGCCAGCCGGACAGATATAAAAACATAAGACAACCTGATAAGGACAGTTGCATGTGCATGCCATTATTCCGCCGGTTGTTCAAGTACTATCTTGGCTGGGGGCTTGGTGCGGATGGGCGTTGAGGGTGGGAATAGCTTGATTATGATTTCATTCTGTGTGTTTTTTTAATCAATATAGTTTTTAAGAGTTCATTGGCCATAAATGATTTAATAAAAATTAAAAGGCTGTAAATGACTCACAAAAAATCATGCGTATAAATCGGCTCTTGGCGGCCATAAAACAGCTCACGGACTTTGGGGCTGTTGGTCACCCCCGGCCGATCACGGTAACATAAAGTTGTAATATATCGCGTCTTGTCGCCTTTGACATTCGTCACCCGATGCAGCAGATAATGTCCCCCAAAAAGCAGCAGCGCCCCCGGCGTGATCGGTATCTTGACGCTATTCGTATGCGCCCCGTTGAGGACATTGTCTAGCCCCTCATAGTCATCATGCGTATCACTCCGCAAGCCCGGAACATATTCAAACTCACCACCGTTTTCAGGGGCCTGCAACATCACCGAAACCGTAAACAGCGCCTCATCATAATGCCAGCCGTGATTGTCGCCTTCGTTCATGACATTAATGGTCATAGCACCCATAGGGTCGGCCAGACGATAGAGCGCGCGGTAGCCCAGAATATCCGCAATGAAGCGCCGCAGGGGATCCCATTTATACAAAGTTACCAGCGCCCCCGATGGATATAATTGATCACATCCAACGACGTTTAGTGTTGTTCGCTCAAGCTTTCTGCGCGGGTGATCAATAGCAAAACTAGGATCATCTTTTTCCAGATAGCAATTATGGTGGTCGTCACAACGGAACGCGCCTTTGGATACATCATGCGCTTCTGCCGCCATCGCATTGACGGCTTGAGGCAGCAAGAAATCGGATAAAAGGCAAGCCGAGTTGTCAGAATATTGCGCCGCCATCCGCGCAACAAGCTGTTTATACGCATCGGTTTGGTTATCAAGGATAGGGTACTTGGCCAGGTTAACAATATCTTCAATTCTATTCTCGTCCATCGAAACGTCCTATAAGAAAAGGGGTGATACTGTGGTTATGATATTCGCCGAATGGCGATGTTATCAACAGTTTTGTTATTTGTCATAGCGATTTTATGACCATTTGCAAAAACAATAGGCATCAAGGGTGATTACTATTGATGAAGATTAATGGATGAGACTAATGGATGTGATCGTGCTGGAGTGGAAAGAGTTATGGCGCACCCGACAAGATTCGAACTTGTGACCTCTGCCTTCGGAGGAAAAAGTACAACGTGAAAACCGTTTATTAACAATGTGTAAGCAGTTATTAAAAATTAGTGTGTCAGTTTTGTGATATCTCATTATTTGATATTCGATTTTTTTTAATAGATAAAATTAATTTTGGAAATTGTTAATAGTGTTTTGATGACTAGTGGTAATTTAGATAAGGATTAGATCAATTTTACACAATTTTTAGCTGGATATTAAGCTAGAGCTAACTGATAGAATTTCCTTAAAAGCCTTTTTTTCAATTTCAGAAATATCAAATGGTAGATTGAATGCCATGCCACCACTGAATTCGAAAAGGGTAAATTTGTTTTTTCGATTAATAGAGACAATGAGTTATAATTGTTGTTCCCCAAGATGACTTGGCAAAACAATACGCAAGTCACTTTGTGACATCCTACTTATATGAAGAATAACCTTGCTTCGTTTGCTTGCATTTTCATTTCGAATTGATGCGGGCAAGTCTGCTTTCATAATAAATGGGAATGGTCGCCCCATCTTCGACACCGCGTTGGATATCGTAAATGTCGATATATTCATCGAATACAGCAGGTGTGTTTACGTCTGTTGCTTCAATGGGGGTGCTGGTAAAACCAATGAAGGAAGCATCGGGGAAGGCATCGCGTAAATGTTTGGCAAAGCTTTATGAAACCTCACTGCTATCACTGGCATCCTTTGCTTTAAAACAATATTGGTTACGGTTTGCTTCGTCAGCGATAACAACCACATTGCGCCTGTCGGTCAGCATTAGATATTCGCTCTCACCCTGTCAGTCTCGTGTAAGCCAGACTGCTCTGCAAGAACCACCACCTCCCCCACTTTTACAAATTAAAATGGCAAATTAGATACCAGCCCTCGACGCGAATAGCCGTCAGGTGTATGCACCACAACTGGCGTCCCAACCTGCCAAAGTGGTTTAGGGATCATAGAAATACCGATATTAGATTGCAGACGCGGTGAATAAATCCCCGATGTAATTTGTCCAATATTGGTGCCATCTGGGGTGGTGACAGGAAATGGCTTGCCGCAAGGTGGGGTTTTATCACCTTCAAATGTCACCCCTCTAAGTTCCTGGTGATGGCCGTCATGAGCAATTTTCTGGAGCGCGGCCTTGCCAAAATAATCAATATCATCACCAAGATAGCAAAATGACTCAAAGCCACATTCAAAGGGGTTGTTGTCACGGGTGAACTCATTCCCCCATGAGAATAATCCCCCTTCGATACGCTCAATTAAATTGGGGCAACCTGGCTCAATCTGATAATCTTTGCCAGCCTTCCAGATCAAATCCCATAATTTATCCCCAAGGTGCCAGCCCTTAAGATAAATCTCAAAGCCGCCTTGTTTACAATATCCCGAACGGGCAATGATTTGCGGAGTCCCTAGAACATCAAATGTATCAAAGTGAAAATATTTAAGATCGCGGATAGTATTGCCAAAGAGATCACTCATCAGTTCCACCGCTTTCGGGCCCTGGATCGCAAGAGGGTAAACATCAGGCTCATCAATACTCACATCAAGCCCTAATCCTAATGCCAGACCCTTCGCCCAAAGCAGAATATCTGAATCCGCAATCGACATCCAAAAATGATGCTCAGCCAGTTTCAGCAAAATGGGATCATTGAGCATACAGGCATTTTCATCAATCAAGGGAATATACATCCCCTGCCCAACATGCGCTTTCCGCAAATCGCGGGGCGTCATTAACTGAACCAAACGCGCCGCATCAGGGCCTTTTATTTCGACTTGCCTCTGGCAACCAACATCCCAAATCTGGACATGCTCACGCAGGTGCCAGTAATCTTCTTCGACAGTAGCAGCAAAGGCTTTGGGGAGAAGCATATGATTAACAACACTAAAGCCTCTCACTCCATGAATTTCTACCTTGTCAGTATATGGTGTTCGCCTGATCCGGCGCGACATATTCAAACCGGTTTCTGACATATTTTCTTTCCCCCCGCAAGATTCTTAGCTCGACCACCAACAGGAATAGCTATTTGGTGACATGATAATTGGAATATGATATTTAGCATCAGCATCAGGCATAGCAAACCGAATGACAATCTCATCAAGAATATGCATGCCATTTTTTGGCATATCAAATTGATTAAAATAGGTGGCACTGGCAATAACTAGTTCATAGCTACCGCCAATAACAGCATCAAATTCTTTTGAAAATCTGCCGCCGCCGTCACTTGCTTCGGTGAAAATGATCTGGCGGCTCGCATCATCTTTGATCAGAAACAAGCTAACACCGACCTGACCCGCATGGGTGCCGTCAACGGCGTTCAGAAAATGTGATGATAGAATGGCCATGATACCCCTTTCCCACGCTTATCTCTATTCAATAGAGGCTTTGTCGCGTTTTGACGTTGTTGCCAATACAATAGGGCTAATCACGCCCTTCACCTTAACATTTACACAAGCGGTTTTACCACTGGCTATGGCTCTTTGAACAGCCGGGATGATATCTTCCTTTTTCTCGACAAGCTCACCATAACCGCCAAGCCCTTCAAACATACTATGGAAAGGAATATCGCGGAAATCTGTTGCATAATGAGTGCCACTCTCAAATAACCGTTCTTGCTGCTGCGATATGCAATCCAGCCCGCCATTATTATCAATAACAACAGTGATCGGACGGTTTTCTTGAAATGCCGCCTCAATCGACAGCCCGCCAGAAAGGAAAGCCCCATCACCACTAATCAAGACAACATTTTTATCAGGATGAGTGTTCTTGGCTGATATCGCAAAAGATACCCCAACACCAAGCAAGCTAAACGTTCCAGGATGCAGGATACCGCCTAGTTTTTTGCCCTTGTATCCAGCAAGATTAATAGCAATCTCAGACCAGAAATGAGTATTACCGCCATCAATGACGAGCCAGTCATCATCAGCCATGGCGTCTTGCACATCAAGCGCTAGTTGCAGCGGATGAATACGGCCACCAAACGCCGCTTGAGCCGCGTCATGCTCAACATCTGCGATCATTTTATTGACCCATTCGCCGCGCTTTTCTCGGTTTAATTCATACCATTGTCGATCAAGGATAAAATCTGGATTATCGGCGTGATCAATCAGCGCTTGCAAAAACACCCCCGGATCACTCAACAGGCTATAATCGGCGGCACGATTAAACTCAATTTCTTCATGTGAGCCATTGATACAGATCAGTTCTGTGGTATCAGGAAACAGCGGCGGATTCCCAAAATTCATCTGATTATCAAGCCGCGCCCCAACCATCAGCACCAGATCAGAATCATGAAAGGCATCAGCGGAAGGATGATATTGGTGAATATCTGCCAGCCCCATATAGGCCTCACATTCCTCACCTAATAATTTCTGGTGATAGGGGATATTGAAAACAGGGATGCCGCATTTGCGTCCAGCCTGTTCCAGCAAGGCTTCTGATTTTGACCACCACACCCCGTGTCCGCCAATCAAAACAGGTTTTCGGGCCGCATTCAGCTTGCTCAGGATATAGCCTAACCGTTGCGGCTCAGGCCATGCCCTTGCCGGTGCTGGCGGGCTAATATCAAAAGGGCGTTCGTGGCGGCCAGCATCTTCGGCAAAAGATGAAAACATAATATCAACAGGCAGGCTGAGATGTACGGCCCCCGGATAGCCATTAGTGGCAATTTTATAAGCGCGATCAACAAACTCATTAATGCGCTCACCATCGGTTATGGTAGCGCTGTATTTGGTCAATGGCGCGGCAATGGCAACATCGTCAATTTCCTTAAAGCCGCCTGCTCCCTGGCGCTTGAGTGTGCTTGACCCTGTTACAAAAATGACAGGTGAGCGTTCACCCCACGCTTCCATCATGGACGGCACGGCATTGGCAAAGCCTTCTGGCCCAACCAGACAGACAGCAGGTTTTCTGGTGATGCGCGTATGGCCATCAGCCAGATGCCCGGCAATTTGCTCATGCGGGCAGTTGATCACTTTCATCTGACATTCCATGAAACCTTCCAGCGCAGGATTACAAAATCCGCCAGATAAGGTAAAGACATGGTCTATGCCTTTTTCTTGTAATGCTCTTGCCAACAAAGCCCCGCCTCGGATTTTTTTTATATCATTCATTCTGCAACACTCCTTTGCATATCTTGGCTCGATAGGTATCCATGTGAACTCGCCAAACAATATTCATCAATATCACTGACCTGAGTCTGGCCGATTAATCCCATAACAGCACTGGCTTCATCGGCAATCACATCCAGAATATTAGATAAACCTGTTGCGCCGCCAGAACCAAGACCAAACATCACCAACCGCCCCAGCATGACAAAATCAGCACCTAGGGCAATCGCCTTGATAACATGCTCACCACTGCGGATGCCGCTATCAAAAATCAACGGCATGTCATGACCAACCGCCTGCCTTATCTGGGTAAGGGAATGAATAGATACTGGCGCCGCGTTGAGCTGTCTTCCACCATGATTAGACACATATATGGCATCTGCGCCCATCGCCTTAATTCGGATAGCGTCTTCTGGGCACTGGACGCCCTTGATAATTAATTTCCCGCGCCATTTATCACGCAATTTAGACAAAAATCCCCAATCGGCGGCATCACGACTGGCTTTGCGGATGAATTTGGTCTTCTGGCTTGACGTTGCATAATTCATCGGCTTGGGTAATCCATTGCGGATACTGTAAGCAAGTGTCGCCAATGTCCAACGTGGATGTGAGGCAAAATCCCAAATCTGCGATGGCCCCCAGTGCATTGGCATAGCAAAGCCATTTTTTAGATCACGCGTCCGCACAGAAGGGATCGGCACATCAACGGTAAAAATTAAGGTGCTGTAATTGGCGGCTTCGGCACGGCTGACCAATTCATCAACAAAATCAGGAGATTGGTCGGCATAGAGCTGAAACCACGCATAGCCATCCGCATCCGCAATTATTTGCTCAAGCGTCGAGGAAGATGCTGTTGACACACATAGCGGTATGCGCCGCTGTGAAGCTTCTTTGGCCATGAACTTATCAGCCCCCGGCCAAGCCAGATTGGTCATCCCCATCGGCGCAAAGCCAAACGGATAATCCGCTTCCAATCCAAGGATTTGGCAAGACAGGGATCGCTTTGAAATATTCCTTAGAACCCTCGGCATCAGACGAACTTCGTTCAGAGCTTGGCTATTTTTATCATGCAGGCTTTCATCACCAGAGGCGCCGGCAATAAAATCATAAAGCATTTTAGGCAATCGGCTCTTGGCCCGCCGTTGTGCGTCATCAATGGTATATATTTGCCTGGGCAAGGAGCTATTCCTGATAGTAAAATGAAAATTTACAGATTAAAAAATCATAGAACAAATATAATTATTGGATACATTGATCAAGAAAAGGTATAGTTTTAAGGCAAGGAGAAAACATGTTTAATTTTCGCCAACTCAAAGCCTTTGATAATGTCATGCGTCTTGGCACAGTCACTGCGGCGGCAAAGGCATTGAATGTATCTCAGCCTAGCATTACAAGATTGATACATGAGCTTGAATCTACGCTTGGTTTTTCATTATTTATCCGAAAAGGCAGAGGCATTATTTCAACGATTGAAGCACGGCGGTTTCATCAAGCCGTGGAAAGTGCCTTTATTAATATTGAAAAACTGGATGAACTGGCAGCGTCTATTCGCAAAAAGACGGTTGGCAAGGTTTCGGTCGGCGTTATTCCAACCGTTTCCTTGACATTAATGCCAAAAGTGTTGGGGCAAAGCAGCAAGACCGAGGGGCAAAACCATATTGAGGTGCATGTCCGCAATACCCCGGCAATCGTTGATGCCATTCAGTTGCAACAATTTGATCTTGGGATTGTATCACGGTCGCCACCCTATGAAAGCGTTCATATTCTCTATCAGGCATCGGTCAATTATGTGGCCCTGATCCCTGAACATCACGCTTTGGCAGAACCTGACAAAAGCCTCGATCTGGAAAAAGCCGCAGCAACGGAGGAGTTCATCACATTTGGGAATGTATATCCTCTGGATATGCACGGCATGGCGCCAAGACTAGCAGAACAGTTACAGAAAAACGCCCAATATAGTATCGCTAATTTGCTTGCCGCCGCCAGCTTGGTCAAGGAAACAGGTATTCCGGCCATAGTAGATCCTTTTTCGGCGCAGATGATGGCGGAAAAAGGCGGGGTTGTTATCAGGCCGCTTTTGCAGAGTTTGAATTATCATATTGCGATCATTACACGCGGATTGGATACCATGACGCGGGAGACCAGAATGTTGACAGACCTGCTTATCGATGGCTTTCAAAACGATCCTATCATAAAGTCGCATCGCTAATTCTTGACCGATATTCAACTGCAATACCGATCGCATGCAATCAAATGTGCTGTCAAGAGGGGCCAGCAAAACCAATATTATGACCAGCTTTGAGAGGCTGGATATTAACCCCCTGCGCTGCTTGGCTGATAACATAGGCATTGCTTCCATCATCGCGGGCAATGTCAACAGCTTTGACAACACCATCAACAATCCAAACGGCCACCCCATCGTCAATAGCAATGCCTGAAGATAAGCTGCCATCAGCAATATGATGGTGATAAGCGTTTTTCCTTGGCTCTTCGTTGCTATAATGTGGGCAAGCACTGCCAGCCAGCAAACCTAGCCCTGGGTGTAATTCATAGCCATCTGAACTATTCCTCAATAACAGATCAGAGAACCAGCAAATCGCGCCAGCGCTTACCCCTGCCATGATGACGCCCTTCCGAATAGCGTCCATCAATAAAGGCGTGATGCCTGAACGCTGCCAATGCGCTAGCATGGTGGCGGTTTCGCCGCCGCTTATATAAACGATATCAAGATGCTTGAAAAATGCGGTCGCTTCGCTTGCATCGGCGCTTATGGGCAGATGACGGGTTTCCGCGCAATCATCAAAGCGCTTGTGAAAATTGGCAATTCTTTGGGGATTATCAGCGCTGGCATGACCGATGTAGCCAATATGAGTTGACTGTGCTGCCCCGGCAAGATCAAGCAGACGGTCTTCTAACAACGGATCACCATTCAATCTATTATAAGACCAGCTATTATCAAGCCGGCCATTATCAGCATGGGTAAATCCGCCACCGCCAACAGCATATATCTGTATCGCCATGCGTTCTTCTCACCTCCCAAAAGATCAGCCTGACCTGAATTCAGAAAATAAGCAATTCGAATATAAAAATCTAATTCATACAAAATACGTATGAATATATTTGTAAATTATATTTGTTATAATATTTCTTAAATCTCATAGTCATTAATAACAAATGAACACAGAGGATAACTTTGCCTGTCACACCTATAAATGGAAATGGTCAAAGGACGAATTAAACCTTTGTTAGTTATCAATAATGATGGAGGAAATCAGATGAAAAAATCGTTAATCGCATCAGCATTAATCATAATGCTTTGTGGTGCAAATGCGATCGCGTCCCCTAGTGGAACGTTCAGACAAGCACATGAATATGGTTTTGGTGACAAATCCAATCTTGATCCCGCTTCGCGTGGCCGGGTCATGCAGATCACTGAAAAATTAATGAGCCGGCTGATCAGGCCAGATTTGAAAGGCTCGCCTAGCCCAGACCTTGCCACATCATGGAGCGCAAACGCCGAAGCAACCGAATGGACGCTCAACTTGCGAGAAGGCGTCAGCTTCCATGATGGCTCCAGCTTTGATGCTGGCGATGTCATTTATACATTTGAGCGCGTTCTCGACCCCGAAAACAAGTCTCCGGCACGGTCAGCTATTAAAATGATCGAGAGCATGGAAGCCGTAGACAGCATGACGGTCAAGTTTTCCCTATCCACCCCATTTGCTGATATGCCGCTCCAGCTGATGGATTATCGGTTGCGGATTATCCCGGAAGATTCAGGTGACAGCATCGCAACCTCAGGCATCGGAACAGGGCCATTTAAGCTGGTTTCCTTTGATGCCGCAGGGGTCACAAAGCTAGAAGCCAATATGGATTACTGGGAAGGCCCTCCAGGTGTCGCAAATATGGAAATCATCGGTATCGGTGATGGTCAGGCACGCATGCAAGCCTTGCTTGGTGGTCAAATTGACTTTGAAAACACCGTTACCAATCAGCAAAAGCCAATGTTTGCCAGCAGCAATAAATTCAAGATGGTGGAAGTTCCAACCGGCAACTGGCGTGGATTGGTATTTCGCACCGATGTTGAGCCATTTACAGATGTCAGGGTTCGGAAAGCTGTGCGGATGGCCGCTGACCGTGATGAATTGGTCAAATTGATCATGGGCGGTGCTGCTACGGTAGCTTGTGACACACCGGTTAAGCCTGATGATCAGTATCGTGCCGATATCTCATGCCCGCAGGATATTGCAGGGGCAAAGAAGCTGCTTGCCGACGCTGGTTATGCTGACGGTATTGATGTTGAGGTTTATGTTGCAACGCTTGAGCCAACATGGCCAATTCTTGCCGAAGCCTATCAGCAACAGGCCGCAGAAGCAGGCATTAGAGTTACCATTAAGCAGGTTCCGTCTGATGGCTACTGGAGTGATACATGGATGCAAAAGTCGGTTTCAGCTACACGCTGGAATGAACGGCCTGCGGATTCCGCTCTGCATGAGATTTATCTTTCAACTGCAAAATGGAACGAATCCTATTACAACGATCCGGCATTCGACAACTTGCTTGGTGAAGCAAGACGTGAGCTTGATTTCGAAAAGCGTAAGGCGATTTATGTCCAGGCACAGGAACATCTTTATGAGACTGCCGGTACGTTGATCCCTTATCATGTCTCAAAGCTTTATGTCTATAATGCGCGAGTTGATGGCATTGATGCTGTGGAAAACCACTCTATTCGCTGGAATAAGGTTACGGTCGAATAGACAAATTAATTGAAAAACCTGATAATAGGGCCAGTGGCTACGCCTTGACTATCTTGGCAATAGAAACTGGCCCTTACATACATAATTCTGGAAAACCATAATCCTGATCACGTCCAAACGGAAAACTAAATTATGATTGTGATGCTGATGAGACGAATTTTACTGGGCTTTATTACCGTTTGCCTGGTATCCATTATTATCTTTAGTGGCATTGAGATGCTGCCAGGTGATGCCTGCACCCAATATTTAGGTGAATATCAGGCTGATAAAGAGTTGCTTGAACAATGCCGCAAAGACCTTGATTTAAATAGACCTGCGCATGAGCGGTTTCGGGAATGGGCTGGTGGCGCTATGACAGGCGACCTTGGCATGGCTGTTGATGGTAAAACCAAAATCAGCACGATTGTTGGTGATCGTGTGAAAAACTCACTGCTACTTGCTTTTTGTGCCATGCTTGTTGGCATCCCTTTAGCGCTGATATTAGGCATCATCACCGGTCTTTGGCGTGATCGGATGCCTGATCTGGTCATATCGACATTGGCTATTTTTGCCATGACTATTCCTGAATTTGTGTCGGCAACATTGCTTATTCTGGTATTCAGCATCTGGCTTGGCTGGTTGCCTGGAATTGTGCTAACCTCAGCGAGCGCGCCTATATCTGAATTTTTCCCTGAGATTTTGTTACCTGTGATCGTCCTGTCACTGGTGATGTGCGCCCATATCATGCGTATGGTGCGCTCATCGGTGATTGATGTCATGTCTAGTGATTACGTTCAAATGGCGACGCTTAAAGGTGTGCCATATTGGCAGATGGTGTTTCGTCATGCCTTACCAAATGCGCTATTGCCAGCAATAAATGTTGTGGCGCTTACGATTGCCTGGCTGCTTGGCGGCGTTGTCGTGATTGAGGTGGTGTTCAATTATCCGGGATTAGGACGGCTCATGATTGATGCCATTTCTGATCGAGATTTGCCTGTTGTGCAATCCATTGCCTTGATTGTGGCAAGTATTTATGTCTGCGTTAACTTAGCGGCAGATTTATTAACAATGTTGGCGAACCCGAAATTGAGAACTGTTTATACGAGGAAATAATGGCTCAAGCCATCACGCATCAATTTGAAAAAAACAGGGCGCTAACTGTCCTTAAAGACCTTGTGTCGCGTCCGTCTGGGGCGATTGGACTTTCGCTGGTTATGTTTCATCTCGTGCTGGCGATCATCAGCCCTTATATCGCCCCCTATGATTACAAATTGCAAAACTCTTACCTGATGTTATCTGCTCCTGATGCGGTGCATTGGCTGGGTGCTGATCATCTTGGCCGTGATGTGTTCTCACGAACATTGATGGGCGGCCGCGAAGCTCTCCTGGTCACGGGAATAGCGACTCCTCTAGCGGTGATATGGGGCGGCTTTATTGGCATATTATTCGGCCTTGTCGGTGGCCGACTTGACGAGGTGCTTATGCGCGTGGTTGACGCCTTTCTCTCCCTGCCATGGATTTTGAAAATGTTGGTCATCATTGTCACCTTTGGCTCAGGAACCGCAGTGCTGATCCCAACACTGGCATTTTTCTATGGCGTGCCTGTCATCAGGATTGCCCGCGCCGCCACGCATGATGTGATCGCGCGTGATTTTGTCTGGTCAGCCAAGGCCAGAGGACATAGCCGGATTAGTATCATCTGGCGTGAGTTACTGCCGAATGTTCTGGATGCCTTAATGGTTGAGGGTGCTATGCGCTGGTCGTGGATGTTGCTGGCGTTTTCTTCGTTATCTTTTCTTGGCTTTGGAGTATCGCCGCCAACGCCTGATTGGGGATTAATGATTTCAGATGCGCGCGGCTTCATGTCATTTGCTCCATGGGGAGTCATTGGCCCTGTTATTGCGCTGTCCTCATTGATCATAGGGATCAATCTGACGGCAGATGCCTTGGCTAAGGCATTAGGGATTGACCGCGCCCAGAAAGCGCCAGTGTAAATGAGTTCGTCATCCTTTATTGATATTCAGAATCTTTCTGTTGGATATACAAGTCGGTCGCAGAAAATCATTAAGGTTCTGCGTGATGTAAGCCTAACGATTAATCGCGGCGAGAGTGTCGGGCTTGTTGGAGAAAGCGGGTCAGGTAAAAGCACACTGGCGCTGGCAGCAATGGGGTATTTCAAACGCGGGCTTAGAGCCTTGAATGGAAGCGTGCATTTCAATAATATCAACATGCTGGGTCTTGATCATGATGAGCTCCAGAAAATAAGAGGCGGTAATCTCGCCCTGATCCCGCAAAACTCAGGACAATCCTTGACCCCAACCATGCGGATAGGGCGGCAAATCGCCGAAGCCTTGCGCTTGCATAGTGACCTTAGCCAAACGGCTTTTGATGATCGGATTATTGAAATTCTCTCACAAGTACGCCTGCCAAATCCGGCAGCGCTAATTAACCGCTACCCCCATGAATTATCAGGTGGCCAGCAGCAACGTGTTGCTATCGCCATGGCTCTTGCCGGTCAGCCTGATGCTTTGCTCCTTGATGAGCCTACTACCGGCCTTGATGTCACCACACAGGCACATATCCTCGAATTGCTTAGAGATCTCGCCCGTGACCGCAATATGGCCATGCTGTATGTTAGCCACGATCTTGGTGCTATTTCGCGTGTTTGTGACAATGTGGTCGTAATGTATGCGGGCGAAGTTGTGCTGACAGGATCATCACGCCAGACTTTACTCGCGCCAAAGCATCCCTATGCTCATGGCCTTCTTACCTCTATTCCACGGTTGAAGCAAAAGGAATTGCCAGTTGCGCTAGATGGCAGGCCGCCCATGCCGGGGGAGGCTATTACCGGATGTGCCTTTGCCGATCGATGCGCGCTGGCAGATGATCAGTGCCGAACAACATCACCGCCTCTTACTCGCCTTGAAAGCGCAGAAAGCATTAGATGTTTTCATCATGATAAAATTGATCAATTAGCCACTTCAAGCCAAAAGGTGAAGCAAAGAAAAGCCGCCAGAAAAGACACAGGCGAAACCACATTAGGGTTAGAAGACTTGGCCATCACCTATGCAAAATCTGGATTTCTGACACAGTTTTTGAGCAATAGCCCGCCTCCGCCTGCAACCGTCGATAATATCAATATCAATATTGAAAAAGGCGAAACTCTTGGTCTTGTGGGTGAGAGTGGAAGCGGTAAATCAACGATTCTAAAAACCATTGCTGGTCTTATCTCACCCAAAAATGGCGGGATTATTCTTAACCAGGACACCAAATTGACAGCCAAAGTAGAAGATCGCCCTTCTATGAACTTGCGGCAGATTCAGATGATTTTCCAGAACCCGGATGACAGCCTGAACCCGCGTCATACAGTGGCACAGATACTGGCGCAACCGCTAAGGCTTTATTTTCAGTTATCGGGAAAGGATTTGCACGACCGCAGCGTCAAATTGCTGGAACAGGTGAGGCTTGGGGAACATTATCTTAGCCGCCTGCCTAGCCAGTTGTCAGGGGGCGAAAAGCAGCGTGTTGCCATCGCGCGTGCCTTTGCCGCAGAACCCGAAATTGTTTTATGTGACGAAGTGACTTCAGCTCTTGATGTATCGGTGCAAGCAGCCGTTCTGGATTTGCTCAATGTGCTGAAAAAAGAGCGCGGTACAACCTATATTTTTGTATCGCATGATCTGGCCGTGGTTAAGGCTATCTCTGATCGTGTGGCGGTGCTGTATCAGGGTAGATTATGTGAAATTGGGCCTTCTGATGCGGTCTATCAAGCGCCTTTTCATCCATATACAGATGTCTTGCTTGGGGCGGTTTTGGAACCTGATCCCGATACAGCGCCGACCCTTAGCGCCGACGATGTGGTTGAGCTGTCGCCACCAGCAAAAGGGTGTCCTTTTCAGCGCCGTTGTCCGAAGAAACTAGGTGAGATTTGTGAAAACCAAACGCCACCTGCCCAAACGTCTATTCAAGCATCTAACCAAGGTCATGTCATCCATTGTCATATTCCGTTAAAGGAATTGCATTAATTCAGGCAGACGGTTTTAGTCGTCCATATTTACCTTGGGCAAAGACATTGACCGTTTGACCTGACCAAAGGCAAAATGGGTTTACATCTCACCAAGGCCGGACACATGGGTTAATTTGTTCCGGACAAAGTTTTCATAATCTTTGAGCGAATGTGCAAAAACCTGTAACATATAATCTTGGCGTCCCGACATCAGATAGCAGGCGACAACCTCATCTAAATCCATCACAGCCTTCTCAAAACTAACAATCTCTGCATCGGTCTGACGTTCAAGCCTAACCGTAACAAAAGCCATGATTGGCAAGCCATAGGCATCGGGGTCAACAACCGCCGAATAGCTCTTAATCACACCAGCATCTTCAAGCATCTTGACACGCCTTAAGACATGGCGCACCCGACAAGATTCGAACTTGTGACCTCTGCCTTCGGAGGGCAGCGCTCTATCCAGCTGAGCTACGGGTGCCTAACCTCGTTATAGCATATTGCGGCAAAAAGAAAACTAGCCAAAATAAAGCTCTTTACTCACCGCCGCTTAAGGTCCTTTCGTTTACCA